>CAZVWB010000006.1:0-155182 GCA_964631045.1 uncultured Planctomycetales bacterium
CCAACTGCGACGGCCGCATCGACTTCTTCGACATCGACCCGTTCCTGCTGGCGCTGTTCGACGAAACCGGCTACGCCGCCGCATATCCCGACTGCTGGCAGATCACCGCCGATGTCAACCGCGATGGCCGCGTGGACTTCTTCGACATCGACCCGTTCGTCAACTGCCTCTTCGGCGGCTGCGGGGTGCAGGCGCCGTAGGTCAAGCGATCTGGCGCCGCTCGCGCGCACCGGTCGTCCTCCTGCGGGATGCAGTCCGCCTACGCGAGCCGGGCGTGCGGAGCGGCGGCGCCACACGCGTGTTGCGCGGCTGCGCCCTGGAACCCGGCGGGTTTCCCACTCGGCATGCCTACGCGGAGTACCGCGAAGGCATGCCACACATCCGCGAGAGCGTGCCACACATCCGCGAGAGCATGCCACACACCGCATGGCTACTCGCTGCGTGAGAACCAAGACCACCCTTCGCACAGGCCGGTGAGCCTGTGAACTTTTTGGCTTCACTTACTTTCATGAGCGGTCCGCGAGCCCCGCGGGCGGGCAGAATGCCCGCCCCACCCAAAAGAGCCACACGCTCGCAGGCCCATGCTCCCGGCTCCCGCGATGAGAAACTCACAAACTCACGCGCTCGCAGCCGCCCGCTGGGCCTGCCGCGCGATGAGCCCGCGGCGCGCTGCGCCTGCGGCGCGCTGTGCGTGCGGCGCGATGAGTCTGCGGCGCGCTATGCCTGCGGCGCGAGGAGTCTGCGGCGCGCCTGGCCTGCGGCGCGAGGAGTCTGCGGCGCGATCAGTCTGCGGCGCGCTGAATCTGCGGCGCGCGGGCGGGGTGCGCTGTGTTCAGGATGCGGCGGGCTTGGCCGGGCCGGCCAGCGCGGGATAGGCAAGACCCGCCAGGGCGGCCCCCACCAGCGGCGCCAGCCAGAACAGCCAGAGTTGGCCAAGCGCGGCAGCGCCGACGAACAGGGCGGGACCTGTGCTGCGGGCCGGATTGACCGAGAGATTCGTGACGGGGATGCCGATGAGGTGGATCAGCGTCAGGCCCAGTCCGATCGCGATAGGAGCGAAACCCGCAGGGGCGCGCGGGTCCGTGGCCCCCAGAATGATCATCAGAAACATGAATGTCAGCACGACTTCAGCCACCAGGCAGGCCACCAGCGAATAGCCGCCGGGCGAGCGCTCGGCGAAGCCGTTGGTCGCGAAGGCGCCGGCCGCACTCGCACTGATGGCGAACCCGGCCTGCCCCGAGGCAATCACGTAAAGAACCCCGGCGCCGGCGGCTGCACCGATCACCTGTGCGAGCACATACCCCGGCAGGTCCGCCGGCGAGAAGCGCCCGCCGACCGCGAGTCCGACCGAGACCGCGGGGTTCAGATGGCAACCGGAAATGTGTCCGATCGCGTAGGCCATGGTGATCACCGTCAGACCGAACGCGAGCGAAACGCCGACGAGGCCGATCCCGAGGTTGAGCGGCGTCGCCCCCTCCGCGGCGATGAACTTCGCCGCCAGCACGGCGCTGCCGCAGCCGCCGAATGTCAGCCAGAAGGTGCCGAGAAACTCGGCGGCCAGACGAATTCCGAGCGACATGGGCGATACTCCCGAATTTCTGGGTTTTACGCGCCGCGCGGCGGCAGCGACGGCACTCGAGGGCCGGGACCGGCGCGTTGGCCTGATCCGCGCACGACCGATCGTAACGAGATTACGTACGATAACGTAGTCAAGCGCAGATAGCGCCAAATCGACGTTGTCGCTGCGTTATCCCGAACCGCAACGCGGCGACCGCCTGAGTTCGCTATGATGTCGTGTTCTCCCGCGGGCGGCGACGATCGGTCGGCCGCTCGGCGGAGCGGAGCGGCACGGGCCGTAACAAACGTCTGCGCAAAGGGTTGTGCGTGAGCGAGCGATCATCGCTGTTTCTGGAGCGGCTGGCCGAGCAGGTGCTCATCTTCGACGGGGCGATGGGCACCAGCCTGCACGCGCTGGACCTGCCGCTGAGCGACTACAACGGGCTGGAGAACTGCTCCGAAGTGCTCGTGCTCACGCGGCCGGACGCGATCGAGCAGATTCATCGCAACTTCCTCGAAGTCGGCTGCGACGCGGTCGAGACCAACACGTTCGGCGGCATGAAGCACGTGCTGGCCGAGTTCGACCTGCACGATCGCTGCTACGAGATTAACGTCAGGGCCGCGCAGATCGCACGGCGGGCGTGCGATGCGCTCAGCACGGCCCGGCAGCCGCGCTTCGTGATCGGGTCGATGGGGCCGGGCACCAAGCTGATCTCGCTGCGGCAGATCGACTACGACACGATGCTCGACAGCTACTTCGAGCAGGCCCGCGGGCTGCTCGACGGCGGGTCGGACGTGCTGCTGATCGAGACCTGCCAGGACATTCTGCAGACCAAGACGGCGATCGAAGCGGTGCGGCGGGCGTTCGAGCGCTGCGGGCGGCGCGTGCCGCTGATGTGCCAGGTGACGATCGAGACGACCGGGACGATGCTGGTGGGCACGGACATCGCCGCGGCGATGACGGCGATAGAGACCTACCCGGAAGTCGACGTCATCGGGCTGAACTGCGCCACCGGTCCGCAGGAGATGAGCGAGTACATCCGCTACCTGTCGCGAAACTGCTCGCGAAAGCTGAGCGTGCTGCCGAACGCCGGTCTGCCGCAGCTGGTAAACGGGCAGCCGTACTTCCCGCTGACGCCGGAGGAAATGGCGCGCTGGCTTCAGGAGTTCGTCGCGGTCGACGGGGTGAACATCGTCGGCGGCTGCTGCGGAACGACGCCGGAGCACTTGCGGGCGGTGGTGAGGGCGCTGCGCAGTAGCGAGGAGCGAGTAGCGAGTAGCGAGTTGAAGAGCGAAGAACGAACAGCAAAGAGCGAAGCGAAGAGCGATCCAAACGGCGGCGAGGACGGCGACTCCGCCACTCGCTACGCGCCACTCGCTACTCGCTACTCGACCCCAAGGAGCCCCACGCACGAGCCGGCCGTGGCGAGCCTGTATCAGGCCGTACCGATGCGGCAGGACAACTCGTTCCTGATCGTCGGCGAGCGGTGCAACACGAACGGCAGCAAGAAATTCAAGCAGATGATCGTCGATGGCGATCTCGACGGCTGCGTTCACATGGCGATCGAGCAGGTGAAGGAGGAGGGGGCGCATGTGCTGGACGTCTGCGTCGATTACGTCGGCCGCGACGGCGTGCCGGACATGCACCGGATCGTCGACCGCTTCGCGCGCGAGGTGACCGCGCCGCTGATGCTGGACAGCACGCAGATCGACGTGCTGGAGGCGGGCCTGAAGCTGGCCGGCGGCAAGTGCATCGTGAACTCGGTCAACCTCGAAGACGGCGAGGAGAAGCTCGCCCGGATCGCGCGGCTGTGCCGGCAATATGGCGCCGCCGTCGTGGCGCTGACGATCGACGAAGACCCGGTCGAGGCGATGGGCAAAACCGCGGACCGCAAGCTGTCGATCGCGACGCGGATTCATGACCTGCTGGTCAATCGGCATGGCATGCGCGAAGAGGACATCTTCTGGGATTGCCTGACGTTCCCGATCACGACGGGCAACGAGGCGGATCGGCGGCTGGGGCTGGAGACGCTGGACGGCATCGAGCGCGTCATGCAGCGCTTCCCGCGCTGCCAGTCGATCCTGGGCCTGAGCAACATCAGCTTCGGCCTGCAGCCGGTCGCGCGGGTGGTGCTCAACTCGGTGTTTCTGCACGAGGCCCGCCTGCGCGGCCTGACCGCGGCGATCGTCCACGCGGCGAAGATCCTGCCGCGGAACCAGATCAGCGACGAACGCTGGAACGCGGCGCTCGATCTGATCCACGACCGCCGCGACGCCGGCGATCCGCTGGAGCGGTTCATCGGACTGTTCGCGGCGGATGAAAAAGTCGGAGTCAAGACGCGGATCGCCGATCTGCCGATCGAGGAGCGGCTGAAGCGGCGGATCATCGACGGCAACCGCATCGGCCTTGACGCCGATCTGGATGAAGCGCGCGCGAGGTATGCCCCGCTGGAGATCATCAACACCTTCCTGCTGGACGGCATGAAGGTGGTCGGCGAGCTGTTCGGCAGCGGGCAGATGCAGTTGCCGTTCGTGCTGAAGAGCGCGGAATGCATGAAGGCGGCGGTGGCGTGCCTCGAACCGCACATGGAGAAATCCGAGGGGAGCAGCCGCGGCAAGATCGTGCTGGCGACGGTGCGCGGCGACGTGCACGACATCGGCAAGAACCTGGTCGACATCATCCTGAGCAACAACGGCTACACGGTCTACAACCTCGGCATCAAGCAGCCGGTCAACAACGTCATCGCCGCGTGGCGCGAACACCGCGCCGATGCGATCGGCCTGTCGGGGCTGCTGGTGAAGAGCACGCTGGTGATGCGCGACGACCTGGGCGTGTTGAACGAACACGGTATCGACGTGCCCGTGATCCTGGGCGGCGCGGCGCTGACGCGCAAGTATGTCGAGGAGGATCTGCGGGCGATCTACGCCGGGGCCCTGTTCTACGCCGGCGACGCCTTCGATGGGCTGCGGCTCATGGCGGACATCTGCGAAGGCCGCGCGCCGCGGACGACGTATCGCGGGGCGCCGGGGCACGTCGAAGGCGGTCTCGTCGCCGAGGCGGCGGGTGCGGCGGCCGCGTCCGGCGGAGGCGTCTCCACGCTGACCGAGGAGGCGCGGCCTGCGGCGACGCGGGCGGAGCCGGTTCGCACCGCCGCGGAAGCCCGCGGGCGGAACCTGGCGAAACTCGACACCGAGCTGCAGCAGCGCTACGGTCTGCGCGAAGTCGGCGAGACCGAAGAGGCGGACGCCGCCGTCGGAAGCGGCGGCGGGGCGGAGGGCGCGGCCCCCGCTGCGTCGCCCGGCGCGGCGGTCCGGTCGGGCATCACGCACGAATTCCCGGCGCCGCGGCCGCCGTTCTGGGGTGCGCGGCTGGTCGAGGAGATTCCGATTCGGGCGGCGCTGGGCTACATGAACGAAGTCATGCTGTTTCAGGTGCAGTGGGGCTTCCGCAAGAAGGGCCGCAGCCGGGAAGACTTCAAGCGCTATATCGACGCCGAGGTGCGGCCGATCTATCGGGAGCTGGTGCAGCGCGCCGAACGCGAAGGCATCCTGACTCCCAAGGCGATCTACGGATACTGGCCCTGCAACAGCGACGGCGACGACCTCGTGATCTACGCGCCGCCCGGCGGCGATGGAAACGGCAGCGCCGCGCGTCGCGAGCTCGCGCGCTTCCACTTCCCGCGGCAGCGGAAGTCGCCGTTCTGGTGCCTGGCCGATTTCTGGCGGCCAGTCGGCGGCGGCGTGGCCGATGTTGCGGCGTTTCAGATCGTGACCGCCGGGCAGCGCGTCAGCGAAGTGGCGCGCGAGTGGTTCGCGCGGAACGACTATCAGCAATACCTGTTTCTGCACGGGCTGGGCGTCGAGACCGCCGAGGCGCTCGCGGAGTATCTGCACAAGCAGGTGCGGATGGAGCTGGGAATCGCCGGGGGCGACGCCCGCGAGATCAGCCGGCTGTTTCAGCAGGGCTATCAGGGCAGCCGCTACAGCTTCGGCTACCCGGCGTGCCCGCGACTGGAGGATCAGGCCATCCTGATGAAGCTGATGCAGCCGGAGCGGATCGGAATCACGCTCAGCGAAGAGTTCCAACTCGAACCGGAACAGAGCACAAGCGCGGTGATCGCGTATCACCCGGCGGCACGGTATTTCAACGTAAGATAGACCGCGACGCTTGCGGTCGTCCGTTCGTCCGTTTCAATCAAGCGCGGCATGCCGAACGCTACATACGATGTTGACGCCGTTCGTGGGCTCTTCGACCAAATGGCGGCAACCTATGGCGTCGTCAACTTAGTGTCGTCGCTGGGGTTTTGCTCGCGCTGGAGGACGCAGTGCGTCGGGCTGGCCGCGATCCGCCCTGGAATGGTGGTCTACGACCTGATGTGCGGCATGGGCGAGTGCTGGCCGCGAATCGCAAAATCTCTCGGGGGCGCCGGCCGCATCGTCGGCGTCGATTACTCCGCGGAAATGTGTCGGCGTGGCCGCCGGAACGCCGCTCGATTCGGCGCGCCGTCCATCGAGGTGCGCGAGCAGGACGCGCTGGCCTCGGATCTCCTGGACGAAAGCGCCGATGCGGTGGTGGCGTGCTTTGCAGTCAAGACGTTGAGCGCGGCGCAACATGTTGTTTTCGCGCGGGAAGTATGGCGGCTGCTGCGTCGTGGCGGGACGTTCGCGTTGCTGGAGATTTCGGTGCCGCCGTCCATTCTGCGCGTGCCATACATGTTCTATGTCAGCCGGTTCATCCCGCTCATCGGGCGGTTGTTTCTCGGCAATCCGGACAACTATCGAATGCTGGGAGTGTATACGACGGCATTCGGCGACTGCGAGCGACTTGTTCAACCGCTGCGGGCCGCGGGGCTTAGCGCCACGCAGAAGTCGTTCTTTTTCGGATGCGCGACAGCGGTCTATGGCGCAAAGAACTGAGCGGCTTTTTCGGTGGTGCGGGTCAACGGCGATGACTGGGCGTAGGCCCGGACACGGCCAACGGCGCCGTCCCGAGTCGCTTCGGCCTCGACCACACTGGGCGCCGGAGGACGCAGCGCGAGTTTCGCCGTAGGAAGCCCGATCATCGATGATGGTCAGAGTTGGCGGCGGGGACAGTTCTCGCGCCCGAGCGTGCCGCCGCTGAACACTTCGTAGCGGTAATTGTGATTCGCGCTTCAGTCTACCCCCCGGCGATCGCGCCGACGATCAACAGCAGCTCTCTGCCCGCCGCGACGGATTCCGGCAACGGCGCGTCGGGCGGGTCATGCGACAGGTCTCTCTGCTCCGCGAAGAACCGAATGAACGGCCGCCGTTTCAACGTGCCGTGGTCGCGGATGGTGCCGCGCAGCATCGGATAGCGGGCCTCGAGGGCGTCGAGCACCGCGCGTTGCGTCGCCGCACCTGAGAAATCCAGAGTCACTTCGCCGTCCACGCGCGCCAGCGTGCGCAGGTGAAACGGCAGCATGATGCGGATCATCGGCGCTCCGAGTGCGGGGTTGGATTTCGCGCTGCGCTGCGGCGGCGCGACGCCGGCGACGTTCGCTGCAAATGCCGGCCGGAGGCGCGGCCGCTACGGAATCGCCTGCGCCTCGACGCTTAGCACCGCCGGCAGGTCGCGAACGATCGGCGTCCACGAATCGCCACCGTCGGCCGAAGCGTAGACCTGTCCGCCGGTGGTGCCGAAGTACACCCCGCACGGATCGAGCGTGTCGACCGACATCGCGCCGCGCAGGATGTTTACATAGCAATCGCTCTGCGGCAGCCCGCGCGTCAGCGGCTCCCACTCGTTGCCCCCCACGCGGCTGCGATAAACGCGCAGCTTGCCCTCCGGCGGGTAGTGCAGCGAATCGCTCAGAATCGGCACGACATAGACCGTGTCGGGCTGATGGGCGTGCACGACGATGGGGAAGCCGAAGTCGCTCGGAAGGTTCCCGCTGACCTTTCGCCAGGACTCGCCGCCGTCGTCGCTGCGGCAGACGTGCCAGTGGAGCTGCATGAACAGCGTGTTCGGTCGCGCCGCGTGCTGGGCGATGCGGTGGACGCAGAAACCCACCTCCGGGGCCGGCTCCGGGAGATACTGCGACGAAAGACCGCGGTTGATCGGCCGCCAGCGGGCGCCCGCGTCGTCGCTGCGGAAGACACCGGCGGCGGAAATGGCAACGAACAACCGACCCGGGTTGGCTGCGTCCTGCACGATGGTGTGAACGCCCATGCCGCCCGCCCCCGGTTGCCACTTCGGGCCCGACTCATGACCGCGCAGACCGGCAAGTTCGTGCCAGGTCTTGCCGCCGTCGGTCGTGCGAAAAATCGCCGCATCTTCGACGCCGGCATAGGCCACGTCCGGATCGTTCAGGGCGGGTTCGATGTGCCAGACGCGCTTAAACTCCCACGGGTGCTGCGTGCCGTCGTACCACTGGTGCGTGCCGAGCGGCTTGCCGCTGGCCGGCGACGTGTCATACACGAACTTGTTGCTCTCGCCCTTGGGCATGCCTTCCGGCGTCGTGGTGGGCTCGCCCGGCGGCGTGCCGGGCTGTTCCCACGTCAGGCCGCCATCATTGGAGCGCTGGATGATCTGCCCAAACCAGCCGCTGGTCTGCGAGGCGTAGATGCGCTGCGGATCGCGCGGCGAGCCCTTCAGGTGGTAGATTTCCCAGCCGCCGAAGTGCGGCCCGCTGACGCTCCAGCGCTGGCGAGCGCCATCGGATGTGAGGATGAACGCGCCCTTTTTGGTTCCGACCAATACGCGCACGCGGCTCATCGCGGCTCCCTCGCTTTCGGCTCGCCGCGAGAATCTACCCGAACCCGAGCCGTCGGGTCCAGAAAATTGCCGCGAGATGCGTCACTCGCCGCTCAACCGCTCATACGCGCGGATCATGCCCTGAGTACCGAGGTCGCCCCCGCCGGGCAGCGCTTCGACCGCTCGAAACAACTGCTGCGCCAGCCCCGTTCCCGGCAGCGGCACGCCGAGACGCTGCGCCGCTTCCTGCACGATCCGTAAGTCCTTCTGGATCAGCTTAATCATGAATGCCGGATTCAAATCGCCGGCGGCGATCTTCGGGCCGAGGTTTGCCAGCGCCCAGGACCCGCCCGCGCCGGTTGAAAGCACCTGCAGGAGCGTCTCCGCACTGAGCCCGCTGCGCTGCGCCAACGTCAAGGCCTCGCAGACGCCGATCATGTTGAGCGCGCAGAGAATCTGATTGCACGCCTTAAGCGCCTGCCCGCTGCCGGTCGGCCCGACGTGCACGATGGTCTTGCCCAGCTGCGCCAGGATCGGCCGCACGCGCTCAAACGCCGCAGCGTCGCCGCCGACCATGATCGTCAGCGTCGCGTTGCGAGCGCCGACGTCGCCGCCGGTGACCGGCGCGTCCAGCAGTGCGACGTTGCCCGCGGCGAGCCGCGCTGCAAACTCGCGGGTCGCCTCCGGACTGATCGTGCTCATGTCTACGACCACGGCGCCGGACCGCAGCGTCTGCGCAGCACCCCGCGGGCCGAACAGCACCGCGTGCACGTCGGGCGTGTCCGTCACGATCGTGACCAGCACGTCGCAGCGCCGCCCGACCTCCGCCGGGTCGTCGCACCACACCGCACCCTCCGCCAGCAGCGCCGCGCAGCGCGCCCGCGTACGGGTGTGGACGAACAATCGTCGGCCGGCGCGGAGCAGGTGTCCGGCCATCGGCAAACCCATGATCCCCAGTCCAACAAACCCGATCGCTTCACTCGACGAGGACACCACGCGCCGGCTCCTGCGGACGGACGAAGAATGCGTTGACTACGACGGCGGTCATCGTAACCGCGGAACGCGCCGCGGGCATGCAACGTCGCCGGCCTGCGGCCGGCGCGCCGCCGATTGAGGCCCGGCGCACCCCACGCTCGCACAAACAACTGAAAACGCGCGTTGACATTACATAACCGATTGGTTATCTATAGACGGCATGGAAGCCGCGTTCCACGCCATCTCCGATTCCAGCCGCCGGGCCATTCTCGATCTGCTCGCCGGCGGCCGACGCACCGTCTCTGAATTGCTGACACACTTCCGGTTCAGCCAGCCGGCTCTCTCGAAGCACCTGCGCATCCTGCGCGAAGCTGGATTGGTGCGTAGCGCTGCGGACGGCCGGCGGCGCTGGTATGCGCTGCAACCCGCGCCGCTGCGCACCGTCGCCGATTGGCTGCGGCACTATGAGCGGTTCTGGAACCAGCGGCTCGATGCGCTGGGTGCTGTGCTTGACGAGACGACCCCGTCGCCCGGTCGACCGCGGCGGACTTCGAAGCGGAGCAGATAGATGGCGGAATTGAACTTCGAGCGCTGGTACCCGCACCCGCCGGAGCGCGTCTGGCTGGCGCTGACCGATCGCGAGTTGCTGGCCCGCTGGCTGATGCCCAACGACTTCGAGCCGCGCATCGGCCACCGCTTTACGTTTCGCACGCAGCCCGGACCGGGCTTCGACGGAGTTGTTCACTGTCAGGTGCTCGAACTCGTCGAGCAGCGACGGCTTTCGATCTCCTGGAAAGGCGGTCCGATCGACACCATCGTGAAATTCGAGTTGTCGCCCGAGGCCGGCGGCACCCGGCTCCGCATGCGACAGAGCGGGTTCCGCGGACTGAAGGCGTGGCTTGTCAGTCGCATTCTGAAATCCGGGCTGCCGACGATCTACGGCAAGCGGCTCCCAGCCGTTCTGGACTCCCTGTGGCAGCCGGCGGAGCCGCCGCCGGCCGGCGCGGCGGCTTGCATGGCCCCGTCGCAGGGCGCGATTCGTCGGTTGCTGGCCTGGCTGGGCGGAGGTACGAGATGAAGAAGTCGCAGAAGGACGCGGACAGGATTCTGACGCTGCATCCCCAAGGGAAAAACGGCGTGCGCATCGAGCGCGCCAAGTACGACGAGATGCGCAGGGTGCTGCTGCGCGTCACGCCGCGAAACGCTGCGGGGATCGCCTTTGCGGAGTTGCCGCAGCACGTTCGCCCGCTGCTCGACCCCGCGATTTACCCGGAAGGCGCCGCGGTGAAGTGGTATCTGGTGACGGTGAAGCAGGATCTGGAGGCCCGAGCGCTGATCGAGCAGGTTCCCGGGGCGCGGCCGCAACGGCTGCGGCGTCGCGCGCGGGCGGCGCGATGAGGCTTGCGTGGCTCTGGCTCGCGCCCGGCGGGCTGCTTGTCGCGACGAGCGTCGTCACGCTCGGCCCCTATAGGCAGCTCACGAACCACGGGCCGCCGTTCGATGAGTTGCCGGCACGTTCCGCAGCCGACGCAGCAGAGCGCATCGCACGGGGCGGCGCGGAGATCCGCGCGCTCTACCGGGCGCATCATCGCTGGGACGCACTGTTTATGCTGGCCAGCGCGTCGCTCGTGGCGACGCCCATCCTGGTGTTTGGCACGCGCCTGCGGCTGCCGGGCGGCGCGCTGGCCGCGCTGCTGCTGCTCCCGTGCGGATTCGTGCTGACCGACCTGGCGGAGAACTACCTCATCGGCTGCGGCGTCGCCGACGAAGCGCGTCTGCAATCCATCCTCGCGGCCGCACCGTTCACATACGCCAAGTTCGCGTTGCTTTGCGCGGCGGTGCTCGCGGCTATCTGCCTGCTGGGCTTCTGGAGCGTCCGCGCGACATGGCGCCGCACACGCCCCGCTTCCGCCTGATCGCGCCGACACCGCGCGCCCGCCGGCGAGGGACAGCCAGCCAACCGCGCCGCGGCCGCTGTGCAGGAGTCGCGCCGAACGTTAGGATTTCGCGTGGACCGCAGCGCAGCCGCTCAAGCGGCAGCGCACGGTCTTGAAGCGGGCGGCGCCGGCGCGCCGTCTGGCATCGACGCATCCCGACAGCGAGGTAACCCGCGTGGTCGTTGGCGAACTGGTCGAAGACAGTGATCTGGTAGTGCTCGGCGGCGGTCCCGGCGGGTATGTGGCGGCGTTTCGCGCGGCGGATCTGGGCATCTCGACGACGATCGTCGACGAATCCCCCCTGCTCGGCGGCGTCTGCCTGCGCGAAGGTTGCATTCCGTCCAAGGCCCTGCTGCACGTCGCGCACCTGCTCGAAAGTGCGCACGACGCCAGCGCATTCGGTGTGACATTCAAAAAACCCGAGATCGACGTCGCCAAGCTGGCGGCGTGGAAGCAGTCGGTGGTCGATCGCCTCTGCGGCGGCGTAAAGACGCTGGCCGGAAAGCGCAAGGTGCGCGTCATTCAGGCCCGCGGCCGCTTCGAGGACTCTCGGACGATCCGCTTTGAGGGCGCAGAGAGCGGGCGGCTGCGCTTCAAGAACTGCATCATCGCCACCGGCTCGCGGCCCAAGACGCTGCCGCCGGCGGTCATTCCGCCGGAGGTATGCATCGACTCGACCGGCGCGCTCGATATCCAGGCGATTCCGGCGTCGCTGCTGGTGATCGGCGGCGGGTATATCGGCCTGGAACTCGGGCAGGTGTACGCAGCGCTGGGAACGAAGGTGACGGTGATCGAGGCGCTCGACCGGCTGCTGGCCGGCGCGGACGAGGACTTGGCGCGGCCGCTGGTCGCGCGGCTGCGCAAGCAGTTCGAAGCGATCCACACGTCCGCAGCGATCAAGGGCGCTGCCGCCACCGGCCGCGGGGTGGAAGTTTCGTGGGAGGCCGGCGGCGAGAAGCACAAGAAGGTCTTCGAGCGCGTGCTGCAATCGGTCGGCCGCAAACCCAATAGCGACAATCTCGGGCTGGAGAACACCAAGGTCGTCGTCAATTCGCGCGGCTTCATCGAGGTGGACCCGAGCCGCCGGACGGCGGACAAGCGCATCTTCGCCATCGGCGACGTGGCGGGCGACCCGATGCTGGCGCATAAGGCGTCGCGCGAGGGCATCGTCGCGGCGGAAGCGATCGCCGGAAAGCCGACGGTGTTCGACGTGAAGGCTATCCCGGCGGTGGTGTATACAAGTCCCGAGCTGGCGTGGTGCGGCCTGACCGAAGCGGAGGCGGCGGCCAAAGGCATGCAGTGCAAGGTGGGCAAGTTCCCTTGGGGCGCATCCGGCCGCGCCATCGCGATGGGCCGCCCCGAGGGGCTGACCAAGATCATCACCGACGCGAAGACGCACCGCATCGTGGGTGTCGGCATCGTCGGCGAACACGCCGGCGACCTGATCGCCGAAGCGGTGCTGGCGATGGAGATGGGCGCAGAGGCCGAAGACCTGGCGCTAACCATCCACCCGCACCCGGCGACGTCGGAGACGATCATGGAGGCGGCGGAGAGCGTGTTTGGGGCGGCGATACATGCGATGCGGTGAGGCGGCGAGGCGGCAGGGCGCCCGCCGCGCGTGACCCGAGCGGTGAGACCGACATGCTCGCGCGGGTCGGGTCTGGCCGTCTCATCCGGCGAATCTTAAGTACCAGGACTCCAGTCGCGAGCGCCGCTCCTGCGCGCGCAGCGGTCACGCGGGTCATCGTGCCCCGTCTGCGGCCGACTCCGCGTAATCGCCGCGACCCGCACCAGTTCTCTGGTGATCGCTGTCTCGGCGATGTCACTTCGCATGAATGACCGACGGGAATCGGGGCGACTACCGTTCACGCCGACACCCCAGAGCACGACCCCGGACTGCGCATACGCGAACGTCCCAGCAATGTTTGCAGACTGCGACTGGGCGTCGCCTTGCGAGAATCCCCGCGTGCAGTTATCTCGCATGTGTTCCCGATGTTGTACTCCGCCAGACGTGACCAAGTCGAGCCACGAGATGCGTTCGATGACAATTCGAGGAGTCTCCCGAAACTTCGTTCCCGATCCCTCGTACCGATCAGAGTGACTATCGGGGACTTGTTAAGGCCGTTCAGCTGGATTGCGGCATTGCTTGCGATCGACGAGCGGCTCTTGCTCTTATTGCGACAGTGAGGCGATACACAAAGGGCTTGAACGGTGTGTGGATACGCACCGTTCGAACCATAGACGCGCGTCCAACGCCTCATGAGCGGCCCCGACTGCTGGACGACTCGCGGCCGAGTCGCGTTTCTCGTTCACCGCAAATCTCGAAGCGGCAGCGTGCCCGAGATCGCGCGCCGCGCCAATCAATCCACCCGCTTCATCTCATCCAGAAACGCCGACGGATGATTGGCCCATTTCTCCGCCTCGATCGGCGTGACCACTCCCTTCTTCGCTAGTATCGCCAGCGAGCGCTCCATCGAGATCATCCGCTGTTCCGGCACGTCGCGGGTCTGGCTTTGGAGCTGGGTGTAGATTTGCTCCACCTTCGCCAGGCGGATCAGGTTCGACACGGCGTAGGTGTTGTGCAGAATCTCCATCGCCACGACGCGGCCGTCGCCGGTGGACCGGGGCAGCAGCTTCTGGGCGATGATATGGCTGAGCCCCATCGAGAGCTGGCTGGCCACTTCATCCTGCTGACTGGGCGGGTACATGTCCAGAATCCGCGTCACCGTCCCGCGGGCGTCGCGGGTGTGCAGCGTGCTGAAGACCAGGTGGCCGGTCTCGGCCGCGGTCAGCGTCCAGCTGGTGCTCTCGCGGTCGCGCATCTCGCCGACGAAGATCACGTCCGGGTCTTCGCGCAGGCAGTCGCGCAGGCCGCGCTCGAAACTGGGCACGTCGCGGCCCACCTCGCGCTGCGAGATGATCGCCGTGCGGCTGCTCAGGCGGTACTCGATCGGATCCTCCAGCGTGATGATGCGGCACGGTCGCGTGTCCGCAATGCGGTTGATCAGCGAGGCGATCGTGGTCGACTTGCCCGCGCCCGTCATACCCGTGAGCAGCACCAACCCGTGCTGCCGCTTGATGACGTCCTGCCAGACGTTATTCGGAAAGCCGATGCTCTCGACCTGCGGCGGGTCGGTCTCCAGCGCCCGAATGGCCAGGGCATAGCCGTCGTTATCGTGAAAGCAGTTCACGCGGAACTGCATGTTGTCGGTCAGGAACGAACTGTCGACCGAGCCGTTCTTCTTCAGCGCCGCCCACTCGATCTCGCTGAACAGCGCCCGTGCCAGCGCCTCGACCGTCGCACGGTCCAGCGGGTTGCCCTTCAGCCGCTGCAGCTTGCCGTCGACCCGATACACCGGCGGCACGCCCGCCTTCAGATGCAGATCGGAGACACGCAGCGAGCCGTGCTTCGCGAAATACTCCAACAGCTCCCACATGCTGAGCTTGCGATCGTCGCTAAGTGCGTACAGCTTGTTATGCACTTCGGGGCGAATTTCCACGCGGCGGCTCCGTCAACGAGTTCGTGCTGGGGGCGAATGCGATGCACAGGCTAGCGTGCTTCGGGTCGAGACGCCGCTCTGCCCGCGGTCGCGCGAGGCGTCGACGGCGCACTCGCGGCGGCAGTCACCGGCGGCGCATTCGCGGTGGCGGTCACCGTCGCGGCCCCCGGTGCTGCGGCGGCTGGCGCTGCGGCGGCCTCGATCGGTCGCGCCGGGAGTGAGAGCTCATAGCACATCGGGCACAGCCGCGGCCCGCTCGGCACGTGATATACACGATTGAACGCACGCTGACAGCGATCGCACAGACCTTCTGACGCTGGCGGCAGCGGCCGCCCGTCGTGATCGAGCTTCGCCGCCCGCGCTGCCGCTTCCTCGCGGCGCTGCCGCCGGGTGAACAGCATCGCTCGCACCGCGGTCCAGACCGCAAGGACGACGACGCCAAACAACGCCAGGAGGAAGATTACGGCGATGAGCAGATAGATGTTCTGCCCAAACATCACGAGTCGGTTGGCCAGCAGCATGCTCGCGGTCTGCCTCCGGTCCACCGCCGGCGCGACGCCCCCGCCGGCGTGCGCGGCCCGACGAGTTCGTAAACGCGAGTGTACCGGCTGGACCGCGCGAATACAAAACGCTCGGGCATCGCCGCCACGGTTGCGGGCTGCGCCAAACGCGGCGTTTGTGCGATGCGGGGCGGGTATTCGAATTGGCCGCCGGCTGGCCGGCCGTGTGTCCGATTGTGCGAGCGAGCGCTCCGCCCCATCCCCCCAACCCATGACCACCCGCGCCGATTCGCAGCCCCCGTTCGCGCGAGAGACGCTTGCCCATCGACGAAGCCGCGACCGGCAACACAACCCCACGCACTGCGCCAGATCGCATGACTAGCGGTCGCCCATCGGCGCAGGCCGGCGCGCCAGAAACACGCCAGAGGATTGTGAAGGGACGCGCCCCACTCGCACTCATCGGCTTCTTGGCAACGCCAAGCCGGTCGACCTGCTATGCGTCGAGCCCGGAGCATCGCCGCGGGCCGGATAGAGACGCCGCGTCTTGGCGAACAATCTCCCTCAGCACGCCTTGCCCGCCGCCCACGCGCGCACCTACGCCACCCAATCGGCAACGACTATCGCTGCGCACCTGACTTGTCCGCCCCGCCCGGAAACTCCTGAAACGCAGCTCCCCTGCCCCGTCACACATCACAACGTGCCGCGGACGGTCTCTCGCGCTGGAAGACTCACCCACACAACCACACGCACCAACGCCAACACGTATTGCCGGAACTCGTTGCCGGACGACGCCGCACCAGCGAGTGATCGCGGTCAGCCGGGCGGGGCGTGCTATGCAACTTACGTTGACGCCGGAGGCGATCGGCACCCGGCGATACGGGCGATCCAGAAACCGGCTCTCCCTTGCAACACCTGCCATTTCTCGCGACGCGCGATGGCACACACGCACTACTGAGGCCTAGGGAATCGTCGCATCACATGACTAGCTTCATCTCGCTGTTCCAGCGCGAGATCAACCCTTTCTTCGCAAAATGCCGGCGGCCGTTCTGCACACTGCGTCCTGAACGCGTAGCCGCACGCCGGGCACACGACCCAGATAGAGTACGCATGATGGGTACGACTAAACCACGCGGACGCGCTGGCTTCGCCGCAGGCGGCGCACTTCAGGTCATCGAGTTTCCCGCGATCAATCTCGTCCAAGACATTGATTTGCGAGGCTACCATCTGCTTTCTCTGGTGCTGGGAATTTGCGCTGTGCATTTGCCACCTGCCCGTGAGCCTCAGCCGCTTACGCAGTCGAGTTCCGACGCCTTCGCTGCCGCACGCTGCGGAAGCGGCATGCGTTCATCAACGAGGATATGCGACACCTGCCGCCACCGATCCGCACCTGCGCGCCCGAGCGCCTGTGCAGCACACGGCACAGGCCACTTCGCAAGCTCGCTGTGCCGCACTCGCGCCCGCAAGGCTGCCGAGATGCGTCACCCGGACTGCGGCCTGCGACCGTCGATGGAACTGCGCCGATTAGACCTCGGATTGCGCGCGCCGACTGCGCGGCGCCTTGGCTTCTTCCGCCCACACATCAAGCGATTCAAAGATGGCCGCAGGCACGCCAAGTGGTAGCTGATGTGCATTGCGTCTGCGATCAACTTCCCCGTATGTGTAGTTACGGCGTCCTCGCCAAGTCCGAGCGATTCAAACAACTCGGTTCGCGTTCTATTGAACGTCGCAAACGCCTCGACGAGCTCACTCCCGTGAAACACGAGATTATGAGCAGAGCGCGCGCTCAAATATTGCTCCGACGCGAGCTCGCGCATTGCGCTCTGCGACAACGGTGCATAAAGCTCGTGCACTCTACGAGTTGCTTTCGATTCGCGCACCTCGGGCTTTTTCTTCACGGCGCTTGCCCTCATCTCAGCGCGATTGACGGCGGGCCGCACAAACTCAGCCACTCACCGATCGCTTTGACATACTCCATCCTGGCTCGCCACGACTCGCGGCCCAGGGCGTCGACCTCCTACTCGCTCTTGCAGCGCCGACCGCGCCCGAGTATTTGCGGGGCTTCTCGGTACCCGTCGGCCGCACTCCACGGAACCGCCGCGAAGTTCGCCACCGCCATCAACAACGCGCCCATCCGCACCAGCCGGCCCTGCTCATCGTAGTCATACGCCGTCTGCCGACGCTTCGACGCCGACACATCCCCCGCATTCTCCGTCACCAGCCGCGCACGACCCAGATCATCGTACTCCGTCTCCGTCATCGTCCCATCCGCATGCGTCAACCGCCACTGACGACCCGCGCTATCATACTCATACCGCATCACCAGCGGACCGCTCGAACCCGGAGACGGCGGAGACTGCGGGTCATACAGCGGCGCCGAGCCGCCGCCCGTGAACGTGTCGCCCGGCGTGTTCGCGCCATAGTCCGCACTGGCGATCACCCGACCGGCGCGATCGTACCACGTGTAGGCATACGTTGTGATGCAATTCTGATCAAGCGGCCGTCGGAACAGCCGACACAACGCTCCGCACCGTGGATCTCATTGCGCTTCGAGCTCGATACTAGGGCGAAGTGACTTCGTCATTTCGCCGCACTTTCAGATCTTTCAGATCCTTCAGTGATCGAACAGCATCGACAACACGCTCGGAGACAAATATGCGAGACCCGAATCCCTCGATCAGAAAAACATCGCTCTTGTCCCACTCCTTACAGTCCATAAATACACCACGAAAGAACATGGGTATTCCCGGGAGGCTGCTCCACCTTGTCACCTGGCTCCGTATTGCATCAAACTTGCCTCCACGCCCGGTAATGACTACGCCGCGATAGTCGCGCAACAGAACCCCGCGATGTGTGACGCGCACGGGGTACGAAGACAGGCCACTCGCTCCAACCTCGCGAAGGGCAAACACTAGCTCTTCTGACCATACGCCCATGGAGATCACATGGCCGAAATTCCCTCTGGAGACAGTCGCCGGCAGCTCAATTGAGACGCCGCGCGGAGGACTTCGCTTGCCAGAATAGACTTCCCAATAGTCGCTATCAGACATTCCTGTTGGACTTCCAGCTATCACATAATAGCCCGAGCCGCGACCGATAGAGTAAAAATTCGGTTCAGGATCCAAAACGCCTCCTTACGGCGTCTCCCGCTTCAGCTGATATCTTCGACATAAATCCCATGATGTCCTCGGCAGGGATGCTTGTCGCAGTATCATACGTGCTCAGAAACTCAGACCACCGACCGTTCCAGTTGAACCCGTTCTTGTTGTGCAGCCACCCATGCACGTTGTCTTCCAACGCCCCAAGAAATGCTGGGTTGTTAAGGTCGAGCGGCGGCTGGACTTTGGATAGGTACTTCTCGAACACACTCGGGGGCAGCATGTGATGAACATGAACGTGCGGCGGCAACCGTCCATTTACGTCTTCGTATCGCTTGCGATAATCGCTGGGGTCGATATCGTTGCGGCGAAGCTGCTTGACGCCGCGCAGATAGGTACCCAGCAGGCGCAGCCCATCCAGCGCCGCATCGAGCGCTTTGCCGCCGGCATAGTCCACCGCGGCTTCGACGGCGATGTCGAATAGCACATTCCTGAGACTGACGCCGGCCAGGACATCGTTGACGAACCGACGTCCCAGCGAGACTGCACTATAGGCGTACGACCCGTATGTCGCAGCCGTCGCGGCGCTTGACACGAGGTCGCCAAATGTAAGGAGTCCAGAGGGATCCCGGCGCGTCGAAGGGTTTGAACGCATCCTCTGGTACAGATTCATCCCATCCCCGAAGTGCCCGCTCGGCGAAAACGCGTCCACCAGCGTGTCGATCGCCGCTCCCGACGCCGCCATCGCCCTGATCACCGGCAGCGCCGTCTCGTTCGGGTCGCGGGTCGTGAACCGCCCCAGCCACGGGTCGTACCAGCGGTTGCGGTTGCCATAGAGGCCCGCCGCACCCGGCGACAGCGCCGGAACCGTCGGCGGCTGGTCGAAACGCGAGAAGAACAGCCCCTGGTGACCCACCCGGCTGAGCGCGTGCGCGCCCGGCAGGCCCGTCAGCGGGTCGCTCAGGTCGGGCGCCAGGTTCTGCGCCGCCACCAGCGTGCCGTACGGCTCCCACGTGTACTGCTGCAGCACCCGCGGACCGGAGAAGTTCGTTGGCTCGCCCGGCGCCGGCGGGCCGCCGCCCGGAGCGCCCCCGTGGGGCGTACCGCCCGGACCGTCGCCGCCGTCCGCATCGCTCACCAGGCCCATCACGTTGTAGTTCGCGTCCTGGATGAACCACATCGCCGCCGGCGAAACGCCCGAGCCGCCGCCACCCGATCCCCCGCCGCCGCCCGCCCCGCTGCCCGCTCCACTGGCGAACTGCACCAGGAACTCGTCTACATACTCCAATCCATACACATACTCGCGCTGCTCCCACACCTGCGCGAACAGCGTCACCAGATAATGACCCGGAACCAGCGGATCGAGCGAGACCGCCGAGTACCCCGGCTCCAGCAGCCCCAGCTTCTCCTCATCCACGACCAGCTGGTCCTCCGGCCGCGAAACCACCTCCTGAACCCGCCGCACCCCGTCGTAGAAATACTCCTCCCGCCGCAGCTTCACGCTGCCCGCCGCAACCGGAGACTCCTGCCACGCCGCCCGCCCCAGCCCGTCATACACCCACCGCGCCACCAGCGGCCCCGGCGTCGAACCCTCCGCCAGGCGGCCGTCGACATGAAAACTCTCCGGCCCCAGGTCGGCCGCCTCATAGACCCCCATCAGCCGCCCGAACGCATCGTACTCGTAGTAATACCCCGTCCCGCCGCACACCGCCGCCGGACACAAAACCACACTCCCCGCCGCATCGTGCACCAGAACCGCAGAAGGCAAAACCTGACCATCCACCGTCCGCCAGACGTGACCGATGCGGTTGGCCGCGTCCGTCACCTGCGTCAGCTCATCGAGATCGGCCGCGCCGTCCCCGTCAAAATCCCCCGTCCGCCGCACGCCCGCCTCCGTCGGCGGCAGCCCGCCCGGCGAAGACCCACCCGTCCCACGCCAGTTCCCCAGCAAATCCAGCGCCCAGTTCGTCGTGCGATCGACCGCCGCCGGCGACGCCGCGTCCAGATTCGCAGAAATCAGCCGCTGCAAATCGTCATACCCATAGTTGTACGTCGCTTCGTGCCACGCCTGGCCCAGCACCGGAACCTGCGCGATCTGCGCCTGCGTGCGGTTGCCCGCCGCATCGTACGCATACTGATACCGATGCAGCGTGGCCGCATCGCCGTCGCGAACGAAACGCAGATCCTTCACCCGCCCAAACCGGTCCAGACCCGGGTACCCCTCCGCCGCCGGCTGACCCCCGGCATCCAGCGCAAAACTCTGGACAACGTCATTCCCGAAGTGAGTCTCCACCCGCCGCTGCCGGCCCGCGTAGCCATATCCCGCCAGCAGCCCCACGTCCCCATCCACGATCGACGTCGCCCGCCCGCAGATGCTGTCCACCCCGCCGCCCGGGCCGTATCCCAGCGTCACCGTCCGCCGCTGGTTGTCGCTGATCCGCCGCGGATACGCCAGGCTGCTCAGCCGCAGATGATTGCTGCCCGGCGTCTGCGGGTCATACCCGCTGAAGCTCCAACCATAGCTCACCACCGGCGTCGTCGCCGTCACCCCGCCGCCGTGCGCCTGCCACTCCGCCGTCAGGTTGCCCCAGGCGTCGTATTCATACGCATTCTGCGTGACAATGTGCTCGCCGCCGCCGTCCCCGGCGTACGCCGTCACATCCGCCAGCCAGCCCTCCGGCGTGTAACGCTGCTCGATCCGCGTCAGGCGATCCAGCGGTGGAATCTCCGGCTCGCCCGCCGGCGGGTACCAGCCGCCCTCGTCCACCACCGTCCGCGTCCGCCGCCCCAGCTCATCGTATTCATAGCGCAGCGAGATGCCCCGCTCGTCCCGCCGCGAAGCCACCGCGCCGTCCGCGTAGTACTTGTACGTCAACCCCTTGTCGTCCGGCTGGCCCGTCAGCGGATCGGGATACGCCACGTGTGCGATCCACCCGAGATTCGCGCTGACCGCCAGACCCGCCGAATCCACCACCGCCGCGCCGTAGTCGAACCGCGTCACCTGGATCGAGCCGTCGGCCGCACTCCACGGAACCACCGCGAAGTTCGCCACCGCCATCAACAGCGCGCCCATCCGCACCAGCCGGCCCTGCTCATCGTAGTCATACGCCGTCTGCCGACGCTTCGACGCCGACACATCCCCCGCATTCTCCGTCACCAGCCGCGCACGACCCAGATCATCGTACTCCGTCTCCGTCATCGTCCCATCCGCATGCGTCAACCGCCACTGACGACCCGCGCTATCATACTCATACCGCATCACCAGCGGACCGCTCGAACCCGGAGACGGCGGAGACTGCGGGTCATACAGCGGCGCCGAGCCGCCGCCCGTGAACGTGTCGCCCGGCGTGTTCGCGCCATAGTCCGCACTGGCGATCACCCGACCGGCGCGATCGTACCACGTGTAGGCATACGTTGTGATGCAATTCTGATCAAGCGGCCCACTCAACGCATCGTGGCGACGCTCGCGCATGATGGTCTGCGTCGCGCGGTCATTGTCGTCAAAAATCGTCTCCGCCCGCGTGACCTCGACGCCGCCGGCAACCGCCCGGCTGATCACCTGCCGCCCCTTCGCGTCGTAAACGTACTGCTGCACCGGCGAACCGGGCGAGCGCACTTCCACCGGTCGCCCGGCGTAATCGTAATACGTGCGCGTCGCCGTGTACGTCGCCGCAGCGCCCGAGGCGACGTTGTACTGACGAGTCTCCTGCACCAGCCCGCGATCGTCGTAAATCGTCTCACTGAGCGAGACCGGCGGCGGCGAGGCGGACAGAATCTGCGCAGCCGTCGGCGGATTCGCGCCGGGAAGCGCCGCGCGCGGATCGACCGCCGCCGGAACGCTTGATTCGCCGTACTCCGCGCTAAACCGCACCCGATCGAGATTGTCGAGCCACGTGACGCTGAGCGCGAGCGGCGCGCCGCCGGCATCGAGCCGCTGCGCGAACACGACTCGCATCCGCCAGTCATACTCGTACTGGGTGATCCACCCGATTTCGTCGTCGTTGGGCTCGACGCCGCCGACCCACCACCCGGTGCACTCCGGCGGCGTCTCACCGGGGGCGCAACCGTCGAGATCCCAGGCGCCATACTGATTGGCGGGCTTGTCGCGATACTGGCGCAACTCGATGAGCCGATTCGCATCGGTGACGCCCTCCCCATACGCGCGGCGCTCCAGGAGCGTCATGTTGTCCGGGCAGCCGTTCTCGCACGGATGGCCCAGCGGAGGATTGCTGGGGTCATACGGCGGGGCTGTGCCCCAATGCGGGTCGATGTCATTGGTGCCGCGATAGAGCTTGAAAACACGCCCCAGATCGTCGTAGACGGTGCGCGTGATCGTCCCGTCCGGCTCGCGTTGCCATGAAACCTGGCCGCTGGCGTGATAGCCAAGGCTGGCGGAGAGCTGCGACCCGTCGCTCCCGGTCGCCGCCAGCCCCACAACCCGGCCATTGACATCGTGCTCGGGAGTGCTGGTCGAAACTACCTGGTCGGCGGTGTAGCTCTCGCCGCCGGCTGGCGGATAAGTCGATGCCGTGTTCAGTGCGAGCTGCTTCTTCCACTTCAGCACGCCGCTCTCGAAGTGCAGCAGCTCCACCGGCGCCATCAACTCGCACGGCTGACCCGCTGGTGCGGGAACGACGTCCTTGTAGATCCACTGGTCAAACGGTTGATCGAGACCGCCCGTGAACACGTAGACGACGTGTTGTTCGCGACCGTTTGGATTGACCACCTTCGTCAATCCATAGTTCAAGTCATACTCATATGTGGTCGCGAGCGACAGTGGTGCACCGACCGCGGGGTCGGGCGCGACGCGCACAAATCCCTCGCCCGGGTTTTCTTCGTTGGCATCGACTTCTTCGATCAGCACCTGGCCGTAGGCGTCGTAGTCGCGCTGTGTGACGAACGACTCGTAGAACGCACTCGGATCGGCGTCAAACACGCTTCCAATCGCGCTCCATGTCGCATTGCCCTGATCATCGTACAGATGCCGCTCGAAGGCGCGCACCAACACGTCTCCCGTCGAAGTCACGCGGGCCGAAGTGGGCCGCAGCACCGTCTTCTTGCGAATCGCGTTGTTTCTCGCCGCATCCAGTACGTACTGGGTGTCGGTTATCTCGGCCTCCTCGGCGCTATAGACATCCGGATCGGCAACGGGTTCCCGGAACCGGATTTCGCGAGTCACCAGATCGTGGCGGTCCGCGTGCCGCTCGACTTTGTGCGTATAGAAGCGCGATCCCCCGGTGCCTCGCAAGACGCCCGTGGCGACGACTTCGCTCGGACGGCCGTCTGGCAGATCGTCGCCGTATTCGTAGAAGTGTATCAGCCCGTCCGTGGCCTGCTGCGGCTCGTCGAGCGTCCCCCACCCCACACTTCGGCGCTGCACGACGCGGCCCTTGTCGTCATACTCGTAGTGCTCATGAAAGCCGCTCTGGTTGACCAGTTGCCCGCTGCCGTTGCGATCGAAGCGATACGTGCGATCGCTGAGGACAAACCCGGCGATGTTCATTTCGACGACGCGGCGGTCCCGAATGACCTTCACCCCGTCGCGACCGTCCTGCAAGGTCTCCAGTACGGTCACAAAGAACGGCTCGCTCCAGGATGGCGAGACGAGAGTTCCGCTCCCAGGCGCCGCGACTGGGCAGTCGGGGCGCGGATTCAGCATGTTCCCTGGCTCTGCGGGGCTCAGATATCGGTACGGGAAGTGGAACACCCCTTGGTCATCCATCCCTTGGTCGATCAGTTCAATGGTATTCTCGCCGCCCCCCAGAATTGGCCACGCCTCACTCTCCGGAAACACCCGAAAACGCGCGATCCACGTGGTGGCCTGGTCGCCCGCCCGATACACCCCGCGGCCGCGCGTATCGACGACCGTGCGCGTCGTCCCGCTTCCCCAGGCGTTGGGGAGCCCCAAGTCGCTTACGAGACGCGCGTATCCCACGGGTGGATAGTTCCATGTGCGTGAGTAGTTCTCCTCTCCCGTGTAGCCACGCGATGCGACGTCGGCGCAGTCGAAGAGCTCCTTTTCATCGAGAGCCGGCGTGGCTGGGTCGTTCGCAGGTACCAACGTGCGCGGCGGCAGCACAAGTAGATCATTCACGTGCGCGATCGGAGGCTCCGCCACGCCGGCTGCACTTTCGATCAGGCCCGCGATCGTCGCCGGGCGAAACACGGCTCGAAGGCCCGTCCCCCGATCGCCCGGGTACAGAAACGCCGGCTCCTCGACGCCCGATTCGTCCCGCATGAGGTCGTAGCGATACACGGTCGCAAGCGACTGCGCGAACGCCTCGCCGGGGTGCTTTCGAGCGATCGTAGCCTTCAAGAGGTTTGCCGCCAGCGGGTCGAATTGGCCTGAGCCCCAGGTGCCCACAACGCTCTGATCGTACGCCGCGAAGTATTTCGACGTGGGCTCGGCGTAGCTGTACCACTCCTGCTGGGGTTCCTCATAGACGTAACGAACCTCGGTCGACCAGTTTGCTGGAAGCCCCCGAAGCGTCGCCGCGTCGATCCCGTCGTAGTCGTCGAAAGACGACACCGGCGCATTCCGCGGATCATAGATCGGAACATCGCACTGCCCTCCCGGGCAGTAGTCCGATGTCAAAGTCGGTTCGCCGTAAAAATGGTTGGGCGGCAATGTCGCCGGCGGAAATTGCGAAACGTCGATGTCGCCTTCGTAGACGTGGATGGAATGCAGCTGGTGCTGATACCACAGATCCGATACCTCGACCGAATCCAATAAGCTGCGAGGATCATCCTGTGAATTCAACGCGCTGACGTTGCAGAACGCAAACGGTCGGTGCGTGTAGACCAGCGTCCATGTAGCGCCTTGAGCGCCCGCCCCGGGGCGGTATAGTTTTATATGTGAAATCTGACCGCGCTCGTTGCAGTTTTCACAGCACTGGCGGATAAAAGGCCCGCCCGGCGAGTGCTCGAAATCGCCCCCGTCGCACGGAAACTGAGAGGATTCGACGTGCGTGATCTCTACGCGATGCCCCGCGCGATCCTCAATCCGCGTAAGCAGCGCGAAGTACGGCATACCCAGGCCGCCGTCCCCGACCAGCGCATGTGCGGACTGGGTTCCGCAGGTTGAGAAGTAAGTTGGCAAGTCTTCATAACTCGCGCGAAACGTGTACTTCAGCGCTCCGCGGTCCAACCACACGTAGAATTCGTCCGGCAGGCTGTCAGGATTACTTGGATTGGCGGGCCCCGGCTGCATCGTTGCGTCGAACCAGGAGGGGGCGACGTAGGCGCCGCTGGGTTGCTTTGCAAAGGGAATCGTGTGGTGTGCATCCGCAATTAGATAGCACATTCGCTGCGTCGGACCGGTCAACTGCTCATACGCGGCGTCGATCAGGAGGATGGGGTTCTCGCTCATCATCCAGTTTTGGCCGTTCCAGTCCCAGAACAGTTGATCCACCTGCTCGCGCACGAACTGTTGGCTGCCGGCCTGGCCGTTGAATCGCTTGGTCGGATTGTCCCCGTATGTGCGTATGTGCCGAAACACCGCCCCGCCAAATGGAAGCTCGAAATCGGTCTCCTGATACAACAATGCTCCGGTGACCAGATCGACTGCGCCCGCGTGCGTTGGCCGCTGAGCCGCCGCTGTTGTGCCGCCGCGTTGCCGCGCGTCCGCCGCTACCAGCGCATACGAGCCGAGTACTGGATCGACGCTGCGCGGCGGAAGGTCCGCAGGAGCAGGCCCCGCGAGGAGCGACAGGTTCAGCCGGAAGTCCCACCACGGCGCGTTTGTGTCCGGCTGAATCCCACCCGGAACGAACCGTGTGTTTGTACACAGCGAGCGGGCCGGACTCGGCGGGCACGGTTCCTGCGCACGTGTCAGCGGCGCTATGCCGCATACCGCAATCAGGGAAGCGGTCACAACGGACACCGATGTGCAGCGCCAACGAGAGACAATAGTCATCGCGAATGCCTCCCAAGTAGACGAATCGATCTACTCCCAGCAAGCGGCCTGAACCACGCGTCGATCCAGCGCCTCTGCGGGGGAATGGTAGCAACATTGCGGCAGCACCCGCAATACTATTTTCGCGAGTTCAGGTGATTGCCCGGTCCGCTGCCTGCGCTAACTGCGTGGCGCCGCGCTCCCCAGCCCGCTGCGGGCGCGTTCCGACGAGGTTCGTTTGATCCACACAACGTCCAGAGCAGACCGCGCCGGCGAGCTACCCGGGCACGCAGGCCTGCTGGGATTTGCGGTACGACTGGGCCGACATCAACGCCGACGGCCTGATCGACTTCTTCGACGTCGATCCCTACCTCGGGATCCTGTTCGCCCCCAGCGCCATCTCGCGCGTGTTCACCTGGGACGCCGAGAACCGGCTGGTGCAGGTCGCCCCGGCGGCTTCTTTTTTGCCGACCGACGGCAGCGCCCGGCGGGTTTCGTTCGTGTATGATTCGCAGGGGCGGCGGGTGGAGAAGGTGGTCGAGACGTGGACCGCCGGGACGCCGCCGGGGTGGCAGGAGACGCAGCGGCGGCGGTACGTGTGGAACGGCTGGCTGCTGCTGCTGGAGCTGGACGGCGAGAACGACGTGCTGCGTAAGTACACCTGGGGCCGCGACTTGTCGGGTTCCCTGGAAGGGGCCGGCGGCATCGGCGGGCTGCTGGCGGTCCGCGATGAGACCGTCGCGACGGGCGTGGACTACATCTTCTGCTACGACGCGAACGGCAACGTCGGCCAGGTTGTGGATTTGTCCGCACCGACCGCCGCGGCTTCGCTGGCGGCGCGGTACGAGTACGACCCCTACGGCCAGATCACCGGCCCGGACACCGACGCCGACGGCGACTGGCGCGACGATGCGGGTTCATACGCGAGCACCAACGCCTGGCGGTTTTCGACGAAGCAATGGGACGACGAAACCGGGCTGGGGTATTGGGGGTATCGCTACTACAGCGCCCGGCTGGGGAGGTGGGTGAGCCGGGATCCTTGGCTCGAGGCCGGCGGTCTCAATCTGTATGCACACGCGCTGAACCAACCCACGGGCAGGTTCGATGGGCTCGGCCTCCTGGCCCAGGCGCCGCAAGGCGGCGGCGACTGTGGCTTCGGTCAGCTTGAAGAAGCGCGTCGCAGGCGCGAACAGAACAAGCCGCCCATAATGGGTGGCGGTACAATCCTCGACATTCTTCCGCCGGGCGCGGACATCGAGGGCATCTGCACCCGAAAACACGGGGACATCTGCGATACCAACGAGCACTGGGAGCTCACCGAAACAAAGCCGCGCCAGTGCGTGTGCCGCCAGAACAAGTCCGCTGCCGACTGCGAGAAACGGTTTGGAGCGTGTCCCTCCGGCCCATACACCGTGAGCCCTAAGGGTCATTGCTCTTGTCCCGTGGTTCTTCCCGGTCTGCAGCCACCTGGCGCACGTGGCGCTCCACCGGCCGTTCCGTGGAACACGTGGTGTGGAGACGATACCCCCGTAACTGGAGCTGACTCTGTCGAGGCTCGGAAATGGGCGGCATTCATCTGTTCCGGCCAACTTAGCGGTATCGCAACAGGATTGGCCTTTGGCCATTGTATGAAGGAAGTAGAAAGCTGCCTTACAAAGGTCGAAAACTCGAATGGAACACGTAGCGATTACTGCGACTGCCTCTTGACGGCGGCAGGGCTGAAATGGTGAGACTTCGCGCTGTCAACATTCGCTCTTTTGTTGTGGTCGCCGTGCTGGTGTTTGTGTTCGGAATCGTTCTCTCAAACTACTTGCTATACTTTTGGACCACCACGCCGATGTATAGGACCGTCGCGCAACCGCTTCGCGAGGCGTTTCCCATGAAGGTGTCGGTCTGGCTTAACGGGATACTGGTCTTTCCGCTTCCTTTCTATGTCGGCGCGGCATGTCTGGGCTTTTCCTTGATCTTGTTCCGGTGCATGGCTCCTTGGTCCGTAACAGCGAGCGCGGGCACGCTTGTTGGCATTGCGATCTGGAGCCACATGGACCGTCTGGTCGCAGAGCGGTTTCACTACGTCTACGTTGTCATGTTGCTCGGTCCACCGGTGATACAATCGCTCATCATTGGATTCCTGTTCTGGATCTCGCGCGCTCGACGAGTTGCTAGGCTCGGACACTGCGTACACTGCGGGTACAACCTTCATGCAAATGTCTCTGGAATCTGTCCTGAGTGTGGCGCCCCAATGTCAAATCGCAGGCTCGACCGCGCACCGTGAAACCTGTTGCGTCTTGTCCAGCGTGTCGGCGACACCCACTCGCGCTGTAGTGGCAGTAGACGTAGCGCCGATACGTGTGGAGCGGCTGGCTGCTGCTTCTGGAGCTGAACGGCGAGAACGACGTGCTGCGTAAGTACGCCTGGGGTCGGGACTTGAGCATGGGTGGTGCACCCGCCGGTTCGGGCTGGGGTGGCGCGGGCATCCTGCCCGCCGGTCTCGAATCCGCCGGCGGCATCGGCGGGCTGCTGGCGGTCGAGGACGCCAACGGCACCCCGGCGACCACGTCCGACGACCTTTCGTACGTCTTCTGCTACGACGCGAACGGCAACGTCGGCCAGGTTGTGGATTTGTCCGCACCGACCGCCGCGGCTTCGCTGGCGGCGCGGTACGAGTACGACCCCTACGGCCAGATCACCGGCCCGGACACCGACGCCGACGGCGACTGGCGCGACGATGCGGGTTCATACGCGAGCACCAACGCCTGGCGGTTTTCGACGAAGCAATGGGACGACGAAACCGGGCTGGGGTATTGGGGGTATCGCTACTACAGCGCCCGGCTGGGGAGGTGGGTGAGCCGGGATCCGATTGGAGAGCGCGGCGGATATGGTCTCTATGTGCACGCGACGAATAGCCCTGCCGGACGAGTAGACGGTTTGGGCCTGCTTCCATGCCCGGCCCAACGCGCTGGCCAGCCGGTGCCTCAACCGAACTGCGAGAGTATGCTAGCAGATGCAAAGAAAGACAAGCACATACGCGCGTTGCTCGCGTGGCTAGAGGATCCCAAGAACAAGTGCCCCAAACCGAATCTTCGTTGCGGAACGCCAGATGAATGTCGTGGTCGCGGTGGTGCGAGCAACCTTGCAGATGGGACTATCCTCGTTTGCACCTCTGGTGGACCACAGCTTCCCTTTACGCTCCTCATTCACCACGAGTTGATTCACTCATGGCAACGATGTAGCGGAACCGGTGGCGGCGCCGGCCCACCCGGCAAACCGGATGAAGGCACTCTTGATACGCAACCATGCAGAGAAATCCAGGCAAATTGGTGCTCCGCTCAAGCACGACCGAGCGCAGGCACACCCCTGGCGCCGCCGCCGCGGGGATACATCGACAACGCAGTTAGCTTTTGTGTAGACTCTATGCGCACCTACTGTAACGCACGGCCCGATCAGTGCCGGAATCTACAGGGAGACGAACTGGAACGCGCAATTGCCACTGCTTGCCGAGACGCCGCGAACGACCCTCGCTGCCGAGACTGCACGTCCATACCCGGCGGCCCACGAGTGGAGTAGCCGATTCGATGCCGGTGTCACGCCTGATTTTTGACACTATGGTTTTTCTCGCGACATATTTGAGCGCCTGTTCAGCGATCCTGGCGGCGACCGGATTGGTATTTCCACCGTACTTGTCCGTTTCAGAGCGCGGCATTTCGCTCATTGAGTTGCCGATTCGATACGGGCTGCACTTGATTGGTCGGTACTATTACTCGCAGGATGGCGTCCTCTTCAACGCAGCACTGGGCTGTAATGTCTACTACGTGATACCAGAGTTGCAAAGCGTGCACCGCTTCCTGACGTCGGGCATGTTCGTGCTCATCGCAGTGTTCGCTGGCATACTAGTGTGCGGCATGTTGCACATGACGCTGCGCATCTTGCACCGCGAATGGAAGACTGTATGTGTTCGGCCCAGGTTAGCTGTGTGCGCAGCCACTTCCAGCTTATGTATGGCAATTACCTGCATTCAGGAGCACAGCGCTGCACTGGCGTTTGACGATACATCCTATCGGCCGGCTGCCGAGAGTGCGGTGCTCGACCTGCAACTGCGCCAGCTCCTGACGCAGGTTGGAGTGCTCCCCGGACCGCTGTACGTTGATCGCGGCGCCGGCCCAGTAGTCGCAGGATTGCCCTATGAGAAGGAGCGATGGTATCGTGGACTCATAGCTGGCGTTCGAACTGCTCCGGCTGTCCTGATCCTGTTCTTGCTGTCTCTGCTGCTGTCTATCAGAGCGACGCCGGCTGGCATTCGCTGCTGCCGAAAGTGCGGCTATCTACTGCGGGGGCTGAACTCAACCCGATGTCCAGAATGCGGACTAGCGTTTATCCCCCTTTCCTAGGTGCCGAGATCGCGAGCCAGCAGACCGCGCCGGCGAGCGACCCGGGCACGCAGGCCTGCTGGGATTTGCGGTACGACTGGGCCGACATCAACGCCGACGGCCTGATCGACTTCTTCGACGTCGATCCCTACCTCGGGATCCTGTTCGCCCCCAGCGCCATCTCGCGCGTGTTCACCTGGGACGCCGAGAACCGGCTGCTGGAGGACGTATAGTGATTCGTGCGGCCACAGCAGACAAATCCTTGCGATACTTGTGCAGATAGCATGAGAATTCACGCAGCAAGGCTAAGTGCTTTCGCATCTGCCCTGAATTGGCCGGGGCTGCTGCGTCACCAGCGCCAGCCCCCGCAAGACGTTGGAACTGGCGCCGTCACATGGTACTCGTCCGGCGACCACGACAGTTGTCTTTTCCAGGTGAATCTGCTGCCTCGACTTGCAGCTTGTGTGTTTGCGATCCGCTATCGACTCTGCACAGGCTGGCATGAGTTGCGCCTCGAAGAACCGGCAGTCTCGGCGACTCATGAGGCCGAACGGTTGAGACCCTGGCTTGATCGAACATGGTTTACTACGCTCGCAATGCGCCGGCGATTTCGAGCGATGCATCCGCTGGCGCTTAACTGGAGTTGGTCTCGAATTCGAAGAGAAGGCGTCCCGCGAATCCTTCGGCCCGAGTGACGCCAAGCCAGCTCGCAGCGCTCGCGGGGGCCACCGCCAGGTGCAGATCGCCCCGGCGGCTTCGGTGTTGCCGACCGACGGCAGCGCCCGGCGGGTTTCGTTCGTGTATGATTCGCAGGGGCGGCGGGTGGAGAAGGTGGTCGAGACGTGGACCGCCGGGACGCCGCCGGGGTGGCAGGAGACGCAGCGCCAGCGGTACGTGTGGAACGGCTGGCTGTTGCTGCTGGAGCTGAACGGCGAGAACGACGTGCTGCGTAAGTACGCCTGGGGCTGCGACTTGGGCATGGGTGGTGCACCCGCCGGTTCGGGCTGGCGTGGCGCGGGCAGCCTGCCCGCCGGTCTCGAATCCGCCGGCGGCATCGGCGGGCTGCTGGCGGTCGAGGACGCCAACGGCACCCCGGCGACCACGTCCGACGACCTTTCGTACGTCTTCTGCTACGACGCGAACGGCAACGTCGGCCAGGTTGTGGATTTGTCCGCACCGACCGCCGCGGCTTCGCTGGCGGCGCGGTACGAGTACGACCCCTACGGCCAGATCACCGGCCCGGACACCGACGCCGACGGCGACTGGCGCGACGATGCGGGCGCATACGCCTCGACCAACGCCTGGCGGCTTTCGACGAAGCAATGGGACGACGAAACCGGGCTGGGGTATTGGGGGTATCGGTACTACAGCGCCCGGCTGGGGAGGTGGGTGAGCAGGGATCCGATTGGAGAGCGCGGTGGGCTAAATCTACAGTCGTTCGGCAAAAATGCACCGATGATGCACACCGATGCGCTTGGGCTTGCGTGCAAGATCTGTTTTGACTGCAAACTGCTATCGTCATCAGTTACCACTGATGGAGCAACTCGTAACTGTGAGTATGTTTGCACGGAGACCAGTCGCCAGGACCAGGGAATTGGATTGGGCGAAGGATGCGATGAGCTGGAAGAGCAGGGTCTCCTGCCGCCGAAGGGAAAACACGTTATCACGACTGCGCGTACAGTAAGACGCACCTACAGCGAGTACTGGGCGGGCTGCAAAGAGCCGCAGCCGTGTCCGGGAACTGTCACAGAGTGCCGAGGCTTCGCGAAGACAGCCGCGCCCCTGAATCGGAACTGTAGTCGCGCTGCCTGCCGCGCTGCCTGTAGCGACGCCAAGAAAGACGGCACGCAAGTCTGCGATCGCTTGAAAGGCACGTTGAAACTTGCGTGCAAGCTCGCAATTGTGGCTGGCGAGCCGGCGTGTCGCGACATGTGCGACACGTGGTGCCTGAATCCCTGAGGTAGCCGATGCGACATCGTCACGGTGAACGTTGGTTGGCTTTCGCCGGCTCGGTCATTGTATTGTTCTGGCTTCTGGCGACGTGGACGACACGCTACTTTCTGGCGCATGTTGATCTTGGACCAACCAGCATTGGCGTTATGCAAGGGGTACTCGCGGTTGACTTTCTGAGTGCACCTCGGGACAGGTTCTTTGGTGCGGGCTTCGCTCCATTCGAAACACCGGGAAATGTGCTTTGGCTTCCTAGCGTAGTACACGCACAGTCTGGCGTTGGAATTGTTGTTCCGTTATGGGTTCCTGCTATACTACTTGTCGGGTTACTTGTGTTCGTGTCCCACAGAAGGCGTTCAGCTAACCCGTAGGGGCGCGTGCCTGCAACGCAGGCTGCCCTAGTATCCATTGGTTGGGACGCATGAAACTTCGATGCGTCGGGTGCCCTTAGTCACTTCGACTGCGGGCGCGCTGATGGGCGCATATCTTTGGCGCCGCCCGGCGGGTTTCGTTCGTGTATGATTCGCAGGGGCGGCGGGTGGAGAAGGTGGTCGAGACGTGGACCGCCGGGACGCCGCCGGGGTGGCAGGAGACACAGCGGCGGCGGTACGTGTGGAACGGCTGGCTGCTGCTGGAGCTGGATGGCGAGAACGACGTGCTGCGTAAGTACACCGGGGACTGGGACTTGCGGCGCGTCGGCTATGCGGCCACTGTGTGCTAAACTGGATGCGGTGCGCGTCGACTAACAGGAGGCTTTTGTGGATGACCGAACTGCACGGCAATTGGGCCACTCGGGCCGCCTCATCTGGTTCTTCGTCGGCGTTCTCGTTCTGTTCGTCGGCTTGTTCGCTTGGATGTTGCTCGATGGCCACACATCGGGCCATTCGGAATGGTTGAGTTTCCTATGCGGGTGGACCGCCGGAGGCGCGGCCACAACCATCGCGCTGACGCGGATGCGGTAGTTCGGCGTCCTTTTTCGCGCGGCTGCGTAAGTCACGATCTAGACTGCCGGGACGCCGCCGGGGTGGCAGGAGACACAGCGGCGGCGGTACGTGTGGAACGGCTGGCTGCTGCTGCTGGAGCTGGACGGCGAGAACGACGTGCTGCGTAAGTACACCGGGGGCTGAGACTTGGGGAGCGCGGGGGCCTCGCCCGTCGCGGGGGCGGGGGGCGGAAGCACGCCTTCGCTTCGTGACACTGCATGCAGAATGGCTGTCGCACCCTCGACCCGCGGGCGAGACGCCCACGCCACTTACGATTCGCGGGCAGGATGCCCACGCCACCCGTGACCCGCGGGAAGGATGCCCACGCCACCCGTGAAGCGCGGGCAAGATGCCCACGCTACCCGTGACGCGCGGCCCGAATGCCCGCGCGACCCCGTACGCGGACAATATTCAGCCCCCAGCCGCGTTTGGCTGTGCACCAGAAAGTGGAGATACGCTCATGCGATTTCTCGCCGTCCGTGCGGTCGCGCTCGCTCCGGTGCTGGCCGCCGGCCTGATGGCGGCGTTCGTTTCGGCCGACCCGCCCGCTTCACAGCCCGCCAGCCGCGGGACGGCGGAGCGGGCCGGCGGCGGTTACAAACTCGCGCCGGGGCCACACAAAGCCGCCGAGCGCACGCTCGTGCTGCGCGACGAAGCGCGGCAGGCGGACGTGCCGATTCGCGTGCGCTACCCGCTCGGCGCCGGCCACTCGCTGCCGGTCATCGTGTTCTCGCACGGGATGGGCGGGTCGGACAGCGCGTTTCCGGACCTGACCACGCACTGGGCCACGCACGGCTACGCCGTGATCCTGCCGACGCACAGCGACTCGATCCGCCTGCGGCGGCAAAAAGGGCAGGCGACGCCGCGGAGCGTGGACGAGCTGCGCGACCCACGACAACTGCGAAACGTCGACCCGGTCGGCCGGCGGGATGACGTGGCGCTGATCGTCGATTCGCTCAACAGGATCGAGGCCGCCATCCCGGCGCTGCGTCGCACCGACGGCGGCGGCCGGCTCGATCGGTCGCGGCTGGGCGTCAGCGGCCACTCGGCGGGCGCGTACACCACGCAGATCGTCATCGGCGTCAAGGCCCGCGTGCGCGGCGGCGGCGAGCGGGCGACGCTCGCCGACGAGAGATTCAAGGCGGCGATCGTCATCTCGGGACAGGGCCTGACAAACCGCACACTCACGCGCGATTCGTGGAGCGGCGTGCGAAAGCCCATGCTGGTCATCGCCGGCTCGCGCGACACGTCGCCGGTGAGCAACGAGACGCCGGCGTCGCGGCGGCATCCCTACGAATTCGCGCCGCCGGGGGACAAGTATCTGTTGTTCCTCGACGGGGCGACGCACTCGTCGTACTCGGGCAAGGGTCTGACGCGGCTGCTGAATGACGGGCCGGTAGAGCACCCGCAGGCGATCGTCGATGCAGTCGCGGCGCAGACGCTGGCGTTCTGGGATGCGTATCTGAACCACGATGCGGCCGCGCGGGCCTACCTGGCGGAAGACGCCATCGAGAAGCTGCATCCCATCGTGGATGCGGAGCACAAGTAGCGAGCCGCGGGAACTCGGGCGCAGCGAGCCGCGGAGATTCCGCCGGGCGTGCCCCCCTACGCGGCCGGGTCGTAGACCCGGCGAAACAGCCACCGGTCGGAAGACCGGTGCCACCGGCAAAGCCGTATCTCCCACGTTGACACTGGCACTGAAACGAGCATCCACAGCGAGCAGCCACAGCGAGCAGCCAACATTCTCCCGAGGCCACCCCCTTCCCCCGCGGCCACGCCGCCCACCCTTACGCCTACTCCCCCGTCGCCTCCCGTTTCCACATCATGTAATCCAGTTCGACCAGCCCGCCGCCGACGTTGCGGACCATGTTCACAGCCTGAGCGCGATGATGAATCGAGTGGTTGATCGCCTGAAAGAGCATGTCGCCGCGGGCGGCGCGGAAGCGGCTGCCGCGCGAGTCGCGATATGCGACGATCGTGTGCAGATCGCTGTCGCGCAGCGTCGTCAGATAGGCATCGCGGGCGGAGACGTGTGCGGCGAATCGGTCGCGGAGCGCCGCGACGCCGATCGGCTCGGACTCGCCCGGCCACGGCGTCTCGGCACGGCCCTGCCAGCGGTTTAACCAGACGTGTTCGCCGTTGTAAACATGGATCAGCGTGCGGCGGAGCGAGCCCACGCCCATTTCAAAAGTCCGGTCGAGCGCGGCGTCACTTAGCGACGCAGCGGTCCGCAGCAGTTCCGTGTTGGCCCAGTCGTTGTATCGCAGCAAATCCCGAACGGTCTCCAGTTGGATCATCGCTTGCTCGTCGCCTCCAAAATCTCTGGTTTACACACGGATTGACGCGTACGGTGCGGCTGTCGGTTCGATCAGGCCAGGGCGCGCTGCTGGCAGATCGGAGACCTGCGGAAACACTCACCGGTCAGAAGACCGGTGCCACAAGCGCGGCCGCGGCGTCGCTCGGTTTCTCCGTCGCTCCGTCGCTCCGTCGCTTTGTCGCTTTGTCGCTTTGTCGCTTTGTCGCTTTGTCGCTTCGTCGCTCCGTCGCTCGTTTTCTTCTTCGCTCCGTCGCTTCGTCGCTTCGTCGCTTTCTCGCTTCGTCGCTCCGTCGCGCGCTTTCTTCTTCGCTTCGTCGCTCCGTCGCTTTGTCGCTTCGTCGCTTTCTCGCTTCGTCGCTCCGTCGCGCGCTTTCTTCTTCGCTTCGTCGCTCCGTCGCTTTGTCGCTTCGTCGCTCGTTTTCTTCTTCGCTCCGTCGCTCGTTTCCGCCGCCGCTCCCTCCTCATACGTGCCGCCTGAGCATTTGTGCGAATCTCCACACCTCTTCATACGTGTTGTACAGCGGCGTGGGCGCGACGCGGATCACGTTCGGCTCGCGGAAGTCGCACACGACCCCGGCAGCTTCGAGCCCATCGTGCAGTTCGCGCGGCCGATCGTGGGCCAGGATCGACAACTGGCATCCCCGCGCCGCAGGCTCGCGCGGCGTGATTACCGTGTAGCGGGCGCTGGGCATCTGATCGAGCAAATGCTGCAAGTAACCGGTCAGCCGCAGCGATTTCTCGCGCAGCGCCGCCATCCCAACCTGGTCAAAAATCTCCAGCGACGCTCGCACCGCCGCCATCGACAGGATCGGCGGGTTCGAGAGCTGCCACGCATCGGCGCTGGCCACCGGCACAAAGGCGTCGTTCAGGTGCATGCGAAAGCGCGTCGCCGGGTCGTTGCCCCACCAGCCGCCGAGCCGCGGCAGATCGTCGCGCCCCAGATGCCGCTCGTGAACGAAGCAGCCCGCCACCGACCCCGGACCGCTGTTGAGATACTTGTACGTACACCAGCAGGCGAAGTCGACATCCCAGGCGTGCAGCCCCAGCGGGACATTGCCGGCGGCGTGCGCCAGGTCGAACCCCACAACGCACCCCGCCCGCCGCGCCGCCGCCGCGATCCGCGGCATGTCGAACACCTGCCCCGTGAAGTAGTTCACTCCCGAGAGCAGCACGAGCGCGATCCGCGCCCCGTCGCGCGCCAGCAGCGACTCGATATCCTCGGTGCGGACGGCGTACTCTCCCGGCCGCGGCCGCACCGTCAGCAACCCATCCGCCGGGTCGAAGCCGTGCAGCCGCAGTTGCGTCTGCACGGCGTACGTGTCGGAAGGAAACGCGGTGTCTTCGATCAAAATGCGGTAGCGCTCGCGAGTCGGGCGATAAAAGCTGACCATCATCAGGTGCAGGTTGACCGTCAGCCCGTTCATATACACCACTTCGCGCGGCAGCGCCCCCACCAGCCGGGCGCCGGCATCGCGCAGGAACTCGTGATACGGATACCACGGGTGACGCGCACGGAAGTGCCCGTCCACGGCCAGCTCGGCCCAGTCGGTCAGCTCCTGCTCGACCGCGGCGCGCGTTCGCTTGGGCTGCAGACCCAGGGAATTGCCGCAGAAATAGACCTTCGGCGAACCGTCGGCGTTTCGCGGAATCTGGAACTCCGCGCGCCAGCCGCGGAGCGGATCGCCCGCGTCCAGCGCAAGCGCCCCGGCGTGGTCTTCCGCAAAGTCCCTGGTCGCCGCCGTGTCAGCCGGTCTCGAATGCATGTGCGTAGCGTAGCGGATCGGCATTCGATCGGGTCGGACCGCGGCTATCATTGAATCGTCCGTGCTCATGCGTTGTGCTTCGCTCACATTCGCTTTGGGAGTCCCTACATGTCGCATCGCCCGCTCATCGCGACGTTTCTGACCGCCATCGGCCTGTCGCCCGCCGCCAGCGCCGCGGACTGGACCAACCTGGGCGGAAACGCCGGCCGCAACGGCCGCACGACCGCCACCGGGCCGACGCAGGCGGTCAGCCGCTGGGCCGCCGCTGACTTTTCGATCATCGCCTGGTATCCGTTCATCCTCGCCGATCGCGTCTACACGATTCGGCAGACCGGCTTCCCGCAGGCCGGCGGCGCCGCGAACGACGCGCTGGTCTGCTACGACGCCGCGGGCGGCGCGGAATGCTGGCGCGTCACGCTGCCGTACAACGGCAATCCGAGCTCGCAGTGGATCGCGTGGATCGCGGGCGCCCGCGACGGTCGCGTCTACGTCTCGCGCAGCAGCCACACCCAGCCGCAGCCGATCATCGCCTACGACGCCGGCAACGGCGCGTTTCTCTGGGAATCGCGGGCCGCGACGCAGGCCTTCGCGTACGACGGCGCCGTCTTCGCCCCCAGCGGCGATCTGATCGTCGGCGACTTTCAGAACGTCTATCGCATTCGCGCGGCCGACGGCAGCACCGTCTGGACGCACCCGCGGATCTGTTCGGTCAGCGGAAACTGCGGCCCCGCCGCGACCGATACGGCCGTCTTCATCGACCAGCCCGCGCCCGGCGGCATCATCCTGACCAAGCTCGACATCACGTCCGGCGCAGTTATGTACTCCAGCAGCCTCATGCCCGGATTCACCGAGCAGAACAATCCGTTCGTTTCGCCGGACGGATTCACCGTTTTCCTCTCGCGCACCCAGAACAACCCGGCCGTCGATCATCTCTTCGCGTTCGAGGACACCGGCACGGCGCTGGTCGAGCGCTGGCGTCGCGCCGTCCGCTGGACCACCTCGCACGAGTTCGGGATCGCCGCAGACGGCGGCGTCTACACGTTCACCGCCGCCGATGAGTTCGTCCGGCTCGATCCCCTGACCGGGGCGATCACCGCAAACGCCGGCGTGCTCAGCCCGCTCGGCGGACCGAACGCCAGCCCAAAGACCGCGGTCGATGCGGCCGGAACCGTCTATGTGTCAAACGGCTGGGCGAATTCGCTCACCAACGACGGCCGCGTCTGGGCGTTCGACGCCGGCCTGACGACGAACTACTTCACACTCACGCTGAACACCCCCAACGCGGGCGGCCCGGCGCTGGGCGCGGATGGGACACTGGTCGTGGCGGATCGTCTCGGGGTCTATGCGTACCGCACGCCGCCGTGCCCGGCCGGCCGCGGCGACGCGAATTGCGACGGCGCCGTCAATTTCTTCGACATCGACCCGTTCCTGCTGGCCCTTTTCGATCTCCCGGCGTACACGGCGGCGTTCTGCGGCGGCGCGATCTGTGCGGCGGACGTGGACTGCTCGGGCGATGTCACTTTCTTCGACATCGACCCGCTGCTGGGGTGCTTGTTCGGCGCGTGCCCGCCATGCCCGTGAAGGCCCTGCAAGCCCGAAGTGCGAAAAGCGAGGAGCAAAGAGCGAGGAGCGAAGAGCGAAAAAAGACCCGAACGCTTGAGGCGGAACGGATTCGCTTCGCGCGCCGGCAGCCTGTATGCGCGCCGGTAGACGACGCGCGCTCACCCGCCCGAGCGCGCGCTCTTCTTAACTCGCTACTCGCTACTTGCTACTTGCTGCTTGCTACTCACCACCCTGGCGGCCGCCACAAGTCTCGCTTACTTCTCCTCCGCCGTCTTCGGCGGCTTGACCTTCAGCACCGGCGGCGTGATCGATACCTGATGCCCGGCGTCCACGCTCTGCGCCAAAAACACCGACCCGCCGATGACCGCGCCGTCGCCGATGACCGTTTCGCCGCCCAGGATGATCGCGTTGGCGTAAATCGTCACGTTGTTTCCGATCGTCGGGTGCCGCTTGCGGCCCTTGATGATGCGGCCGCGTTCGTCGCGCGGGAACGACAGCGCCCCAAGCGTCACACCTTGATAAATCTTCACGTGGTCGCCGATGTCGGCGGTCTCGCCGATGACGACGCCCGTGCCATGATCGATGAAGAAGCTGCGGCCGATCCGCGCGCCGGGGTGAATGTCGATGCCCGTCAGGTAATGGGCGTGCTCGGCCATGATGCGCGCCAGCAGCGGCACGTGCATCGCGTAGAGCTCATGCGCATAGCGGTAGATCGTGATCGCCAGCGAAGCAGGATAGGCGAGCACCACCTCGGCCGTGCTGTTCGCCGCCGGGTCGCCGTCGAACGCCGCCTGAATATCCTCGGCCACTCGCGCCCGCACGTCCGGAATGCGCTCCAGAAACCGCGTGGCGAGTTGCTCGGCCCGCGCGCGGCACGCCTCCGGTTCACCCGCCGGAAGCGGCTGCCCGGCGAGCGTCGGGCCGGTGCGCTCCAGTTCGTGGCAGAGGAACTGAGTGACCTGCTCGGCCAGCACCTCCCAGAGCTTGGGCAGCAACTCGCCGACGTGATAGCTGATGTTGTGCCGGGTCAGGCCCATCCGGCCGATGTAGCCCGGATAGGTCAGCTCCAGGAGCATGTTGCACACGTCGACCATCGCCGCCTTGGACGGCAGATACTCGCGATCGATGTGTTGCGTGCGCGGGTCGTCCGCATAGCTGGCGACGATGCGATCCACCAGTCGCGGCAAAGCGTCGCCGAGATGTCGTGAGTGCAACGCAGGCTCTCCTGGCCGAACCCGCTCGCGGCGATGGGCGGCGCGCACTGCGTCGCGCCGTTCCGCCGGCCGGAACCGCCGCGGCGGTCGTCTCCGCGGATGATACGGCCGGTCGCGGATTATTCGAGGCGCAGGACCGCGTTGCCCAGCCGCGCCGACGCGCGTATCATCGCTGCTGATTACCAACTGTCCCCCGCGCGAGTCCCGAATGCCCGACAACCAGCCTGTTTACAAGCGTGTTCTGCTCAAGATCAGCGGCGAGGGTTTCTGTCCTCCCGGCGGCTTCGGCATTCACCGCACCGAGCTGGATCAGATCGCCGGCGAGATCCACGAAGTCGCACGCATGGGCGTGCAGGTGGCCGTCGTCGTGGGCGGCGGCAACTTTCTGCGCGGCGCCAGCTTCTCGCGCGAGCTGGGCATCGAAGTCGCCACGGCCGACTACATGGGCATGCTCGGCACCGTCCTCAACGGCATGGCGCTGCAGGAAGCGCTGGAGCGCTGCGGCGAAACGACCCGGCTGCAAAGCGCGCTCACCATCTCGCGCGTGTGCGAGTCGTTCATCCGCCGGCGGTGCATCCGCCACCTCGAAAAGGGCCGGATCGTGATTCTGGCCGCGGGCACGGGCAACCCGCACGTGACGACCGACACCTGCGCGGCGCTCCGCGCCGCCGAGATCAAGGCCGAAGCGCTGCTGAAGGCCACCAAGGTCGATGGCGTGTACGACGCCGACCCGAAGAAAAACCCTGAAGCCCGCATGTACGACCGCGTCAGCTATGACCAGGTCATCAACAACCGGCTGAAAGTGATGGACGTCAGCGCCATCGACGTCTGCCAGACCCATCACGTGCCGATCGTCGTCTTCAATCTGTTCAAGACCGGGACGATGCGCCGCGTCGTTCTCGGCGAGCACCTCGGAACGCACGTCGGTCACGCGTGAGCGAAACACCCTACCCGGTTCCGTCCGCGCCCTGGCGCGATCCCTATCAGTGGTGGCTCTGGCTCACCGGGCTGGTCGGCAGCCGCTACGACCGCCTGCGACATTTCGCGGTGGTGACCCCCGGCGTGCTGATGCGCTGCGGTCAGCCGCACGTCCGCGACCTGCGTCGGATTCAGCAGCAACACGGCCTGCGCACGATCGTTTGCGCCCGCGGCGGGACGCGTCATCCGCTGCGCGGCCGCTGGTTCGGCAAGCAGCGCCGCTGGTGCGAGCAGCACGGCGTCGAGCTGATTCACATGCCGTTCTCCGATGCGGCGACGCCCCCGGCGGATGTCATCGAGCGGTTTCTCGCGGTGGTGCGCGACGCCGGCCGCCGGCCGGTGCTCGTGCATTGCGAGCAAGGCTTTCACCGCACGGGAATCCTGTGCGCCGCATATCGCGTATCGTGCGAGCGGTGGCCGCTGGACCGCGCCTGGCGCGAGATGGAGGAGCGCGGTTTTCAGATGCACCGCGGCAAGCGCCAGCCGCTGCTGACCGCGCTGCGCGCCTGGGCGCAGGCACAACCCCTGGCCGGCGTTCCCGCCGCGCCGGCGGAATAGCTCCGCGCTTCGGCGGCCCGGATCAACTGTAGTCGAACAGGGGCTGCCCGACCCGATGCAGCAGCACCGCGTCGGTCGCGCCGGGAGTCGTAGGGCGGGTGGACGCGACGACAATGATCAAATCGCCCGGCGAGACCAGTTCGCGCTCGATCAGCCGTTCGTCCAGCATCCGCGCCATGGCCGCCGGGTTGCTGACCGGGTCCACGCGGATCGGCAGCACCCCGTAGATCAGATTCATCCGCCGGCAGACGCGCTCGCTGGATGTCAGCCCGATCACCGGCATCGGCAGGCGATGGCGCGCGATCATGCGAACGGTGTTGCCCGAGGTCGTCCAGACGGCCACCAGCCGCGCGTTCAGGTCGCGCGCGGCCTGCACCGCTGCGTGCGCCACCGCCGATGCCGCCGGGTCGGACGACTCGCCGTTCGTGCCGCGCACGGGCAGCGGCGGGCAGCCGCCCAGATACGCCTCTGTGACCGTCGCGACGCGGTTCATGATCTCGACCGCGGCGGCGGGATACTCGCCGACCGCCGTCTCGGCGGAGAGCATGATCGCGTCTGCGGCGTCGAGAATGGCATTCGCCACATCGCTGACTTCGGCGCGCGTCGGCATCGGACTGCTGACCATGCTCTGCAGCATCTGCGTCGCGATGATGATCGGCACGCCGGTCTCGCGACAGCGGCCGGTCAGCGCTTTCTGAATGAGCGGCACCTGCCAGACGTCCATTTCCACGCCCAGGTCGCCGCGGGCCACCATTACGCCGTCTGAGTTGCTCACCAGATCGTCGAGGTGTTCGAGCGCTTCCACCTTCTCGATCTTCACAATCACGCCGATGTCGCTCTTGCTCGCGTCCAGAATCTCGCGAAGCTCTTCGAGGTCCGACGGCCGCCGCACGAACGAGAGCGCCACGTAGTCAACCTGCTGCTCGATCGCCCAGGCCACGTCGCGGCGGTCCTTTTCCGTCAGCGCCGGCGTCGAAAGCCGACTATCCGGTAGGTTGATGCCCTTGCGGCTGGTCACGCGTCCGCCCACGGTGCAGTTGCAGATCAGCCCATGCTCATCGCGGTCGGTCACGAGCAAGCGAATCGTGCCGTCGTCGATGAAGATGCGCTGGCCGACGAACACCTCGTCCACGAACTTCGGATACGTCGTGGTGATGCGCTCGGCCGTGGCGATCGCTTCGCCCGGCACGAACCGCACACGCTGCCCCACGGCGATGTCGAAGCCGGGGGGCGCGACGTTGCCGATGCGGATCTTGGGGCCGCCCAGGTCGCCGAGAACCGCCACGACCCGATCGTTTGCCGCCGACCACGCGCGGATCTGATCGAGCGCCACCTTGTGCTGCGCGAGCTCGCCATGACTGAAATTCAGGCGGCAGATGTCGACGCCCGACTCCAGCAAGGTCGTCAGGCGGTCGCTCTCGGCGGTGCCGGGTCCAAGGGTCGCGACGATTTTCGTCTTGATCACCGCGGTTCTCACTCGACGCCCGCAAGCGGCGGCGCCTGAAGGTTCCACCGGGTCTCGCGTTCGTACAGCCGCGCGGCCTGAAGCAGAACTTCCTCGCCAAACGCCGGCCCCATCAACTGCAGGCCGATCGGCAATCCCGCGGGGCTGAAGCCACAGGGAATCGAAACCCCCGGAATACAGGCCAGGTTCGCGGCCGTCGTGTAAACGTCCGCGAGGTACATTTGCAGCGGATCATCGACCTTCTCGCCCAGGCGAAAGGCCGCGCTCGGCGTCGTCGGACAAACGATCACGTCGGCCTGCTCGAAGACCCGCGCGAACTCGTCGCGGATCAGTCGCCGCACGCGCAGGGCGCGGTCGTAATACGCATCGTGGTAGCCCGCGGAGAGCGCGAACGTACCCAGCATAATCCGCCGCTTCACCTCGTCCCCCAGGCCGTCGCGGCGCGAGTGCGCCACGAGGTCGTCGAGACGACCGCCATCCGCGCTGCGCCGCCCATAATGAACGCCGTCGAACCGCGCCAGATTGCTGGACGCCTCGGCGGTGGCGATCACGTAATAGGTCGGGATGCAGTACGGCGTCAGCGGCAGGGATACGTCGATCCGCCGGGCGCCGAGTCGCTCGAACACGGCCAGCGCCGCTTCCACGCAGGCTCGCACCTCCGGGGTCAGCCCGGGGCCGAAGTACTCCCGCGGTACCGCGATTCGCAGCGCGGTCCGCCGCGCGTTCAGCGCCGCGTCGCCGAGCGCATCGAGCAGATTCCCCGTGCTTCGCGCCGAACAGGTCGCGTCCGACGCATCCGGCCCGGAAATCACGCTGGTCAGCAGCGCCGCATCTTCCACGCACGTGGCGAGAGAACCGATCTGGTCGAGGCTCGAACCGTGCGCCACCAGGCCAAAACGCGACACGCGACCATAGCTCGGCTTCAGGCCGACCACGCCGCAGAACGCCGCGGGCTGACGGATCGAGCCGCCGGTGTCCGACCCCAGCGCCGCGTGGGCCTGCCGCGCGGCGACGGCCACGGCGGAGCCGCCGGACGTGCCGCCGGGCACGCGCGTCGTGTCCCACGGGTTGTGCGTCGGGCCGAAGGCGCTGTTCTCGGTGGACGATCCCATCGCGAATTCGTCGCAGTTGGTCTTGCCGACGACGACGGCGTCTTCAGCCTCGATGCGTCGCACCACCGTCGCGTCGTAGGGCGAGCGGTGCTCCGCAAGCATTCGCGAGCCGCACGTGGTCCGGCCATGTGCGGTGCAGATGTTGTCCTTGAGTGCGATCGTCACGCCGGCGAGCGCGCCCAGCCGTCGCCCCTGCGCCCGATCGGCGTCGATCCGCCGCGCGCGCTCCATCGCCCGCGCCTCGTGAAGTTCTCGAAACGCGTGAAGCTGCGGTTCAACGCGGTGGATGTGCTCCAGCGCAGCGCGCAAAACGTCCTCAGCGGTCAAACGACCGCTGCGCACGTCAGCGGCGATGTGCGCGGCGCTACGGGACCGGTACATATGGTCATACTATCGGGAGCGGCGAACCGGAAACCGAGTACGGACCGCAGTTTGCACAAAATCCGGCCAGGCCGCAAGCCGCTTCCGCCCGCGGTCCGCCGCACGCAACGCCGCACGCCGGCCACGCGAGTGACACGCCGGGCGCGGAGATTGCGCCCCGGCGGCGGCGGTGATTCGGCAAAGACTCAATGAGCGCCGCGCGGATTTTGCCTCCGGCATAAACCGCGGCTGGCCGTACGCATAGAATGGCCCGGCGGCTTCGGCTTCGCGCTGCGCCGCGGGTTTCTCGCACGAATCGGACGATGGAGCGTCGTGACATGGCCTGGATTCGCCTGGCGCTGCTTTCGGTCATCACGCTGGGCGCCGCGCTCTACCTGCTCTTCCAGTTCGGCAACGTTCGAATCCGCGAGCTCGAGACCCAGGTGGACAACCTGGAGAAAGAGAAGACGCGGCTGGTGGAGTACGCGCGCCGCCTGAGCGAGTCGCGGCGCGTCGCCCAGCTCGCCGTAGTTTCGCAGGCGCCCGCGAGTGATGGCGGCACGTCGACCACGCTCCGCTGGCAGGAGATCGGCGACGGCGCGGTGCTCGGCCAGCCGGTGACGTGCACCATCCGGGGCATGCAGGTCTACGTCGAGGCGCTCGTGCTGAAGTTTGAGCCGGCGCACGTCGGCGAGGGCGATGCGCAGCGCGGCGTCAGCCTGGCGCTGTTCCGCCGGATTTTTGGCGATGGCCAACCCGCCAGCAGCGGCGTCCTGCTCGATGCGACCGCGCGACCGCCGATGGTCGCAGACTCCGCGGTGTCGGCGTTCCGCGGGCGGCTCTGGGGCTTGTTCTGGGATTTCGTCGACGACCCGCATCTGGCGCAGCAGTACGGCGTCCGCGTGGCGCAGGTCGAAGCCCCGTCGGCGCCGGTTCGCCCGGGACAGACGTGGCAAGTCACGCTCGACGCGGCCGGCGGGCTGAACCTCGTCAAGCTCAGCGAGCAGCGCCCGGTTACGCCGTAGCTCACATTGCCCGGCGCGGCGAACCCGCCGGATTGCCACGCGTTGCGGGCCGAGGCGAGCGCAAAAAAAGTGGGCGGAAGTCGGTGGGCGCCGGGGGGAAACGCCGCAGCCGAGCATGCCGCCCGTGGTTCAAGCACCATCCCGCTCCCAGAGTGCGCAGAGCGCAAGATCACTAGGAGCGTGGATCGCGTATTTTGTTCAGTACAGGCCGGATCATTTCCGCCGCAGCGCGTCGCCCTGCCAGATTGGGCGTCGGCGGGTCCGGCCGTAATGGCCTCACAACAAATATAACCTAGCACAAAGTGTCGCAAATGCCAAATAATCGACCGATATTTAGTTAATATTGATGAGTAGAATGCTCCCGATATCGGTCCTGCCACCGTTATTGAGTGGTCTGCGGCCGATCGCGCATCCCCTGCTCGCTCATGGTCAGTCGGCGCACTCGTCCCTGCGGACCTTGAAACCGCCGGCCGTCCGGCATAGGCTTATCGCCCCGGCGGGCCGGTCGCGAGACCGCCCGCAACCGGGGATCACCGCGATGCGGGCGTGTGACCGAGCGGCCAATGGTAACGGGCTGTAAACCCGTCGGCGTAAAGCCTACGCAGGTTCGAATCCTGCCGCGCCCAATCAGACCTCCCAACCACGATCCGCGGCCCGCCGCCGAGCGACGGGCCGCGCTGCCGGCTCTGACATGCCCGGCTGAAAAGGGGATCGAGCCATGCCCAGCTTCACCGTAATCATCCCCGCCGCGGGTGCAGGCAAGCGCTTCGGCGGCGACGTGAAGAAGCCCTTCGCGCAGATCGACAATCGCCCGGTGTTCATTCGCTCGATCGAACTGTTCATCACCCGCCCCGACGTAAAACAGGTGATTCTGACCGTGTCGCCGGACGACTACGACGTCGTCCGCGACAAGTACGCCGCAAACATCATGTTCATGGGCATCAAGCTTGTGGCCGGCGGTGCGGAACGTTTCGAGTCTGTGCGCCGCGCCCTTGCCGAGGTCGACGCCGAGGCGGACTTTGTCGCCGTTCACGACGCCGTTCGGCCCTGCGTGCTCGACTCCTGGATCGACGCGGTTTTCGCCGAGGCCGAGAAGACTGGGGCCGCGATTCTCGCCGCGCCCCTCAGCGGAACGATCAAGCGCGTGTCGGCCGCCGGCGTGATCGACGAAACGGTGCCGCGCGACGGATTGTTCGAAGCGCAGACGCCGCAGGTGTTTCGCAAAGACGTGCTCGTCCGCGCGTATGCGGCGCTCGGCGCCGATGCGCGACCGACCGACGACGCGGAAGTCGTCGAGCAAAGCGGCCACCCCGTGGCGATCGTCGCCAGCGACCGTCGCAACATCAAGATCACGACGCCCGGCGATTTGTCGCTCGCCGGCTCGATCCTCAAGGGCATCAGCAAACCCGCCAAGCGCAGCGGGCCGCTAGGGGCGTTTGACGAAGCGCAGTGGTAGCACTCTCGCCGGGCCCCACGGTCGCCCGGCGACGCGCAGCGCCGCCGCATGTGGCAATCAACACGCTACGCCGCTAGAATTCAATTGTGTTTTGGAGCGCGCCCCGGAACCTGAGCCGGACGGGAGGGTGTCGAGCGCACGGGCGCAAGCCGTTGCTGCGCCGGACGCCGCCGGGATCGGCTCTCGCTTCGCTGAAACTCACGCCGTGTCGGATCGCAATTGTCGGGGGCCTCGCACTGACGATTTTGAGCGGCTGCAATGGCGCCGGACGCTCGATTTTCGCACCCGCCGCCGAACCCGCGGGCGACGCGCCGCCGGTTGAGGACGACGGGGCGGTGCTGTTCGAGCGCCCGCAGGCGACCAGCGAAAGCGGCGCGGCGTCGGCCGCGCCAATGAGCGCCGATCTGATGCTCCGCGTGGTGAAGCTCCAGGTGCCGCGCGGAGACCGCTCGCTGACCGAAGATGTCTGGAAACATCTGCGCGAGGACGCGGTCGATGGCGAGACGGCGCTGCGCCTGCGTCGAAACGGCGTGCGCATCGGCGTTGGCCGCGCGGACTGGTGGACGCCGGTGCGCGACGCGCTCCGCGCCATTCCCAGCCGCCGCATTGACGAACTGGAGCCGGTGCGGCTGCCGCCGGCGTTTCCTCTGGGGTTGGAGGTGGACAGCGAGCCGAGCGATCAGACGCTGTTCTTCGTGGGGGAAGACGGCGTGCTCAGCGGCGACACCTGGCCCGAGAGCCGCAACGTCGTGCGGGTGCTCTACGCCGTCGACGAACGCCACCGCGGCCGCATCCACCTGCAATGCGTTCCCGAAGTCCATCAAAAACGCAGCGGCTTTCGGTATGTCCGCACCGACGCCGGAGTGTGGCAGGTGCCGCGCGGCGGCGGGCGCGATTTCCCGGCGGCTGGTTTCACCGTGAGCATGGATCGCGGGGAGTATCTGCTGATCGCCCCGACCGAGCGGGCCGACGCCACGGGCACGATCGGCGCGGCTTTTCTGACGGAAGCGGGCGACGGCCAGCGCTTCGACACGCTTCTCTTCCTCCGACCGGAATTCACCGATGTCCGCGAGCCTGACAAGTAACGCCTCGGCCCAGAAGCTCGATTCGTCGTACCTGGAAGGCATGTTCCAGGGCGCGGGCCTGGCGATCGTCGCCTGCGACACGGCCGGGCTGGTCGTGGCATGGAACCCGGCGGCCGAGCGACTGTTCGGCAACGGCGAAGCGCGCTTCCTGGGCCGGCGCGTCACGACGCTGCTCGCCGAGCCGCAACAGCGCGTCGCCGAGGAATATCTGAATCAGTGCCTGTCGATGAACATGCCGACGGAGTTCCGGGCGCGGCTGGGGGGCACTGACGAGGAGCCGGTCGAATACGCGGTGTACGTCACGCCGGTGAGCGACAGCGACGGTTCGCTGCGCGGCGCCGCGGTCTGGTTTCGGGATATCTCGGCACGGGTGCGGTTGCAGCGGAAGCTCAAGAAGCAGGAGCGGCTGACCTCGCTCGGCAGCATGTCCGGCGCGGTGGCGCATCATTACAACAATCTGATCCAGGGGATTTCGGCCCGGTTCGACTACGCCCGCACGATGCGCACCACGGCCGCGATGCGTCTCGCGATCGACCAGGCCCAGGAGCCGCTGGATCGCGCCGCCGAGCTGACGCAGCAACTGCTGATCTTCGCGCAGGCCGACCACCGCTGGTGCGACCAGGCCGACCTTACGGAGACGTTCCTGTACTTCGTCGACGAGAACGAGAAGAAGCTCGCGCAGCGAAACATCCGCCTGCTGGCCGATTTCCAGGCGATCCCCATCACGCCGATCTACCGCGACCACCTCATGATCATTCTCGGAAACCTGACCAAAAACGCCATCGAGGCGATGCCCGGCGGCGGCGTGCTCACGATCACCCTCCTGCGGCGCGACGATCGCAGCGTCTCGATCTCCGTCAGCGACACCGGAACCGGCATCAGCGATCAGGCCATGGAGCGCATCTTCGAGCCGTTCTGTTCCTCCAAGAACGAACTGTGCGCGGGCGGCGGCAGGAACGCCGGTCTGGGTCTGGCGGTGGCGCACGGGCTGGTCGCGGAGATGGGGGGCACGATTACCGCGTCGAACGTCAGCGGTCGGGGCGCGCGGTTCGACCTGGTCCTGCCGCTGCTGACCGGCGAGGCCGGAGCGTAACGAACGCTGCGGCGCCGTCGCGTGCGAAAGGCGCTCGACCAGGCGCGTGCGCGGAGCGCTACGCGGCGGCGCGCCGTGTTACGCCTGGGGGTAAATGTCCAGAGCGCGATTCCACTCCACGAGCTTTCGCACCCGCGTCGCGCGGTCCTTGGGCAGTTCGAACGGGCGGCCGCGTGCGTCGAGGATCAAGCCGACGACGCCGCCGGTCACCTCGCGTTCGATCGCCTGCCCCGCCCCCGCGCCCAGGTCGAAGCCGCGGGCCGGCGCCGCGCGCACAGTGGCCTTCGCGCCCGCCGCCAGCGGAACAAGCTTGATCTCGCCGACGCGCAGCTCGTGCTTGCTCGATTCGCCGGCCGCGCGGAATTCGACGGTCATGCAGGGCTGGCCGTCCTTACCGGTCCCGCGCGGCGCGATGCACCAGCCGAGGCGGATCAGGCAGTCCTTGTTGAATACCTGCAGCGCCGCCTCTTCATTCACGGTGCTGAGCACTCCGAGCTGCGGCATCATGAAGATGCTGTCTACGGTCAGCTCGGTGAAGCCCTCGGGATAGAACCCGTCCATCATCATCAGCGCGCCCTGGCTGCGTCGCGGGCTGTGCGAGAGCACGCCGCCGGAGCCGACGATCATGTTCAGGTTCATCATGTTCACCAGCGACTGGCCGCTGGTGGCCTGGGCGAACGTGTCGGCGATGTCGCGCTGCTGCTGCACCCCCTTGAGGCCGACCGCCATGTCCTTGTGCTGAATGAAGGCCAGCCGCAGCGCCTCGCGGCAGATGGCCTGCTCGATCATCAGCTCTTCGAGCGTCTGCGGGATGGTCGTCGGGCGGATCATCTTGTTACGGATGCGGTTGCGAATCTCGCGCTCGTCGACGTCGAGCGGCACCCAGCGCACGACGTTCTCGAACCCGGCCTCGGCCACGACGTTGAAAATGCTGTAGCTCATGCCCAGGTTGGCGCTGACCGTGCGGTTGAAGATCTTCTCGCTGGTCGCGTCGTTCTGATCGGCGCGGAAAACGCTGAATACGTCGGTGGTGGCTCCGCCGATGTCGACGCCGGCGACCTGAATCTGCTCGCGATCGGCGATGAGCTGCATAATCAGGCCGACCGCGCCCGGCGTGCTCATCAGCGGCACCGTCGTCCACGTCATCAGCTTGCTGTAGCCTGGCGCCTGCTTCATCACGTGTTCCAGGAACAGCTCGTGAATCTCATGCCGCGCGGGGCCCAGGTTCTCGCGCTCCAGCGTCGGGCGCAGGTTCTCGGTGATGTACAGCGCGGTCTTCGTACCCAGGATGCGCTTGATCTCGTCATGCGCAGCGCTGTTGCCCGCGAAGATCACCGGAAGCTGAAAGCCCACGCCGAATCTCGGCTTCGGGTCGGCCGCCGCGATGATCTCGCTCATCTCGACCACGTGCTTGATCGTCCCGCCGTCGGTGCCGCCGGAGATCAGAATGATGTCCGGCCGTTTGCGGCGGATGCGCTCGATCCGCTGGTGGGGCAGCAGGCCGTCGTTGGTCGCCAGCGAGTCCATGACGATCGCGCCCGCCCCCAGCGCCGCGCGGGCCGCGGACTCCGCCGTCATGGTCTTGACGACGCCGCCGACCATCATCTGCAATCCGCCGCCGGCGCTGCTGGTGCCGATGTAGGCGTCGCAGCCGCTCTCGCCGTCGCGCGGGCACCAGATCTTGTCGTTCTTGATGAACTTGCGCTGCGTCAGGTCCTCGATCTCGCCGACCGCGTTGAGCACGCCGCGGGTCACGTCCTCGGCCGGCGCCTCGACCGTCGTCGGGGCTTCGCCGCGGTTGATCAGGCGGAACTCGCCATCCTTCTTCTCGATCAGAATGGCCTTGGTGGTCGTGGAGCCACAGTCGGAGGCCAGGATCGTGCGCACATTCTTGGTGTCGGCCATGCTGTCTTCCGCGTAGCGTGGTCGCGATTGGTGCGGTCAAACGCCCGGCGGGCGTCGGACCGGGCATGATAGGGTTGCGGGGGGCGACGGCCAAGCGCGTTTCTCGCCGCGGCTCGCGACCTCGCGACCAGGGTGCATCTCGTCGGCGGTTGCATTTCGCCGGGTGGGGCGGGCATCCTGCCCGCCGAACAGGGTTGCCTGGCCCAAGCGGGCAGAATGCCCGCTCCACCCGGTGCGCCGCAACCGAATGCGAGATGCACCCTCGCGACCCGACCGCGCGCCGCTTGCCGGCCCGCCGCATTGAATCGACCGGGCCATAGCGATTAGAGTGTGGGATTGCCGGGTCGTCGGCCGCACGGGCCGCGACGCGAGTGGCTCGTCTCCGACGTTTCAGCGCGCGAGGTGCACAGTCCGTGGGAATCGACCTGAAAAGCTACGAAGGACAGGCCCGCGTCAGCGTGCTGCTCGCGGGTTCGGCCGCGCTGGCTGCGGTCGGCGCCGCGGTGTTCATGGCCCGGTTCTACTCCGCGGAGTATGGAATCATCATTCAGAGCATGACCAGCCGTCGGGCGCTGATCATTCTCGGCCCGCTCCTCATCGGCGCCGGAATGGCCGGGATCGGCATGATCGTCGCCTTCAACGGTGCGGGTCACAAGCGCAACAAGCAATCCGGGCTGTCATGGCTCGGGTTTTTCCTGAATGCGGGCGTGACCACGCTCGCGCTCTCGCTGATCGTCGTCTTCTGGTTCCTGAAGTACATTCGCGGCTGACGCCCGCCGTTTCGCGTGCGTCGCCGCAAGCGGGCCCGCCTTCAGAAGTTGATCATCGTCCACACCGGCGTCAGCACCGACAGCCGCGCCCGCTGCACCGCCAGCGCGGCCCGCAGCCGGCCGCGACCCAGCAGCCCCTCAAAACCGGGATTCAAACTGTCGATCGGCGCGGATGTGTCGAGCAGGATGCGCCGCTGCGTCTCCACGCTCAGCCCCAGATTCTGCCCAAGCATCGCCGCCAGCGCCCCGGTCACCAGCGGCGTCGCATAACTCGTTCCGCTCGACAGCGCGAAGCTGCCGTCCGGCATCGTGCTGGTCAGTTCGTCGCCGGGTGCGGACAGGTCAACGTGCGCTCCGTAGCTCGAATAGAGGCTGCGTTCGTCCGTCAACGTGGTGGCCGCGACGGCCAAGACGTTCGGCGCGTCATACGCCGCGGGCCAGCGCTGCGGGTCGGGGCGATCGTCGTTGCCCGCCGATGCGACCACCATCACGCCGTGAGCGGCCGCATGGTCGATCGCCTGGAGCAGCACGTCGGCGGGCAAGACCTGACCCATGCTGACGTTCAGCACGTGCGCCCCGGCGGCGACGGCTTCGTGCATCCCCACGCTCAACGAAAACGTCGTGGCGACGCCCTCGTCATCCATCACCTGCACCGGCAGCAGCCGGGCGCGCGGCGCCAGCCGCGCCGCCAGCCCGGCGATCATCGTGCCGTGGCCGACCATTTCATCGACCCAGCCGTCGCCGTCGTTGTCGATCCCGTCGCCGGTGTCCGCCGCGCTCCCGCCGGCGGCGAGCACGCTCAGGCCCGGCAGGAGCCGCGACGCCAGCCGCGGATGCGCGGCGATGCCGGTGTCGAGAATCGCGATGATCGGATGTCCGCCCAGCGGCGAGCGCGGGTGCGCCGGGTTCCCGATCACGCCCAGCATCATCGGGTTCTCATATGCGGACGGAAAGGACGAGAAGAAGATGCTGCGCGTCGATCCATCCAGCAGCGCGTCGGTCACGAAGCAGTTGCGATCGGCCAGCAGCACGGCGGGGTCGGTCTCGACGAACGCTTCGAACTCGTCCTCGCTCACGTTGGGCGGCAGCGTGATGACGTACAGATTCTGCGGCGGATACGCCTCGATGGTCTGCGTGCCGAAGCGGGAGTGAAACGCGTCGATGGACTGGCCGGCCCGCAGTTGCACGATGCCCTGCTCGGCAGCGCAATCCGAATCGCCCGCGCGCGCCGCGAGCGGCGCGCCGGCGGCGACAAGCGTTAGTACGACGACGCTGAGTTCGCGCGGGTTCATCGCAATCCTCCTACCAGGAACAGCCCCTTGCAAAACGCCGGGTGAATTCCTTGATCGAGCAGAGTCTGCTGACCGCGGCGCAGCGCTTCGGACAGCGAAACGCGGTCGGAGAAGTGCGCCGCGTACAGGGCGTCGAACAGCGCCGGGGCCACCTCGTCATGCAGCCGCCAGAGCGACCCGAGCACCGCGGATGCGCCGGCCGCCAGAAACGCCCGCATCAGCCCGAAGCGCTCCTCGCCGCACTCGAACGACGAGCGTCCGGTCTCGCAGCCGGAGAGCACGACGATGCTGCCGGAAAGCCGCAATCCGACGATCTCGCGAGCGCTCAACCAGCCGTCCGCCAGCTTCAGGCGCGAACCGCCGACGTCTCCGGCGCCGAGCACCGCGTGCGACGCCACGTGCAGGATCCGCGCGCTGCGGCAAGCGGCGTGCAGGTTGTCGCGACTGGCCTCATCGCCGACCAGGGCCCGGCCGCGCGGCGCGCGGGCCGCGACGCGCAGCGCCTCGCCCACCATCGCCGGTGCGAGGGCGTCGGCCACTCCGAATGCCAGCAGGTCGAGCGGGCAGCCCGCGTCGGGTCGGCGCTCCGCGATCGATCGCGCGATCGAAACGCTCGGGCAGTAGGTCACGTCGATCGCGCTCAGCGGCCCATCCGCCGCATCCAGCGCGTGCAGCGGCAGCCCGTGCAGCGCGCCGGCGGGCGCCAGCCCCAGCCGCGCGACGCCGCGAAGCGCCGGCAGGAGCGGTGCGAGCAAGGCCTCGAAGAGCGGCCGCGCCGCCCGCGCCAGGTCGGCCGTTCGCGCCGCGGCGGCCCGCGGCCCACGGGCGAGGGCGCGCTCCACCTGAAAGCCGTATCGCTCCGCGAGCGGCGTGAGCGCCTCGACGCCGATCAGGCCGCGCACCGTCTCCGTCCGCTCGCGGCTGACAAGAATGGCGCTCCAGCGGCCGCCGTCGAGAAAGTACTTGATAAACGCCGTGTCCGGCGACATCCCGCGCTGCGCGTCGGCCAGCGTCGCCGGCCGCGCGAAGACCGGTGCGTATCGCGCCGTCGCGGCCAGCCGCGCCTCGAGCGCCAGGGTCTTGCGCTCCAGTTCCGCGACGCGAACGCGCGCAGCCCCGACTTCTTCGAGCGACTCCACCTCGCCGACGCCCAGTCCCAGGCGGTCATACGCGGCATGCAGCGCCGCCTGACTCTCGGCGAGGGCCGCCGCCAGCGCGCGCTCGTCCGATCGCTCGCTCGGGTCGCCGGCCTCTTCGGAGAACGCCCCGCAAACCAGATCGAGCAGCGCCCGCGACCGCATGCGTTCCAGCGCGTCGAATGCGAACTCCAGACCGGCGCGCGTCTCCAGGTTCAAACCGGCTGACGCGGCTTCTTCGAACGTCGCCCGCCCGCCGGCCACCCAGAACGCACGCAGCCGCTCGGTCTGAAGCGCGCTGCGCGTGCGCTCCAGCGCGTCCAGCGCCGCGCGCCACGCCGCGATCGCCGCTTCGCGCGCTCCCGCCGCATCCAGCAGCCGGGCGCGCTCCGCGTGCAGTTCGCCGTCCAGCGTCGGCAGCTCCAGCGGGCCGAGCACGGCCTCCGCAGCGTCCAATTCAGCCGACGCCTCAGCCAGCGCCGCGCGGCCGCGCAGGGCGCTCGCCAACCGCACCCGCAGCAACGCCGCCGTCACCGGCCGATCGCCGAGCGCCCCCACCGCCTGGCGCAGCAGCGGCAGAGCCGCGTCGCCGCAGCCCCGGCGGATCAGCAGGGCCGCCGCGGCGGCGTCCACCTGCGCGACGGACGGCGCGATGTTCAAGCGCTCATAGCGCCCGCGCACATCCGCGAGCACGCCCTCGGCCTCCGCCAGTTGGTCCATGCGTATCAGGATCAGCGCTTCGCAGAAGCGCGCCGCCGCCGCCTCGCGCGGCAGCGAGAGCCGGTCGAGCTGCTCGCCGGCGGTGCGGCAGCGTTCGTAGCTCTCGCTGAGCGCTCCCACAGCGCCGAGGGTCTCGGCCTCCTCCACGTCGAGGCGGGCCCAATCCGCCGTCGCTCCGATCGTCTCGAAGCGGCGGCGGGCGCGCTCGAAGTGCCGGATGGCGTCGTTGTAGCGTCCCTGCCGCCCGTACAGATGGGCGATGTTGCCTTCTACGATCGCGGCCGCATGGTGGTTTCCGCCGCGCTCGAACGAGTCGATCGCCGCGCCGAACGCGGACGCGGCAGCGGCGAACTCGTCGAGGTCCAGCAGGGCCTCGGCGCGGTTGGTGTCGACGATGGCGCGGTGCGCCGGGTCGCCGGCCAGCGGCTCGCGCGCCGCGTCGAAGTATTGCAGCGCTTCGCGGACCCGACCCTGCATCCGCAGCACGATCGCGCGATTCACGCCCGCCTTGGCAGCCGCCAGCGAATCGCCCGCGGCCGCATACGACTCGCCGGCGACCGCGGCGCAGCGCTCGGCCTCGGCCAGTCGGCCGGCCAGCGCGAGCGGCTGCACAAGCGCCAGCGCCGCGCTCGCCCGCTCCGCGGGTTCGTCCTGCGCGACGGCGATCGACTCGGAATCCGCCAACACGGCGATGGCCTCATCGACGCGGTTGAGATAGCACAGCGCGTGCGCCCGCGCCGCGAGCGTTCGGCAGCGGCCGCGCCAATCGCCGGCGGGCAGCGCAGCGAGCACCTCGTCGGCCAGCCACAACGCCCGATTCACGTCGGTCAGCGTCAGCTTGCGGGCGTAGTCCGCCAGTTCGCCGGCCGCGCGACCGGCGCCCAGCAGGGCCCGCACGCGCGGCGCGAGCGTCGCACGGTCGCCGCTGCCGAGGCTCTCGACGTTCAGGGCGGCGACGCTCATGTGACGCGGTCCGCCAACTGCACGAACGGAACCACGAAGACGCGCTCCCCGGTCGTGATGGTCAACTCGTACTCACCCGGGGGTGCATCGAGCGCGAAGACGCCGTCGGGGTCTACCGCGGAGGAGATCGCGTCGCCGGCGTCGAAGCCGCGCAACACCACGCTGTTCGCGTCGGCTGCTCCGGCGATCTGCCCGTACACGCGGTATTTCCGAACGCACTGCGGGTCGATCGGCGTCGTCTCCGGAGTCAGCCGCAGGTCGATCTCGACTTCATCCACGCCGTAGATCACGTGCTGCTCGCGCGTCGCGCCGCGCATGCCGACCGCGGCGGCCGCGCTGCGCCCGTCGAAGAGCAGGCCGGCGAGCACCTCACGGGTCCGATCCCGCAGGTCGGTCAGCCACGAAGCTTTCGGCGCCGGGCACAGGCGCAGGAGACGGGCCCGAGAATCCGGCGGCACATTCCACAACTCGGCCTCGCGTCCGGCGGCGCGGAGCGTCTCCAGCGACGCCCGTACCTGATCCAGTCGCTCGCGTGCGGCCGGGTCGGTGCGGGTCGCCAGAGCCACGGCGTCCGCCTGCGTCTGCGACAGCTCACCCAACACGTACGCGATCAGATGCTCGGTGGTCATGTGCAGCCTCTGGCCGGGGCGCCCGCCGCGGCCTTTCCTATTGTGTGGCGCGACCCCCCGAGCCCAAATACAACAATAGCACTAATCTGCGAACCGTTCTTCGCCGCGCATGCGGTCGAGGAGCTTGGCCAGGCATCGCCGCCGCGTGGGTCCGATACTTCCAACCGGAATGCCCACCTGCTGGGCGACCTCTTCATAGGTCGGCTCAGCATCGACGAGGAAAAGGGCCTCCAGCAGCGCCCGACAGTTTCCATCCAGTCGCCCCAGCAGCATTCGCACCTGCAGAATCTGCTCCGCGCGCCGCAGTTCGGCGTCTTCGGCCGCGAGCGATTCGTTCAGCGGAAGCTCGTCGCCGCGGTGGCGCGCCAGCCCGCGTTTGGCCCGCCAGCTCTCGCGCCGCGCCACCGTCCCGAGCCACCCCGGCAGACTGGCTTCGTCGCGAATGCTCCCGACCTGACGGGCGAGAGTGGCGAACACGATCTGAGCCACGTCGTCACATAACTCTCGCGGCAAACCCTGCTTACGCGCGATCGAGAACACCAGGCCGGCATACTGGTCGACCAGCCGGGCCCAGGCCGTCTGGTCGCCGTCGCGGCAACGTGCCAGGAGTCGGGGTGGATCGGGCGCGGTCATCTGCGAGAGTTTAGCGATCCACGCGGGTAAGGGAAAACGGCAGTGCGTCGGTGACGCCCCGCGAGTCGAGGGCCGGCCGCACCGACTTCGGCCGCACCGATTCCGGCCGCACCGCGATCCGAGGCTGCAAGCCCCAAACGCAGCCCGAGCCGACCATTCCCGAAGGTTTGGCCGGCTCGGTGCTCGGGGGGAGACGGAGGTAGACGCTCACCGGCGGGCTGCTCGTTTTGCCGTCGCTCCCAGCTTCTGACTCTTGGAGGCGTCAGCGATGGCGAAGCGGTCGCACATGGCCGCGTATTCTTTGCCCCAGCGCATTGGGCCTTAGTTGATCTGCTCGACGTTCACGAAGGTGCCGAAACCGATGGCAATGTCGAAGCCCGGACCGCCGTCGATGAACGGCGTCAGCGTCAGCGGACCGTCCAGGACGATCTTCAGTTCATCGTTGCCCGTACCGCCCAGAAGCTGCGGCGTGCCCGTCAGATTGCCCTTCAGGGCGTAGTCGATCAGATCGTTGCCGTCGCCGCCGCTGAGCGTGGTGTTCAGCGTGCCGTCGCCTTCGAGCTTGAAGACCAGCGCATCGATGCCGCCGCCGCCGAGCACGCTGCCGCTGGCCGCGACCGCGCCGCCGCGGGAGATGATCTCGACCGACGAGGTGTCCACTCCGGCGCCCAGGTCAAGGCCGAAGTTCGCGGTGGTCGTCGCGGGTCCGAGGCCGTCGACCAGCACCGTGGCCGTGTCCTGATTGCCGCCCATTGCACCGGCGACGTTCAGGTCCAGGATCGCAGCGGCGGAGATAATCGCCATTTCGAGCTTGTCCAGGCCGTTCATGGTCGTGCCGTTCAGGTTGATGGCGAGCCGGTCGCTGATCTCGGGCGAGTTGACGGCCGCGGTGATTTCGTTGTCGCCGCCGCTGTGACTGACGATCCAGTCCGCGACGAAGCTGGCGACGCGCGACTCGACCGTGAAATTGGCCTTGTCCGCAGCGCCCGCGCCGACGAGTTCCACATAGGTGTAGACCTCGACCGGTGAAGTCGGCAGCTCATAAATCACCTTCACGTCCGACAGACCGCCGCCGGTGTTGGCGTAGATAGTCGGCACCACGTCGCTGAGCACGCGGAACTCGACGTAGTCCTGGGCCGTGCCGGTGCGCAGCTCGATCGCCGTGATTCCCGTGAAAACCGTGTCCGACGGGATCGTGCGAACCCCGCTGACGCGGACCTCGCCCGCGACCGGGCCGATGGTCACCTCGATCTGCTGCTGCCGCGAGTCCGTTGTGATCTCGAGCAGGCCCGTGGCCTTCGCCGCCAGCGGCGACTCTCCCGAGCCCTCGGTCGGCTGCGCCGCCGCCAGATTCACGCTGGCCAGCAGCACGGTGGAAAGAACGAACTGTCGCTTGGTCATGACACGAACTCCTGATGCGAAATCCCGGCGGCCGCGTGCACTCGGCGACACTCGCTCGAAACGACTCGCGACCTGCACCCCTCGTGTGCGCAAAATGCGGCGCGGAGATACAACTCCGGAAATTAGACGAGTTCTTCGCCGGCAATCGGAGCCAATCCGCCCAGAGAGCTTGTGAACTTTTTGGGCTTCACTCACTGTCGTGAGCGGTTCGCGATCCCGTTGGGCGGGCAGAACATCCGCCCCAAGTGCCAAAGTCCAGGGGCGGGCAGAATGCCCGCCCCACCCCAAACATTCACAGGCTCAAAGCCCCGATGCACCCCCTGCCGACGACCCTCCGTCGTCCGTCCGGTCGCCGATTCCCGTTGTTGCGTGCTCGACCAATCACTCCGTCGCACGTCTCGCTCGGTCGCTCCGTCGCGCTGTCGCCTTTCTCGCTTCGTCGCTTCGTCGCTTCGTCGCTCTTCTTGCTCCGTCGCTTCGTCGCTTTGTCGCTAAGCCGCTTCGTCGCTACGCCACATTCGCACGGACGGGACGCCCATGCTCCCCTTCGTCGCTTCGTCGCTCCGTCGCTTCGTCGCTTACCAAAATCCCGCGCCTTGACACCGCACCACTCCGACCGCATCATCGTCTGTTCGGCGCGGCGCGGGCCGTCCGGTACGTTGGGCGATTAGCTCAGTTGGCTAGAGCGCCTGCTCGACACGCAGGAGGTCACAGGTTCGAATCCTGTATCGCCCATTTGTGCGGGGGTTTGGCTTGAGCTGGTATGGGAAGCACGAATCCCCCTGACTCCGACTGCGCCGCCGACCGCGGCGACTCATTCCCGGCGGCCGACCGGCCGATAACACAATGCAACGGTGTATGGAAGTCGTATGCGTAATCTCACCGCGCTGCCGAATTTCCACAGCCTGCAATTCGTCGAGGCGCTCTATGACGAGTTCCGCCGCGCCCCGGAGGGACTCGCCCCCGAGTGGCGCGCGTATTTCGAGGAGCTGACGGCGCACGACGCGAGCGACGCGCGGCCGCTCGTCGCGCCATCCTTCAGCGCGCGCAGCATCTTTAATCCACCGCGACTGAATGGCAGCCACGCGGCCCCGGGGGCCCGCGCCACCGACTCCGCCGCGATGCAGCATCGCGTCGACATGCTGATCCGCAACTATCGCGTCCGCGGACACATGGCGGCGAACATCGACCCGCTGGGCCGGCCGCGGCCGGCCGTGCCGGAGCTCGATCCGCAGTTCCACGGCTTCAGCGCGGCCGACATGGACCGCCTCTTCGCCACCGATCCGGCGAATTTCGGCGGCGCCCGCGCCGCGCCGCTGCGCGAAATCATCGCGCGGATGCACAACACGTACTGCCACTCGATCGCGGCGCAGTTCATGCACATCGACGATCTGAGCGTGCGGGCCTGGCTTCAGGAGCGCATGGAGGGCAACGAAAACCGCGTGAAGCTCTCCCGCACCGAGCAGTTCCGCATCCTCACGCGGCTGACCGACGCAGTCATGTTCGAGGAGTTCATCCAGAAGAAGTTCATCGGGGCCAAGAGTTTTTCACTCGAGGGCGCCGAGAGCCTGATCCCGCTGCTCGACCTGGCGATCGACAAGGCCAGCGAACAGGGCATCGACGAGATCGTCATCGGCATGGCCCACCGCGGCCGGCTCAACGTGCTGGCGAACATTCTGGGCAAGAGCCCGCGGCAGATCTTCCGCGAGTTCGCCGACCTGGACGCCGAGCACAACATCGGCCGTGGCGACGTGAAATATCACATGGGCTACCACGGCACGTTCTCCACCGCGAGCGGCCGCAGCGTGGCCCTGGCCCTGTGCTTCAATCCCAGTCACCTCGAGTTCGTAAACCCCGTCGCGCTCGGCCGCGTCCGCGCCCGGCAGGATCGCGTAGCCGACAGCGACCGCCGCCGCGGAATGTGCGTCCTGATCCACGGCGACGCCGCGTTCATCGGCGAAGGCATCGTGCAGGAGACGCTGAACCTCAGCGAGCTGCGGGCCTACACCGTCGGCGGCACGCTGCACATCATCGTCAACAACCAGATCGGCTTCACGACCGATCCGCGCGACGCGCGATCCTGCACCTACGCGACCGACGTCGCCAAGATGCTGCAAATCCCGATCTTCCACGTCAACGGCGAGGACCCCGAGGCGGTCGCCGCGGTCGTGCGGCTGGCGCTGGAGTTTCGGCAGACCTTCCGACGCGACGTCGTCATCGACATGTACTGCTTCCGCCGCCGCGGCCACAACGAACAGGACGAACCGGCGTTCACGCAGCCGCTGATGTATCGCAGCATCGCGGCCCGCAAGAGCATTCGCGAGAGCTATGTCGAGCATCTGGCGGCGCTGGGCGACATCACCAGCGACGAGGCCGAAGAGGTCGCCGCCGCCCTGCACGAGCGGCTGGAGCAGGAGCTTTCCGGCGTTCACTCGGTGGAGAAGCCCGCGGGCAACGGCGGCAGCCCGATGGGCAAGCTATGGGCGGCATATCGCGGCGGACTGGATCGCGAGACGCCCGATGTTCCCACCGCAGTGCCGCGCGAGCGACTGGCCGCGCTGTTCGACAAGCTGACGCAACTGCCGCCGACGTTTCACCCGCACCCCAAGACCCGGCGGCTGCTGGACGAACGGCAGCAGATGGCGCGGGGCGAGAAGCCGCTGGACTGGGGCGCGGCCGAAGCGCTGGCGTTCGCGACGCTGGCGACGGAGGGCGCCCGCATTCGCATGAGCGGGCAGGACAGCGGCCGGGGCACGTTCAGCCATCGCCACGCCGTACTCGTGGACCACGAAACCGGCGCGGCGTACACGCCGCTGCAACACCTCGCGCCCGACCAGGGGCCGGTGGAGATTTTCAACAGTCCGCTGTCAGAAGCCGGCGTGATGGGCTTCGAATATGGCTATAGCGCGGCGTGCCCGGACGGGCTGGTGCTGTGGGAAGCGCAATTCGGCGACTTCGTGAACTGCGCGCAGGTCATCATCGACCAGTTCCTGACCAGCGCGGAAGACAAGTGGCTGCGGCTCAGCGGCCTCGTGCTGCTGCTGCCGCACGGGCTCGAGGGTCAGGGGCCGGAGCACTCCAGCGCGCGGATCGAGCGCTTCCTCGAGGTCGCCGCGGAAAACAACGTGCAGATCGTCGTGCCCAGTACGCCGGCGAACTACTTCCACGTGCTGCGACGGCAGGTGGTGCGCCCCTGGCGCAAGCCGCTGATCGTGTTCACGCCCAAGAGTCTGCTGCGCAACCGCGATTCGACGCTCGATGACCTGGCTGCGGGCGGATTTCAGCACGTCATCCCCGACAACGAAGTCGCGGCGGCCGGCGTCGATCGCATCGTGCTGAGCTGCGGCAAGCTCTACCACGAGCTGCTCCGCACCCGCACCGAGCGGGGCCTGAAGAACGTCGCCCTGGTGCGGATCGAGCAGCTCTACCCGCTGCGCGAGCACCTGCTGGCCGAGGCCCTGTCGGCCTACCGGAATGAAACCCCGACGATCTGGGCGCAGGAAGAACCCGAGAACATGGGCGCCTGGCGCTATCTCCGCTATCGCTTCGGCACGCGCTTGTTCGATCGACTGCCGCTCGCGGGCGTTTCGCGCCGCGCCTCGGCCAGCCCCGCGACCGGATCGCACGGCAGCCACAAGATCGAGCAGCAGTTGCTGATCAACGAAGCGCTCGGGGTCCGCTAAGACGGGCGCACAGGGGGAGGCGGCGAGCCGGGGATGCATCTTGCATTCGGTTGCGGCGCACCGGGTGGGGCGGGCCTTCTGCCCGCTGCACGGGGTTGCCTGGCCGGAGCGGGCAGAATGCCCGCTCCACCCTGCGAAATGCAACCGCTGGCGAGTTGCACCCGCGAGCTGGCGCCGAGATTCCGCTACCGGCCCAGCGCCTGCGCCAGCTTGGCTTCCGCCTCTTCGCCGTGTCCGGCGGCGACGATCTGCCCCTGCGGATCGACCAGGAACGAGGTGGGCAGGGCGCTGACGCCCCACGCTTTCATCGTGTCTCCGCTTTCATCGAGCAGAATGGCGAACGGAAAGCGGCGCTTCCAGACGGCGGTCTCCAGCCGGCTGAGGGGACCGTCCAGATCGTCGAAGCGGCGCACGTCGCTGCTGTGAATCGTGAGAATCGCGAACTTGCCGCTGTGCTTCTCGTTCGCGGCGGCGAAGTCCATCAGGCGCGGCAAACTGCCGCGCGTGCAGGGGCCTCACCAATGGGCCCAGAACTCGACCAGCAGCCACTTTCCGCGATAGTCGGCGAGCTTCACCGCCGGCGCTACGCCGCGGGCGGCGGTGACGGTGAACTCCGGCGCGGGCCGCGCCCGGCTGGGGCGCTCGCAACCGGCCAGCAGCAATGCCGACAGTGCCGCGCCGGATGCGACTAAGCGATGCGTTCTCATCTTCGCGGGCTCCTTGGCTTCAATTCGCAACATCGACGGGCGCGCATCCTAGCGGATCCCGGCCGCGGGGCGGGCGATGTGCAGGAATCGGACTCGGCACTGCGGCCGCCAGCCGCCGCATGTTAAGGACACGTCAAGCGCTCGCTGGCGCGGCCCGCGAGAAAAGACTCTGTTTCGGCCGGGAAACCAATTACACTTAGAAGGTGATTCGGGTTCTCGCGGCGGTGCAGATGGCCGGAGAGCATTTGGAGTATTGGGGTTCGCGTGCTGTCGTAAGCGGTTCGCGAACTCCGCGGGCGGGCAGAATGCCCACCCCACCCAAAAAGTCTACGAGCGCATAGGGATGCGCCGGCGGCGCGATTCGTCGATTTTTCATAGGAGACGAGAGATGCGACAGTTTCTCGCCCGATTTTCGGTGCGGGTGGAGCGCGCCGCGCTCCGCAACGCTTGTCTGGCCGCGACGCTGGCGACGAGCTGGAACGGCACGGCGCTGGCCGGTTTCGAGTTCGACGTCGCGGGATACGTCGAGCCGCAGGCGGAGCTGCAATCGGCCTTTCTCTACGTGACCTTCTTCCAGGGCAACGGCTCGGGAGCCTCGATTGACAGCTTCCTGTACGCGCTCGGGCCGGTCGTGCCGCCCGGCGTGCGCACCGATTACCGATTTACGATCGACACGGGCTACCCGGGGGGCTTTCCCTACCCCCCGGATCAGGGCTGGCAGCCGCGCTACGCGGTGATCGGTCTGGATGCGGGCAGCGCGGGGCTGGTCACGATCGGGCATGAGCCGAGCGTCGCGATCGGGTTGTTCTCCGGATCGGGCGAGTGGCCGTACTATCCCGAACAGCCTGATATCGCGAGTTTCCTGGCGATCGGATTCGATGATGGGATCCGCAGCTTCTTCACCAGTAACACCATCTATAGCCGCAACGACGTTCTGTCGCCGCTGGGCGTCGTCTCGACGCTGGTCCAATTCGCCCCCGCCGCTCCGAACGGCACGAGCTTTTTCGACATCGCGTGCAGCGGCGCGCCCGGCGACGCCAATTGCGACGGAACGGTCGATTTCTTCGACATCGACCCGTTCCTGCTCGCCCTTTTCGATCAGCCCACCTATCTCGCATCCGGCTGCAGCGGTGGGGCGTGCTGCGCCGGCTCGATCTGCGCGGTGGATGTCGACGGCAGCGGCGTCGTGGATTTCTTCGACATCGATCCGTTCCTGACGTGCCTGTTCGCCGGATGTCCGTGAGCAGCAATCGGGGCTCGATCCGGCCGGCTGGCACACAGGAACGCCGGGCGTCCGAATGAGCGCACGACTGGCCGTCTGCATGATCGCGCGCGACGAGGCGGCGAACCTGCCCGTCGCGCTGCGGTCGGTTGCCGGGGCCGCCGATGAGGTCATCGTCGTCGACACCGGCTCGCGCGACGCGACGCCGCAGATCGCCGCCAACTTCGGCGCCCGCGTCGGCGCCTTCGCGTGGTGCGACGATTTCTCGGCCGCCCGAAACGCCGCGCTGGATTTGGCAACCGCCGAGTGGGTGCTGTGGCTCGATGCCGATGAGGAGCTGCGCCCGGAAAGCGCTGCGGCGCTGCGGGCCGCGGTGGCGGAGCCGCACGGGCTTGCCCGGCTGGTGTTGCGGCGCGACCTTTTCGACGCTGCCAGGCCGGAGTTCTTCACCCGCATGTGGCAGGTACGGCTGTTCCGTCGCCGGCCCGACCTGCGCTTCATCGGCCGTTGCCACCCGCACTTTCCGGTCCGGCTGGAGTCGCTCGCCGTCGCTGAAGGGCTGACATACGGCCCGAGTGAGATCGAGCTGAACCACTACGGCTACATCGAGCCCGGCGCTCGCTTGTCGAAGGCGCAGCGCGCCGCGCGGCTGCTGGAACTGGAGCTGCGCGACCGGCCGGGGCAGCTCTATTACCAGGTCGAGCTGGGCCGCACCCTGCTGCAATTCGATCGGCCGCGCGGCATCGCGGTGCTGGGCGAAGCGGCGCAACTCCTCGCCGCCGAGCGCGCCGCGCCCCAGCCCTCGTCGCCGGCGTGCGCGCTGCTGCTGGAGCACCTGCTGCAAGTGCCGCCGCCGCTGCCGGGCGGCTTCGCGCCCGAAGAAGTGCGTGCGTTATGCGAGCGCTGGTTTCCGCGCGCTGCGCCGCTGATCTGGCTGCGGGCGCGCGAGGATTACGCGGCCGGGCGTTACGCAGCCTGCGAGCGCCGCCTGCGGCAACTGCTGCGAATGGGGCGTGACGGGACGTACGACCAGTGGGTCAGCTTCGACCCGGCGATCATCTCGGGCGACGCGCAGGTGTGCCTGGGCGCGTGCCTGATTCGCCAAGCGCGGTTGGATGAGGCGGATTCGCTGCTCCGGCCGCTTGCCGCCGACCCGCGGCTCGGCCCGGCGGCGCGCGAAAACCTCGCCGCGATCGCACGACTGCGCCGGGTGCGCTGAGTCCGTGGCCGAACGCGGCGAATCGGCGATCGAGAACACTGCGATGCACGCCCGGCGTCCTATGCCGTCGCTTGCGGCGCACGCGCCTCAGGCCGCAACGCACTCGTGCGGTCCCGCATCGCGATGTATGCGACCACCGCGGCCAGCCCGACCTGTACGATCGCGCCGGGATACGGATTACCGCCTCGAACCGACGCCAGAACGAGCGTGCCGAACGGCGAGATGCCGGTGAACACGGAGTCCCCAAACGTGAACTGGCCCAGTTCGGCCATCTCGCGGCCCATCGCGAGTGCGAAATCGAGCGCGAGCGGCAGGACTTTCAGCACCAGTCCCCACACGACGATCACGCGGAAGACGCGCGCGCCGCGCGCCAGCGCCATGAAGAGGATGTTGTAGTCGATCACGTACGAAGACAGCACCGCCGCCAGCATCACGACCAGCCGCATGGGCGAGTCGAACGCCGGCACGTCGCTGCTCTGTGCCCCTGCGGCGGTGGACGATTGATACACGAGCAACCCGATCGCCAGCGTCGCCAGGGCGAGCAGCGGCGGAACGAACGCCGGCGTCCACGCAGTCCGGCCGCGGCGTAACGGCTGAAACTGCCGGGCACGGTCGATGCGCACCGCTTCGCCGGCGGCCGCGGTTAGCGCGAACAGCGCGATCAGCATGAAACTGACGGTCGAAGCGACCACCTGGCCCGTGGCCAGTGACTCCTCCGCCGAGCCGAATGCCCGCAGCATCGGATGAGTCCCCGGCATCATTCGCATGCCCACGATCAGCGCCGCGCCCCAGATCGCCAGGAGCAGCAGCGCGAGCGGCAGCGTGAACATCGGCCGCTCCGGCGAGCGCACCTTGCGCGCTGCGGCCAGGATGAACGTGCCGGCCATCGCGACCTGGCTGGCGGCAGTGGCGAAAATCACGGCGCCCGTGCCGGACGGCCCCGCGGCGCGCGGCTGAAACAGCAGCGCGACGAGCTCCGTTCCCGTCAGAATGCCCAGCAGCAATGCCAGCCCGGGAATCAGCGCCGGCGCCATCCAGCCGCCGACGACGCTGAGGACCACGACGATGCCGATGATGTTCATCTTGCCGGCGGACGCCAGCGACACCAGCAGCGTGAGCGAAGTGATCAATAGCGCCAGCATCAGCGTGACGAAGATCGTGAAGTACCAACCGGTGACGAACGTCATGGCCAGCCGCATTGTGCTCACGTTCGGACCGGGCGGCGCGCCGCCCGCAGCCGGGCCGACCGGCGCCCCGAACGCCGCGCCGATCTGCGCGGCGAAGTACGTGCCGATCAGCGCCGCGCCGCCCGCGAGCATCAGCGCCTGCGCCGGCGGGCCGCTCAGATAGCCCAGGACGATCTTCAAACCGCTCATGGGGCTGAGGCGGTGCGACTCCATCATGCCGCTGTCGAAGTCGCGCTGCACCGCGCGGCGAATCGCGGCCGGCGCGATCAGCAGCAGGAACCCCGCCTGGGCGATCGCGATGATCGCCAGCCAGAACGAGCTGACGCTGCCGTGCTCGCGCGGCTCGGACATGCGGTACGAGACGCTCGCCAGCGCGATGACCACGCCGAACAGAACCAGGAGCACCACGAGCTGGCTGCGCCAGGTGCCCAGCATTCGCAGGTGCAGGCCAAAGAGCGGGTTGTAGGACACGTTGTCAGCTCCATCGCCGCCGGTCGCACCGGCCGACAGCTCCCGGCGGGCGGGCAGAATGCCCGCCCCACCCTGCAAGTTTCACCGCGCGCGAGATGCGCCCGCGCGGCGCGCGGGCGGGCGCGACGCGTGCAGCGGGAGTTCCGGCCGGCCCGAACCGCGCAGCGCGAGGTCCGGCCGGCGCGAACCACGCGGCGCTAATCGACCTGCCCGATGCCGCTGCGCAGATAAGCCTGTTCCAGGTCCGGCTGCAGCGGCGTGAACTCGGCCACCGGCAGCCCCGCGGCGATCAGGCCGCGCAGCAGCCGCGCCGCCGCCTCGCGATCGCTGCCATACTCGACCGTGAGCCGATCGCCCTCCGCCCGCACCCGCTCCAGCCCTTCGATGCGCTCGATGCGCTGCAGCACGTCTCCCACCGCGTGCGCGAAGATCACCCGATAGTCGCAGCGCTCATGGCCGCCGCCGCCGGCCACCTCGCGCACCGTGCCGAAGCTCTTGAACCGTCCGCGCTCCATGATGGCGACGTGCGTGCAGTATTCGGCCAGGTCCGCGAGGATGTGCGACGAGACGATGATGGCCTTGCCCTGATCGCGGAGCGACGCGAGAAGCTGGCGGAACTGCACGCGCCCGGCCGGATCGAGCCCCGCCGCCGGTTCGTCCATCAGCACAACGTGCGGATCGGGCAGCAGCGATCGCGCCACGCCCAGGCGTTGGCGCATGCCGCGCGAAAGCGAGCTGATCTTCGCGCTACGCTTTTCGTCGAGCCACAGCCGCGAGAGCCAATGATCGATACGCTCCTCGGCCAGGGCCCGCGGCAGGTTGTAGCACCGGGCGATGAACCGCAGGAAGTCGACGACGGTGATCGCGTCGTATAGCGCGGGCGTGTCCGGCGTAAACGCCAGGTGCTCCCCCGTGATCGTCGCGTGCGTGAATACGTCATGGCCGAAGACCCGCACCTCGCCGGTCGTGACGGGCTGCAAACCCGCGGCGGCCCGCAGTGTCGTGGTCTTGCCCGCGCCGTTGGGGCCGATCATGCCCAGCAGGTGCCCGCCGTGAAGCTCGAACGACACGTCGTCGACCGCGAGAAAGCGACCGAACTGCACGCGGAGGTTCTCGATCTTCAGCAGCACTTCAGACATGCGGCGGGTTCCTGTGGATCACGCCCCTTCGACGCGGCGGCGACGGGCGGATATCATCGCGGCCGGCGCGGCGTCGCTCAAGCGCGGCTCGCGATGAAATCGAGTTGGCGGACATCCGCCGCGATACTGGCGCGGCGGTTGCGAGGCGTGATCGGTGGCATGCGCATGCGCAGGGCCGCGCCCGCAATCGTGCACGGCGGAAGGAACTTTGGCGCGTCGGGAGGTGCTTTGTGGGTGTGATGGAATCGGGTCGGCGCAGACGGGCGTTTTCGACGCTGCCGGCGGCGGCGGGTGCAGTGTGTCTGGCGATCGCGTTCTGGATCTGGTGGGATCCGCGCGTCATCTGGTGGATGTTCATCCTGCTGTTCGCCGGAATCGGCGCGGGCCTGCTGGTGTTCGCGCTCAAGCAGGGACCGAAGCCGACGCAGCCCTAGGCGGCCGGTGCGGCGCGCAGGCGCAGGCTGCCCTTCGTGGGGCGCCGAAAACCGTGTAGCGCCGGTCCGGGCGTGGCGCCGGTCTCGGTGTGGTGCCGATCTCGGTGTGGCGCCGGCCTCGGTGTGGTGCCGGTCTCCGAGCTTGTGGATTGTTCGGCGCGGTAGCGGGGAGCATGGGCCTCCGGCCCGTGCGAACCGCTCACTAGAACACGCAGATGTTGAAAAACCACAAGCGCTCCGACCGGTGGCTGCCTCTCCAGTGTCTCCGACCTGGAGATGCTCTGTGGCGCCGGTCTCCGACCGGTGAATGTCTTTCCGGGTCTCCGACCCGGACACTCTATGGGCCTGTGTGTGCAACCAGCGCCGCACAATACAAACGCCGGACGTAGACCCTGGTCGCACAGCCCGGCAGTCATAGTCTGAAGGCACAGGTCAAGCCGATCCCGGACGAGCAGAATTTGAATTGTGGGTCTGACCCGGCGGAGCGCGGAACATGAGCACGATCGACAAGGTCGCGGTCATCGGCCTGGATTGCGGCGAGCCCTCGCTCGTCTTTGACCGCTGGGCCGACGAACTTCCAAATCTCCGCCGCCTGCGCGACAGCGGCCTGTGGGGCAACCTCGAGAGCTGCATGCCGCCGATCACCGTGCCGGCCTGGAGCTGCATGACGACCAGCAAAGATCCGGGCACGCTGGGCATCACGGGGTTCCGCAACCGCAAGGACCATTCGTACGACGGCCTGAACATCGCCACGAATCTGCTGGTGAAGGAGCCGCGCGTCTGGGACATCCTGGCCCGCACCGGCAAGACCTCGATCACGGTCGGCGTGCCGCAGACCTACCCGATTTGCCGCCCGGTCAACGGCGTACAGGTCACCTGCTTCCTGACGCCCGACCTGAGCGCCGATTACACGCATCCCAAAGAACTGAAGCAGGAAATCGCCGATCTGGTCGGCGAGTACATGTTCGAGGTAAAGGGCTTTCGCACCGACGACAAGCAGTGGCTGCTCGACCAGATCTACGTCATGACCGACCGCCGTTTCAAGCTTTGCAAGCATCTTCTCCAGACGCGGCCGTGGGACCTGTTCTGGATGGTCGAGATGGGCGTGGATCGCATCCATCACGGCTTCTGGCAATACATGGATCGCGAGCATCACCGCTACGAACCCGGGAACCCGTTCGAAAATGCGATCCACGACTATTACGTCCACGTCGACGGACTCATCGGCGACCTGCTTACGGTCATCGACCAGCGCCGCACCGCCGTCTGGGTCGTCTCCGATCACGGCGCGAAGCGCATGGACGGCGGATTCTGCTTCAACGACTGGCTGATTCGCGAAGGGCTGCTGGTGATGCGCGAGCCGGTTCGCGAGAAACGCAAGTTCGACGTGAAAGACGTGGATTGGTCGAGAACCCGCGTATGGGGCGAAGGCGGCTACTACGGCCGCTGCTTCATCAACGTGCAGGGCCGCGAGCCGCAGGGCATCGTCCCGCAAAGCCAGTACGAGGCCTTCCGCGACGAGCTCGTCGCCCGGCTGGCAACCGTGGTCGACCACCAGGGCCGGCCCATGGGCAACCGCAGCTACAAGCCCGAGCAGATCTACCGTCAGGTGAACGGCGTCGCGCCGGACCTGGTCGTGATCTTCGGCGACCTGCACTGGCGCAGCGTGGGCACCATCGGCAATCCGGACATCTACACGTTCGAAAACGACACCGGACCCGATGACGCCAACCATGCCCAGCAGGGCATGTACATCCTCTCGCATCCGAGCCTGCCGAAGGGCCGCCGCGACGCATCGCTCTACGACGTCACGCCGACGATCCTGAAGACCCTCGGGCAACCGGCGCCGCCGGACATGCGCGGCACCGCGATCGCGTAGGCCCATCGCCGCGCCCTCAGTCGTCCCACGCCTCCCACTCGCGATTCACGCGGAATTCCCACTGCGGATCGTCCGGCGGCCAGGCGATCCAGCCGTCGCAGTGCGGCACGAGTCCGATCGGCGGGCGGACATACACGCGCACGCGCGGCGGCTGCCAGCCGTAGCGAAGCACCCGCGCGGGCGGCGTCTGGGTGTAGTAGCGCCCCGCACCAAGCGACGGCGTATCGCGCGAGCTCACCGCCGGGGGGCGCGGCTCATCGGGATAGGTGATGTAGCGCTCATCGACGATCACGGTCGCCGGCGGCGGAGCCGTCGCCGCCGCGGAGTTGGCGGGCAACTCGTTCGCCGGTCTGTCCCGCGCGGCTTCGCGATCCGCGGCCCGACCGCGCCGCACGACGAGCGGTTCGTCGTCTTGCGCCGGTTGCGGCGGCGCGAGCGGAGCGGGTTCTATCGGCGCGGGCGACGGATCATCCGCAAGCCAGAGCCGCTCGTGCTCCAATAGCGCCAGGGCCAGCCGCGCCTCGGCGGGCTGGTCGGTCCCGGGTTGCAGAATCACCGGGGCAAGTCGACCGCCGGCGGTCCCGCCGCTGAGCCGCCACTGCGGCTGCCCGGCTTTCAGATCGCGCTGCGGCGAAGGGCTGCGGACTTGCCCGAATGCCTGGGGCCGCCGGCCAGTCAGGATCAGGTCGTCGATCATCGCGGCCCCGAATTCGCGATCCCAGTCCGCCAGCAGCGCGCGCAGCCCCGAAGGCATCTCTGCACCCGCCGCGAAGTTGACGATGGCCGAATCGGGAATCAGAACCTCGTAGTACGCCGGGTCGAGCACCTCGATGCACGCGAAGTTCGGATTGCGGGCGCGTTGGTGCTCGCAGTAGCGGTGCAGCAGTTCGCCATATGCCGCGTGCGCCGCAGCGCCACTCAGCCGTCGCCGCCACTCCCCGGCGGCCGCGTCCCGTGCGCCGCGGTACGCGTCGCGAAGTTGCTGCGTGATTTCCGCGGCGCGACGCCAGTCGCGGACGCGCAGCTCGCGCAGCGCGGCGAGTTCGCGGGGTCGCTCGACGGCCAGCACGACGGCGTCGGGCAGCGGGCGCAGCGCATCGAGCGCGCTGCGCGCGCTCTGCGACATGGCCGGGTCGGCGACGCCGATCTCTCCGGTCGCCCGCACGCTTTCGGCCGCCGCCTCCGCCCACCGCGGCTGATTCGCCAGGGTCACCAGGGCCTCGATCACCGGCTCCGGATACTCGCGAACACCCGCCAGCACGCGAAGCGGCGCGGGCGCAGCGCCCGGTCCGGCCTGAGCGTGTGCGGCGGCCCCGCCGAAAAGTGCCGCCACGACGAGATTCGAGATTCGCCTCGCGTTCATACCGACGACTCCGTCACGGGCGCGAGCACTGGCGACGCAATGCCCAGGCGGCACAGCCCTGTCGCCGTGATGCTGCTCGCAGCTCCAGCTCTAGACCAGCCGTCGAACTCCTGGTTAGACTCCCGCGCCACGTTTGCTGCACGACTTGCGCCGATAGGTACTTATAAACCTTGTGCTACCGCGCATCCGCGACGAGATCGCCGGTATCGCTGCCGCCACGGGGATGTGCAAGTGTCAATCCGCGCCCTGCGCCTCAAACGGTTTGCGACGCTCGCGATCGCCGGTCTCGCTGGGGCGCTCAAGGCGTGCCTCGCCCCGCCTCACGAAACCACGTGCCCGCCCTCGGACCGAGCCGCGCCATCATCAGCGTCAGTTGTGCTGTACGTTGAGGGTGCTGCCGGCGATCTAACCCCCTGGCTGTTCGATCAGGTTGCGAGCGGCCTGCGCGCCACCGCTCCGGATGTTCAGTTGGAGCGCGTGGTATGGAACACCGGCCTCGGGCTGGTGATCGATCACATCATCGGGAATGAGCACAAGCGGGCTCGCGCCGCGGAACTGGCCGCGCGAATCGCAGCCTTGCACGCGGCCGACCCGACGCGCCCGATCGACGTCCTGGCGTTCAGCGCGGGCTCGGCGGTAGCGGTTTACGCCTTGGAGCTGCTCAGCGCGCCGCTGGTGCGAAACGTGATCCTCCTGCAAAGCTCACTCAGCTCAGAATACGACCTTCGCGCCGCGATCGAGCGCACGTCCGGCCGTTGGACGGTGTACGCCTCAGATCGAGATGCGCTGCTCATCGCCGCCGCCGCAGTTGGCACCGCTGATCGCGTCGAATGCGGTCTGTGTTCGATCGGACTCTTCGGGCGCATTACCGCGCCGCGCGGGACAGTCTGCGTGGTGCACTGGCGGCCAGAATTCGCCGTGTACGGACACCGCGGCGGACATTACGAGGCCCTCGATGAACGCTTTGTCGCCGCGCACATCGCCTACAATCTGCTCGCGCCGCCGCCTTGACGGCGTCGACTTTTCGCGCGGCTCGGAATAGTCGCTACGTGGCGCCGAATGAAACGGGGAGTGCCGGTGCGGCGATGGTCCCGCCAGGACCGTTATCGGAGCGTCAGATGCAGTTCGTGCGCTGGTTGGCCTTCCTTCCCATTCTCGCCCCTTGCGGTTGTTTCGGCGGCCCCACGACCTCCGGCGGCCGCATAGACCGCTACGCGATTGAGGTCGATGGCCGCTCACGCGCCTATCGCGTTTTCGCGCCTGCGACCGCGACCACACCGCTCCCCGTCGTGCTGCTCTTCCACGGCGGCGGCGGCGACGCCGACGGCATGGCATCGCTCACCGGCATGGATCGGATCGCCGCCCGCGAGGGGTTCCTCGCGGTCTACCCGCAGGGCATAGACGAGAATTGGAACGATGGTCGCCCCGGCATCAACTCCGACGTAGACGACGTCGCCTTCGTAGCCGCCCTGCTCGACGACCTTGCGGCGCGGTTCACGCTCGATCCGCAGCGTGTATACGCCGTCGGCATCTCTAACGGCGGCCACTTCAGCAATCGACTCGCTTTCGACCTGAGCGATCGCATCGCGGCGATCGCGCCCGTCGCCGCGTCGCTGAGCGTGACCCTGGCGGACGGTCCGCCGCCGCCGCGGCCCCTGCCGGTTTTGCTGATCAGCGGCACCGATGACCCGCTCGCTCCATTCAACGGCGGGAAGATCGGCCTGCCGCCGCTGCTGAATCGCGGCGAGCAGCGCGCCGTGCCCGATGTTGTGCGCTTTTGGGTCGCGGTAAACGGCGCGAACGAGATGCCGACCGCGACAACGGACCCCGACCGGGCGCCGTTCGACGGTACGCGCGTCCGCCGCGAGCGGTACGAAGCGACGACGGCCCCCGGCAGCGCCCCCGTCGAGGTGCTGGTGGTCGAGGGCGGCGGGCACACCTGGCCGGGCGGGCGGCAGTACCTGCCGGCGACTCTGATCGGCCGCACGTCGCGCGACATCGACGCCAGCGAAGAGATTTGGCGCTTCTTCCGCCCGATCACGCGGGCGGATCGCTAACCGAGGGATCGCGCCGCGTCGATCACCCACCCGAACCGGGGCTCGGAAAGCGATCCAGCCGCGTCACCATGTTGGTGAGCACCCAGCGCTCGCGCGAGATGCGGATCACCGCGCCGACGTTCATGCGCAGGTCGATGAAGTAGTTCCCGTCGCGCGCGAACGACAGATATCCATTCTCCGCCGTATACGTGTCCGTCAGCATGCCGGACTCGCCCTTGAGCACGCGGCGAACCTTGCCGGGGTTGACCTCGACCAGGTCGCACTTGCCGAAGGCCTTGAGCGCATCGGTGAACTCGTGGAAGTTCATCTTCAGATGCGAACGCAGCTCGTTCGCGCTCTTCGGTCCGGCCTCCGGACCGATCAGCTTCGTCAGCTCCTCTTCGGTGGGCAGCAGCGCCATCGCCTTTTCCACGTCATTCGCGGCGACGGCTTCCGCGAACTTCTGCAAGACCGCCTGCACGATCTCCTGCTGCGTTTGCGCCTTGGGCGGCTCCGCGCCGTCCTGCTGCGCCGCGGCGCTACCCAGCGCGCTGCCGAGAGCGATGCCGATGACGACGCCGATTCCGACCGTCGCAATCTGAGAAATGCGCTGCTGACGCATGATCTGCCCTCACTAGTAAGAACCCGATGCCGCCGCACGAGAGCGATCGCCGTCGGCGGTCGCGGCCCGCGCGTATCATCGCCGGTCCGGCGCAGCCGATCAATCCACCACCTTGCCCGCGCGCACGGTGCCGCATACTGTCCGGTCCCATGACCCGCTCACAGCCGCCGGCCACGCCGCCCGATTCCTCCGCGCCTCGCTTGCTCGCGCCCGTCGCCGTCGTGGCGGCCGCCGCCGCGCTGAGCGCCTTCGCCCTGATCAGCATGATGCGGCTCTGGGAGCGGCTGCCGGCCGGACAGGGGCGCGCCGTCGAGGCGTTTTTCGCCTCGAAGAGCGGGTTGGAAGCGCGCGATGCGATCGTCGCAAAAGCCGGCCCGCGCTACGCCCAGGCTTCGTTTCTCGCCCAGATCTCCCAGGAGTTTCCACAGGCGGCCGTGGCCCCCGCCGCGCGGCAGCAGGCCCGGCAGACGCTCGCCGCGAATCTCCCGAACGTGTCGGACACCGCGCTCGGCCGTGTGCAGATGGTGCTCCTGATCTTGCTCGAAGCCGAGGCGACCGACCTGCCGCCGGAAGCCGCCTGGGAGCGCATCCGCACCTATCTGGAGGGCCTGGGCGCCGCGACGTTCGCTCACTTTGAGGACACGCGCCAGGCCACCATCGCCGAGATTTTTCGCGCCGCGGGCGCGTCCCCCGGGGCCGCGGCCGAATACGCCGCGGCGGAGGTGCCGGGGGCCCATGGCGCGTTCGCGCAGTTGTTGATTCCGCGACTGCAGCGAACGGCCGAACAGCGCGCGGCAAGCGGCGACGCCGGGGGCGCAGCGCTGTGCCGCAGCGTCGCGCGGCGGCTGCTGCGGGAATGGATCGTGACCGCCGGACCTGCGGCGACGCGGCTGGTCGCGGCGCACCTGCTCGCGCCCGTGTTGCGAGCCGCGCCCGACATCCCCGAATCCGCGGGCATGGCGGATGACCTGGACAAGTGGCGTCAGCGCTATCGCGATGCCGCCGTGCGCACACCGCCCTCGCTCTTCGGTGCGGGTTCGCGCCCGACGCCGGCCGCGGCCGAGCACGAGTTGCTCTATCGCTGGACGGTCTTCGCGATCGCGCTGGGCGGGGCGACTGTCGGCGCGGCGGCGGCGGCGCTCGCCGCCGGCTGGTCGGTGTTTACGCGGTCAGGGCTGGCGGTCTCGCGCGGTCGCTGGATCGGCGGCGGCGCGACGCTTATCTGTGTGATTGCGACGGCTTTCGTTCTGCTCACGGTGGTCGGCGGCGCCTGCCGCGAAGACGTGCGGCGCCTGTTCAACGAGCGCGCCGGACCGCCGCGGATTCCGATTTACATGGCCGCGGGCGTTGTGCTCGCGCTGCTGGCATCCGCGCTGCTACCGGCGGCCGGCGCGCGGAACGTCGCCGCGACGGCGGCGCATAGCCGCGCGGGTTCAAAGCGCGGCAGTTCCGGCGGCTGGGTGCGGCGCGTTTCGTCGGCTGGAGCACTCTCGATCGTGGCGTGGCTGGTGCTCGCGGCCGCCAGCGTCGCAGCGACCTTCGGCGCTCACGCCGCCGCCGGCCGCCACGACAGTGCATACGCCGCGGCGATGCAGGACGAGTACGCGGCTTTCGCCGGCGACCAGGCGGCGTTGCTCCAGCGGGTGCGGGCGTGGCAGCCGTAGCGCGGCTGCGCGGCATCGGCGATCGGAAATTTGACAGACCGCCCGAATAGTGTAATAATTACACTAAGCGGTTCGGCCCGCTCCGAACCGGGAGGAGTCTGTAGATGCCGCCGCTCGCGCAGCTCTATCGGTCGTCTCTGGCGCTGCTCACCGATCTCTATCAGATCACGATGGCGTATGCCTATTGGCGCAGCGGCGTCGCCGCGCGCGAGGCGGTCTTCAACCTGCACTTCCGCCGCAATCCGTTTCAGAGCGGGTACACGGTGGCCGCGGGCCTGGCGTACGTAATCGACCTGCTGAAGAGCTTTCGCTTCGACGCGGACGACCTGGAGTATCTGGCTTCGCTTCGCGGCAACGATGATCGCCCGCTCTTCGACGCCGCGTTCCTCGCTTCGCTGCGCGACTTGCGTTTCGATTGCGACGTCGACGCCGTGCCCGAAGGCACGGTGGTGTTCCCGCACGAGCCGCTGATCCGCATCCGCGGGCCGATCATCGCTTGTCAGATACTCGAGACGCCGCTGCTGAATCTCGTGAACTTCCAGTCGCTGATCGCGACGAAGGCCGCGCGCGTCTGCCTGGCCGCGGGGGGGGAGCCGGTGCTGGAGTTCGGCCTGCGCCGCGCCCAGGGCATCGACGGCGCGTTGCAGGCCAGCCGGGCCGCGTTCATCGGCGGTTGCGCCGCCACCTCGAACGTCATGGCCGGCCGGCTCTTCGGCATTCCGGTGCGCGGCACGCACGCCCATAGCTGGGTCATGTCGTTCGACAGCGAGCCGCAGGCGTTTGCCGCGTACGCCGAGGCGCTACCCAACAACTGCGTGTTTCTGGTCGATACGTACGACACGCTCGACGGCGTACGCCACGCGATCGAGGCCGGCCGCCGGCTGCGGCAGCGGGGACATCGCATGGCCGGAATTCGGCTGGATTCCGGCGATCTGGCGTATCTGAGCATCGAGGCCCGCCGGCTGCTCGACGAGGCCGGCTTCGCCGACGCCGCAATCGTCGCCAGCAACGATCTCGACGAGCACATCATCGCCAGCTTGAAGGAGCAGGGGGCGCGCATCGGCGTCTGGGGCGTCGGCACCAAGCTGGTCACCGCCTACGATCAGCCGGCGCTGGGCGGGGTGTACAAACTCGCCGCGATCCGCGATCCCGGCGGCGCGTGGCGCTATAAGGTGAAGCTGTCCGAGCAGGCCATCAAGGTCTCGACCCCCGGCATGCAGCAGGTGCGGCGCTTCAGCGAAAGCGGCGCGTTCCTCGCCGACATGATCTACGATGAAGTGGCCGGCGCGCCGCACGCAGCGACCATCGTCGATCCGCTCGACGCGACGCGCCGCCGGCGGATCGACCCGGGCACAGCGCACGAAGACCTGCTCCGGCCGGTCTTTCGCAATGGCCAGGCGGTGTACGAGTCGCCGCCGCTGACCGAGATCCGAGCCCGCGCCGCGCAGCAACTGGCCGGGTTTCACAGCGGCATCAAGCGACTGGTGAATCCGCACCAGTACCCGGTGGGCCTGGAGCTCGGGCTGCACGAGCACAAGACGCGGTTGATCCTGGAGGCTCGCGGAGTCGCGGAATGAGCGCAACGCAGTCTTCGAGCGGGTCGCCGCCCGCCCTGCTCTTCGGCACAGCGGCGTATCGGTATCTGCGCGACGCGGTGGCGCAGGCGGCGCCCGGCCTGGAGCTCGGCGAGGTCGAGACGCGGGCGTTTCCCGACGGCGAGTTGTATCAGCGCATCGCCGCGGATGTCTCCGAGCGCGACGTGCTGCTGCTGGGCGGCACGATCAGCGACAGCGACACGCTCGCCATCTACGACCTGGCCTGTGCGCTGGTGAAGTACGGCGCGCGGCGGCTGACCCTCGTCGTGCCCTACTTCTCGTACGGCACAATGGAGCGCGCGGCCCGTCCCGGCGAGGTCGTCACGGCCAAGACGCGGGCTCGGCTTTTCTCGGCGATTCCGCCGGCGCCGCTGGGCAACCGCATGCTGCTGGTCGACGTACACTCCGAGGGACTTCCGCACTACTTCGAAGGCGAAATCTGCGCCCGGCACGTTTACGCCAAGCCCGTCGTGCTGGCGGCGGCGCGACGGCTGGGCGGCGAGAAGTTCGTCCTGGCCTGCACCGACGCCGGCCGAGCCAAGTGGGTCGAGTCGCTGGCCAACGACCTGGGGGTCGACGCCGCTTTCGTCTTCAAGAAACGCCTGAGCGGCGAACAGACGCGCATCACGGGCGTTAGTGCGGAGGTTCGCGGGCTGCACGTGGTGATCTACGATGACATGATCCGCACCGGCGGTTCGCTGCTTCAGGCCGCCGCGGCGTATCGCGACGCCGGCGCGGCGTCGGTCGCGGCGATCGCCACGCACGGGCTGTTCCCCGGCGAGGCGCTGTCGCGGCTGAAGGCCAGCGGGCTGCTGCGGCAAGTCGTCGTAACCGATAGTCATCCGCGGGCGGTCGCACTGCGCAGCGACTTTCTCGCCGTGGAGTCGATCGCCGCGCTGCTGGCGGAGCAGCTTTAGCGCAGCGCGGTCCGGAGGTCAGGCGGCATGAAACTCATCAAGGTCGCAGCCGCGGTGCTGAACCAGACGCCGCTCGACTGGGACGGCAATCAGGCCCGCGTCGCCGCGGCGATCGAGGCGGCGCGGAGCGACGGGGCGACGATCCTCTGCCTGCCCGAGATGTGCATACCGGGCTACGGCTGCGAGGATTTTTTCCAGGCGCGCGCGACGCAGGAGCATTCGCTGCGGGTGCTGCGCGAGCTGCTGCCGCTGACGCGCGGCATGGTCGTGTCGCTCGGGCTGCCGATCCTCTTCAACAACGGCCTGTTCAACTGCGCCGCGCTCGCCGCCGACGGCCGACTGCTCGGCCTGGTCGCCAAGCGCTACCTCTGCGGCGACGGCATCCATTATGAGCCGCGCTGGTTCAAGCCCTGGCCGCGCGGCAAGCAGGACTGGCTGCCGTTTCCGCTGGCCGGCGACGCCGAACACCGGGTGCGCATCGGCGACCTGTACTTCAACTGCGGCGACGTGCGGATCGGCTTTGAAATCTGCGAAGACGCCTGGGTGGCCGAGCGGCCCGGCGGCCGGTTGGCGACGCGCGGCGTCGACGTGATCCTGAACCCCAGCGCCAGCCACTTCGCGTTCGAGAAAATCGAGATTCGCAAGCGATTCGTGCTCGAAGGCTCGCGGGCCTTCGGTGCGACCTATGTCTACGCCAACCTGCTGGGCAACGAGGCCGGCCGCGCGATCTACGACGGCGGGGCGCTGATCGCGGCGGGCGGCCGGCTCGTCGCCGCCGGTCCGCGCTTCTCGTATCAGGACGTGCTCGTCACCAGCGCGGTCGTCGACGTCAGCGTCGGGCGGCTGAACCAGACGCGGCTGGCGAGCTTCGAGCCGACGATCGAAGACACCGACCTCGAATGCGTATCCGCTCCGGGCTTCGCGTATCCCGAGATCGCGCCGACCGTCGCCGCGGTGCAGACGCCGGAGTGGGAGCGCAGCCCGACGCTGAAGGAGGAGGAGTTCACCCGCGCTGTGGCCCTGGCGCTGTTCGACTACCTGCGCAAGAGCCGCTCGCACGGGTTCGTCGTGTCGCTTTCGGGCGGGGCGGATTCGGCCGCGGTCGCGTGTCTCGCCGCGCTGATGACCGACTTCGCCTGGAACGAGCTTGGCGGGCCCGCGTTTTTTCAGAAGCTGGGCCACATCGCCGCGCTGCGCGACGCGCGCTCGCCCCGCGAGGCTTGCGCGCGGCTCATCGCCTGCGTCTATCAATCGACGCGAAACAGCGGCGACGTGACGCGCAGCGCCGCGCGCGAGATCGCGGCCGCCGTCAACGCGAGTTTCATGGAGTTCGACGTCGACGCGCTCGTGCAGGGATATTGCAACGTCGTCTCGGGCGCGGCCGGCCAGGCGCTGACGTGGGATCGCGACGATTTGGCGCTGCAGAACATTCAGGCCCGCACGCGCGCGCCCGGCGTCTGGCTGCTGGCCAATCTCCGCAACGCCCTGCTGCTCTCGACCAGCAACCGCTCGGAGGCGGCGGTCGGCTACTGCACGATGGACGGCGACACCGCCGGCGGATTGTGCCCAATCGCGGGAATCGACAAGCACTTTCTGCGGTGTTGGCTGCGGTGGCTGGAGACGGCCGGGCCGGTCGGCGGCCGCCCGATTCCGGCGCTTCGCGCGGTGAACGTGCAGGCGCCGACGGCCGAGCTGCGCCCCGCGGGCCAGAACCAGACCGACGAGGGCGACCTGATGCCCTATGAACTGCTGGACGCGATCGAGCGGGCCGCGATTCGCGATAAGCAGCCGCCGCTGGCGATCTTCCGGCTGATGCAGGTGCGCTTTCCGGCATACACCGCGCTGCAGCTTGTTGCGTGGATCGAACGCTTCTTCCGGCTGTGGTCGCGTAATCAGTGGAAGCGCGAACGCTACGCGCCCAGCTTTCACCTGGACGACGAGAATCTAGACCCCAAGACCTGGTGCCGCTTCCCGATCCTATCCGGCGGCTTCGAACGCGACCTGGCCGAGCTGCGCGCGGCGGCGGCGACAGGCTGACGTTCGCCCCCGGCGGCGCCGGCTTCCGACCGGCGGCATCCGGTGTACTCGGCTTCCAACCGCTGGGTATCTGTGACACCGGTCTCCAACCGCTGGGTATCTGTGAACCCGGTCTCCAACCGCTGGGTATCTGTGGCACCGGTTTCCAACCGGTGGGTATCTGTGGCACCCGTTTCCAACCTTGCTGTTACCCACGCTTCTCGGAGCGCTTCCGGTTTCCTGCCTTCAGTCCCGAAGGGACGCGGGAGTGTAGCCACGGGTGGAGCGCAGGCCGCAGGCCGAAGACCTGTGCCACACGAACAAACACCGATCGAAGACCGCCGGCACCGGCGATGGACGGGCGCGCACCTCGGCGGTATATCGCGAGCATGGAGGACGCCGATCTCGACATCTCATTTCCGCCCGCAGAAGTCGACCTGCTGGCCGGCCTCAACGAGCCGCAGCGGCAGGCCGTCCTGCACCGCGACGGACCGCTCCTGGTGCTTGCCGGGCCCGGCAGCGGGAAGACGCGGGTCATCGCGCATCGCGCCGCGAATCTGGTGCGCAGCGGCGTGCCGCCCTACCAGGTGCTCGCGATCACCTTCACAAACAAAGCCGCGGACGAGATGAAGCGGCGGATCGCCGCGCTGGGCGCCGCCGATGGAATGTGGGTCTACACGTTCCACGCCCTCGGGGTCCGGTTGCTGCGCGAGTTCGGCCCGCTGGCGCGGGTCGCCCCCGGCTTCACGATCTATGACGAAGACGACCGCATGCGGCTGATCAAGGCGGCCATGGAGCGCTGCAACGTCGGCGATCACCAGGTCAAACCGGATCGCGTGCAGTGGCTCGTGAGCGATTGGAAAAACCGGTTGCTGCCGCCGCACCAGGTATCGAGCGACCCCGACACCGTCGGCGAATCGAAGCTGGCCGCCGTCTGCTACGCCGAATACGAGCGGCTGCTGGAGCGGCACAACGCCGTGGACTTCGACGATCTGCTGATGCGCGTCGCGCTCGTGCTTCGCGAGCAGGAGGACGTGCGCGAGCGGCTGGGGCGGCGCTTTCGCTACATCCAGATCGACGAATATCAGGACACCAACCACGCCCAGTACCTGATCGCCCACTACCTGGCCCAGCAGCACCGCAACATCTGCGCGACCGGCGACCCCGACCAGAGCATCTACGGCTGGCGCGGCGCGGACATCGGCAACATCCTCGAATTCGAGCGTAACTACCCCGATGCGACCGTCGTGCGGCTGGAGCAGAACTACCGCTCGACCGGCGCCATCCTGTCCGCCGCGTCGCACCTGATCCGCGCCAACCACCGCCGCAAGCACAAGGAGCTGTGGACGGACGGCCCGGGCGGCAGCCTGGTAGACGTTCTCACCTTCGACAACGGCGAGTCCGAGGCCCGACACGTCGCCGCCGACATCGCGGCACAGCGGCTCGAGGGTCGCTCCTGCGGCGATTTCGCGATCTTCTATCGCATCAACGCGGTCTCGCGCGGGCTCGAAGAGGCGCTGCGCGACCAGGGCGTCCCCTACCGCATCGTGCGCGGCCTGGAGTTCTACAATCGCCGCGAGATCAAGGATCTGGTCGCCTACCTGCGGCTGATCGTCAACCCGCACGACGACGTGGCCCTGCTGCGCATCATCAACACGCCCGCCCGCGGCATCGGCAAGACCACGGTCGATCGGCTGCGAGCGCTCGCGGCGGAAGGCAGCCGCAGCCTGCTCGACGCGCTCCGCGATGCGGCCATCGTGTCGGCGCTGCGCGGCGGCGCGAAGGCCCTGGCGGCATTCTCAAAACTGATGGATGACCTGCACGCGCTGACCGGAACGCCGGCGGAAATCGTCGATGCGGTGCTGCGCCGCTCCGGCCTGGAGCGCTCGCTGAAGGAAGAGGTCGAAGAAGGCGGCGAGGACCGCCTGGCCAACGCCCGCGAGCTGGTTACGGCCGCAGTCCGCTATCAGCAGCAGGCCGTCGAGGCGTCGCTGGACGAGTTTCTCGCACGCATCGCGCTCGCGAGCGATCAGGACCGCCTCGACGACAGCGGCGGCGCCGTGCAACTCATGACGCTGCACGCGGCCAAGGGGCTGGAGTTCCCGGTGGTCTATCTGGTAGCGGTCGAGCAGGGCATGCTGCCGCATGAACGCGCGCTGCGCGGCGACGGCGACCTGGAGGAAGAGCGCCGCCTGTGCTTTGTCGGCATCACGCGGGCGATGGAGCGCCTGACGCTCTCCAGCGCCCGCAGCCGCACGGTGCGCGGCACGACCCTCGGAACGACCGCGTCTCAGTTCCTGCGCGAGCTGCCCGACGAGGGCGTCCGCCGGAAGTCATTCGCAGCCGCCGGCACGTCATGGGGCATTCCCGGCAAGCCGTGGTTAGTGGAAGGCGGCGGCGAGCGGTCGCGGCGCGGCGGCCGGCGCGATCCCCTGCGCGATGGGCACGACCACGAAGAGCCGGTGTTCTCCCTGGATGATCCGACCCGCCCGCTGCCGCCGGAGCCGGGGCCATACGCGAAGTGGACCCCCGGAATGCTCCTGCGGCACGCGAAGCTGGGCGTCGGCCGGCTGGTGTGGATTCGCCCCGCGCCGGGACAGACCCGCGCCGGCATCCGCTTCGGCGGCGACAGCGAGCGCACGTTTATCCTCGAGTTCACGCCCGTGGAGCCGGCTGACGCTGAGTCGGAAATCGGCTAGGCCCGTCAGTCGCGCAGTTCGCAGTTTTCGCCGAGCGCTCCGGCGATTCTGCGGCACGCCGCGCGGCGCGTGAGCGGGAGCATCGCCCGCTGCCCAAACGGATGCACTCCGCACTCACCAGGTACGGCCGCCGCGCCGACGGCGCGTTCACGATTCCCAAACATGCCTTCACTACGCTCCTCGCGATCCACCAGGAAGGGAGCGACGCATGAAACGTGCAGGAATGCGGGTCGGCCGGCTGGCCGCCGTGGGCGCGATCGGTGCAAGCACGGCGTTGTCGATCGCCGGTCCGCGACAGACGACGCTGATCCCCGATCGTGACAACACGCTGATCGACGACGGAACCGGCGACCGCAGCAACGGCGCGGGTGAATACCTGCTGAGCGGGCTTACGGGCGCGTTCTCGCGGCGGCGGGCGCTCGTGCGCTTCGCCGTGGCCGGCGCTGTGCCCGCTGGAAGTCGCGTGGTCGAGGTCGCTCTTACCCTGCATGTCTCGCGCACGCAAACGGGCGCCGCACCCATGACGATCCACCGCGTTCTGGCCGATTGGGGCGAGGGTGCGTCCGACGCCGGCGAGCGGCCGGGAATCGGCGCTCCGGCGACGCCGGGGGACGCAACCTGGCTGCATCGCTTCTATCCGGGCGCGTTCTGGACGCAGGCCGGCGGGGACTTCGCCCCGGTTGCGAGCGGCGCGCGGCTTGTCGATGGCCTCGGTTTCTGGACGTGGTCATCCACGCCGGCGCTGATCGACGACGTGCAGTTCTGGAGCGATCAGCCGGCATCGAACTTCGGCTGGTGCATCGTCGGCGACGAGAGCGGGCCGTCGGCCAAGCGTTTTGACTCGCGCGAGAACATCGACCCCGCGGTGCGGCCGCGGCTGGTCGTGACGTTCGATCTGTGCATCGGCGACGTGAACAATGATGACGCGATCGACTTTGCCGACGCGCTGCTGGTGTTCGATCATCTCGGAGACTCAGGCCCGCCCTATCCGATCGGCGATCTGAACTACGACCAGGTCGTCGACATGGTAGACGTGGCGGACTTGCAGGTGCGGCTGGGCGACGCGTGCCCGAGTTGATCGCGCTTCCCGCGTGACCCGCTCACGCGTCATCGGCACAAACACAGGGAGCGCCGGTCGTCGACCGGCGCTCCCTGTTTGCGTCATGCGATACGACGTGCGGCGGGGGGTCAGCGACGCCGCGCGGCCAGCGCGATCATCCCGAAGCCCAGCAGCATCAGCGTGGTCGGCTCCGGAATCCCGGAGATTCGCACGTTGTCGTAGAACGCGCCGCCCGGCAGCAACACCGAGCTGACGCCGGCGATGCCGCCGGTCGTCACCGTGAAGCCCGGGGTGGTCTGGTCGACGGGGATGTTCAGCAGGACATTCCCCGCGGCATCCAGGAACAGCACGGCGATGTCGTCGTTACCCGGCAGATTGCCGTTGGCGCCGAGCGTGTCGTTGTCCAGCACCACTTCGAAGCCGTTGGGATCGAAGTCGAACGGGCCGGAGAATTGCAGCAGCACCGGCTGAAACAGCGCCTCGAGCGCGTTCAGCGGCGAGGGCGCCGCGCCGCGGCCGTAGAGCGCCGGGTTGTCGACCACAACCGCGGGGGCGGTCGTGTCCATGCGCCAGCGCTCGCTGCCCGGGATGGTGTCGCCGAACTCGTCGACATCCGGCAGCAGCGCGGCGAAGACGAAGTTCAGCGCAAACACCGGCTGAGGCACGGAGTTTGCGGGTGTGCCGGTGGCCACGTCGTCGAAAGTGTACGTATACGTGTCCGCCTGCAGCGCGACGCCGCCGAGCGCGCCGGACAGCAGCGTCGCGGCGATGGCCCGGCGGGGATTCAGATGGGTCATTGCTCGATCTCCTCACACACGCGCCCGGCTCAGTTCGTCGCGCCGCCCAGGGTCGCCTGCATGGCCTTGAAGAACACGTCGGTGTTGTCCATGACGCCGGTGAACAGCTTCGCGCCGCGGCCTTCCGCCGATACCGGGATGTCGGAAGCGGTGTGGGCCGCGACCGAGTCCGCGATCTGGCCCGTCACCGAGAAATTGCCGGCGACGTCGCGATTGGTCGGGCCGCTGGGGTAGGTGCTCAACGGCGGCACGCCGTTGAACGGCTGCTGGCTGTCGCGCAGCGGCAGCGGGTTGGTGAGCCAATCCTCGAAGCGGTCGGCGTTGGCGGCGTAGCCGATCAGCATGCGGTAATCGACGTCGGTCGTCACGGGGTAGCCGTCGACGTCGATCGTGTAGCGCGGGAACGCCGCGCTCTCGTACGTGCCCACGACGCCCGAGCGAAGCTGCGCGGATCCCAGGCCCGACGCGGCACGCGCCTGGAGATCGGCGTTGGTGACGCGCGAGCCGCCGATGATGTTCACGCCGGCGCACTCATGGTCGGCGGTGACGATGATCAGCGTGTCGGGGTTGCTCGCCGCGAAGTCGCGGCAGACCTGGACGGCGCGGTCGAACTCGATGGTGTCGAGAATCCAGCGCTCCGTGTCCATGTTGTGCGCCTGCTTGTCGATCGACGCGGCCTCGACCATCAGCACGAAGCCGTTGGCGTTACGGCTGAGCACCTGCAGCGCGGCGGCGGTCATCTCGTCGAGCATGGGCTGGTCGGGGAAGCCGTAGTCGTCGACCACGGTCGACGCGCCGCGCCGGCCGTTGATCTTGTCGAGGGCCACGTTCATGTTCGAGTACGCGAACAACCCCAGCAGCTTGTCGGTGTTCGGGGCGATCGTGCTCAGCTCCGTGTTGTTGGCGACGTAGGTCCAGCCGTCCGCCTGCGCGTCGGCGATCAGATCGCGGCCGTTGTCGATCACGCCGGGCGCGGCGTTCCACGCCGTGGCCAGCTCCGCCGGCAGCGTGTAATCGTTGCTGTTCGAGCGCTGCGAGCCGGGGGTGCCGGTCGGCAGGAACCACTTGCGGCCGCCGCCCAGCAGCACGCTGAGGCCGGTGATGTCGGCATCATCGATGTACTGGTCGCAGATGCCGGTGCCCGACCCGCGGCTGGCGGTGTGCGAACCCCAGGCGCCGGGAGTGGCGTCGAACACGTCCGAGGTGGTGACCAGTCCGAACGTCTTGCCCTGCGTCCGCAGCAGGTACTGCGGCATGGTCTCGACGCGCGGATTGTCGAAGTTGGCGGTGGTGTCGTCCGGGAAGACCGCGTTCTGGTTGTTGTTGGCCTTGTTGCCGGTCGAGTAGCAGCCCGAGCCCGGCGACGAGTCCGTCACGATCGAGTTCAGCGAGTGCGTCACCACCAGGCCCGTGAACGGCATCTGATCCATCGCCAGATACGCATCGGCCTTGCCCTGCGTCGCCCCGTGCAGCATCAGCCGCGCCGCCGTGCGGTGCGCGATGCCCAGGCCGTCGCCGATCAAGACGATCACGTTCTTCGCGCGGCGACCGGTCTGCGTGATCCGCACAATCTCGAAGTTGCCATCGGCCGTCGTCGTTACGCCGCCGGTCTGCTCGGCGATGACCGTCAGCGTGTGCACGCCCGGCGCCGCGTTCGAATACGCGCGAAGCCGCGCGACCACGGTATTCGCCGGAAGGCCGGCGGCGGTCGCGGGCGAGAGATTGGCGGCGCCGACGAGCGCGCCGTCGACTTCAAACTGGACGCTGGTGATCGTCTCGCCCGCGGACGGGGCGACGGTCGCTTCCAGGTCGAAGCGCTGCCCGGTGACGAAGCGCGCCGTGTACGGAGCGCCGGCGTCGCCGTTGGTGAACAGCCGACTCGGCGGCGTCAGACGCAGCACGGACGGGGCCGGACCGCCGAACCCCGCGTCTTCGGTTGCATCCTGCGCCGCCGCGATGCTGGCTGTCGCCAGCAGCAAGCCGGCGCCGAGCGCGACCCGCAGGGTCGCGCGGCTGAAAACTGTGCTTCTCATTGAGTTTGCCTCCATGTGCCTCAAGCCGGCGGATCGGAAACACCCCGCTCCGCCGCCCGCGGCGACCCACACAGATCGCCGCCTCAGTTCCTATTCGCCCGCGCCAGCGGCCCGGGTCGCGGGCCGGCTGGCGGGCGTCGCCGCGTCGATCTCAGGCGAAGTGACATATCCCGGCGAAGCGGGAGACGGCGATTTGCGCGCCCGCGGTTCGGGCGGGTCGAGCTTGATCCAGGCGTAGAACACGCGGCCGTCGGGCTCTTCCCGTTGGGTCAGGTGCAGCGTTCCGGTCAGCAGCATCAGGCCCGGCGTGTGCGTGACGACCGTCTTGTAGGCGTCCGCCATCTCGATCAGCAGCGCGGAAGCCGGCAAATCGTCCGCCAGGCCGTACTCGGTGTCGTGCATCTGAACCGGCAGCGGAGCGAGCACAAACGAGCCGAACTGAACGCGATTCCGCCGCACCATGTACCCGAGCACGCGCACCTTCGTGCCGTCCAGCGCCCGCGCCTTCTGCGTGAAGGCGTGGCCGAAGCGCCCGGGCGGCTCGAAAATCTCCGAGAACTTGAGGGCCGACACGCCGGGCGGCAGCGGCGGCAACACGATTGGATCGGCGTCGGCCGGCGACGTCGCCGCCTGGCTTGTCGCGCCGCCCGCCGACGGGCCGCCGCTCGATTGCGCCCACGCCGTCTCGGTAATAACGCACACAGCCGCAAAGATCGTCAGATACCAATCGGAACGGGGCGCAAGTGACACGCGCAGACCTCGGGCGCAAGTGGATTGGACGTTTTTTTGAAGGGTGAGAAGACCGTCGCCACCCAAATTCACACGAGCGCATTACCGCCGACCGCCGTTAAGCCGGCGTGAACGGCAGGTCGGATCGCCGCGAATTTGAAGCGAAGATTGACGAGTGCAGAGAACGATTTGCGTGCGGCCCGCGACGCCGCAGATCGCGCAGCGCGCCGCCGGGCGCGACCAGCTTCGCCGCGAACGGGCTACTCGTACCGCAGCGCCTCGACCGGATCGAGCCGGCTGGCCTTCCACGCCGGGTACAGCCCGCTGAGCACGCCGACGATTGTGGTCGTCGCCAGCGCCGTGATCACAACGGTCGAGGTGATCTCGGTGATGAACTCGAAGTCGCGCAGCATGCGGCTCATCAGGTCGGCGCACATCATGCCCAGCAGCAGGCCGAAGCCGCCGCCGAGCAGGCTGATGCACAGCGACTCGACCAGAAACTGAAACAGAATGTCGCTGCGCCGCGCCCCCACGGCCATGCGGACGCCGATCTCGCGCGTCCGCTCGGTCACGGAGACGAGCATGATGTTCATGATTCCGATGCCGCCGACGACCAGGCTGATGCCGGCGATCGAATAGAACACGACCTTGAAGACCAGCACCACCTGATTGACGTTCTGGAGCGCTTCTTCCTGGTTGAATATCTCGAAATCGTCCGGCTCGCCGACGCGGATGTTGTGCGCCACGCGCAGCACCTGCGTCACCTTCTTCTGCAACTCTTCGAGCTTGTCGGCGTCGCGCCCCAGCACCGTCAGGCGGTTGAGCCACGGACGGTTGAAGAACCGCTTCAACCCCGCCTTGATCGGAATGAAGACGCTCTCGTCCGCGTTGATGAAACCCAGCGTGCCTTTCTTCTCCATCACGCCGACCACGCGATACGCGGCGCTGCCGATCTTGATCGTCTGCCCGATCGGATCGGCCCCGGCGAAGAGCTTGTCGGCCACCTTGTCGCCCAGCAGCGCGATGGTCGCCAGCTCGTCCCCGGCGTCGTTGCGCGTGAATACGCGGCCGCGCACCGCCTTGTAGTCGCTGATCTCGAAATAGGTGTCGCTCACGGCCAGGATCGTGGCCTCGTCCGAGCGCTGATAGCGCTTCACCGAGGCCGTCCCAATCGCCTCCGCCGCGATCGACTCGATGTCGTCCGGCAGGTCCGTCATCAGCTTCTGGATGTCGTCGAGCACCAGCGTCTGCGAAATCCCGATTCGCCGGCCCTCGACGCGGGCGCTCGACGGCGAAACATACAGGACGTTGGACCCCAGGGACTTGAAGCGTTTGACGATGTCGTTCGACGCCCCCTCCAGGATCGACATGCACGCCACGACCGAGCCGACGCCGATCAGCACGCCGAGCGTCGCCAGCAGCGAGCGCATGAAATTCGCTTCGAGGCTGCGCAGCGCCGTCAGTACCAGTCGCAGGATGAACATCGCAAGCGGCCTTGAAATCGCAGTCTCGCGACCGCCAGCGCGCCGGCCTCGCGGCGGCGAAGCGCTGCGGCCATCGCAGCGCTGCGAAGGCTAACCGGGATGCGGCTTGTGTCGCTACCGGCAGGTGACAAGAACCGACCGTAGAGCGCGCCCGCGAAGTACCCCGCGAACAGCGAGGCGCCGCACGCCGGCGTCGCCCGCTCGGGCGGTCGCAGCGAAGCGCTGCGGTTTCACGCGCCGCCTGAGAGACCGTCCGCCGCTGCCGCACGATTGCGGCCGCCTGATGGCGCTGCGCGACGCCCCCTGCGAAGCGCCAGCGGTGCGATCGCCATCGGCAGCAGCAATTCGAAGCTCAGCAGCCCGCAAAAGGGAACTAGGGGCGGCGGCGCTATGGCCGGCTCGCCGCTGGGCGCGGCGCGCTCGTCCGCCAGCGCCGCGAGCAGCGACTTGGCCGTCGCGTCGCCCTGCGTCGCGCCGATCACGTCCGCCAGCAGGTCGGTCGGCGTTCCCAGCAGCGCCGCCACGCCGCAATTCCCGGCGACGTTCTCCGCGACGATCTCGACGGTCGCCGTCAACTCGAACGGCTCGCCGACCACGGCGTCGTAGCTGTAGACGATCGGCACATTCGGCAGGATCACGGCCTGAAACGCGAACAGACTCGGCACGCGCCCGGCCAGGTTGGTGAGGATCAGGCTCGACGCCGGGAACTGCCCGGTGGTCGAAACCTGCACGCGGCCGTCTTCGATCCCCTCGAGGATGACCTGCCCGGAAAAGACGATCTCGTCGATCGCACCGGCCTGGGAGCGCGTCACGGTCGTCAGCAGTGCGACCCGCGCGCCGCGGAAGTCGCGGCCGGCGTCCGCGCTGAACATCGCCAGCGTGCCTTCGATCGTCAGGCGGCCCACGAGCTGCACCGCCGTGCCCGCAGGCTGCGTTCCCAGCTCGCCCTCGTTGAACACCACCTCGCGCGTTTCAATCACTGTCGCGCGGCTCACGTGTCGAATGTCGGGCGTTACGCTGTCGAGCGAGAGATTGATCGCGAACTCACCCGGATTGGGCCCCGCCACCAGCCGCGGATCGGCGAACTGCGCCGCCGCCACGCCGGCGCCGATGGTCGGCGGGCCGTTCACGAGCCGCGCCACCACTTGCAGCGGCAGTTGCGTGCTGGTCTCCGGAAAGGAGTCGAACGCCTTCTCGCTGTTGCCGTCGACGCCATTCACAACTTCCTGCACCGAAACGTCGGCGGAACCACGAATGGCCGTCACCGTGCCCAACGCGAGCGGCGCCACACCAGGCACGAGCAACGCAATCAACAAGCAGCGGATCGGCATGAAGAGTCTCACTCTGCTCAGGAATCGGCGCCGCGAACGCGGGCGCGCCCGCGGACTGCGGCCGGTTTCACCGGGCGCAAGCCCGGCGACGCATTGGGCGATCTCGCGGTCGCTCAGCTCGCGCCTGTTCGGTCGGGTGAGTTGGGCGTCCTGCCCGCTGGCGGGCAGGGATGCCCGCCCCACCCGAACGTGGTGCGCCGACGGACCATTAGAGGATAGCGCTGCCAGCGGCCCACGGCAACATTTGCCCCGCGTCGCTACGGCCCCACGAAGATAATGAAATGCACCGCCAGGTAGGGGTCGAGCACGTTGTGCGGCAGACCGCTGCCGGTCAGGCCGGTAAGCATCGGGACGGGTTGAGAAGTCGCAACGACGCCGGTTTGCAGCGAGTCCGCGGTCTGCACGACCGTCGTGCTCCCGACGCTGACACCGACCGGGATGTCGTGCGTGTGCGTCATGTCGTGCGCGTGCGCCGGCAGTTCCGCTTCGACCAGCGCGCGCTCCGCTTCGCCGCCAACCTGTGTCGGCTCGCCGGCGATCATGGCGTGCGGCGTGCCGTTCACGTCGACGGCGGCGCCAAGCGGCGAGCGATCGCGCAAATCCGGCAGGTTGAACGTCGTAGCCTGATCGCCTTCGCCAAAACCTGTCCCGATTAGCGCAAATAGCGCGGCGTAGGAGGATCGCGAAACAGCCCGACCATCGCACGGCAACCAACCACCCGGCAGCGCAGCAGCCGGCCCCGCCCACATGCGGATCTCGCCAATCAGCGCCATCCCGTTCGGACCGGGCGGCCCCGACGGACCGGGCGGTCCCGGCGGCCCGAGCGCACCCACCGGGCCGGGCGGGCCGTCCATCCCCGGCGGGCCCAACGGGCCGGGTGGACCGTCTGAGCCTGGTTTCCCCGGGGGACCGGGCGTTACGCCCAGAAATGTCACGAAGTATTCGTCCGGCCGCGTCACCGCTTCTTCGCACTGCGTCTCGCTCTGGGCGATCAGCACGATTGAGAGCAGCGCGATCCCCACGATCGCGACGCGACCACGAAGCTGTTCAGCCACTCGCCGCATCGCGGTACCTCAAACAACTGGAACCGGCAGCCCCGACTCGTCTGGAACCCGCAGCCTCGACTCGTTGCACTGGCGTCGCGACGGCCTAGCCGTCGCGCGACCCCGCCGTCTGCGTCACCGTCAGTGTTTGTCGAGCACGATCGACAGCGGCGGCGACGCGCGCCGCCGCGCCGATTGCTCCCGAGCCGCCGGCCGCCGACAGAGACAGCTCCGCCACCACAGCGGCGATCTCGTTCAAGTCATCTTGCGCGCGGGCGAAAGCGGCCCGCAGGGCCTGATTCTCGCGCTCTACCGCCCCGAGCCGCGCGGCGAGGTCGGTCGCGGCGCGCCGCTCCACCGTGACCTCGCGCGAGATACCCATCACACCAATCGTCCGGCCCGTGTCGTCGCGGATCGGACCGGCGTGCAGCCGGGCGTCGAAGACCTCGCCATCTTTACGCCGGTTCCGAATGTCGCCTTGAAAGCGCGCCCCGCGCGCGGTTCCGCGCACACGCCAGCCCACCGGCGGTTCGGCGTACAGCATGCCCACCGGCTGGCCAAGAACTTCATCGCGGGCGTATCCGAAGCAGCGTTCCGCCGCCGAGTTGAACTCCACGATGCGCGATTCCATGTCCACCGCGATGATGATGTCCAGCGCGCTTTCGATCATCCAGCGGGCCCGCGCAGCAGTCGCGGTTGTATCCGACCGAAGGTCGCCGGCAGAGGCTGGCGCGGCTGCCCCGCCAGAAGCAGATCCCGGCGCTCCCGCGACTTCGGCGATGAATGAGCTGCTTGTGTCCAACGCGAGCTCCCGACTGACGGCGTCAATCGGCACGGTGGCGCAGCCTCCGCGCTGCGCCGCCGGCCCCTGCGCACAATCGTCGATGGGTATCGGCGGTTCCGTGCGGGGCGCTTGAAGCGGTGTCGGAGCGATTCGACCCCCACGACCGGGGACCCCGGCGGCCGGGACCGGTCGCGTTCCCGGGGGCGGGTGCATCTCGCATTCGGTTGCGGCGCACCGGGTCGAGCGGGCATTGTGCCCGCTCCGGCCACGCAACCCCGTTCTGCGGGCAGGATGCCCGCCCCACCCGGAGAAGTGCAACCGCTGGCGAGATGCACCCCCGGCGGCGAGCGGCCGCACGTTCGGCTTGTCTCCGCCGCGACTTCGGATAGGATGTTTACGCTCGTCCATTCTGGGAACGGAAACAGGAATCACTCGTGTCAGTGGACCCACAGCACCTCGATGAAGAGGCGATCAAGCGCGAACTTGACCACGCCCTGGGCGAAGTCGGCGCGGTGGACATGGCGCAGCTCGAAGCCGCCGCCAACCGCAAGCACGCCGCTCCCGATGACCGCGGCCGCATCCCCGGCCGAATCATCGCGATTCGGGGGCCGGATGTGTACGTGGACATCGGGGGCAAGAGCGAGGCGTTCCTCCCCCTGGACGAGTTCGAGCCGGACCAGCCGCCGACCGTCGGCCAGTTGCTTCAGTTCATCCCGCACGGGTTCGACCGCGATTCGGGCCTGATGCGGCTGAGCCTGCGACAGGTGCGGGCCGAGGCGGATTGGGCCTCGATCCGCGTCGGCGACGTGGTCGAGGGCCGGGTCACCGGGCTGAACATCGGCGGGTTGGAGCTGGCCATCAAGGGCATTCGCGCGTTCATGCCCAAGAGCCAGGTCGACGTGAACCGCGTCGACGACTTCGCGCCGTTCATCGGCCACCGCATGGAATGCGAGATTGTCGAAATCGACCGGCGCCACAAGAGCGTGCTGGTCAGCCGCCGGCGGGTGCTGGAGCGGCAGCGCGAGGAAGAGCGCAAGCAGCTTCGGACGACGCTGGCCGAGGGGCAGACGCGCAAAGGCGTGGTGCGGCGCATCGCGGAGTTCGGCGCGTTTGTGGACATCGGCGGCATCGACGGCCTGCTGCACATCAGCGACATCGCGTACGGCCGCATCAAACATCCGTCGGACGCGTTGAAAGTCGGCGACGAGATCGAGGTGCAGATCCTCAAGATCGACGCCGACAAGGACCGCATTTCGCTCGGCCGCAAGCAGCTTTCGGCCGACCCGTGGTCGCTGGCGGAGGTCAACTACCGCGCCGGCGCCCAGGTCGACGGCCGCGTCACCAAGCTGATGCCGTTCGGCGCGTTCGTCGAGCTTGAGCCGGGTATCGAGGGGCTGATCCCGATCAGCGAGATGAGCTGGACGCAGCGCGTCAATCACCCGCGCGACATTCTCAACGAGGGCGACGGCGTTCGCGTTTCGATTCTCACGATCGACCCGGCCACGCGCAAGCTGAGCCTCAGCCTGAAGGCGCTGAGCGTCGATCCGTGGACGCACGTGGCCGAGCGCTACGCGCCCGATACCGTCGTCAGCGGGCTGGTAAAGCGAACGGCGGCTTTCGGCGCGTTTGTGCAGCTTGAAGAGGGCGTCGAGGGGCTGGTGCACATCTCGGAGCTCAGCGACAAGCACGTGCGCAACGTAGGCGAAGCCGTGAAGGAGGGGCAGGTCGTGCAAGCCCGCGTGCTCTCCATCGACCTGGGGCAGCGCAAGATTTCGCTATCGATCAAACGTGCGATCGAAGCGCCGCCCGAACCGACTCCCGCACCCGGCGCCGCCGCGCCACCGCCGCCGCCCGCCAAGAAGCGCGACCGGCCGATGCGCGGCGGCCTGACCTGGTAGTAAGCCGCGCGCGGTCATTCTGCGCCATCGCGGGCAGCGTGGGCCTCCGAGCTTTTGAGTTTTTTGGGTGGGGTGGGCATTCTACCCGCCCGCCGCTCTCGCGAACCCCTTGGGCGGGCAGAATGCCCGCCCCACCCCAAGATTCACAAGCTCTCCGGCCCGTGCGAACCGCGAGCGCGAGCTGCTGCATTCAGACAAACTGCGAGCGCACAACCGCCATCGCGCCGCCTCTCCGCACTCACTGAACCGCCACCCCCGGCATCAGGGGCCCTTCCAGGCTGCGCCACAGATACCACGTCGCATACGATCGGAACGGCCGCCAGGGCGCGGCCACGTCGCGAATCTCGCGCGCCGCCGGCGTCGCGGCGAGATCGAAGAAACGCTGCACGGCCTTTCGCACGCCGAGGTCGTCGACCGGCCAGACATCCGGGCGCTCCAGGCAGAAAATCAGCAGCATCTCCGCCGTCCAGCGGCCGATGCCCTTCACCGCCGTGGTCGCCGCGATCACCTCTTCGTCGCTCATCCGCCGCAGGCTGGCCGCAGAAAGCCGGCCGGTCGCGAAGTGATCGGCCAGGTCGTGAATGTAGATTGCCTTCTGGCGCGATAGCCCGGCGCGACGCAGCGTCGGCAGCCGCCGGGCGCGCAGCTCCGCCGCCGTGAAGCGCCCGCTGGCACACAGCGCCCGCACCCGCTTGCCGATGGCCGCCGCGGCCTTCATCGACACCTGCTGCGAGATGATCGCCTGGACCAGCGAAACGAAGGGATCGGCGGTGCGGATCGGCCGGTGCGGCCCGATGCGTGCGATCAGCGCCGCCATCCGCGGGTCGGCCGCGCTCAGATGCGCCGCGGCCAGCAGCGCCCGCCGCTGTCGCTCCTGCGTGCGGCCTGCAGTCCGGCCGTTCTCGCGCGCGGCCGGCCGTGGGCCGCTGATCGCGCCACGATCCGCCACCTGCACAGTCTCCGGTTGCTCGCGTGCGTCCCGTTGCGGCATCGCAATCTCTGCTTCACACGCGCAGCACCGCGGCCGCGGTCATCGAATCCACCGGACGCGCCCCAGATCGGGCAGGAAGTTCGGGCCGCCGGGGAACAGCGGCAGGAAGCCCGGCCAGTACACGAGAAACGCGCGGCCGATCATCTGGTCGGCGGGCACGGTGCCGGCCTGATACGTCCCGGCTTTGTAGGCGTCGCGCAGGTGCGGCCCCGGCGCTTCCCACAATCGCCCGTCGTGGCTCGATGGGCTGTTATCGCCCAGCACGAAGTACTCCGCCGCGCCGAGCGTCAGCGGGTTCTCGCGCGTCCCGTGCCCGCGGCGCGACGGCGACAGCGCGGCCTGCGTGTAGTACACGTCGCGCTCGATCAGCACGTGCTCGACGCCGGCCTGCACGCGCTCCGCCGCGACGCGCAGCAGCGGGCTGCCTGCGACGTCGCCGGGTCGAATCTGCCCCAGCGTGCGCGCCGCGCCGGGGTCGATCGAGTATTGTGCATCGCTCGATTCCAGCAGCACGCGGCCATCCACCGCGACCCGGACGCGATAGTCGACGTTGCTCAGCGCGAACCGCACGCCGCGCCGCCCCGGCGCGATTCGCGCCTCGCCCCACGCGGTGCGCTCCTCCGTCCCCAGCCGCACGTGTTCCAGCGTGACGCGGCCATCGGCATAGAGCCGGGCCGCAAAGCCGTCCGCATACTTCGACGCACCCAGCTCGACGTAGCCCTCGCCCGCGCCGATCGTCACCGTGGCGGACAGCCGCACGTCGCGCACGACGTTGGCCGGCGGAAGGCCGCCGGCGAAGTGCTGGCTGTCGGGATCGATCAGCGGCTGGTTATAGCCGTACATGTCGATCACTTCGCCGGCGGCGTCGCTGCTGACGAAGGCGCCGCCGCCGTTCGCGCCGGTCGCCGTGACGAATGCGATCTCGGCCCGCGCGGCCTGCGCGCCGTCAAACGTGAAGCGCCGCGTCTCGAGCCCGCGCCACGGACCGTCCGCCGTGCGCGCCGCCCAGCGCGGCCGATAGCCGCTCTGCCCCGGCTCGCGCGGCGGATAGTCGGCGCTGAAGTACGGAAACCAGAGCGAATGCTGCGCCGAGTCGGGCTTGCGCGAGATGCGGTCGTTGATGAAGATGTCGCCGTCGATGATCTCGATCTTCTCCCCCGGCAGACCGATCAGCCGCTTGATGAAGTTCACGGCGGGGTCGTTGGGGTTCTTGAACACCACCACGTCCCAGTGCTGCGGCCCGAAGGTCGGGCCGCCCAGCACGAATGGCCAGCCGTGCACGACGATGCGGTCGCCGGCGGTCGGCCGCAGCGTCTTGCGCAGTTCCGTCTGATGATAGCGCTGCACCCAGCGGCAATTCGGACAGCGCAGAATCGCGGGGTCGCGCGACTCGCCCGGCGTGCGGTGAAAGCCGACCTGGTACTCCCACCCGCAGTTGGGGCAGGTGTGCATCGCGTTCGCGCCCGCCAGCGTCTGCGCCATCGAGCCGGTCGGGATGATGAACAGGGGCAGAAAGAAGGTCTTGAATGTCAGCAGCCACGCGAAAAAGCCGACAAACGACGCGATCTGCGCCAGCAGCGGCTCGCGCGGCGGCGTGGGTCCGCGCTTGAACTCGGGCCGCTTTGCGACCGGTCCGATGCTCATCTCAGACGACTGCCTTTCTGCTCGGCCGCCGAGCCGCCGCGGCGCTGGCGGCGCAGCGCCGCGCGGCCTCCGATCCGAGGCTGGCGGAGCGTATCCGGCGCTGCGCGCGGGGTCAATCGCGGGCGCCTGCCCGAGTCGATCGCGGCCGATACGACGCGGCTCTCTGAGGGCTGAACGGGATTGTGACTCGGTCGGGCAAGCTGCGGAGGTCCGCCGGCGCGGCCCGCCCCGCCCCGACGCTAACTCGATTCTCTCGCGGACCGCGCACGGGTGTTGCTATTGTTCTCTACAGTGTCTAGAACTTCATGACCCGCCGACGCCCGGCGGGCTGGAGGAGACGCTCATGGCGCACGTCGAGTTCTTCGGACCCGACCTCGGCCGCGGCCCGTTCGCGGCCCATCGCATCGAGACCGCCGCCGTGCAGATCGCCGCGGCGCTGGCGCAGCCCCGCGCGCCCCTGTCCCGCGGCGACGCAGAGTTGCAGGCCCACGCCGATTTCATCCGCGATCTGGCCGACCGGCTGGCCCCCGACTGGGCCGCACAGGTGGTGACGGACGTGGGCGCCGAGGCCCTCAACTCCATTCAGACCACCATTCGCCTCGCCGTCGGCACGTACTCGCTGATCGAGTGCTGGGTGGCCGACTCCGTCGGCGGCGGCGAGACGACGCTGGCCCCCGACAGCATCTCATGGAGCGGCGGCATCGTCCTGCAACAGGTCACCTCAAAAAAACACTACCTGATCATCGTCCCGCCGACGGGCGTCGCTACGGCGACCGTCAGCTACTCCGGCGACCGCACCTGGTACTGGGCCATCAGCCGGCACGCACGGGTCTACTACTCATCGGCGATGAACTTTGACTGATCGCGGGGTAGGCGCGGCGACGCGCGCGTGCGCGGCGCCGCACGAGGTTCGCGGGTGAAGCCCAGGCTCAAATTTGGCTGACAGAATGCCCGCCCCACCCGGCCGGGGCGCGGCGTGGTCCGAAAGCGGAGGCCAAACCCCGCCGACGGGCAGAGTGCCCAGCCCAGCCGGCTGGCCTGCGCGTGACTTTGCATGAGGAGACGATATTGGCCGCCAGTTCCTCCGCCCCACTCGAAGCCGCCGCCCAGCAGACCGGCATGCCGGGCGTCTTTCTGGTGCCGCGAACCGCGCTCGATCCGGATGCGACCGTCTGGCTGATTCAGGGGCGGCCGGTCGTCGCCATGGCGCCGCACCCGAGCGCCGACGACCTGGTGTATGTTACGACTTCGCACCCGGCGGCGCTCGACTTCCTGCCGGACGACACGTTCGAGGTGGACTAAACGCGATCCGCGCGGATCGCGCCGCAAAGCGTCGGCGGCGTGAGGCATGTCTGCGGCGCCAATGCAGCGCTCCGGGAGAAGCACCGATGGGTAAGCGCCCAACCCCGCGACGAACCGCAACCGCGCGACGCCAGACACCGATCGCCCCGCGTCGCACTGCGTCGCTGGAGCACGGCCCGCGGCCGCTCGCCGCGCGCGATCAACGCCGCTTCGACCGTCTGCGCGAGCTGTGCTGCTCCCTGCCCGAGGTCTCCTGCGAGCCATACGGCGAGCGCCACGCCGCGTTCAAGGTGCGTAAGAAGTCGTTCGCATACTTCCTGAACCACCATCACGACGACGGCAAGATCTCTCTGTGCGCGAAAGCCGCACCGGGGCGGCAACAGGAATTGGTGAAGGCGCACCCGCAGCGCTACTACGTGCCCGCGTATCTTGGCCCGAGCGGGTGGGTTTCGCTCCGGCTTGACCTGCCCCAGCTCGAATGGGATGAGGTGTTCGAGCGGGTCGTCGAGGCCTACCGCCTGCTCGCGCCGCGGCGGCTGGCGGAGGGGATGAGCTAAGGCGCGCGGGGCGTCCGGGCCCTGCGGCCCGACGCCCTGCGCGATTCCACCTGGCCGGTATCCCGACCGAGCTACGGACAGGCCGGGCAGCCGGAGAAGATGCAGTTGATGAACGGGTCGATGTCGAAGAAGTCGATCGAATCGTCGCAGTTCGCATCGGCGGCGCAGATCGAGCCGCCGCAGAACGTCGATGCGTACGTGACAGGATCGAACAGCGCCATCAGGAACGGGTCGATGTCGAAGAAGTCGAGCGCGCCGTCGCAATTGGCGTCGCCGGGGTTGCCCGGGCACGCCGCAGCGGCGGCCACACCCCAGAATCCGCCGACCAGCTCGAATCCACCGCCGGTCATGGGCGACGTGAACGAACCGGCGTCGGGCTGACCGATCGTGCCGGAGAGTTCGAAGCCGCCCCCGGACGTAAACATCGCTCCGCCGCCGTCAATCGTGAACCAATCGATGCTGTGCTGGGCCATCGCCGCTGGTGTCAGCAGCGTCAACGATATCAGCAGTCCCAGTGCCGTTTTTCTCACCGAAGTGCTCCTCTTGAGACGTTTGTGCCGCAGCCTACACGCAGACGCCGGACGCGGCGAGCCGCCGCACCGGCGTTTGGCCGGCGCGGCACTCTCTACCCCCATTAACGTAAACTGGCCGCGTGCGACGCCTAAAATTTGGAAAAATCGTAGCGTACCAACCCGACCGCAGCGGCTACCCGCCGATGCGGGCCACGCCGGGGTTCGCCAGCCGCAGGGTCATCGGCCGGTCTAACGTGATCTGCTCATTATACACGCCGGGCTGGAAGCGAATCGTGTGGCCGGCGATAACCGCGTAGTACGCTTCCTTCACCGTGTTGAACGGCTCGACAATCGTGCCGCGCTCGAACCCCGGATAGGCCGAGTTGGCATACACGGGATCGGTGGGGACGAGATACGGCTCCAGCAGGAAGTAGGCCATGTCCAGCCGCCCGTAGTCGGAGAAGCTGTTTCCGCTGCACGTGGCGGTTCCGCAACTCAGCACGCCCCGCACCCGTCCGGCGGAATCGAAGATCGGCGAACCGGAAGAGCCCGGCTCCGTCAGACCTGCGCCACCGTCGGTGTCATACTCGATCTCGTGCGCACTGCCGCTGACGCAGGAAGAGCCGCCGGCCGGGTTCGGGCGAAAGCCGCCGTTGCCGGTCTTGGTTCCGTATGAAATGCGCTTCCACTCGCCGTCGGGGTGGTGGATTCCCACCATCGCCGCGCCGCTGGAGATGTTGCTGCTGCTCCACCCTTCGAGGAACAGCCCGCCCGGCACGGCCAGCGTCAGACCGACGAGCGTCCAGTCGGTGGTGTCGTCGCGCACCAGCACCGTGCATCCCGGCGTCGTGGGCAGCGTGTTGGGGTTCGGGAGCGACCCGCCGCAGCCGTTACGCTGCCAGAGCCAGGTCACCTCGACGGTGTCGGCGTTGGCGTCAGTCACGTCGCAGTGCGTCGCGGTCATGAACAGCGGGCATCCGTCCGTGGGGATGCGGTTGAGCAGTGCCCCAGAGCAGAAAAACGCGTCCGGACGGAATGCATCGATCGCCGCAAGCGCACCTACGCCGAGCGCCGGATCGGCCCAGGCCGCGTCGCACATCGCGTCCAGGTGGCAGCCCAGTTCCAGGTCGGCGGCGGCTGCGAAGGGTGAGAAATACTGGTTCACAAGCCCGGTCACTTCGATCTGCGCTGCGGGCTGCTGCCAGTCGGCGTCCGGCGGCAGGTAATACTCGACATAAAGCTCGCCGGCGTAGATCGTCGGGGTCCAGAATCGATTGGGCGTGTTGGGGTTGCCGCGCGTGTACGGACCGCGCGCGGTGGTCTGCGGGTCCGAGGGCGAGAAAATCGTCAGCCGGGCGCCCTCGGGCGGCGTCCACGGCTCGATCCGCAGCCGCATGGCGACAGCGCCGGCGGCTCGGAACTTCGCCACCCAGAGCTTACCGCCGTCGGGTGCGTCGACCCACTGCCCGTTGAAGGCGCTGTTGGCGAAGGCGTCCTGCACGATGCCCACGCGGCGTCGGCCGCTTTGAAACTCGGCGTCTTCGGCCAGCAGCGCGGCTACGTCCAGCGCTGCCGTCTCGACCCAGTCGATTTCGTCGAAGCTGGTCATCTGTTCGAGCGAGAGCGGGGCGACGCGCGGGAGCGGGCGACCCAGCGCCGGCGCGGGCGCGCCATCCACTTCGACCAGCGGCTGGGCGCTGAGCGGCGCGGCGAGCAGACTGACGAGCGCCGCCCGGCTGAATAGGTGGTGTTGTCGGATCATGATTCGTCTCCTTGCCTGTCGCGACTACTGCAGGTTGACCAGCACGAGCACGAGGCCGGTCTGACCGGCGTCCAGCGCGCTCATGGCCTTGCCGATGATCGCGCCCTGAGCGCGCGGGTAGTCATTGGCCTTCATCGCGTGGCCCGCGGCGTCGGAAGTCGTGAGCAGGTCGCCGGGCTGGATCGCGCCGCCCGAAGCGTCGCACTGCACCCAGACGCGACCGGAAAGCGCGATGGCCGGAGCGTCCTCGAAACCCGGCAGGTTGCCGAGGATCGCGCCCACGGGAATGTCGCCCGCGCCGCTGACGATGCCGGCGACGCGGCGGTTGTAGGCGCCGCGGGCGATGCGGAGCTTGCCGGCGTTCTCCGGGTCGATTTCCATGACGGTTCCCGGCTGGGCGGCTTCGCGATCGCCGCTTACCGCGAACTTCTCGGCCACGTCGGCGCCGGTGATCGCCACAACCGGGGCGAACAGGGTGGAAGTTCCGCCGCCCTGGCCGATGTGCACGTCGCCGCCCTGGTGGTTGAGAAACAGTGTGGACGCGGCGCTGTCATTACGGGCCATGATCTCGTTGTTGTCCATCACGATGTTGGGACCATTCGGCGCGCCGATCACGAAGTACCCGCTGGTGATGCTGGCGAGGTTGGCATCGCCGCCGCCGTCGACGTGCAGCTTTACGACCGGCAGCCCCGATGTCGCGCCGCCGATCCCGCAGTTGCCGCCGTTGACGCCGATGATCACGGGCTGATTCGAGACATCATTCAGATACAGAGGGTCGCCGAAGAAACCGTCGCCCTCGGAGTTGATCGAATTCATACTGATGTCGAGCATGTCCGCGCCACTCTGCACACGCACGCCTGGGCCGGTCCCGCTGTTCGCCACCCGCAGCGCCGGCGTCGTGGAGTTGTCCGAAATGTCGAGCCGGGCCGCCGGCGCGGTCACACCGATGCCGACATCTCCGGTATCCGTGACGGTGACGCGATCGCCGTCGACATTGATGCGGTAGTCGCCGGACGCACCATCGAGATAGGTCCACGCGGTTTCGCCGCTGGCGCCGGCGCGATAACCGTAGAACGGCAGCGCTGCCGTCCCGTCGGTGCGGATGTACATGCCGCCATAGCCGCTGTTGACGGGCGCCTGAATGCCGAAAAACTCGGCGGCGCTAACCGCGGTCGAGCGTTTGATGCCGACGAATCCGGTGTTCGTGTTGCTGATGGCCGCGCCGCTGGCGCTCCAGAAGCCGGGCGCGCCGGGTCCGTCCAGCGCGAACAGGGCGTACGGGGCCGCGCTGAGCGGCTGGCGCGGACTGAGCGGCGTGCCGTTCACGGAGATTTGCAGCCAGCGGGCGTCGCCGGTGAACGCGCTGCCGCCGAACTGGCCGGTGTCGTTCAGCTCGACGGTGAACAGGCCGTCGGTGACGAGCGTGCCGGGGTTGCTGTCCGCCAGGCCGATCTGCGAGCCGCCGGCGACCGCATCCCAAAGCGTGAACGTCAGGTTGTAGGAACCGTTGGCCGGACCGCCGATGTCCTTCAACTGGCCCTGATAAGTGAACACAGCGCTGAGCGGCGCCTGCGCCAGCGCCGCGGGAACCAGCAGCAGCGACGCTGCGACGGTGCATGTCAGATAACGCCAGTTACGCATGATCTGCTCCTTTAGAGTTGTCCGACGTGTCGTGACCAGGTCGCCACGCTCCGGCGACGTGCTGCCACGCGATTTCACTTGGAGCCGCGCACCGCGCGCGACTACAATTCGAGGCGTCGGGCCCGAAGCCCTCTACTCGTCGGGTGAAACGCAAACGGGCGGCGAACGCGATCAAACGCGCGCGGAATTCTGCTACATGTCACAAGCTGACCCCGACTTGCTGGAATCCACCCTGAACGCGGCGAGCAACGGCGATCCGCAGGCCGCCGAGGCATTGCTGCCGCTGGTCTACGATGAACTGCGACAGGTGGCGCGGGCGCGGCTGTCGCGTCAGCCGGCGGGCGCGACGCTCGACGCCACGGGGCTGGTCCACGAGGCCTATCTGCGGCTGGCCGGCAGCCGCGATCGGCAGTGGGCCGGAAAGCGACACTTTTTCGCCGCCGCGGCGTGTGCGATGCGGCGCATTCTGGTGGATCAGTCCCGCCGGCGGCGGGCGCAGAAGCGCGGGGGCGACGGCAAGCGGCTGGAGCTTGAGGACGTGGACCTGGCGATCGCGCCGCTGTCCGAAGACATCGAGGCGCTCGATGAGGCCCTTGCGGCGCTTGAGCAGCGCGACCCGCGCAAGGCGCAAGTCGTTATGCTCCACTACTTTGGCGGGCTGACGATGGAAGAGACCGCGGAGGCTCTGGGAATCTCGGAGCCGACGGCGCAGCGCGATTGGCGCTTCACCCGGGCCCTGCTGTTCACGCAACTTCGCGAATCTTCCTGATCGCCGCCGTCCACCGATTGCGTATGGCCTGATGACCGACCGTCAACCTCAATCCGGCGGTACGCCATGATTGACGCGGACCGGCTACAGACGGCCGATCGGCTGTTCCACGAGCTGCTCGCGCTTCCCGTCGCCGCGCGGCCGGCGGCGCTGACCGCCCGTTGCCGCGGCGACGAGGCGCTGCGCACGATGGTTCGGCGGCTTCTGGATGCGGACTCCAGCGGCATGACCGGATTTCTGTCGCGCCCGATCGCTCCGGCTGCGCGCCTGACGGACGACACCCTGCCGCCGGCGATCGGACCCTATGCGGTGGTTCGCGAAATCGGCCGCGGCGGCATGGGCGTGGTCTACGAAGCGCGGCAGGTCAATCCTTCGCGCGCCGTAGCGCTCAAAGTGCTGCGTTCCGCATTTCCGACGCGCGAGGCGCTGTATCGCTTCCGGCATGAATCCGAGATTCTCGGCGCGCTGCGCCACCCGGGCATCGCGCAAGTGTACGAAGCCGGCGTGGCCGAGCTTGATGGGCCGCCGGGCGGGCAAGCGCTGCCGTTCTTCGCGATGGAGCTGGTGCCCGGCGAGCCGTTGACGGCCTACGCCGACCGCCGGGGGCTCGACCTGCGACAGCGGCTGGCGCTGCTTGCGAGCGTTTGCGACGCGGTGCAACACGCCCACCAGAACGGCGTCATTCACCGCGATCTGAAGCCCGGGAACATCCTGGTCGACGAGCAGGGCCGACCGAAGGTGCTCGACTTCGGCGTCGCGCGGGCGGCGCGGACCGAAACCGAGGCGACTTCCGAGCACACCGCCGCGGGGCAGTTGATCGGGACGTTGCCGTACATGAGTCCGGAGCAGGTCAGCGGCGATCCGCGCGGCGTGGACACGCGCGCCGACGTGTATGCGCTGGGCGTAATGCTCTTCGAGCTGATCACCGGGCAGTTGCCGCACGATCTGCGCGGGCTGGGGCTGGCGGATGCGATTCGTCGCATCCGCGAGGAGCCGCCGCCGCGGCCGGCGGCGCTGCGCCGGGGTCTGGACGCGGACCTTGAGACGATCGTCGCGACCGCGATGGACAAGGACGTTGCGCGGCGCTACGCCTCGGCGGCGGCGCTGGCGGACGACATCCGGCACTACCTGCGCAACGAGCCGATCGGCGCCCGACCGCCGAGCGCGATCTATCAGCTCCGTAAGTTCGCGCAGCGCAATCGCGGGCTGGTGGCGGGTTTGGGGCTCGCGCTGGCGGCGCTGCTGGCCGGGATGGTCGGCACGACGTCGGGGTTGATCTGGGCGCTGCATGAAAAGGGCCGGGCCGACACCGAGGCGTTCCGGGCGCGGCAATCGGCCGAGGCGGCAGAGGCCGCAAAAGCCACAGCGCAGGAGAAGGAGCGGCAGGCGACCGAATCGGCGAACACTCTGGAAGAGGTTGTGAGTTTTCAGGAGTCGCAACTGCGCGAGCTGGACGTGGCCGAGGTCGGCGTACGGCTGCGGAACGACATCAGGGCAGCGCGAGCCGCCGCCCTGCGGCGAGAGCAGCGCAGCGAAGCCGAAGTCGAACAGGCGCTGGATCAGTTGGAGAGCGCGCTTGCCGGCGTGAATTTCACCAGTCTGGCGCTGGGGACGCTGGAGGAGAACATCTTCGATCGCACGCTCGCGGCGATCGACGCCGAGTTCGGCGATCAGCCGCCCGTGCGGGCGCGACTGCTGCACACGGCGGCGTACACGCTTCGCGAGATCGGACTGCTGGAACGCGGCCTGGCGCCGCAACGCGAGGCGCTGCGCATCTGGCGCGAGGCGCTGGGCGACGGCGATCGGCACACGCTCAGCGCCATCAACAACCTGGGAGTGCACTTGCACGCGATGGGGAAATTCGCGGAGGCCGAGCCGCTGCTGCGCGACGCGGTCGCAGGCTACCGGCGGCTGCTGGGCGACGACCACGATGAGACATTGAGCTCGATCGCGAGTCTGGCCGCCGTGCTGAGCAGCCGCAACGAATTGTCGCAGGCCGAGGTGCTGCAACGCGAAGTGCTCGAGACCCGCGTGCGGCGCCTGGGCCCCGACGATCCTCGGACGCTCAGCGCGCAGAACTCGATGGGAACCCTGTACTCGCGCCAGGGGCGACAGGCGGAGGCGACACAGCAACATCGCTTGACGCTCGATGGACGTCGACGCGCGCTGGGCGACGACCACCCGGAGACGATCAGCGCCATGTCCAATCTGGGCGCCGCGCTGCTGAATCAGGGCAAGCTCGCCGAAGCGGAACCGATTCTGCGCGAAGCCGTGGAGCGCAGCGCGCGAACGCAAGGAGACGAGCATCCGGACGCACTTCAGGCCAGGTACATTCTGGGCGCCCTGCTCCGGGAACACGGCCGTCTCGACGAAGCCGAGCCGCTACTGAAAGCGGCGCTGGACGGCCGCCGCAGGATGCTCGGCGACGATCATCCGCGAACGCTTCAGGCGGTCGGAACGTACGCGGCGCTGCTGCGGAGCCGCGGCGACCTGTCCCGGGCGGAAGTTCTGATCCGCGACGCACTGTCGCGCAGCGAGGCCACAGTGGGTCCGAACCACCCGGCCACGATCGCATGGATCAAGAACGTCGGCAGCGTGCTTGACGAGCAGGGGTTTCACTTCGAAGCGGAAATGTACTATCGAACGGCGCTGGATCGTCGGCGGCAGTTGCTGGGAGACATGCACCCGGAGACGATTCCCTCGCTCAGCGATCTGGGGCAGCTCCTGGAGAAACAGGATCGCCTGGAAGAGGCCGAGCCGCTGCTGCGCGAAGCCGTGGAAGCGGCGCAGTGCGTGCTGGGCGAAGATCACCCGAACACGTTGGGCGTGATGCATAATCTCGGACGGCTCTGTCGCCGCATGGGCCGGGCCGAAGAGGCGGAGGCGCTGGGCGCGCACGTGGTAGCGCAGGCGCAGCGCACGCACGCGCCGCAGGATTTCAGGCTGGCGCGATATCGCAGCGAGTATGGGCGCACGCTGGCGGCGCTCGGACGGTTCGGCGCGGCCCAGGATCAGTTCGCCGCGGCGCTGGAGCTTTGCATCAAGGTGCATGGTCCCGCGGACGCCCGGACGCATCAGCTCCTGTCCGGCCTGATCGAAGTGTGCGATGCCGGGCACGCCGCCGACCCGAACGGCGGACACGATCGCGTCGCGGCGGATTGGCGCGCGCAGATCGAAAGCGCGCTCGCGGCCGCGAGTCGTCCGGCCGAAGCGCCCCCAAACCCATAAGCACACCCGGTACAGCGCCGACCGCCCGATCGCGGCGAGAGGCCGCGTTGCCACGCGCCGGCCACCCCCCTACCATGCCGCTTTCGACTCACGGAGTCCGCAGCGCATGCCGCGTCGCTATCTGGTTACTTCCGGTCTGCCCTACTCCAATGGCCGCCTGCACGTCGGGCACATCGCCGGAGCGTATCTGCCGGCGGACATTTTTGTCCGCTATTTGCGCGCCCGCGGCGACGAGGTGCGGTTCATCTGCGGCAGCGACGACAACGGCGTGGCCATCGAGATTTCGGCGATGAAGGCCAGCCAGGGCGGCGCGACCGTGACGCCCCAGGAAATCTCGACGCACTTCAACCAGCGGCAAAAGCGCGACTTCGACGGGCTGCGGATCAGCTTCGACGTATACGGCGGCACGCACCAGCCGGCGTATGTCGAGATCCACGAGCGGCTGAGCCAGCAGTTCTTCCGCCGCATTCACGACAAGGGCTACTTCTCGAAGCGCAGCACGCGGCAACTGTATGACCCGCAGGCCGGCCGCTTTCTGCCGGACCGCTATGTGCGCGGGAGCTGCCACCATTGCGGCGCGGACCGCGCGACCGGCGATCAGTGCGAAGTCTGCGGGCAGATGATCGACCCGCTGCTGCTCCGCAACCCCGTCAGCGAGATCACCGGGGCGCCGGCGGAGGTGCGCGAGACGACGCACTGGTATCTGCGCCTCAGCGATTTCGAGCGGCCGCTGCGCGAGTGGCTCGAGAGCAAGCAGGGGCAGTGGCGCTCCAGCGTGCTGAATTTCGCGCTGGGGCAGATCAAGCAGGGCCTGCCCGAGCGGGCCATGACGCGCGACATCGCCTGGGGCATTCCCGTTCCCCTGGATGACCCGGACGCCCGCGGAAAGGTGCTCTTCGTCTGGTTCGACGCGCCCGTCGGCTACATCTCGTTCACCGCCGCGCTCTGCCAGGCGAGCGAAGGCGACTGGCGCGGCTACGAGCGCTGGTGGCGCGACGCGGATACGCAGATCGTGCACTTCATCGGCGAAGACAACACGGTCTTTCACACGCTGATCTGGCCGGCGATGCTGATGGCCGACGGCGATCATCGCCTGCCGGCCGCCGTGGTCGCGAACAACTACCTGAACTACCGCGACCCGGTCAGCGGAGAAGACCGCAAGATCAGCAAGTCCACCACGCCGGAAGCCTCGCCGGTGTGGATCGAGGAATTTCTGAAGCGCTTCGACCCGGACGCGCTGCGCTACTACCTGACGGCGATCGCGCCGGAGACGGCGCGCACGGCCTTCGACCCGCGCGAGTTTCTCGCCAAGAACAACAGCGAGTTGCTGAATCTCGGCAATTTCGTCAACCGCTATCCGAAGTTCATCTTCGAGTGCTTCGATGGGGCGATCCCCGCGGCCGAGCCGACGGCCCGCGACCGCGAGCAGGTAGCCGCGGCGGAGCAGGCCCTGCACACCATCGGCGGCCTGATCGAGTCGCACCGCTTCAAGGCGGCGCAGGACGAGCTCTTCAACTTCGCGCGCAGTTGCGATCTGTACATCGGGCAGCGCGAGCCCTGGAAGCGGCGCAAGGACAACCTGCCCGACTGCGCCGCGTGCGTCGCCACGTGTGCACACCTGTCGCGGTTTCTGGCCGTGCTGATGTCGCCGTTCATGCCGGGCGCGGCCCAGCGCGTCCTGGCGCAACTCGGCCTGGGCGACGAGCCGGTCCGCTGGTCGCCGCCGCCGCCGCTGCCGGTCGGCCACCGGCTGGGGCAACCCCAGATCCTCTTCGCCCGGCTGGAACCGGGCGCGCTGAGCGAGCCGAGCGCATGATCCACACTCTGCTTCCCGTCGATGTCCGTGGCGCGTCGCGCTGTCGCGGCTTCACACTCGCCGCGTTGTGTGCGTTGGCAGTGGGCGCGCTGAGCGGCTGCGGTCAGTCGCCGCCGGGCCCGGGCGAAGGCGCCGAGGAATTCACGATCGATCTGTCGACGCCGCTCAGCAGCGCGCGATCGTTGCTGGCGGGGCTTCAGGCCGACATCGCGGCCAGCGCCCGGAAAGATCGCGCGGGCGCCAAGCGCGTCTATCAGCGCGTCTTCTCGCAGATCGCCGCGACCGAGACGCTGCGGGCCGAGATTCGAGACGCCGCGGGCGGCGGTCGCCTGAGCGACCGGGATATCGAGCAGGCCGTTGAACAGGTCGTCGCCATGTGGGCGCCCGTGATCCTGCATTATGCCAAGACGGTCGAGCCCAGCCGGATCGAGGTGATCTCAGAAGGCGCCGCCGAGGCGACGCTGCGGGCCCCGGCGACCGGCCCGCACGGTCCCGCGTGGATTCGGATTCGCACCGTGCGAACCCCCGCGGGCGAGTGGCGCGTCTCGCGGCTGGATTTTCAACCTCCGAGCGCGATGGTCCCGGCGTCACGGCCCGGGTCGCAACCCTCGCCGTAGACCGGCGACCGATCCGCCGCATGCAAGTCCCTGCGCTCACCGACACGATCGTCGCCCTCGCGACCGGGTGGCAGCCGGCGACCCTGGGGATCATTCGCATCAGCGGACCGGACGCTGGCGCGCTGCTGGCGGCGCTGGGCATCTCGCCCCCCGCAGCGCTCTCCGCCGAACCAACGCCTGCACGCCCCGCCGCAGCCGTCATCACGCAGGGCGCGGTCGCGCTGTCGGGCGTTCCGCCATTCCCCGCAGACGTACTCTGGTTTCGCGCCCCGCGCAGCTACACCGGTCAGGACCTGGTCGAACTGCACACCACCGGCTGCCTGCCGCTGCTGCGGGCCGCGTGCGACGCCCTGATCGCCGCCGGCGGCCGGCGGGCGCTGCCGGGCGAGTTCACGGCCCGCGCGTTTCTGGCCGGCAAGCTCAGCCGCGCGCAGGTTTCCGGCGTGCTCGCGCTGGTTGAGGCCGAAGACGCGGCGGCGGCACGCCGGGCCGCCCGCATGGCACACGGCGTCCGCGATGCGGCGGTCGAGCAGTTGGCGGAGGGCGTGCTCGAAGTGCTTACCCGGATCGAAGCCGGCATCGACTTTGTCGAAGAAGAGGATGTTCGCTTCATCACCGCGGCGCAGGTGCAGGCCGCCGTGGAGCGATTGCTCACCGCGGCGAGGGCGCTCTCCGAGGACGACGCGGTGCGCGGTCTGCACGCGGCGCGGCCGCGCATCGCGCTGGTGGGCTTGCCCAACGCCGGAAAGAGCACGCTGTTCAATGCGCTGCTGGGTGCGCCGCGCGCGATCGTCTCGCCGGTGGTGGGTACGACGCGCGACGTGTTGTCCGGCGAGGTGCAACTGGGCGGCGTCACGGCCACGCTACAGGATTGCGCCGGCCTGGGCGCGGGGCGCGAAGCACTCGACCTCGCCGCGCATGATGCGACGGAAGCCGCCGCGGATCAGGCCGATGTCGTGCTCTGGGTGCATGCCGCAGACCGGCCGTGGAGCGACGATGAGCTCGCGGCGCTGTCCCGCGTCGCCGCGTCGCGACGGGTGGTCGTGCATAGCAAGTGCGATCTGCCCGAGCGGAACGCCGCCGCAACCGCCCCGCCGCCGGACCTTCGGGTGAGCGTCGCCGGCGATCCCGAAGTTCGCGCGCTCCGCGATTACCTGGCCGCGCGACTCTCCGGTCAGCGCGGCGCGGCGCCGGTCGGCGACGGCGTGTCGGCGGCACGCGGCGCCCTGCTGCGCGTCGCCGCCGCCGCACACGCCCGCGGCGACGACCTGGCGTCGCCGGAGCTGGTCGCGCTGGAGCTGCGCGCGGCGCACGAGGCGCTGCGCGGCATCGGCTCCGCGACGACCGACGAGCAAGTTCTCGCCGGCATCTTCTCGCGCTTCTGCATCGGGAAGTAGCAGACTACGGTTCGTGCCAGGAGTGCGCCGCAAGCGGAGGCGAGGCGCCGGTTCCGTTCCGTCCGCCGCCGCCGAGGACCGGCAGCGGCACGCCGCGCAGGTCGGTCGTCGCCGCGGCGTAGCGCTGCTCGCCCCTGCGCATCGAGCGGATGCGGGCCTTCTTCAGTCGCTTCTGCCCATCGCGTTTCGCCCGCGCGCTGCGCGGCCGCTTCTTGCCCAGCGCCTGCTGCGGCGTCCAGACGTCGCGCACGTAGTCGTCGAGGTGCTCCGGCGCGCTGAAGTGATGCTCCCAACCGTAGTCGCCGGAGTGATAGTCGCAATTGTCGGTCGAGTAATCGCGACAAATCTGCGGCCGTGTTTCGTAGATGCCGCAACGGTAATCCGGTTGCACGTGCCGGCAGGACGTGGCGAAGCTGATGTACCAGTCGCCGTCCTCGACGAACACCGAGACCCCCTCGTGAATCAGGTACCAGCGAATGGGGTCGAAATCGTCGCGCTCCTCCGGCGTGTCGATCGGCAGCGCGATGTAGCGGCAGCAGGCCGCCGTGCAGTGTTCGCACAGAATTCCGGGCATGGGTACGGCTCCGAATGGGACCGCGTGGCAACGGACCGTACCATACCCCGCGCCGCATCGCGCAGCCAGACGGCGCGCCGCCGGGATGTGCGACCTATTTCTCGCTGAACCCGGCGTCCAGCTTCAGCTCGCGCAGCAGCACCCGCAACTCGACGCCCGACGCCGGGAGACAGGGCAGAATGCGCTCCGCGTTGGCCGCAATCCAGGGGTCGGCGTCCGGACGCGCCCGCAGCGGCCCGCTCAGCCCGAGCAGCACGGCCCACTCGGCCCGCCGGTCGCGAGCGAACTCGCGCAGCAGCTCGTCGTCGTCGCCATCCCGCAGGATGCGCGTAATGCGCCAGACCAGCTCGTAGGCCTCGCGCATGCCCAGGTTCATGCTCTGCATGCCCGCCGGCCAGGTCATGTGGGCCGCGTCGCCCAGCAGCCAGATGTGATCGCGGCCGAACTCGCGCGCCAGCCGCCGGTCAAACTGCACGACCATCGACCAGTCGATCTGCCCGACCGTGCCGCGGAACCACGGCGCCCGCTCCGCCAGCAGGTTGCGCAAGTCCGACTCTTCCAGGTGCGGATAGGCCTCGTCCGCGATCTGCACGGCCAAGCGCTGCTTCTCGCGGCTGTGCGCCAGGTCGGTGTTCGGGCCGACCTGGAAGCTCCAGCGCACCCGCCGGCCGGGCAGCGGCCAGACCGCATTCATGTCGCCCGGTCGCAGCACGAGCCGCATCTCCGGGCCGATCTCGGCGTCGGTCTGAAACTCGAACACGGCGAATTGCACGGTCGCGCCAACCGGCTCGAACGGAATCTCGAGCGCCCGCCGGATAAACGAGCGGTGACCGTCCGCCCCGACCACGAATCGCGCGTCGGTTCGCGTCGTCCGCTCGACGACCTCCTCCAGCGTCGCCACCGCATATCCGGCGGTCTGCTTGCCGAGCGTTTCGATCGTCAGCCCCCAGCGATCGCCGCGGGCCTGCAGCGAGGAGACGCGATGGTTCCACTCGACGTGCCGCCGGGCGTGGTTCAGGCGCTGCTCGAGGATGCTCTCGACCACGTCCTGGCGCAGCGCGAGGACATAGGGATACTGGCACGGCAGCTCGCGCATCCGCAGCTCGACGCGCCGCTCGCGCTCGTCATATAGAGCCAGCGTGTCGATGCGATAGCCCTGCTCGATCGCATCGTGCGCCGCGCCGACCTCCTCGAGCAGTTTCAGGGAGTGCGGGTGCAGCCCGAGCGCGTAGCTGTGCGACCCGGTGCGGAACGCGGCATCGATGATGCGTACATCGACCTCGCGATCCGCGAGCAGCAGCGCGGTCAGCAGCCCCACCGGTCCGGCCCCCACGATCAGGACTTCCGAGGTGTGATGTGCACCGAACATGACAGACCCTCCGCAGCGGAACACCGCTCCGGAGGCCCCCGCCGGAGGGGCGAACCGCGCTGTGCGGTAAACAATCGCAACTGATCTACTAGCAAACCCCGTTCCAGCCCCGCGGAGGCGGTCAGTCGCGGCCCACTGCGTTCGCTGCGGCCTGCGCGGGTGCGCGGGCGCTCGGCGGCAAGAGCAATAATGAGACCGCGACGTACAGGCAGGCAAGGGCCAACCAGGCCAGACGGGAAACAAGTGCTGAGAATTGCGCCACGTCCGCGGGATCGGGCTTGGCATCGCCCGCCGGACCTTCGCCCCGCAGCGCCGCCGCCGCCGCTGCGAAGCCTCCCGCAACGCAGAGCAAAAGGACGCAACCCAGTCCGCGAAAAACCGCGCGCAGCGGAAACTGCGGCAGGACCGCACCGGACAGGTTCAGGAACACGCCCAAACCCGCCAGCAGACAGACCAGCGCCGCCCGGCGGAAGTCGACGTTGTAGGCCGGGAGATTCTCGATGATCAGATGCGCCGCGACCGCCAGCCCGCATAACGCCAACAGGCGGCGACCCACGCCGAGCACGATGCCGACCGCCATCCGCGCCGCCTTCCGATACCGCCGCTAATCTCCGAGCGAAACGCCCAGGGCCCGCGCCATGCCCAACAGCGGGTCATCGATCTGGATGACGCGCTGCTGATGGGCCACCGATTCGATCGGCACCATGTTCGGCTCGCCGCGCTGCATGACCGCAATCTGGTTCCAGTCATACGTCGCGACCATCGCGATGGCCTTGTGACCGAACAGCGTCGCCAGCACCCGGTCATAGGCCACCGGCGTTCCTCCCCGCTGCACGTGCCCGAGGATCGTCGCCCGCGTCTCCAGACCCGTGCGCGATTCGATCTCGCGCGCCAGCACCGGGCCGATGCCGCCCAGCCGAATCGGGTCCGGGCTGTCCGCGATCACCTTTTCCACCACCTGTTGCCCGCCCTTGGGCCGGGCCCCTTCGGAGACGGCGATCAGGGTGAAGCGCTTGCCGCGCCGCGACCGTGCCAGACACGTTTCGCAGACCTTCTCGATGTCGTAGGCGATTTCCGGAATCAGGATCACGTCGGCCCCGCCCGCCAGCCCGGCGTGCATCGTCAGCCAGCCGGCGTTGCGGCCCATCAACTCGATCAGCATCACGCGATGATGGCTCGACGCGGTCGAGTGAATGCGATCGATCGCATCGGTCGCAGTCTGCACGGCGGTCGTGAACCCGAACGTGATGTCCGAGTGCATCAGGTCGTTGTCGATGGTCTTGGGCACACCCACGCACGGAATGCCGCGCTTGATCAGGTTCACGCAGCCCGACATCGTTCCGTCGCCGCCGATGCAGACCAGCAGGTCGATCCCGCGTTCATGAATGTGCTCGATCACCCGGTCGGTCACGTCCTCGAAGATCGGCTTTCCGTCGGCCCCCTTCCCGACCGCAAATCGCGAGGGGTCGGCTTTGTTGCTGGTGCCGAGGATCGTGCCGCCGACCGTCAGAATGTTAGAGACATCGTCGCTGGAGAGCGGGTGCATGCGGTTGCGGATCAGCCCGAGGAAGCCGTCCTCGATCCCCAGGACTTCGATGCCGAGCTTGTGAATCGCCGCCTTGGTCACCACCCGGATCACGGCGTTCAGGCCCGGACAATCGCCGCCGCCGGTTAGAACGCCGATCCGATGTACTTTCTTGCGAGCCACACCCACGCGCGACCTCCGTGTTCGTCCGCACTCGGCTGGCCCGGTGGGCTGGCCGGATATGTGATCGGATTGTAAGGCCCGCCCGGCGCAGCCGCGACGTTCGCCCGCGTTGTCGGCCTGCGCCGCCCCGGCTAGAGTTGCGCTGCCAGCACACGCCGCAACCGCCCGACCGCATTCTGAGTTCGGAGCCGTACATGTTCCAGGTTCCGTTGATCGGCGGCGAGATTCACTACGGCCGCCTGCAGCCGCGCTACTGGGGCGCGTGCCTCGACGCCGCCAAGCAGCTCGGCGCGCGGGTCATCGGCATGTATGTGATGTGGGAGCTGCACGAGCGGGGCGAGGGGTGCTACGACTTCGAGTCGCTCCGCGCGTTCCTGGGCGAGGTCGAGCGGCGCGGGATGCAGGTCGTGGCCCGGCCCGGACCCTTTTTCTACGCGGAGTGGCGCAATCTCGGCGTACCCGATCACGCCGTGCCGTTTCACAAGGGGCATCCGGAGTTTCGCCGCAAAGCCGCGCACTGGATCGCCGCGGTCATGGACGAACTGCGGCCGCACCTGGGCCGCCTGATCGTGTGTCTGCAGGCCGACAACGAAATCGACCCCATGCCGCATTTCTATGGCGAGGATCAGGGCTTTTCCGCGTGGCTGCGTGCTCGATACGAGACGATCGGCCGGCTGAACGCGGCGTGGGGCGCCCGCTATGCGAGCTTCGACGAGCCCATCCCGTTTCTGGCAACACAGCTCGCCGCAGCCAGCGTTGACGACTCCGATCCCGCCCGCGGCGCCGCGCGGTGCCGACAGGTGGATGACTCCTGCCAGTATCGCTACGACCTGGCGACCGATTACGCCCGCTGGGTGGTCGCGGAGTATCGCGCCCGCGGCTGTAACGTGCCGATACTGCTCAACACCTGGCCCGGCGTCGATGCCCAGAACTGGCACGATTTTCAGGAGGCGGCGGACCTGTTCGGCATCGATCCCTACCCGAGCAACGAGTGCCGCAGCGATTTTCGCTACTTCCGCGAGCGGCTGCGGCTGTTGCGGGCCGTTTCGCGCTATCCCTACATCGCGGAGTTCGGCGCCGGTGTGTGGCACGGCGCGGACCCTGCGTACTCGCCTGAGCATTATCGCCTGACCGCGCTGACGGCTCTGGCCGGCGGCGTGCGCGGCTGGAACTGGTACATGCTCGTCAATCGCGACAACTGGAGCGGCGCGCCGATCAACGAGCGCGGCGTGATTCGACCGGAACTCGGCGAGGTTTTCGCCCAGGCCGTGCGCGACTTCGAGTCGCTCGCCGACGCTCCGCCTCCGCAGACGTCTTTCGCCGTAACGTGGTCATGGCGCTATCACCAGCGGGCGCAGATCGCCCGGCGCGAGGCCGATGACCCGCTCTTCGCCGTGCTGCACGACATGGGCGTCGAGTACGACTTCGTCGACGTCGATCACGAGTTCGCCGGCGCGAATGGCGCGGGGCGCCATCCGCCGCTGCTGCTGCTGGCCGGCGAAGTCGAACAGCCGAACCGGCTGTGGGAGTACGTCGAGCGCGGCGGCCGGCTGGTGCTGTTTCAGCGACTGCTCGCGGGCTGCGCCGCCCCGGACGGCACGAGCCACGCGGGTGCGGAAAACCTGGAGATCACGCTGCCCGCAGGCGCAGGACGGCCGACGGTTCAGTTCGTGTCGAATGGTGCGGTTTTTGCGTATCGCGCGCCGCCGGGCGCGGCGGTCGTGGCGCGGCAGTTGCCGTGGCGGGTGGATGAAGATCAACGCCGACTGATGGAGTTGGCCGTCGGGCGCACGTACCAATGCGGCTACGTCGATCGCCGCGGCGCGGGAACGCTGCTCGTGCTCGGTTGCCCGCCGAGCCCCGCGGCGGTTCGCGCGGTCCACGAGTATTTCGGGCTCGAAATCCCGGTGCTGCCGCTCAGCCCCGGCGTGCACGCCGCGCGGCGCGGCGACAAGTTGATCGTGCTCAACCCCGGGGCTGCGCAGACGGCGCATCTGCGCATCGGCGGCGGCGACCGCTACGTCGATCTGCCGCGCTGCGGCGGCGCGATCATCCCCATTTAACGGTTCGCACGCGAGAGGTCGTTCATGGCAGCCCCATCGGCATTCGCACTCGGCCTGGACTTCGGCACCGCCAGCGTGCGTGCACTGATAGCCAACGTTGCCGACGGAGAACCGGTCGCGAGCGCCGTTGCGGAGTATCCGAGCGGAGTTGACGGCGTGCTCGGCGCCTCGACCGATCCGCACGTCGCGCGACAGAATCCGGCGGATTACCTGTCGGCGATGGCCGCGGCCGTGAAGTCCGCCCTGCAGCAAGCGCAAGCGCAGCCCGGCTTCTCCGCCGAGCGCATCGTCGGCATCGGCACCGACGCGACCGGCTCCACGCCGATCCCGGTCGACGCCCGCAATACGCCGCTGGGGCTGAATGCCGAGTTTCGCGACGTGCTCGACGCGCAGGCCTGGCTCTGGAAGGACCACACGGCGCACGCCGAGGCCGCCGAGATTTCGCAGCTTGCGCGCGACCGCGGCGAGCCCTATCTGAGCAAGTGCGGCGGCGCGTACTCCTCGGAATGGTACTGGTCGAAGATCTTGCGCTGCCTGCGAAGCAACCCGCGCGTCGCCGCGGCCGCCTACGCCTGGCTGGAGCAGTCGGACTACATCCCGGCGCAGCTCACCGGTGTTTCGCGCCCTGAAGACGCGCCGCGAAACGCCTGCGCCGCCGGGCACAAGGCGATGTATCACCCGGACTGGGGCGGTTTGCCCTCCGAGGCGTTCCTCTCCGCGGTGCACCCCGGACTGGCGCTGGTGCGGGCGCGATATCGCGCGCCGGCCGTCGCCGCCGACCAGCGAGCCGGGTTGTTATGCGAAACCGCGGCGGAGCGCCTCGGGCTGCCCGCCGGAATCCCGGTCGCCGTCGGCGTGATCGACGCGCATGCCGGTGCGATCGGTGCGGGCTGCGCGCCGGACGTACTGGTCAAGATCATCGGCACCAGCACCTGCGATTGCGCCGTCGTCGGCGCGGATCAGCCGCTGGTGGATATCCCCGGCGTGTGCGGCATCGTGCCCGACTCGATCATCCCCGGCATGTACGGCATCGAAGCCGGGCAAGCCGCCGTCGGCGACATCTTCAACTGGTTCGTCAGCCGCATCGGCCCGGCGGCGCTGGGCGGCGGCGTTGCCACTCACGAGGCGCTCACCCATGCCGCGGGCGACCTGCTGCCCGGCGAGAGCGGACTGCTGGCGCTGGATTGGCACAACGGCAACCGCACGATCCTCGTCGATCCGCGGCTCACCGGTTTGATCGTCGGATTGACCCTGGCCACCACGCCGCCGGAGATCTATCGCGCCCTGATCGAGGCCACGGCGCTTGGGGCGCGGCGCATCATCGAGCGGCTCGCGGAGTACGGCGTCGAGGTGCGGCAGGTCGTCGCGTGCGGCGGGATCGCCGAGAAGAATCCGCTGCTTATGCAAGTCTACGCCGACGTGCTCGACCGGCCGATGTGCGTACCTCGCGCGCCGAATACGTGCGCGCTCGGCGCGGCCATCTGCGGCGCGGTCGCGGGCGGCGCGTATGCCACGATCCCGGCGGCGCAGGCCGCGATGACCGGCGTCGCCGCGCACGCCTGGCGGCCGATCGCCGAGAACGTGGCGATCTACGAGCGGCTCTATCCGTTGTATCTGCGTCTGCACGACGCGTTCGGCATGGCGGGCCGCGCGGAGCCGCTGCACGGGGTGATGAAAGCGCTGATCGACGAGCGCGACGCGGTCCGCGCGCGGCGCCCCAGCGGCCCGTAGGTCGCAGCGGCGCCGCGGCGCGGCCGCATCAGTAACCCGGCGCATGCGGCAGGTAGTTACGCGTGAGCATTACGTCGGCTGCTTCGCCGTCGAGGTGCAGCTCGTTACGACCGCTCTTCGCGCCCGTGACCGCGCGCGTGTTGGTGTTCTGCTCGAACTGGTCCAGCGCGTTCTCCAGATCGAAGCGCCGCTTCAGCACGCCGCGATGCGGGTAGATCGGCTGCGACTGCGAGCCGCGATCGAACTCGATCGCGTCGGCAATCACGGGGAAACGCACGCTCCAGCGGCCCTTGCGATTCTCATTCAACCCGTTGGGCGGCGCTACGTAGCGCCGACCATCCATCAGTCGCGCCGGGCGGCCGTCGAAATGCACGTAGTTGCTCATCGCCGGGTCGAGCGGACCGCCGCTGCGGGCCTGCGGGTGCGAGTCGTAGGGGATGCCCGCGCCGACCGGTCCGGCCGTGCTGAACACATACGTCATGCGGAACGCGCCGCGCCCCGCATTCAGAGGAAAGCCCGCGACCGCGTCCGGGCAGCGCCAGCTTCCCGGCTGAACGTACTTCAGCATTACGACGCCGGCGGTCGTGCGGGAATTCTCGTCGAACGGATCGGCGTTCGGATTCGTCAGGTTCACGTCTTCCATGAACGGAACGCGGTCCGCGCTTTCGAGCACATAGGTCTGCACGCCGGTCCAGATGCTGCGCAGATTGTTGCCGCACATCACCAGCTTGCAGCGCCGCCGGGCGTCGTGCAGCGCCGGGGCGATCATCCCCAACAGCAGCGAGACGATCGCCACCACCACGAGCAGTTCGATCAGCGTGAAGCCGCGCTGCGGTCTGATTCGCGTAGTCATCGTCGGTCACTCCTGGCGAACCCGCCGGTACGCACCGGCGGCATACGGCTCTACGGGAACAGAACGTCGACAAACGGGTCGATGTCGAAGAAATCCACCGAGCCGTCGTTGTTCACATCGGCTGACGCGAGCGTGCAGTTCGGAAACGCGACCGCATAGGCCGCCGCGTCGAATAGCGCCAGCACGAACGGGTCGATGTCGAAGAAGTCGATGTTGCCGTCGCAGTTCGTGTCGCCCCGAAGCACGCTGGGGGCCAATACGAGCTCCAGCCGGGCCGCGGCCGCACCGGGCGGCCCGCCGGCGACGCCCTCTTTCATGTACAGGCTCGGAAAGTTGGTCGAACCCTGGAACATGACCGACTCGCGCAGCGACGTAATCGCGACGATTACCCGCCCGCGGTCGAGCTGCGCCTGAAAATACTCGCGCACCCGGCCGGCGGACTGGCTCAGATCGACTTCGAACCGGATCTCGAACGGCGTCGCCTGCGCCCCCGGCGTGTAGCCCTGCGGCGCGCCGATCGCCCACGGCGTCGGCGTGAACTGAGTCACGCCGACGGCGGCGTTGTGCAGCCCCTTGATCGTGTCCTCGACGTGCAGCTGCGTTCCGGTCCCGTCCTGAAAGACGAACGGAAACGGATCGCGCGGCAGGTTCGGCCCGGCCTGCGAGCCGAAGTACAGGCTGAACTCAGTCCAGCCGGTTTCCGTCAGATTCGGACCGAAGCCGGCGCCGAACAGCTCGATCGGGCGTCCGGGGTCGGTGTCGGTGCTCTCGCCGTCGGTGTCGCCGGGCGCGCCGCGCGGGATGCCATCCGCATTGTTCTGCATGTCGCCGTTCGCGTCGAACGTGAACCACTCATCGGTTGTCAGGTCGATCGGCCATACCGCGTTCGGCTCGTTCGTGACAACCACCCGCACCGCGGCGATGTTGTAGGTGGCCGCGCCCTGCCCGGGCGCGACCTGGCCGGTGGTGTCCCAGCCGAGCAGCGCGACGCCATCGCGATCGTTGAAGCCGTTCAGACCGTTGGTCCCGAAGCACGACGCCGTCGCCCGCACCCCCGGCGAGAAGTTGAACGGATAGTGCCAGCGGTCGTCGCTCGGCGGGCTGAACGTGAACGTCTGCGCCACCGCACGCGCGGTCAGGCCGCCGAGAACTGCGGCGAACACCGCCGCACGCTGCGACAGTTGCGTTGTTGAAGTACTCACCTTCGGGCCTCCTTGCCGTTAGCTCCGCCGACCGCGGAGCAGGGCTGCGGCGCCGATGCCCAGCAGCAACACCGCGGCCGGCTCGGGTACGATCGTCGGTTTGTCGAGGCTGAACGCGAAGGGCGCGTTCACGCCGGCCAGCGCCGCCGGCACCGACACGCCGATCTGCACGTGCCCGATGCTGCTGAAGATCGTGTTGAAGTCCGAGGTTTCGAAGTTGATGAACTGCGGATTGCCGGGCGCGATGCCGATCGCGATTCGCGTCCAGACGCCGCTGGGAACCGGCGCGAAGTTCAGCCCGACTGCGCCGGGGAAATTCGAGGGGTTGCTGAATCGCGCGAAAAACGTCAGCGGCAAGCCGGCCTCGTGCCGCACGAACGCGCTGAACTCGGTCACGCCGTCCGTCAGCCAGTTGCCGACGAACGCGTTGCCGCTGCTGCCGAATTCGTCCTGCGCCCGGAAAAGGATCGGCGTGCCCCCGGCGGCCTGATTCACGAAGTTGAACGTCGTCGCGGCGTGCGAGCCGCCGTCGGGCCCGCCCACGGGCGACCAACTCAGGGGGGTTGTCCCCGGATTGTCGCGCCACCCGGCGGAGTCGGCCGCGAACTCCTCGGTGAACGGCACCACCGCCGCCGTCGCCGCGCTGACGCCCACGAAAACAAGACTCGCCGCAAAACCCGCCAGCCGGCGGAAGATCATCGCGTTCATCTCTTTCCCTTCATTGCGGCAGAGCCGCCGCAGGTTGCATTGCCGATTCTGTCGCCCGCGCTGCCGGGCAGCGCGGCACGACGCGCGAAACATGATTCTGATTGGGAACGAAACGCTGCGCACGCCCAGCCGCGCGGCGGTCGCCGCTACGGGTGACGCCATGCGCCCGCTACGGAGAATCAGCGCGATGCAGGATGGGAATCAGAGCGGAGTAGCGCCGCGGCGCGCAGCCGCAGCACATCCGGTGGAGGCAGGAAAAACGCCCGCATGATGCGAGCCAGGACCGCAAACGCCGCCCGGGCGGTGTACCGCGCCCGCCGCGCCTGAGTACGCCCCGGAACGGCACGCAGACCGAGTGCACCGGCGGCAATCGCCGCCAGCACACCCGCGGTCATCACCAGAACAACCGCCCCGGCCGGCTCTTCGACCGGAACGAGGTGCGCCCGGCGGAGCACATCCGCGTGCAACAGCAGGACGCAAACGCCAAAGACGCCCAGCGCGCGGGCGCTCGGCGCGATTCGCAGCCAGGCGACATCCACGAGCTTCAGCGCGAAGAACGCCAGCGACAGGCCGACCAGCAGGACGCGCGGCCCGGCCGACGCCACATCGCCGGAGAACAGCCCGGCGAGCGCCGCGGCGAACGCCGGGACGTGCCCGAGCAACATCGCCGCCCACAGCGCCCGCATTGCAAGCGCCAACCCGCGCGCGGCCAGTCCCGCGTGCGGGTCAGTGCGGCGAGCGATGTTAGGGTCTGAGGTCATCTTGTTTGAATAATAAAACAGTTCCGCGGTCCGTCAAGCGCCTTTTGACCTATCGGCGATCAGTGGCTCTCTCTGAATCGGTGCTCACTCGGTGTACGTGCTCCGCGGGCACAATCTGCCGTGATTGAGAAAAGGCGACGCTGAAGCCAGTATGTCATGCATGGCGACGCTGATTTCAGCCATGGCCCCGAACGCACCGTCTTTCACTCCGTTTGGGTGGCAGCACGGCGGTGCAGTCCTGTGCCTCGCCGCAGCCGCGATTGGCCTCACAGTGTGCGCCCGCGCGGCTCGTGCCCGAAACGCGCTGGCTACCCTGCAAAATCTGTGCCGTGGATTGTGCGCGTTCATGATCGCCGTCACGGTGCTCGAATTCGTCTACGAGCTGGCTACCGGAATTTGGGAGCCGCGCGAGTCGCTCCCCCTGCACCTCTGCGATCTGGCGCAATTCGCCGCGATCGCCGCGACTGCGCTGGCGGGTTCAAACCCCCACCCGCCTCCGCCACACCCCGCCAGTCTCGCTGCCTCTGCGCCGGGCCGGGTGCGCAGTTTCCCGCAGTTCGTGTTCGAACTGACGTACTACTGGGGTCTGGCGGGCACGCTGCAAGCGTTGATTACGCCGTCCCTGGCTGAGGGCTTCCCGCATCCACTGTATTTCGAGTTTTTCGCGAGTCACGGCGCGATCATCATCGTCGGCATCGTGATGACTGCGGGGCTGGGTTGGCGGCCGAGCCCGGGATCGCCGTGGCGCGTGCTGGCCGTCACCTACCTGCTGGCCGCACCGATCGGGCTCGCCAACTGGCTGCTGGGGGCGAACTACATGTATCTTTGCGGGCCGCCGCCGCGCGGGTCGATCTACGACTACTTCGGTCCGTGGCCGTTCTCGTTGGCGACGCTGGCCGCGCTCGGCGTCGTGCTCATGTGGTGCTGCTACCTGCCGTGGAAGCTCGCTCAGCGTCGCCGGTGATCAGCCGCGCAGCGCGATTGAACGTGATGTAGTTCCACGCCCACTGCAACAGCACCAGCACGCGGTTCTGAAACTCGACGATGTGAATCAGGTGAACGAACAACCAGAGCAGCCAGGCGAGATAGCCGGAGAACTGCATACTCCCGATCTGCGCGACCGCGGCGGCCCGACCGATCGTCGCCATGTTTCCCAGGTCTTTGTAGCGAAACGGCGGCAGCGTGCGGCCGCGCAGCCGCGCTTCGATCAGTCGCGCGACGTAGCGACCCTGCTGCATGGCCACCTGCGCCACGCCCGGCAGCGGCTGCCCACCCTGGTGCGGGAAATTGGCCAGATCGCCGATCACGAACACGTCTGGATGACCGGCGATCGACAGGTCCGGCGCGACGATCACGCGGCCCAGGCGATCCGTCTGGGTGCCGGTCGCGCTCGCCACGATCCGGCCGAGCGGGGAAGCCTGCACACCGGCCGCCCAGAGCACGGTTCGCGCCGCAACACGCTCCGAGCCGCCGCCCCGCTGCAACTCGACCGCGTCCGCCGCGATTTGCGTGACCCGAACCCCGCAATACACCGTCACCCCGAGCCGGCGAAGCGATTCGGCCGCCTTTTCTGACAGCTCCGGCGGATAGCTCTGCAAAATGCGATCCGCGGCGTCGACCAGCACGATCTTCGCGGCGGCCGGGTTGATCGTGCGGAACTCGCGGCGCAAGGTGTCGCGTGCGATTTCCGCCAGCGCCCCGGCCAGTTCGACACCGGTCGGGCCGCCGCCGATGACAACGAACGTCAGCCACTCGGCGACGTCGGGGGCGGCGCCGCGACGCTCGGCTTGCTCGAAGGCGGTCAGGATTCGCCGGCGGATTTCGGTGGCGTCTTCGATCGTCTTCAGACCCGGCGCGAGCGGGGCCCACTGGTCATGACCGAAGTACTGGTTGGCCATACCGGCGGCGACAATGAGCGAATCGTACGGAACCTCGCCATCGGCGAGACTCACGACGCGGCGCGCCGCATCCAGCCCGGTCGCTTCGGCGAGCAGCACGCGCGCATTGCGCTGCCGCTTCAGGATGCTGCGCAGCGGCGCGGCGATGTTGGCCGGCGAAAGGCCGCCGGTCGCCACCTGGTACAGCAGCGGTTGGAACAGGTGGAAGTTGCGGCGATCAACCAGGGTGATGTCGACCGCCGCGCGTTTCAGCGACTGTGCCGCGTACAGCCCGCCGAACCCGCCGCCGACGACCACGACCCGATGCGCACCGGTCACTCGCACTGCTCCGAAAGCGTGGCAGACTACGCACGAAGGCGCGGCTTTCCGACCGCGGGCTCAGATCGGCGCGCGTAGCGTCGCCAGCCAGTCCTTGATCGCCGCGCCGCGATAGACAATCGTGATCGCCGCCGCGGCCCAGAGCAGCAGCGCGATCTGGAACGGTCGATCGCGCAGCAGCACCTCCGTGGGGCCATCGACCTTGCCGTGCTCGACGAGCAGGGCGAAGCGGAAAATCGCGTATACGACCAGCGGCAGCGTGTAGAGCAGGTAGTCGCTGCCGAACTCGGCCTTGGTGCGGGCGTCCGTGGAGTAGAGCATGAAGCTGATCACGGCGATCGCCGCCGCCATGGTCGTCATGTGGTTCAGCAGCTCGGGCGTGTAAAGCGCCAGCGTGCGGCGATGCGCGGTGGCCTGCGCGCCGCCGTTCCCGGCCAGGGCGTTCAACTCGCAGCGCCGCTTGCTGAAACCCATGAACAGGCACAACGTGAAGGTGCAGAGCACCAGCCAGGGCGAGAGCGTCACGCCCTCGAGCACAACCCCGGCGATCGCGCGGAGCACGAAGCCCACGCCGATCAGAATGACGTCAAGCAGCACGACGTGCTTGAGCAGAAAGGTGTAGGCGCCCTGCATCGCCAGATAGACGACCACGACCAGGAAGAACCCGCGGCTGAGGAACCATGACCCGCCCAGCCCCGCCACAACCAGCAGCGCCGCCAGCAGCGCCGCCGCACTCACGCTGACCGTGCCCGCGGCGATCGGGCGCAGTCGTTTTCGCGGGTGCAGGCGATCTTCTTCGCGATCATGAATGTCGTTGACGACGTAGACGCTGCTGCTGATCAGGCACAGGCAGCCGAAGCCCAGCAGGGCCAGAATCACGCTGCCGGGATCGCCCAGGCGTTGGCCAAAGACCAGACCCGCGAACACAAAGACGTTCTTCACCCACTGCTGCGGCCGCAGCAATTGGAGATAGGGCATGCCAGGCTCCGGTCGAGACGCCGATGCGGCGCTCGACGCCGACGGGTTCCGCGCGCTGCGGCGGACGACCCGGGATCAGCGGGCAGGCATTGTGGGTGGGACGGCGGCGGCGGTCAACCGCGGACGGCGCGGCGCGCCGCGGCGGCCGCACGGCGCGACCAGAGCGAATATCGAGGAACGCGACGGTGGGCCAACGCGGCGAGCGCTCAGAAGCGGAACGCCGACTCGTCGAAACCGGGATTGAACCGCACGCGAGTGGTCACATAGCTGCCGAGCAGCTCTTTGCCTTCCGCGTCGGCGTAAGAGTAGAGCGCGGTGGGGAGCAGCCACTCCTGATCGACGTGCATGACCAGCAACGCATCCGGCCACGGATTCTGCGACTTCGCCGCCGGAAGCCGGCGCGTGAAGACCAGCGTCGGACGGCCGTCCACCTCGCCGGCGCCGGAGAACTTGTAGTCCAGCACGCCGGCCTGCGCGGCCTGCGTGTTGATCTGATCGAGGAGGCCGACCGTGGCCGCGAAACCGAACTCCGCGATCGAGCGGCGGCTCGCAGCGCGTGCTTCGGAGCCATCAATCGCCATCATGATTTCGCTGACGAAGAGCCGCGCCACGGCGCCGGCCGGCTCGACCTTCGCCGCCTTGCGGCCGCTGCCGTCGACGTACTCGGGATGATCGACGTATAGCGCCCGCTTGGCGCCGTCGGCGTTGCGCTTCCAGATCATGAAGACCGAGTGCGGCTCGCGGCGGAAGCGAACCTCGATCTCCTGCACGGGGGTCAAGCCGCCATCGAGCCGTTCCTGTTTCAGGAACACGCACGAATACTCGCGCACGCTGGCGCGATAGCGCTCCATGCCCAGGCGCGTGACGGCTGCGGGGTCGCGCTGCGCCAGTTGAATCAGATCGCTGGGGGCCGCAGGGGCCGTGTCGCGCGTCACAAACGCCACGGGCACCGCCGGAGTGTCGAGCGCCGCGGCCGTGGTGGGCGCCGCGGGTATGAACAACGCGGCGAGCAGCAGCGCGGCCAGACCGGCAGCAACGTATACAAAACTGCGGCGGGTGGTTCTCACGCGGGAAGTCTCCGAGGCCGGTTGGTCCGATCACTCCACCATCGGCGCTATCTTCAGGAGCAATCGTCAAGGCGGGCCACGGGCCTTGAGCACATCTGCAGGCCGTCCCAGCACAAACCCCGCTCAAACTACGGGGAAGTATATCGAATACTACCTGAGACGCAACAACTGGTTGCGAACCGGCCGCGTACTTTCCGCGCCCCGAGCCGCATATGTAGCGGCTCGCCCACATGGCGCGCTCAAGCGCTCGCAGTCACGCTTTCCGACCACGCGGATAGCACGGCGGCGAACGCATCGCCGCAGGCCTCAAACTCAAGCGTGTGCGCCGCGCCCGGAATCGTTTGGACCGAAGCGGCCTCGGCCGTCACGCGCCGCGCCCAACGCTCGGTCGCCGCGTTGCGAATGATCCGATCGGCCCCAGCCAGCACGAGCGTGACCTTCGCCGCCAGACCGCCCGGCGGCGTCCGCACCAACAAGCGATCCAGTCGCGAGGACTCATACAAGAACCGTGCCGTAACTTCGGTCAGCTTCAGATTGTCAGCAGCGATGAAGGCCTGGCCCGCGGGGTTGGCTGTGAAGAGCGCCGGGTCATCCAGCGGTATCGCGTGCCGGCGACTGCCGCCGACCAGCAGTGATCCGCCGATGCGCACACGCTCCCAAATGCCGACATCGACTTGCGGAAACAGGCCCGGTGCGATCAGCAATACGTGATCGACGACTTGCGGCTGTCGCAGTGCGGCGGCGAGCGCGAGTTTCCCACCCCAGCTCACACCGACGCATGCGACTTTTCGCGCACCCGTTCGCGCGCGAAGCCACGCGACGTGCTCGTCAACATCATCAAACCAGCGCGGCATGCCGGGCGTGTCGCCGCGTGCGATCGCGTTCCGCCCGCTTCCGCGGCGATCCGGCATAAGGACAGCAGTCGCCGAGTGTTGCGCGAGATGCGCCGCGGACCACTCGTACCAGCCGCCGTGAGATTGAATCCCGTGGAAGTACAGGATCGCGGTCGGCTGAGACTCCTCGCGGGCGGGCCAGTAGTAAGCGGCGGCGGCGTAGCCGTCGGAATGGGAGATGGCGACGCACTCAGGCGGAATCGCGGGGCGACGCGGCGGGGCGCTCACAACTCGCTCTGGTCGACGATCGTGAACTTCTTCTGCCGAAGTGTGCGGGCCGCCTGCGGGAGGTTATCGACGGCGATGGCGATCAGCGCCGGCCCCTTGTCGGTGGCGATGAGCGGATAGATGTAGTTGATGTTCACTTCACCCGAGATCAGCGCAGCGCACACGCTCATCAGCCCGCGCTTGCCGCTGGGCAGTTCGACGACGAGAACGTCGCTCTCGGTCACCGCGAAGCCGGCGTCGGCGATGGTCTCGCGAGCGCGATCCGGCTCGTTCACAAGCATGCGAACGATCGCGCAGTCGACCGAGCCCTCGACCGCCACGGAGCGGATCAGCACCTCGTCGCCGTCGAACAGCCTTGTCAGACGCAATAGCTGCCCCAGGCGGTTCTCGAGGAAGACAGAGAGCTGCCGGCAGAACGGAAACTCGCTCTTTTCCGCGGTCTCAAAAGGCTCAATCGCCATGGCGTCTCGACTGCGAAGGTGGAGGCGTGCATGCGTTGCTCAGAAGCGGGTAGGGTAGTTGGTCGCGCGGAACCTGTACAGGCGATTTTCGGTGCGGACGCCCGCGGACGGCATCGTTTACAATTCGCATCCGCGTCGCGGCGCCGCGCTGCGGCTCCCGCATGACCCTCCGGAAGCTGTCGATGCCCGATCGCCCCCACGCCGCGCCCGACACCTCTCCGGTCAGTGCTGCGACCGGACCGCCGTCGGCTGACGGCGATCTCATCCGCCGGCTAAGGGCGGGCGACGAGGCGGCGTTCGCCGAGTTGGTGCGCGACTACGCCGGGCGGCTGCTGGCGGTGACGCGCCGCATCCTCCGCAACGACGCCGACGCCGAGGACGCGTTGCAGGAGACGTTCGTCTCTGCGTTCAAGAGCATTCACGCTTTCGACGGCCGCGCGGCGCTGGGAACCTGGCTGCATCGCATCGCCGTGAACGCCGCGCTGATGCGCGCCCGCCGCACCACAGCCCGCCGCGAGTCGTCGATCGAGCCGCTGCTGCCGCAGTTCGCCGGCGGCCTGCACAGCGAGCCGCCACCGACATGGCGCGATGTCACAGGCGACGCCCTGGTTGAATCAGAGACGCAGGCGGCGCTGTACGCCGCGCTCGACCGGCTTCCGGAGGAGTTTCGGGCCGTGATCGTGCTGAAGGACATCGAAGGATTGGAGTCGCGGGCCATCGCCGAGGCGCTGGGCGTCAGCGACGCACTGGTGCGCCAGCGCCTGCATCGCGGGCGGCAAGCGCTGCTGAAGCTGATGACCCCGTACATGGCGGAGGAACGCCGATGAGCGGCCCGCAGCCGCCGCGACACTGCTCGCACGCTGGCGACCCGGTCACGTGTCAGCAGTGCGTCGATTTCATCCTCGACTATCTCGAGGACGCCCTGCCGCCGGCCCAGCGCGGCGAGTTCGAGGCTCATCTGGGACACTGCCCGAACTGCGTGACGTACCTTGAGAACTACCGCAAGACGATCGCACTCGCCGCCGCGGCGGGACAGGCCCCCCCAACGCCGGCCCCGCCGCCCGAGTTGATCGCAGCGATCATGAAGTCGCTGCGCCGCGAGGGGAAGTAGTCGCCTTCGCAGGGGTGCAGGCATTGCACGCAGCGCGGATCGACCCGACCCGCCGCAGTACGCGCGAAAGGGGTCGACCGCTGCCGTCGATACGTCACCTGCACCAATGAGCAACGAGTCGCACCCAGGCCCTGCCGCGCGGGTGACATGAGTCCGGCGGTGCGGCGATTCCCGGCGGTGCACGCAACCTGCTGCGATCGATAGAGATTACTCCGGCAATATGTACTTCTTGTCCCCGCCGGCCAGCGGCACGTAGACGATCGTGCGGTGCTGGTTGACGTACGCGATGCGGTCGCCCAGGACGCGGGCCTGTCCGGCCAGGCCGTCGTCGGGAATGTCGGCAACGATCTTTTCGCCGTCGGCCGGGTCGTAGCGGCGGATCACCACGCGGTTGGCGCGCTGCGGCAGACGGAACTCCACTTCTTCGGTCACGAAACGCTCGTCGCCCGCGCCGCGCAGCGCGCCCCGGACCGCGTCGGCCCAGACCGTGATCCGCCCGCTGACCGTATCGAACGCGACGATCCGCGACACGCCGTCGCCGGTCGGCTCGCTCCAGACCACGCGGTTGTTCGAGAGCGCCACGCGCACCGGACCGCTCTGCGAAGGCAATCCCTCAGCCAGAAGCTGCGGAGAGTCGCCGCTCAGTTCGCGGACGAACACGCGCGTCTCGCCGATGTTGCTGACGACATAGGCCAGCCGCCCCCCGCGCAGCGCGAACGCATCGACCGTGTCGCCTTCGTGATAGACCGTCGCCGTCGCCCCGGCGACCTCGGCGACGATCAGCCGGTCTGCGGGTGCGGCGGCATCGACGCTGCGCACCACGAACGCGACGCGGCCGGAATCGACCTGCAAGTCGGGCCAGATGAAGTCGCGCTGCCAGTCGCTTTCATAGACGACCTTGTCGTTAAGCGGGCTGAGGTCGCCGACGATCAGATTCTGCGGCGCGAGGCCGTCTGAACCGACCACGCTGATGTACGCGACGATGGTTCCATCGCTGGCCAGGCCGGTCAGACCGCCGGCGAGGATCAGCGGACGGACCAGGTCGCTATTCTTCTGCTCGTGGCGATACAGGTTGCTGGGGCCCAGGATGCCGGGGATGACGATGTCGTTCACCGGGCCGGGGATGCGCACGCGGATGTCGCCGAGGTTGTTGGCGTACAGGATGCGCTCGCTGTCGCCGCCGACGATCAGCGGGAACGGCCGGGAGTTCAGCGGATCGGCCAGCGCGTCGTCGATGAAACGCTCCAGCCGGTCGAGGTCGTTTGCGATCGGCTGGATGAACTCCGTCGGGTTGAAGGGCAGGTCGGTCGTGCAGCCGCCGGCGGTCAGCGCTGCCAGCAGTGTTACGGGTACGAGGGTGCGCACGGGTGGAACTCCTTTTCGTCAGTGTCTGTCGCTACGGACCCGTCGGATTCGATTTGATCGGCGCGTGGAAACATCTCTCGGCCCGCGCCGCAATAATTTTCGGTAACCCCAAGTGTCCAACCGGCTGGGCGACGCGGCGAACCGGTTTCGGCCGGTTGTGGAGTCTGTTTTTTGGCGCGAAAACGAGGTCGAAGCCGCGTCGCTATCCATCGGCGGCCTGAGGCCCGACAATTCACCCCGGCCGGCCGCCGGACACGCAGACAGGAAGGAGACCAGAAATGCCGGACCGTTGCGCTTTGCTGCTGTCGCTGTGCTTCGCGGGCTTCGCTCTCGCCCAGAGCCAGCCGGCGCGCTCGGAGGCGACGGCGTTGTATCAGCAGGCGGTGGCCGCGTACGAAGCGAAGGATTACGCCCGCAGCATCGAGCTGGGTCTGCGTTCGATCGAGAAAGGCGCCAAACGCGAGACTGTGCCCTACCACCTGGCGTGTTGCTACGCGCTGACCGCCAGGCCGGATGATGCATTCAAGTATCTCACGCTGGCGATCGAGCGCGGCTGGCGCGACGTGGACCACATGAACGCGGACGCCGATCTGGAGAGCCTGCGCGGCGACCCGCGCTGGAACGCCGCGGTGAAAGCCTGCGAGGCGGCGCGCGACGCGCATTTCCAGACGCTGCGCGAGCCGGCGCTGGCGCGCGAGTTGCTGCAGCGCAGGGCGCTCGATCAGAAACTACGGATAGAAATCTCCAAACGGATGGCGGCGCTTCCGGAGGGTCAGAAGCGCGTGCCGATCGACTCGCTGCCGCCGGAGCTGCGCATCGGCGACATCGACGCGCAGAACACGGCCTTCATGAAGGCGACGGTCGAGAAGTACGGCTGGCCGGGCAAGAGCCTGGTGGGCGAGGAGGCGGCCAACGCGGCGTGGCTGCTGGTGCAGCACGCCGACGCCGACCGCGCGTTCCAGGCGCGCTGTCTGGAGTTGATCACCGCGGCGTTCGAAAAAGGCGAAGTGACCGGCGTGCAGGTGGCGTATCTGACCGACCGGGTGCTGGTGGGTCAGGGCAAGAAGCAGATGTACGGCACGCAGTTCGTGGGCGTTGGCGACGAGATGAAGCCGGCGCCGATCGAAGACGAAGCGAACGTCGATGCGCGGCGGGCGAAGGTGGGCCTATCGACGCTGGCGGAGTACAAGGCGGTGATGAAGAGCAGGCAGTAGCGAACGGAGTCAAGAGTAGTACATCGGGGCTGGAGCTGGCATCCACCCCGCTGCTGCGAGCGCCGCGGGGCGGGCAGGGTGCCCACCCCACCCTCCGGACGGCGCAATCCGCGCCTCGCAGCGCTGGAAGTGAATCGCGATCGGGCTGCGGGCGCGGGCTTGAACGCGCTTGGGGCCGGGCGCGCCTGTCGTCGCGTTCGGTCAGCCGCTACAGTTTCTCCCCACGCGGCACCTACGTTGTCGCGCGTGCTCGAAGGGAACCTGCGAATGACCGAACTGCTCTTCCACGGCGCCGCCGGCGAAGTGACCGGGTCGATGCACATGATCCGCGTCAACGATCAGTGGGTGGCGCTCGATTGCGGCCTGTTTCAGGGGCATCGGGAGGACGCCGAGCGAAAGAACCGCCGCTGGCCCGTGCCGCCGGCGGAGATTCGCGCGGTGATTCTCTCGCACGCCCACATCGATCACACCGGCCGCCTGCCGAAGCTGGTGAAGGACGGCTTCGACGGGCCGATTCACTGCACGCCGGCGACGCGCGACCTATGCGCGGTGATGCTGCCTGATTCGGCGCATATCCAGATGGAAGACGTGGAATACGTCAACAAAAAGCGCGAGCGGCGCAACCTGCCCCCGATCGAGCCGCTCTACGACACCGACGACGCCCTTGCGGCGGTGCGGCTGATGCAGACCGTGCCGCTGGGCCGCAAGTTCACGGTGCTGCCCGGCCTGACCGCCATGTTCGTCGAGGCCGGCCACATGCTCGGCTCGGCCGGCATCCGGCTCGACTTCGGCAAGACGCCCAACGACATCGACTCGGTCTATTTCACCGGCGACGTCGGCCGCGTGAACCACCCGATCATCCGCGACCCCGCCGACTTCTCCCCGGCGGACGTGCTGATCTGCGAGAGCACCTACGGCGGCCGCATCAACGGGGAGAACGGCGACGCCCGCGAGCTGCTGACGGCGGCGGTGCGGCGGGCGTTCGATCGCGGCGGAAAGGTCATCATCCCCGCGTTTTCCGTGGGCCGCTCGCAATCGGTGGTGTACTTCCTGCAGGAAAGCATGCTGCGCGGGCAACTGCCGCGCTATCCCGTGTACGTGGACAGCCCGCTGGCGGTGGACGCCACGGAAGTCTTCAAGATGCACCCGGACCTGTACGACGCCGACGCGCGAAAGCTCGACGCGGCCACCGGCGATCTGCTGGGGACGAGCTGCTGCACGTACATCCGCGACGTGCAGGACAGCAAGGCGCTGCACCGCCGCAACAAGCCGTGCGTCATCATCTCGGCCAGCGGAATGTGCGAGGCCGGGCGCGTGCGGCACCACATCAAGAACAACATCTCCGAGCCGCGCAACATGATGATCTTCGTCGGCTACCAGGCGGCCAACACCCTGGGCCGGCGGATCGTGGATGGCGTCAAGACGATCAACCTGTTTCATGAGGAATACGAGGTGCGGGCGGAAGTGGTGAAGATCGAGGGCCTCAGCGGCCACGCCGATCAGGCCGACCTGCTCCGAATGATGCACCCGCTGCGGCACACGGCCAAGCGGGTCTACCTGGTCCACGGCGAAATCGAGCAGAGCGACGCGCTGGCGCGGAAGCTCAGCGAGCGCGGCTTCCCGCGGGTCGAGATCGCGGAGCGCGGAATGCGCACCGCACTCTGAGCGACCACGACGCGACACGATCGACCGTCAGCGCCAGAAATACAATCCCGGTTCGAGGTGGCGACCATGTTCGCAAGCAAGAGGTCATCCGCCAGCGCCCGCAGATAACGATGATCGCCGCCGCCCCCGCCGAAAAAACCGATTCGCGCACAACTGCACGCCGCGGTTCACGGTTCGCCGCCCTGCTGATCGCGCTTCTGGCCGGCGGCGCCTATGTCAACACGCTGCCGGCGGCTTTCACGCTCGATGACGTGTTCATCGTCGAGCAGAGTCCGCTGATTCGCAGCGTGGCGAGAATCCCGCAGATTTTCACTACGCACTACTGGGCCGGAACCGACTGGATCGCCGATCGCAGCCTGTATCGACCGCTGACCCTCAGCACCTATGCACTCAACTACGCCGCGCATGGGCCGTGGCCGCCGGGCTTTCACGCCGTCAACGTGGCGCTGCACGCGCTGGCGTCGGTGCTGCTGCTGCTCGTGTTGCGGCGAATGAACGGAGCGCCGCGCGCCGCACTGATCGCGGCGGCGCTCTTCGCGGTGCATCCGATCCATGCCGAAGCCGTCGCGGGAATCGTCGGACGGGCCGAGATTCTGGCGGTGGTCGGCACGCTCGGAATGATGCTTGCGTGTGACCAGGCGCGGCGCAGCGGCGACGCCGGGCGGCCGGCGTATCCCTGGTGCGCGGCGGCCATCGCGGCGTATGCAACCGCCGCGTTCTCAAAGGAGATCGGCGTGGTCGCACCGGCGCTGCTGCTGGCGTGGGAGGGGCTCTGTCCGGCGCAGCGCTGGCTGTTGCGTCGGCGGCGTGCCGCAGTTGCGACGTACGCGGGCCTGACGGTGGTCGCCGCCGTGTACATCGCGGCGCGCGCGGCGATCGTCGAGCCGCCGCTGCCGCACCCCGGCTGGCACGGGGTCGCCGCAGCTTCGCGCGTTCTGACCGCCGTGCGGATCGTCGGCGAGTATCTGTTTCTGTTGGTGTGGCCGGCGCGGTTGCTGGCGGATTACCCGGTGGCCGAGGCGCCGCCCGCGCGGTCGATTCTGGACGCGGGTGTTCTTGGTGCGATCTTCGCGCTCGGCGCGTTGACGCTGCTGGTCGTCGTCGCGCGAAGGCGCATTCCGCTGGCGGCCTGGGGAGTGGTCGCGTTCGCGGTGGCCCTGTTTCCGGTCTCGAACATCCCGTTCGCGATCGGCGTGATGAAGGCCGAGCGGCTGCTGTATCTGCCGTCCGTCGGTTTTATCGTCGCCGTGGCCGCGCTGGCGAGCGCGGCGCTGGCGCTGCCCCGCGCCCGCACACTGGTTGCAGCGTGCGTCGCGCTCGCAGTCGTCGCCGGTTTCGGGCGAACGCTCGCGCGCAATCGCGACTGGTTCAACAACGAGACGCTGGCCCGCGCCACGCTGTCCGCCGCGCCTGACTCACCGATTTTCAACTCCAATCTCGGCTTGTTGCATCGCGAGCGCGGCGAGTATGGCGAAGCGCGCCGGTTTCTGGAGCGCGCCGCAGCGCTTGAGCCGCGAAACGGTCGAACGCTGGGTCTGCTCGGCGACGTCGAACTCCGGGCCGGCAACGTCGACGCCGCGATCGCGCGCCTGGAGCACGCCCGGCGGCTGGAGCCGGGCTTCGCCCCCAACCTGCACAAGCTCGCCGAAGCGCTATTCGCCGCGCAGCGCTGGCGCGATGCGGCCGAGGTTCTGGAGGACGTGCGACGGCTGAGTCCGCGCGATCCGGCGGTTTTCGTGAACCTGAGCGGGCTGTACCTGAACATCGGCGACGCTGCCGCCGCGGCGCGCGTGGCGGAGCAGGGAACGGTGCGATTCCCGGCGGTGCCGGAGTTGCATGAGATCGCGGCTGCCGCGTTTCAGCAGCTTGGCCGGGCGGCGGACGCGGAGCGCGCCGCACAGCGGGCGGCGGCGTTGCGCGCCAAATCGCCGTAGTCGCCGGAGTTGACCGCGCTTGCGGATGAGTCGCCCGCTCGCCACGATAGTGCGCATGAACCAGCCGCTGTCGCAATGCGACGTTGAGATCCGCGTCCGCTACGCCGAGGTGGACGCGATGGGGTATCTGCACCACGCCCGCTACTTCGTGTTCTTCGAGATCGGACGGACCGAGCTTCTGCGGCTGAACGGGCTGCGCTACCGCGACCTTGAAGCGCGACAGTTGTATTACGTCGTAGCGCGGCTCGATTGTCGCTTTCGGTCGCCCGCGCGGTACGACGACGTCTTGACATTAACGACGATCACCCAAAGACTTACGCGCGTCCGGGTCGATCATCAGTACGAATTGCGGCGTGAGGGCACCTTGCTGGCGGAGGCCGGTTCCGTGCTGGTGCTGGTCGGCCCGGATGGCCGTCCGACGGGATTGCCGGATGATGTGTACGACGCGCTGACCGGGGCCGCCGAGGCCCTGCCCGGGTAGCCGGGGGCGATAGGTAAGGAGAACGCTTCATGCGTGCGACGTTGCGGTTGGTTTCGTGCGTGGCGTTGTTTGCGCTGGCGACGAGCGCCGCCTGGGGGCAGGATGGCGGGTCGGACAAACCGGCAGAAATCCCGATTACCGAGAAAATCGCCCGCAACCACGAGGCCCGTCAGAAAGGCGAACCGCTCCCCTACCCCGAGGCCGAGAAAGGCCGCGACGCCGGCAAGCCCGAGGTGCAGCCCGGCGCGCCCGAAGGCGGCGCGCCGCAACCCGCGAACCAGCCCGGGCAGGAACAGCCAGCCGGCGACCGCACCCGGATCGCGTTCGTCGTCGGTCAGGGCGACGAAGAGTGGGGCACGATTGTCGTCGAACTCGACGATCAGCGTGTGCCGCAGACCGTGGCGAACTTCCTGAAGTACGTCGATTCGGGCTTCTACAGCAACACGATCTTCCACCGCATCAAGCCGCGCTACATCGTGCAGGGCGGCGGCGTGATCGCCGACTTCGTCGAAAAGACCGAGGGCGTGCTGCCGCCGATCGTCAACGAAGCGCCGCGCGGCGACAAGAATCGCAAGGGCACGATCGCGGTCGCCCGCAGCCGGAACGATCCGAACTCCGGCACGTCGCAGTTTTACTTCAATCTGGTCGACAACCCCCGGCTGGATCACGGAACGGACAACCCCGGCTACTGCGTATTCGGGCGGATCGTCGAGGGCATGGAAGTGCTCGACCGCGTCGCCACCACGCGCGTGCGACGCAGCACGATCGTCACCAACGAAATCTCGATGCCGCTCTCGCCGCCGATGCTCAAGAGCGTCCGGCGGCTCGCGCCCGGCGAGGTGGTGACGCAGCCGACCAAGCCCGCGGCCGCCGCTCCCGCGACTCCAAAACCCGGCCCGACCCCCGCCAGCCCCGCGCCTCAGCCGCCGCCACAGGACAACCCCGAGACACCGGTGGAGGAGCCGCAGCAGCCGGAAGAGATCCCGCCGGAGAAGCGCGAGAATCCGTAGCGCGTACCGGAACCGCGTGGCGGCGTTCAGGGCTGAGCGCGCAGCGCCGCAGCCGCGGCCCGTTCCCGCCGGCGTGCCTCGACGAAAACCGCGAACACCAGCGGGCTGCTCGCGTTCACGCGCGTTACGAAAAGCAGCAAGAGAGGAACGACCGCCAGAATCACGTCGATGGTGCGATGCCCGATCAGCAGGCAGCCCGCCGTCAGAACACCGATGAGGCCGAGAAGATAAGTCGAGAAGCGCTTCGCCGCGACCAGCACCTGCGTCGTCTGCTCGATCGGAGCCTGCTCGTCGGGGCTGGCGCGAAGCACGCGCTGCACCCCCCGATTCGTAACCACCCCGGTGAGCAGCATCGCCGCGATCGGAGCGATGATCCGTGCGAGCGTCAGCATCCAGAGGTAGGCCGGCGGCGTCGGAAACAGGTGATACGTCTCGACCATCGCCACACTCGCCAGGCCGGTGACGACGATCAGGAATATCGCCAGGTTGTTGAGCCGCGTCAGTGCGGCCATTGCGGCGGCGAGTTCGGGTCGCTGGGTCATGATGCTCCCGCGGGTCGCGGGCGCGGCGGCGAGAGTGCGCGGTCGGACGCTCGGGCATCACGGATGCTGCGGGCGCCTACGCCCGCTGCGCCGAGGGCTTCGGACGGGCAGGATGCCCGCCCCACCCAGGACGGGCAGGATGCCCGCCCCACCCAGGACGGGCCGCATGCCCGCCCCACCCATTTCCCGATGCGAACAGCCTGACCGGCGACCCTAGACGAACGCCCGCAGGTTGAGCACGAGTTCGACCTCACCCAGCGGCATGCGCAACGCCGCCGCGATCTGCCGGGCGGTGAGGCCCTTCGCAGACAGATCATAAACCTCCGCAAAGCGGGCGTCATGGGCGGGCCGGTCCGCCTCCGACGACGGCGCGTCGCGCGCCGGGTCGGCCGGCGGCGGCGGCGGCTCGATGCCCGGCCAGGCCGGAGCGTCGGCCCGTAACACGGTATCGGCGGAGACGCTGCGCGCTGTCAGGCGCGCGGGTGTCCCGGCGGCGCCCGCACGGTCGTCGGCAGTGTTATCGCTTGAAGCGGAATCGTCCTGCGGAGTGGAGTTGCCGCGCGGGTCGGGGCTGGTCGCATCGCACCCGGCGTCACCCGCCGCGGACTCGTTCCGCGAGTCGGCGAATAGCGCGGGCGTCTCGCGCGCCGCGCGCCGCGCGGCCAGACGACTTCGGAGCCGGTCCACGGTCTCGACGAGGTCTTGAAGTTGGTTCAGACGATCATCCGCACTGCGCAGCAACGCCTCGAGCCGCAGCGCCCGCGCGTCGCCCACGTCGGCTGCCCGCCGGGCGGTTTCTTCGAGACGTGCGAGCAGCGCCTCGGTCGCGCGGCAGATTTCGCGCTGGTCGCGGATGCGGGCCCGCTGCTCGCGCAGAATATCCCCCGCGGTCACGCTGCGATCGCTGCGCCAGCGCCACAAGGCGATCACGAACACGACCGCGCACGCGCCGAGCACCGCGAGCCACACGGCCTGGTCGATCCCGCTACTGGTGCTGCTCCCGGGCATGCTGCATCCAGGCGAACTGGGCGGCTTCCTGTACGCGCCGCAGGGAAACCCCCGCAGATCGCGCCGCGGCGGCGCAGTCCTCGTATTCTGGCCAGGCCCCGCTCGGCCGCCCGCCGGCATCCAGCGCCACCTTCACGCGAACCGGGCCGAACGCAGTCGCCACGGTTTCGTGTCGCCGCGCCAGTTTTGCGCGGCGCGCCTCGCTGCGGCGGACGCCCAGCGTGGTCGTCTCGCTGAAGATCGCGGCGGTAAGCGCGGCGGCGTCCTCGGGCCGCGCCAGCACGGTCATTAGTTGCCCGGCGCGACCCTTCTTCATGATGATCGGCACAACGTACGCGTCCAGCGCACCCGCTTCGATCAAGCGCTCCGCGGCGTAGGCAACCGTCTGGGCCGGACAATCGTCGAGCTGCGCCTCCAGGACCGTCACGACGTCTTGCTCGGCGCCGGCTTCATCCGTCAACTCGCCGATCAGCACGCGCAGGATGTTGGCCCGCGTGCGGCCCTCGCGCGTGCCCGCGCCGATTCCGGCGGCGATGAGCCGCATCGCCGGCGGCGGGCCGAACGACTCGCACAGCGTCGCCACCAGCGCTGCACCGGTCGGCGTGGTGAGTTCGCCCGGTTCTTCGCACTCGGCCAGCGGCACGCCGACGAGCAGTCGCGCGGTCGCCGGCGCGGGCACCGGCATCACGCCATGTTCGCAGGTGACTGTGCCGTGTCCGGTGGGTACGGCCGAAGCGAAGCAGCGCTGCACGCCCAGCGCGTGCAACCCGGCGCACGCCCCGACGATGTCGACGATCGCGTCGGCGGCGCCGACCTCGTGGAAATGCACCTTTTCGATGGTCGTCGCGTGCACCGCCGCCTCGGCCTCCGCCAGCCGCCGGAACACGGCCAGGGCGCGCGTCGCGACGGGCTCGGGCAGGCGGGCTTCGGCGATGATCTTCTCGATGTGGTGCAGATGGCGGTGCTTTTTCTGCGCTTCCGGGCCGACGTCGACACAGACATGGCGGGCGGCGATCCCGTGCCGCTTGACCGATTCCACGCGCAGCGAAACACCGGGCAGCCCCAGCGCCGCAACCGTCTGTTGAAGCACTGCTTCCGGACAACCGGCGTCGAGCAGCGCGGCCAGGGTCATGTCGCCGGCGATTCCCGAGAAGCAGTCGAAGTACGCCACTCTCATCGCGGACTCCGTTAGTCAGTCGGCCGTGTCGGCTCGCGCCGACGGGCGAAATTGCCGACCGCGATCCGGCTAACGTGCCCGCGGGGCCGCCGCGTGTCAAATCGCCGCTCGGGGCTCGGTCGGTTGGGCGGCGTTTGGCCGCGCGTGTAAACTTCTGATGGTTAAGCTTTTGTGAATTTCGGGCGGGGTTCCGTCGGGCGAACGGGGGCCGATGTGGGCGGGACGGGGCCAGGCGTTTCAGAAAAGCTGGAAATCGCGGTCTGAACTGTAAGTTTTCGCTTGTACTGCGGCGTCGAGTATGGTAAGAAATCGTTTAAGGTACGCGAAGCCTGTTTATCGGGCTTGACACGTCGGCCCCGGCATTCGTCGCGGGTCCATCACGATCGGCATGGAGATCGTAAAAATGAACGGTTCTCGCGCGCGAGCGTTTACGCTCATTGAGTTGCTCGTTGTTGTAGCGATCATTGCGCTGCTGCTGTCGATTCTGCTGCCGGCGCTGAACAAGGCCAAGGAAGGGGGCCGCACGGTTACGTGCCTGGCGAACGTTCGCACCATCTGCCAGGCGACGAACACCTATCTCAATGACGGGAACGACGACATCGTGTTCGCGTTTCCGTTCGACTATCACATCGACGGCGTCAATCAGGGTTTCAACCTGATCACCGAGTTCATTTGGGGCGGCGGCGTTCCGGACAAGGTGCCCGCGGACTGGAACGGCACGGGCCTGGCTCCGCCGAGTCCGATCGGCCCGAGCGACATTTACAAGTTGCGTCCGAAGGATCGGCCGCTCAACCGCTACATGTCATCGAGTGTGAGCTGGGACGATCCGGTGCGCGTCTTCCCTCGCACGGATCGTTCGAACCGCAAGATGGACTTGCCCGCCTTTTTCAAGTGCCCGAGCGACAAAACTGTCGCGGTTCCGCTGGCGGGAGCGCCGAACACGGAGGTTGAAGGCAACACCATTTTTCAGACGTGGGCGTTCTGGGGCACTAGCTACGCCTCGAACTGGTATTGGCCGTACTACTACGAACGCGCCGCACCCGGCAACAGCGGCGAGTACGCAGGTGATTTCGGTCGAATCGTGGCGGGGCGCGGAAGCCCCGCCCTGCGGAGCCTGGGGCGGGAGTTGATGAAGGCGCGCAGCGGTCGGTTCGCCAGCGAGTTCATCATCTTCTACGAGAATCGGCTGAATTACGCGCTTGAAGGCGCGCGTCCGCGCGGCTTCTCAAGCTCGGGCGCCAAGCAGCTCACGGGCTGGCATGGACAGTTGAACTACCATGTTGCCGGCTTCCTCGACGGGTCCGCCCGCTATCAGCGCATGGACACGCGCTACGTAGACGGGCCCGGCTGGACGATCTGGCCCAGCCGTCCGTGGACCGACTTCTGGACTCAGTACAACGACGATTGATCCGGCGGCTCAGCGGGCCGCTGAGCATGGTTTGCTCGGGCTGTGGTTCGGCGGCGGCACTCGCCGCACCGGTGGGCTGAACTGTCGCGAGAACAAACGGCAATCGGTAGGGGCGGCGCGATGTCAACGGTTGTTGGCCGCCGCGACCGCAGAAGCGAGGAGGTGCCGGAATATCTCAAATTCTGAGCATTCTAGACGCTCGTTGCGTGGTATTGCTCTTTGCTAGTCACTTCAATATTGCAGGAGGAGAAACATCGTGCTGAAGAAGCTGCTCGTGATTCCGTGTACGCTCGCTGCGGCGGGTCTGGCTTTCGCCAACCCCGGCGGGCATGTCTATGAATCCGTCGAAGCCGCGCACGGCCCCGAAGCCGAAGTGCTGGATGCGGGCGGGATCGCCGGCGTGGGCGGCATCAACTGCGCTCAGCCCATCGCCAACTGCCAGGACTTCGCAGCGGGCGGAAATGCCGCCGACTTCGCGTTCCGCTCCTGGGAAGACTTCCGCACACCGGCGACCGGCGGCGGCCCGGGCTCGGTCGCGCTGACCAGCATCTGCACCTGGGGTCTGTACTTCGCGAACTCCGCGAACACCCCGTTCCCCGGCGGCGACTGCTTCCTGATCGGCATCTACGCCGATGACGGCGCCAACGGCTCGAACCAGGTGCCCGGCACGCTGATCGACGAGCTGTCGAGCGGCTGCCGCGGCGACGGCCGCGTCTCGGCCATTCTCCGCGCGGACTCCGGCGTGAACAGCGGCGCGCTCGACATCTACGAGTACGTGCTGACGATCGACGCCGATCCCGGCACGCCCGGCGACCAGCCGTACCCGCTCGATCCGGATCGCTGCTACTGGATCGAAATCAACAACATCGACGGCGCCGGCGCGGCCTTCCAGTGGGCCTGGTCGCGGCATGCTCCGGGCGCCACGGCGGTCGGCAACTCGCGCCGCTGCCAGGATGTGAACCGCAACGGCGTGATCGATCCGCCGGATGCGTCGCCGCGCGACCTCGCGTTCTGCATGAATTTCGCTCTGGCCGACACTGACACCTGTGTCATCGGCGGCGGCTCGGCCAACACGACCTGCGCGACCGCGGCTCCGCTGGTCTGCGACGGCGGCATCACCACGAACGACAACCAGTACACCAGCGGCGAACCGGCGGCCAATGTCGCCTCGAACCCGCTGCACGACTGCATGATCGGCTCGCTCTTCACCGCGACTCCGGGCGCCCCGGCGGCTCCGGGCGGAATCAACCCGCTCTGGTACTCGTTCGTGGCTCCGGCCGGCGGCTCGGTTCAGGTCCGCACCTGCACCACCGCCGAGCGCCGCGACACGGTGCTGTCGGTCTACTCCGGCACGTGCGGTTCGCTCACGCAGATCGGCTGCAGCGATGACGCCTGCGGCGCGGTCCTGCTCCAGAGCGATGTCACGGTCCACGGCCTGACCCCCGGTCAGACCTACCTAGTCCAGGTCAGCGGCATCGCCGCCGGCATCGACCTCGGCCTGATCGACATCGAAGTGGTTTGTGCTACGGCCCCGCCGCAGCCGGCCAACGATGAATGCGCCAACGCGACCGCACTGGTCGTCGGCGGCGCGCCGGTGGTCGGCACCAACGCGGGCGCGGCGCGCGACGTGGCGGCGCAGGCCGTCATCGGCGCGAACGGTTGCACCGCGGGCGTTCCGCTGCCGACTCCGGCCGCCGGCCCGAGCGTCTGGTACAGCTTCATCGGCGACGGTAACACGATGACCGTTTCGCTGTGCGCGGGCGGCGACCCGAACACGGACACGATCATCAACGTGCTGTGCGGCGGCTGCGACGCGCTGACGTGCGTCACGGGCGACGACGACACGTGCGGCCCGGGTTCGGGTTCGCAGGTTGCGGTCTGCACCGTGGCCGGCGCGGAATACCTGGTGCTCGTCTCGGGCTTCCTCGAGACCACCGGCACGCACGGAATCGCGGTGACGACGGACGGCGCGCCGTGTGCGCCGACGGTCAATTGCCCGGCCTGCCCCGGCGAGCGCGGCGACGCGAACTGCGACGGCGGTGTTGACTTCTTCGACATCGATCCGTTCCTGCAGGCGCTCTTCGATCCGCCGGGTTATGCGGCTGCGTTCTGCGGCGGCAGCACCTGCACGGTGGACGTGGATTGCTCGGGCGGCGTCGACTTCTTCGACATCGACCCGTTCCTGACGTGCCTGTTCAGCGGCTGCGCGCCGTGCCCGTAGTCTGAGTTGATTGCCAAAGCGCATCGGTACCCGACGCGCGTAACCTGGCAGCGAGCCGACAGCACCCGCTGTCGGCTCGTTGCTTTATTTCTCAGGGGAACTTGGAGGCCAGTGACGGTGCGCGGTCTTTGCTCTACTCAAGCGTTGGGGGCCAGCGCCGACCTCTGTTGATCGACACCCAGCACGCTGCTCAGCAATCCACGGAACTCGACGGCTCTCGCGCCGTCGTCGGCGCGCGGACTGGACGTAGACACCGGCGGAGCGTGGCTTTCGCTAAAAGGCGACGCGGCGCGAAACTGCGACGATCTTGTGAACTTGTTTGGCTTTACTCAATCTCGTGAACGGTTCGCGAGAGCCGCGGGCGGGCAGGATGCCCGCCCCACCCAAAACACCCCCGAACTCGACCGCGAGATTCAACGCCGGCGAACCCCCAGGAGAAGAGACGCCAGCGCCACCAGCGGCGAAGGCTCCGGCACGAAGATCACCGTTGCTTCGGGCAGGATCGGCTCGCCGGGCGGCTCATCGCCCCACCCGAAGGAAACAGGCTGTGGCGGCTGGCCGGACTGGCTGATGCCGAGCGGACCCTCTTCGAGGTGAATTGAGGCGAGTTGCCCGAAGTTTCCATTCGACGCGATCTCGATCCAGCCGAGCAGCGTCACGTCGGCCCGCGTGACTCCGTCCGGGGCGAAGCGAAAATGATGGCGGTCGCTCGCCGCCGCTGCGTTCGTGTTGTTCACGCCCGCGCCCGTGGTGACCGCCCCGCCCGAAAAGGTCGCCGAAGCGGCGTCTCCGGACTGGCTGAACGCCTGCCAGCGTCCGCTCCCGCCGTAGTCGCCGTTGGTGTAATTCCAGAAACTGAAGGCCGACATGACGCCGCCCCCTGTCACGGTCGCGCGGAGCGACACCCCGTTGTAGAAGACGTTGTTCGGCGTGCCGGGCGGTTCCAGTCGGGTCCAGACGTAGAAGCGCACGCGCGTGTCGGGCGTTGCCTCGGCCAGCACATGCGGATTTACGCCGAAATCAGCCACCGGCGTCAGCGCGTCGCTCTGCGGGTCAGACGGGTTCGACAACCCAACGGTAGAAAGGAAGAGCCGAATCGGCCGCGCTTCGCACGGAACACCGGCGCCGCCGACCATGAACAGCACCACGGAGACGATCGTACGCATGTCATGGCTCCTCATTCGATCATTGCGTGTCGCGGGTTCGCGGGTCGCACCAGCAAACTTACCGAACGTCGCGGGCCCGCCGCCATGCGAACGCCGCAGCGCACAGCGCAGCCGGCGGCAACACGCCAACCGGCTCCGGCACGAACAGAGCGGGCGCGCCCGACGGCGTCGGCATTCGCGGCGTAGGCCGCAGCGCAGGCGTGAATCGCGTAGCTCCCGCTGCCCATGGTTGTGCCTGCGTGAGGTAGAACGCGGTGTACGTTGAGTTGTCGGTCGCGCCGCACCGCCGGCAAGACGCGGCCGGCCACGACGGACCCGATATCAAACACTAGGCAGCGCCGCGCGGGCCGATCAAGGCGGCGAGCCGATCCGAGGCGGTCGATTGGCGGGGCCGCAACGCACTGTCGCGTTCCCTGTCGGCCGATCGCTGCGGCCGATGCCGCATGGGAGCAATGCGAACGAATCGTTAAGAGCGAACTTATTGCGGTAGTGCCCGCAAGTTCCTCTTCCACGCCGCATATACGCACGCTAATATGCATGGAGTTCGCGAGGTCTGTCGTCTGTCGGGCTCGAACCGGGGCGTCCCGCCTGGACCTCGCTTTAACGAAAACAGCAGAGACTCGGAGGCACGTTCAATGCTACGCGCTGGAATGATGGCATTGCGCACGGCCGCGTTAGTGACGATCTGCGGGTTGCCGGCCGCCGGCGACCCGATCGAGATCGGCGAGCAGACCGGCGGTACGACCGATCTGTTTCGTACGGTCTCGCCGCGACAGGCGGAACGCGGCGGTGTTGATGGCGCGTGGAGCGCGTCGTTCACCTGGGGCCTGCCCGGCCAGACCATGGTGCCGATCCACGCCACGCTTGTGCCGGTCTACGACGCCGTGAACGACGAGTATCGCGGACAGGTCTTCACGTGGGGCTACTACGGCGACCCGGATTTCTATCTCTGGAACCCGGCCGGCGGACAGTTCAACAACCTCAGCGACATCTATCCGCTGCCTGTGCAGCGCGAATGCTCCTTCTCGACCCCGGTGTGCAACGCCGACCTGTTCTGCTCCGGGCATTCCGTCTTGCCCGATGGACAGGTGCTGATCACCGGCGGCAACCTGCAAGCGGCCGATCTGGAGTGCCCCGACGCGGGCCTCGGCGACCACGGCCACGGCTCTTTTGCGTTCGCGGGCCTGCGCTACGCGCACGTCTTTAACCCGAACGCCGCGACTCCGGCGGCGCAGTTCATTCGCCAGCCGGACATGCGCGACGGGCGCTGGTACCCGAGCAATCTGGCGCTGGCCGATGGGCGCGTGCTGGTGGTCTCGGGCCTGGGCGAGTGCAGCTATTGCGACGCGGGCCACACCGGCCCGGTCACGTACACGAACGCCGATCTGGAAATCTTCACCCCGGGCGTGAGCGGCCCGGGTACGTGGCAGCTCGCGGGCCAGCGCGAGCTGCCGCTTTATCCTTTTCTGCACGTCCTGCGAAACGGGCAGGTCTTCTACGCCGGTCCCGGCAGCGATGCGCGGCTCTACAATCCGCCGCCGGGGTCGGGAACCTGGCAGTTCGTGGACAACTCCGCGTACCCCTATCGCGGCGGCGGCAGCTTCGTGGGGGTTCCGGGCTTTCCGGACAGCGTCATGATCATCGGCGGCGGGTGCTGCGGGCCGCTGTCGAGCAACACGGTCGAGCAGATCACCATCGCCGGCGGCGGTCCGCAGTGGCAAACGATGGCCCCGCTCAACGAAGGCCGCGAGTACCTCGACGCGACGATCCTGCCGGATCGCACGATCTTCGTCAGCGGCGGACGCCGGAACACGTGGGACAACGTGATCGGCGACGCCGTGTACCTCAGCGAAATGTACGACCCGCATGATCCGGACGGCACGCCGAACTGGCGGCCGATGGCGCTCGCGGCCAAGCCGCGCATGTATCACTCCACCGCCCTGCTGCTGCCGGATGGCAGCGTCTGGACCGGCGGCGGCACCGGCGAAGGGCCGCACGGCGATCAGCCCAATGCCGAGATCTTCTATCCGCCCTACTACTTCGCATCGAACCGACCGGGCATCACACGCGCGCCGCAGCGAATCTACTACGGAAAGGCGTTCAGCATCGGCACGACTTCAGCCTCCGGCATCGGGTCGGCGGTGCTGGTGCGCCCGGGTTCGGCGACGCACGCGGTAAACATGGAGCAGCGGCTGGTTGATCTGTCATACAGCGCCGGGCCAAGCGGCGCGCTGACGCTGACCGCGCCGCCCAGCGGCAACCACGCACCGCCTGGGTTCTACATGCTCTTCGTGGCCGACAGCAATCGCGTGCCCTCGGTCGCGCGGATCGTGCAACTTGTGAGCGAGGACTGCCCGGCGTGCCGGGGCGACGCGAATTGCGACGGCAGCATCGACTTCTTCGACATCGACGCATTCCTGCTGGCGCTCTTCGATTCCGCAGCCTATCGCAGCGCCTACCCGGCGTGCCGCCGCAGCAATGCGGACGTGAATCTCGACGGCAGCATCGACTTTTTCGACATCGATCCGTTCCTGGCGTGTCTTTTCAGCGCGTGCCCATAGGCGCCGAAAGTCGCGGTGCGCGGGCGCGTGGCGGCGATCGCGCTGTGCGCCCGCGCCACGCCCTGCAAGCCTCCTCCGATCGACGCGCGGCGCATCGCGGCGGCCCCCCGTCGCGTGCGCCCGCGCGCCGATGCACTCGGTGAAGCTCGCATCGTGCGTTGCACGACTCGGGAAGAGCCGGCTGCATGATGAGCACCAGAGTATACCTGGCCTTGGACTACGGCGCTGCAAGGCACGCGGCCGCGTGGCCCCCGCCGGCTGAGAAATGCCCACTCGGCGGGCAGTATGCCCGCACCACCCAGCCGACCGCAACCCTCTCTGCGATGCACCCCGAGCGCCATGGCCGCTCCAACGTCGACTTCTCGCGGCAAGAGCGCCGGTTATCATAGTGGTTTGCGTGGCCATGGCGCGCGTTTCGCGACGCAGCGCGCGACCGCGGCGGACGAGACACGACGATCACCCGGGAGGCTACCGATGCGCTGGCAGGGCAGGCGACAGAGTGACAACGTCGAAGACCGTCGCCGCAGCACCGCCGGCGGTCGTCCGATGATGATGCTGGGCGGCGGGGCCGGCTCGATCGTGCTCGTAATCATCATCCTGCTGCTCGGCGGCGACCCGCGCAGCCTGTTGCAGCCGCCGGGCGGCACGTCGTCGAACGTGCCGCTGTCGAGCGAGGGCGGCGAGGGCAGCGAGCGCATCGATGACGAGCTCGGGCAGTTCGTCTCGGTCGTGCTGGCCGACACGGAAGACGTCTGGAACGATCTCTTCCGCCGCATGGGTAAGCGCTATCGCGAACCGACGCTGGTTCTCTTTCGGGGAAAGGTGCAGACGGCCTGCGGTTTTGGCAGCGCAGCCTCGGGGCCGTTCTATTGCCCCGGCGACGACAAGCTGTACATCGATCTGAGCTTTTATGACGAACTGAAGCGCCGCTTCAATGCCCCCGGCGACTTCGCACAGGCGTATGTGATCGCACACGAAGTCGGTCACCACGTGCAGAACCTGCTGGGCAAGACCGCCTGGCTTGACGCGCAGCGCGGGCGAATCAGCGAAGCCGAATACAACCGCCTCTCGGTGCGGCTCGAACTCCAGGCGGACTTCTACGCCGGCGTCTGGGCCCACCACGCGCAGAGAACGAAGAACATCCTGGATCCCGGCGACCTCGAAGAAGCCCTGCGCGCCGCCGCGGCGATCGGCGACGATCGCATACAGATGCAGTCCCAGGGCTATGTCGTGCCCGATTCGTTCACGCACGGCACATCGGATCAGCGCTTGCGATGGTTCAAGAAGGGCTTCACGACCGGCGACTTTTCGCAGGGCGATACGTTCAGTCTGCCCGATCCGTAGCCACCGGCGTGCCGTCGCGCTCGACCGGCGAAGCAACCCGGCTGCCTCCGGTGTAGAACCCGCGCCGCCGATGGTCGAAGCGGTCGAGCACACCGACGGCCTCGTCCGGCGGCAAGGGGAGCAGCGATTCGCGATCGCGCCACAAACCCAGCTTATCCAGCGTGCGAATCGCGTCCGCCGCGTCGAACTCGACGCGCAGCGCGAAGCGCTTCAGCAGGTAGCGGCTCACGCACGCCGCGAGCTCAACGGCGTTTCGCGGTCGCGGCGTCGCCGCCTGGCAGAACGCGTACGCCAGCACGGCTTCCTTTTCCTCCTCCTGCGTAATCATCATCACCAGCGTGCTGATCGCGCCAAGGTTGTTGCTCAGGTTCTGATAGTACAGGTGCCGTGTTCGCTGCGAGTCCCGGTTGGCCCGCGCCCGGCGGTAACCCATGAACGTGCGAAAGGTCAGCATCGCCAGCCCCACAACCAGCACCCAGACCAGTTGCCCGAGCGCTGCTACGGCCGTAAACAGGCTGAACGCCTTCGACGCCGTCGTGCCGACCGTTCCCGCCCCGCCGCCGATGACCATCAGGCGGTCGAACCAGCTCATCCGCACTTCGGCGTGCGGCAGCAGCGCTTCGACGTCGCCCACCGGAATGTCCTTGAACATCTTGACATGTATGTGCGGATCGTCTCGCAGGCGTACGACCACGGCCAGCCGGCGGTAGATCTCGATCGTCCGCCGCACGCCGCGCAGTGGATTGCGCCAGTTGCGAAACACGCGCTCGGCGCGGGCCCGGCCGCGCACCCAGATCGCCATGGAGTGCAGGCGCTCGCTACTCAGCCGGATGCGCAGTCCGAACGAGTTAGCCGTGCGGATCGCTTCTTCGATCTGCACGTCGCTGAGCTGCTCGAAGTTGGCTTTCTCAAGCAGGAATTGCAGGCATCGATCCAGGTCGGCGTACGCCTCGGGCGTTCGCAATCGATCCACGTCGGTCAGCGGATACGTGTCGCGATCCGGGCTGAAGATCGAATATCGATCGTAGATGTCGATTCCCAGCGCCGACGCCTCGCGGTCGAGCACGTCGTCGATCCGGTCGGCGACGCGCAGCAGCCACTCCGGATCGCCGCCGAAGGTCTCGTGGTCCGCGGCCAGCGCCGCCAGCAGATCGGGGGCGCGCAGCGGGATGAACCGGTCGTCCATTTCGTGGACGGCGGTCGCGGCGGTCGGGTCGTGGGCGAGGGTGTGACCGGAACTCATGCGTTACGGGCATGCTAGCCGCGTTGCCGCAGCGCGACTATGGAGAGGCGCCGCCGCCCACGAGTCCGCCAAGCCGGCTGGAACTTGCACGCATTCCTTGACAACACCGTTCTCGCCCGCGGAGAATCCGTTTTTCAGCCCTCGGGAACCTCATGGCGGCCGAAGTCATAAGTGTTTCAGCCTCGAACACTTATCGGGAGCGCCGCGCCGCCGCCGCCGCTGCGCTGCAGCGGGGCGAGCTGGTGATCTTCCCCACCGAGACGGTTTATGGCATTGGCGCCAACGCCGCCGACCCGGCCGCCGTCGGGCGGCTGCGGGCGGCGAAGGGCCGCGACGACGGGCAGCCGTTTACGGTTCATCTCGGGGCGCGCGAAGACGCCCGCCTGTTCGTTCGCGAGCCGTCGGCGCTGCTGCGCCGACTGGCGCGCAAGGGCTGGCCCGGTCCGCTGACCCTGATCTGCGACGAACCGATGCCGCAGGAGACGGAGCTCGCGCGGCGGCATCCGCAAGCGCCGGTCTGCGACATCTATCACAACGGAACCGTCGGCCTGCGCTGCCCGGATCAGCCGGACGCCGCGTGGCTGCTGCGATCCGCCGCCGTGCCGGTGGTCGCCAGCAGCGCGAACCGCACCGGCAATCCGCCCCCCAGCGACGTGCAGGAAGCGCTGCGGGAGGTGGGCGCTAGCGCCGCCTTCGCGATAGATGCCGGGCGGGCGCGGCTGGCGGTGGCTTCCACGATCGTCGTCGTCTCGGGCGAGCGCTGGACGCTGCGACGGGCGGGAGCGCTGGACGAGCGCATCGTGCAGCGCATGGCGCGCAGCGAGGTGCTTTTCGTCTGCACGGGCAACTCGTGTCGCTCGCCGCTGGCGGAGTATCTGTTCCGGTTCGCGCTGGCCGCGCGCCTGGGTTTGACGCCCGAAGCGCTGTTCGCCGCGGGTTACGTGGTTTCCTCCGCGGGCACGCACGCGTCGCCGGGCTATCCGGCCTCGGCCGGCACGGCCAACGAGCTGCAGCGCCGCGGGATCGATGCATCTTCTCACCGTTCGCAGCCGCTGACGCCGGAGCTGGCGGCCCGGGCGGAGCGCATCTACGTGATGACGCCAGAGCATCGCAGCGAGGCGCTGCGCGTCGCGCCCGCCGGGGAGAGCCGCATCGCGCTGCTCGACCCGGACGCGCCCATCGCCGACCCGATCGGCGGCGGTCCGGAAGACTATCGCCGCTGCGCCGAGCAGATCGATCGCGCGGTGCGGCGGCGCGTAGAGGAGTTCGTCGATGAAGATCGCGCTTGGTAGCGACCATCGCGGGTTCGAGGCCAAGGAGCGCATCCGCTCGCTCGTGGAGCGGCTGGGGCACCAGGCGGTGGATCACGGCACGCACAGCCGCGATGCGTGCGACTACCCCGACACGGGCGGTGCGGTGGCGCGCGACGTCGCCGGGCAAAGCGTCGATCGCGGCATCCTCTTCTGCGGCAGCGGCATCGGCATGTCGATCGCCGCGAACAAGATCGTCGGCGTGCGCGCGGCGCTGTGTCACGACGAGCTGACGGCCCAGATGTCCCGCCGGCACAACGACGCCAACGTGCTGTGCATTCCCGCCGACCTCGTGGGCAACGCGCTGATGGAAACGATCGTCAAGGCGTGGCTGGAGACCCCGTTCGAAGGCGGCCGGCACGCACGCCGCGTGGAGAAGATCCAGCAAATCGAACGGGAGCAGTGCGGCAGCTGACCGCGCTGCGCGGGTTGCTACATCGTCTCGTCGACCGGCTGGCGGCCGGAGAAGCCGGAGTGCAGATCGTGCCAGTGGGCGACTTCGGACTCGCCCAGCCGCCAGCAGAGCAGCACGCGCTTGCCGTCGCGAATCGCCGGGAAGTCCACCAGGCCCGTGGCCCAGTCTTTCAACTCAACCCCCACTTCGCCCAGTTCCGCCGCCAGGCGGTTGAGCGCGTCGATGCGTTTCTCGATCTGGTCGCGCAGGTCCGCGCCGCGGCGCTCGACCTCCGGCCCCGCCCCGGCCAGCAGCTCGCGCTCGGCGCGCAGCGACATCAGATCCTGATAGCGCCGCACGATGTCCTCCACGATCCGACGCACCAGAACCAGCGCCCGATTGGCTGAGTCGACCGTGAACACCACCGTTTCCGTCGCGCCGGCGGGAACGCCGGGCCGAGCGGATTGCTTGGGCTGCATGCGGCACCTCGCTTCGATCCCGTCCACTCCGACCTGAGTTTATTCGCCTCGTGACAGCCCTGTCAATTCGCCGTCACTCGCGCCGGCGGGCGTCGCCGCGGCGCGATGAGCGCGCGACATCGCGAAGGGTCGACAACGCCGGAGCGCCGGAGGCCGCGCGGCGCCACGCCGCGCGGAAGCGCGCGGCACACATCCGGCCCCATGAGCGACTCACGCGATAATCGCTGCGGCGCACCGCGCTTCGCCCCCTTCGCCGCGGATTTTCTGAAGCCCCGCCGCCGCAAGAGCCGCCCGCGGTACGGGGCTTGCATGGTGTATGTCGGCGGCGTGTGCCGCCGGACTGCCACGCCTGGACAGGAGTCGCCCGATGTCCACGAAGCTGCTGGCGCAGGCCGAGATCGCCCGACTGGTCGAGAAGCAGCTCCGCAACTGGGAGCTCGCCCGCACGCAGGCCGCACCGACGCCCGGCGAAGCGACGCCGATGCCCGTGCGTCCGTTTGTCGCGCTATCGCGCGAGGTGGGCTGCGACGCCGGACCTGTGGCCGAGCGGCTGGCCGCCCGGCTCGGCTGGCCGCTGTTCGACCGCGAGTTGCTGAGCGCGATGGCGGCGGACGACGGCGCCCGCAACCGCCTGCTGACCGAGTTCGACGAGCGCGACGAGAACTGGCTGCGCGAGATGCTGCGCTGGGCGCTGGAAGGCGAGTTCGTGGTGAACGAGTACTTCCACCGCCTGACCGAGACGGTGCTGCGGCTGGCGCGGCGCGGTCCGGCGGTCTTCGTCGGCCGCGGCGTCGACCTGCTGCTGCCGCAGGAGTGCGGGCTGCGCGTGCGGCTGATCGCACCCGAGGAGGCCCGCATCGCGATGCTGAGCGTGCGCGAGCAACTCAGCCACGAAGCGGCCCGCGCGGAACTGCACCGCCGCGCGGCGGAGCGCGACCGCTTCGTTCAATCGCACTTCCGCCGCCGCGACGGCGACATCGCCCGGCACGACCTGCTGATCAACGTCGAGCGCGTCTCTGCGGAGACGGCGGCCGACATCATCGCGGCGGCGCTGCGCAGCCGCGGGCTGACGCACTGACAGGCCGGGCTGGTCTTGCATCTCTGCGGGGGTGCGGTGCGGAGCCTTTCCGCGGGCGGAACCGCAGCGCGCCGGCGGCGTGCGTGTGGCCCGTCGCCGGGCGGGGTGTTGCCGGGCACGGCAAGCCGGTGCGCTGCATCCCTACACCAGCGCTGACAAGTGCTCGCCAATCTTGTACAGTCAAATGAGATGTCGCTCGCGGCGCGCACACTCGGGGCTCTAACACAGTGGTTCCGCACCTACTGGGGCGGCGTCGCGATCGCCATCGCGGTCGGACTCGCGATCGCGCTCTTGATCCGTCTCGCGCCCGGCGGCGAGTGGAAGCTCTGGCTGCTCGGCGTCGTCGCAGCGATTGTCATCGCCTGGTTGCTCGATCCGAATCGGTGGCAGCGGCGGATGGCGTTTTCCTGCATGAGCCTCGGCGCGGTCGGCGGTTTCTCGCTTATTGCTCGCGCGATGCACGCGCCGCGCGGCGGGATGGCGGCCGAATTGGTGCTCGACAGCAGCCCGTGGGCGCTGGGCTTCGGCATCGCCGGCGCCTGCTTCTTCGCGTGGCTGGATGCGCGCAGGCACGCCATCGGCGGTGCGTCACCGCCACCCGTCGCGGCGTCGCCCGCAAATACGGCGATCGCAACCGGCAGCGGCGCGGCCATCGCCGCGCCGGTGGCGATTACGGGCGACGGCAACTTTTCGCCGGGGGTCTCCGATTCAACGCTACGCAAGCTCCTCGAGAAGATTCCCGATGCCGCGCCGAAATCGGCCCCCGTAGCGGCCGCGCCGAGCGCGGCCGCCTGCACGCTTCCGCCACTCAGCGCCACCATCGTCGCCCGCAAGACCATCACCGACGAGATCCACGCGGCCCTCGCCGCGCCGGATTCCGCCGGTGCGATCAAGCAGGCCGCCGCCAGCGCCCACGGCGGCTTCGGCAAGACCGTGGCCGCACTGCTCTACGGGCACGATCAGGAGGCGTTCTACAGCGGCGGTCGGTTCTTCCTGTCGATGGAGAGCGCCGACTTGGCCGTGCAATTGGCGAGCATCGCCGCCGCGCTGCGGCTCGACGTGCCCAACGACCCGGCGGCCGCCGCGGCGATCGTCAAGGACCGCATTGAGAGCGCCCGCGACGCCGCGGGCAACCCCGCTCCCAGCCTGCTGATCCTCGACAACATCGCCGGCGAGAACCAATGGAAGGCAATTTGCAACAGCGGTCTGCTGCCGCGCGGCGGCTGCCGCGTGCTGGTCACGACGCGCGCGGAGACACTCAGCAAGACCACGCCGATCAAGGTGGGGCCGCTGACACGCGAACAAGCCCGCGCGGTGTACAGAAAGTTCTGCGACGGGCGGCGCGATGTGCCGGACGACGCCATCGCCGACGCGATCACCGACTGGCTCAAGGGGCTGGCGGTCGCGGTGGCCGCCGTGGCGGCCCGCATGCGTCTGGTCCCGCGCGATTCCTGGGCGAGCTACGCAACGACGCTGCGGACGCTGCGGGTGAAGGATTATCCCGATCAGAGCGACAAGGCTCGCGCCGAGATGGGATACGGCGAGAACGAACTGCCCGAAGGCCGCCGCACCGCGCGCGTGATCGACGATGCGTTTGACGCCCTCGCCGCGCACGAGCAGCGCGGCATTCACTACGCCGCGCTGCTGCCCGAAAACCTCGCGCCCGGAATCTGGCTCGAAACCCTCATCAACACCGACGCAGGCCGCAACGAGATGGATGCGCAGGGCACGCCCGACCCGCTGGCGCTAGCGGTCCCGGCGGATGAGCTGGACCCGGCCGCGCCGGGTGTACGGGCCGTGGCGCACCTGCGGGCGCTCGACGTGCTGTCCGCGGCCGACGAAACCGGTCATGTGCTGAGCCTGCACCGCCTGTGGCGGGCCCGCGTGAATGAGCGGGCCGAGGACGAGAATCACAACCGCACGCCGCTGCTGCGGGCCGTCGCCGCGTGCGCGGCAGCGCGACGCGAGGTGATCGTCGGGAGAAACCCCGACGGTACGGACCGGGGCGTTAACGACCCCGCCGTGCTGACCGAGCCGTCGCTGCGCTGGGAACTGACGCCGCTGGCGGAGGTGTGCAAGGGGCTGTGGGCGGCGGAGCTCTCCGGCCCGGCGGCGCGGGTAGGCGTGTGGCTGGGGTACGTGTTGCGATTACTCGGCCGCCTGCCCGAGGCCGCGGCCTGCCTGCGACTGTCGTCCGCGACCGACGCCCAGATCGAGGCCGAGATCGGTCACGCGGATCTCGCCGCGTGCTACTCCAACCTCGCGATGATCCAGCTGGACCAGGGCGAACTGCCGGGGGCGCGGGCCAGCATGGAGCGGGCCATCGAGATCCAGTTGAAGCACTTCGCCCCGGACCATCCGACCTTCGCGACCCACTACTCAAACCTCGCGGCGATCCAGCAGGCCCAGGGCAATCTGCCGGGGGCGAGGGCCAGCATGGAGCGGGCCATCGCCATCGATCAGAAGCACTTCGGCCCGGACCACCCGACCTTTGCGACCC
>CAZVWB010000006.1:155282-176871 GCA_964631045.1 uncultured Planctomycetales bacterium
GCCATCGCCATCGATCAGAAGCACTTCGGCCCGGACCACCCGACCTTTGCGACCCGCTACTCCAATCTCGCGACGATCCAGCAGAACCAGGGCGACCTGACGGGGGCGCGGGCCAGCATGGAGCGGGCCATCGCCATCGATCAGAAGCACTTCGGCCCGGACCACCCGACCTTTGCGACCCACTACTCAAACCTCGCGGCGATCCAGCTGGACCAGGGCGAACTGCCGGGGGCGCGGGCCAGCATGGAGCGGGCCATCGAGATCCAGTTGAAGCACTTCGCCCCGGACCATCCGACCTTCGCGATCCGCTACTCCAACCTCGCGACGATCCAGAAGGACCAGGGCGACCTGCCGGGGGCGCGGGCCAGCATGGAGCGGGCCATCGCCATCGCGGAGAGGAACTTCGGCCCGGAGCATCCCAACCTCGCCACCATGCGCTCCAACCTCGCGATGATCCAGCGGGACGAGGGCGAGCTAGCCGGGGCGCGGGCCAGCATGGAGCGGGCCATCGAGATCGAGCAGAAGCACTTCGCCCCGGACCACCCGACGTTCGCGATCAGCTACTCCAACCTCGCGACGATCCAGAAGGACCAGGGCGACCTGCCGGGGGCGCGGGCCAGCATGGAGCGGGCCATCGCCATCGCGGAGAGGAACTTCGGCCCGGAGCATCCCAACCTCGCCACCATGCGCTCCAACCTCGCGATGATCCAGCGGGACGAGGGCGAGCTAGCCGGGGCGCGGGCCAGCATGGAGCGGGCCATCGAGATCGAGCAGAAGCACTTCGCCCCGGACCACCCGACGTTCGCGATCAGCTACTCCAACCTCGCGACGATCCAGCAGGCCCAGGGCGACCTGCCGGGGGCGCGGGCCAGCATGGAGCGGGCCATCGCCATCGAGCGGAAGCACTTCGCCCCGGACCACCCGAATTTCGCGACCAGCTACAACAACCTGGCTCACATCTGCATGGACGAAGGCGACCGGGCGGCGGCCTGTGCGAACTGGAAGAAGGCGCTGGACATCCTGCTCAAGCACTTTGACGAGAACCACCCGCACGTGAAGATCACCCGCGAGTCGATGAAGGTCGCCGGCTGCCCGGATTGACTTGCGGCCGTCGCGCGCCACCTGGGGCCCGGCCGGCCGCGCAGGGGCTGCGCCCCGCCGCCGGGCGCGGCCGTCCGTCCGTTTTCGCCCGGCAGGGCGCACGAACGTAGCCAGGGGCTTCAAGCCCCTGGAGACCGGGGCTTCCTCGGGCTGCCCCGCCCGGCAGGGCGCGCGGGCGTTGCCAGGGGCTTCCAGCCCCTGGACGGCGGGCCGCGCTATTTCTACCCGGCCCGGCCAGCGACCCAGTGACTGAAGTCACTGGCAACGCCCGCGCGCCCTGCCGGGCGCAGCGCCACCGCAGTCACCCGTTCGGCCTGCCCTGCCGCGCGGAGGACCGCCTCATTCACCCATCCCGCGCACCGCCGGGGAGCCGCGCGGGCCGCGCCCGCTCATCCCCCGCGCCGCCGGAGAACGGCGAATGCCATCCCCGCTGGTCTCCAGCGCCACCGGAGAAGCGCAAACGCGGCCCGCGCTCGTCTCCGGCGCGACCGGAGACGAGCGAACGCCGCCCCCACTCGTCTCCAGCGCCGCCGGAGACGGGCGCGGGCCGCCGGCATCCGGCCCGCGGCGCTGCCCGCCCCGGCCGCCGGGGGACGGGTGCGCCAGCCGCCAGATTCGACCGAACGGCATCGGATTCACGCGGCGAGATTCACGGCCCGGCCCGTTCGCGTCGCCGGCCGCGCGGCCGCCTAGGGCGCGGTCGTCCCCGGGGCATTGGCGGGGGCGGTCGTGGCCGGTGCGTCGCCGGCAGCGCTCGCCGGCGGGTCGCCCGGCGCGGTCGCGGGCGGGTCGGCGAAGATCGTCGCGTGCCGCTCGCGCAGGCTCTGGTTCAGGCGGTGCTCGGGCGGATGGACGCGCAGCATCATCTCGGACGCCCGCGTGATCGTCTCGCGGGCTTCGCGGCTGCGCCCGGCGTGATGGTGGACCAGCGCCAGCGTGCTCAGCGCCGCCGCCTTGAGCTGGTGATCGCCGCGGAAGAGGCCGTCGCACATGCGGACCGCCTCGGCCGCGTTCCGCTCGGCGTCGTCCAGACGGCCGATGCGGAGCTGCACGCCGGCAAGCTGCATGTGGCTCTGCGCTGTGGCGGGGTGGTCGCTCGTGTAGGTCGCCTGTTCGATGGCGAGCGCCTCGCGAAAAAGCGGCTCGGCCGCTTCGTGCTGCGAGCGCTTCACCAGCAGCGAGGCCAGGTTGCACAAAGCCATGGCCACCTGCGGGTGGCGGTCGCCGCGGATCGTGCGCGTCAGCTCCAGCGCCTCGCGATACAGCGACTCGGCGGATGGCAGGTCGCCGCGGTGCGCAAGCACGTTCGCCAGGTTGTTCAGCGTCGTCGCCACCTCCGGGTGCGCGGGGCCGGCGAGCCTGCGGCGCAGCGCGAGCGACTCGCGCAGAAGTGCCTCGGCCTCGTCATGGTTTCCGCGCTCGTCGAGCACCAGCGCCAGGTTCGCCAGCGCCCCCGCGACCGATGGATGCTCGTCGCCCAGGGCCCGCCGCCGCAGCGCCAGCGACTCGCGATAGAGGTCTTCTGCGGCCGCCAGATCGCCGCGGCGCTGCGCGAGGATCGCGAGGTTGTTGAGGTTGCTGGCGACGTCCGGGTGTTCATCTCCCAGCACCCGGCGGCGCAGCGCCAGCGCCGCGCGCTGCACCGGCTCGGCTTCGTCGTACTTGGCCTGATCGCTGAGCACCACGCCGAGATTGTTCAGCGAGCGGGCGACATCGGGATGCTCCTCGCCGAAGAGGCTGCGGCGCAGCGCCAGCGCCTCGCGATAGAGCGCTTCCGCCTGGTCGAAGCGAGCCTGCTGATGCAGCGTGTAGGCCAGGTTGTTCAGGCAATGCGCCACGTCGGAGTGGTTATCCCCCAGCCGCGCGCGGAGCAGCGGCAGCGCTTCGCGCAGCAGCGCTTCCGCCTCGGCGTGCCGGCCCAGCTCGTTCAGCACGCCTGCCAGGCTGACGGCCATGTGCGCCAGTTCGCGCGGGTCCGCCGCCGCCGCCGCGCGGCCCAGCGCCAGCGCTTCGCGATAGGCCGCGACGGCCTGCTCGTCGCCGCCGCGGGTGTGCAGCGTGACCGCCAGATTCGCGAACATGCGCGGCAGGCGCGGATGGTCGTCGCCCGCCAGCCGGCGGCAGATCGCGACGGCCTCGCGCTGGAGCGGCTCGGCCGCGTCGGCGTGGCCCGCGGCCCGCAGCAACTCGCCGAGGTTGCTGAGCGTCTGGGCGACGTCGGCGTGCTCGCCGCCGAGCAGTTCCCGCCGCATCTCGAGTGCGTCGCGATAGAGCGGCTCGGCGGCGGCGTAGTCGCCTTTTTCCTGCAGCGCGTTGGCGAGCTCGTTGAGCGTCTCGGCGACCAGCACGTGCCGCTGCCCGAAGTGCCGCCGGCGCTCGACCAGGGCGGCCCGCAGCGCCGGAAGCGCCTCATCGTACGCGCCCAGCGCGCTATAGGCCGTGCCGATCGCGTGCAGCAGGTGCGCCTGGGCCTGCGGCTGGTCGCCGAGCTGGCCGGGCAGCGCCTGCAGCGCCGGCTTGAGCACGTGCGCGTGCAGCACCTGGCGGGCGACGTCGGCGGCCCGCGCCGGGGCCGTGCGCTGTTCGAAGGCCTGCATTTCGGCATCGATCTCGGCCGACGTCAGCGGGCGGGGCCGCCCCGCGTCGCCCGCGGTGCGTTTCTCGAGCGCGGCGCGAAGTTGCTCGCGAAACTGGGCGTGGATGCCGCGACCCAGCGCCTCTGCGTCGATGCTGCTCAGCATCCGCGCCTGAAACTCCGCGACCCGCTGCGTTTCGTCTGCCCGCCGGTCCGCGAGCCCGCGCAGCGCGTCGGCCGTGCGGCGCTGGTCTTCCTTCTCGATCAGCGCCGCCTCCGCCCGCCGCCACTGCCAGAGCGACGCGACCAGCCCGCCGGCCAGCGTCAGCACGAACGCCGACGCGACCACCGCGGGAATCCAGTGCCGCCGAAGCTGCCGGCGGAGCACGTAGCCGAATGAGTCGTGCTTCGCCGCGATCGGAGCGTGCGCCAGGTAGCGGCCGATGTCCTCGGCCAGCGCGCCGGGCGACTCGTACCGCCGGCGGCGGTCCTTCTCCAGACACTTCATCACGATCGCGTCGAGGTCGCCGCGCAGCCGGCGTTGCAGGGTCTGCGGTTGGGCCCGGCGGCAGCGGGCGATCTCATGCACCGAAGAGCCTCTGTCAGGGCGGGACGCCGGCAGCGCGAATCCGTGCGAGGAATCCGCCGGCGGCGCGGGCGGTGCGGCGACGGCGCCGCTCGCGGGCGGCTCGACCCTGCGGCTCGCGCTCAACCGCTGGCTGGGCCGCGGCGGCTGCACTTCGCGAATCGTGCGGATCATGCCCTCCCAGCCGGAGCGCAGCAGGCTGGCGCCGTCGAAGGGCGTCATGCCCGTGAGCAGCTCGTAGAGCAGCGTGCCCAGGGAGTACACGTCGCTGCGGGTGTCGATGTCCGCGCTGGCCGGGTCGGCCTGTTCCGGACTCATATACTCCGGCGTGCCGATGAGCTGGTTCATCTGCGTGAACATCGTGCGGTCGGTGAGTCGGGCGGCGATGGACTTGGCCACGCCGAAGTCGATCACCTTCGGCGCCGGCTCGCTGTCGGCGACGGTCACCAGCACGTTCGAGGGCTTGAGGTCGCGGTGGATGATCCCCTTCTGATGGGCGTGCTGCACGGCGTGGCAGACGTCGCGGAACAGCTTCAATCGCTGCTCGATCGAAAGCTGCTCGCGGTCGCAGTATTTCGTGATGGGCTCGCCGCGGACCAGCTCCATCACGAAATAGGGCCGCCCCGCCTCCGTCGCGCCGCCGTCGAAGACGCGTGCGATGTTGGGATGGTCCATCAGCGCCAGCGCCTGGCGTTCGGCTTCGAAGCGCGCGACCACCTGTCGCGTGTCCATGCCGGCTTTGACGATCTTGAGCGCTACGTGGCGGCTGACCGGCTCGGTCTGCTCGGCCATGAAGACCGTGCCGAAGCCGCCCTCGCCGATCTGCTGAAGCAACTTGTAGCGGCCGATCCGCCCGCCCGGCGACTCGCCGGGCGGAGGTGACGGCTCGGCATCCACGCCGCCCGTTCCGCGCGTGGCCGCGGGGTCCGCCGCGACGGTGGGCGCGTTCAGGAAGCGCGAGTCGTCCAGCACTTCGAGCAGTCCGAGCGCCTCGGCCGCCGCCGCCGGGTCGTCCCGCGCCGCCCGACGGACAAAGTCCGCCCGCTCGGACGCGGGGAGTTTCGCCGCTTCGTCCAGCAACTGCTTGACGCGCTCGCGGCCTTGCGTGCTCACGCGGCAGATCCCCCGTCGGCATCCTGCAGGAACCTCAGCAACCAGGCGCGGGCGTAGCGCCACTCGCGATCGACCGTGGCCGGCGCGACATTCAGCGCCGCCGCCGTCTCGTCGATCGACAGGCCGGTGTAGAACCGCAACTGCACCACGCTGGCGGCGCGCGGGTCATGGCGGCGCAGCGCTTCGATGGCTTCATCGATCTCCAGCGCCTCGGCAATCGATTCCTCGCTGGCCAGATCCACCACGCTGGCGACTTCGCGCCGGCGTCCGCCGCCGCGCTTCTTCGCCCCGGACCGGCGGGCGTAGTCGATCAGTACGTGGCGCATCGCTTCGGCGGCGGCGGCGTAGAAGTGGGCCCGGTCGGTCCAGGCCACTTCGCGCCCGACCAGCCGCAGGTAGGCCTCGTGCACCAGCGCTGTGGCCTGAATCGTCCGGTCGCGGGGCGCGGGTCCGATCTGACGTCGGGCGATCGCGCGCAGCGAACGATAAACCAGCGGCAGGAGTTCCCGCGCCGCGTTCGTGCCGCCGGCGGCGGCCTCGCTCAGCAGGCGCGTGACGCGTTCATCACCGGCGGGGGTCGGCGCGTGCGACGCGGACGGGGGCTCGTGGGCGCTCTGCATGGTACCCCTGGTTACGCAAGGCGCGCGCGGCGGACATCAGGAAAAACGCTTCGAACCCGAACGCGAAGAGAGGCAAACCCGGCGGACGGGGCGCGACCGCCAACCGCCATGACCCATATTGTAATGCGCCGACAGCCAAATCGTGACGCCCGAACATCCCAGACTTCGTTCCTTACCTGTGTTGTCGCGTGACCTGGCCGCCCGATCCCTGGACGGGCGCGTTCAGAGACCGCGAGCCTCGAAAGGACCGTGGATGAACGCGAGCGAAGTGACAAATCCGGCGGCCATTCGACGAAAGCCGATTGTGCATGTCGTGGTTACGGCGGCGGCAGTTCTCGCACGCGAGTCACAGCCGGGTGTCGCGCCCCGCGGCGGCCAGGTGGACCTCACCGATCTTCCGATCGCGCTCGCAAGCTCGGCTGGACCCGCGGCCGCGACCCGCAGGGCGGCGACCTGCTGGTATCGCACGCAGCCCCGGCAACGCCTCTCTCGAGTTTCGGAACTGCCTCTGGGTAATCAGAGCGCGCCTGGCGCGTGAGGAACACTTGTATGAAAACGACAAGAATCTCGCTGCTTGTCGGCGTTGCGATCGCGTGGTCCGCACCAACGGGGCTTGCTCAATGCGGCGGCCAATGGCTGCGCACAACCGACGAGGCCGGCTTGCGCGGGCAGAGCCGGGTGCATGCCGTGGCGGTGCTTGACACTGCTCCTTTTGACACCCTGGTGCTGGGCGGGCAACTGAACCAGATCATCGACGGCGTGCAGTACTTCAGCGTTGTCGGAAATGACGGGCTGCGGTGGGTGCCCTTTGGGAGCCTGCCGCGCAGCGTAAACTCCCTGCTGAGCAACATCGGACTCTACGCCGGAATCGACTATGAGCCCGGCCCGGAGCAGCCGCTCAGCACTGTGCTTCGGTGGCAAGGGTCGGACTGGGTTCCCCTGGGCACGTTGAACGGCGCTACGCACGCGCTAACGCGTTTCAACGGCGCGCTCTACGCCGGAGGCGACTTCACGCTGGCGGATGGTCAGCCCGTTCAGCACATCGCGCGCTGGAGCGGCGTGGCGTGGGAGCCGTTGACTGGCGGCGGCACCGACTCGCCGGTGCGGGCCCTCACGGTCTACAACGGGCGGCTGATCGCCGGCGGCGACTTCTCCCTCGCGGGCGGCGCTCCGGCCGCGAACATCGCGCAGTGGGACGGCGTCTCCTGGTCGCCGCTGGGAAGCGGAACCAACGGCCTCGTGCGCGCCTTGACGACTCATGGAACTGACCTTGTTGCGGCGGGGCACTTTACGCAGGCCGGAGGGCAGAGCGCGTTGCGCATCGCGCGCTGGAGCGGTTCGTCCTGGTCTGCGTACGGCAGCGGATTCAACAATCGGGTGTGGGCGGTACAGACGATCAATGGCGATCTCCACGCCGGCGGGCAGTTCACAGCGAGCGCCGGGCAGCCGCTGAGTCGCATCGCTCGCTGGAACGCCGCCACGTCGCTCTGGGAGCCGCTCGATGCCGGCATGGACGACATCGTCGCAGCGCTGGGCGAGTTCGAGAACGCCGTTGTCGCGGGAGGGTACTTCGATCACGCCGACGGGCTGGCGGTGCGAGCCGTGGCGCAATTCTGGGCGAGTTCGTGGGAAGCGCTCGGCGGCGGCTTTCGCGGCTTCTCTCCTGGCGGCTACGGGTCCAGAGGCATCGTGAAATCGCTGGCGACGGTCGACGGACAGCCACGCGCCGGCGGCGGTTTCTCGGCGGCAGATGGACGCTCGGCCCACAGCCTCGCCGTCTGGAATGGCCTTGACTGGCAGGAGATCACCGGCGGCGCCCAGAGGGAGGGCCGATTGGGGCGCGTTGCCGCACTGGGCGCCATCGACCGCGGCGGCATCCCACCGAGTACGCTGCTGATCGTCGGTGGGCGGTTTGATCGCGTCGGGGGCGATCGCGGCGAACGTTTCAGCGTGGAAGCCGCTAACATCGCAGTCTATTCACGCGTTTTCGGGAATCCGGATTGGGATGCCCTTGGAGCGGGTCTGCCGGACGGTTGGGTTAGCGCAGTCGCAGCGTACGACGGCCAGATCTACGCGGGGGGTAACTATGTCGATTCCGATGGCTATGCGCAACAGGGCTTTCTGGCGCGTTGGGATGGAGTTCATTGGACAGACCTGGGCCACTTTCGCGATGGGAGCACCGGCGACGTCTGGGCGCTGCGAGAATTCGACGGACGGCTCTGCATTGGCGGACGCTTCGACGAAATCAACGGTCAGCCAGTTTCCTACAATACGGCGCAGTGGAACGGCAGCACTTTCCAATCGATGGGGGCGGGACTAGCCGGCCGGGAGGTGAAGGCGCTGGCGCTACACGGCGGCGGCCTGGTCGCCGGCGGCGACTTCGGCATCTCCGGCGATCTTGAGGTAGCTAATATCGCGCGTTGGAACGGTAATGCCTGGACTCCGCTCGGAGACGGCATTCCTCATTCCTCAGGCACTCCCACATACGTCAACGCGCTCGCAGTCTACAACGGAAGCATCATCGCCGGCGGCTATTTCTCCCAGGCCGGAACTCAGGCATGCCGCAACATCGCCCGCTGGAACGGCGTGGTCTGGCAACCGCTGGGACCGGGCCTTAATGATCAGGTCGAAGCCCTCTGCGTTTCCGACGGCGAGTTGTACGCGGGTGGAAACTTCACGCGAGCCGGCGGCATCGTCGCCCACAGGTGGGCGCGCTGGACCGACACGAATATCCCCTGGATCGCCATTCAGCCTCTCTCGCAGAGTCAAACGCAACCCTGCGGCGGCGCCTTCAGCGCCAGCGTCACGGTCGCCATGGGCTATGACAGTGTAACCTACCGCTGGCGGCGCAACGGCGTCCGGCTTACCGACGGGGTCAGCGCTTCGGGTTCGACTATCAGCGGCGCGGACAGCCCTCAGTTGACCATTACCAACCTGCGCGGCGGCGACCCGGGAAGCTACACAGTCCTCGTATCCAATGCTTGCGGCAGCGTCATTAGCAGGCCGGTCGTGCTCGCCGTCCGAGGGGTGTGCGTCGGCGATCTGAATGTGGACGGACAGGTGGACTTGTCCGATCTGGCGTTTGAACTCTCGAACTTCGGCTGCACCGGCGACTGCGAACCGCTGCACGGCGACCTGGATGAAGATGGGCAGGTGACGGTGGCGGATGTGGCGACGCTGCTGGCCAATCTGGGGACGGTCTTTCCGTAACGGACAAGCCCGGCGCGTCGGGCGATGCGCCACACGGTGGAACACGCCCTCGGCTTGCCGAGCGTGCCCCGCCATACGGCCGGGAAGTGCGTTGACTAGACGTGTGTGATCCTTTGAGGAGGAAACAAGCGATGAAACGTCAATGGTTCGTACCGTGGCTGATGGTCATTTCCGTGGGAGCGCTTGCGCTCTCTCCGCCGACCGCTTCCGCGCAGAGTTTCACCGAGGGCTTTGAGGTCGGCGCCCCGCTGATCGACTGGGTTATCGACAACAACAGCAGCCCGGCCGGCTCCGCCAACTGGTTCCAGGGCGAGCCGACGGTGTTCCCGGCCCACGCCGGTTCGACGAACTCGTACATCGGCTGCAATTTCAATAGCACGACCGGTGCGAACACGATCAGCAACTGGCTGATCATGCCGAATGTCACATTGAACAACGGAGACACGTTTTCGTTCTACACGCGCACCGTTGCGAGTCGTCAATACCCGGATCGCCTGCAACTTCGCCTCAGTGGGAATGGCGCCAGCAGCAACGCGGGCGCGTTGCCGACGGACGTCGGCGACTTTTCGACGCTGCTGCTCGACATCAATCCGTCATATGCGGTCACCGGCTATCCGAACACATGGACGCAATTCAGCGTCACGCTGAGCGGCCTGAGCGGCGCGACATCGGGTCGGCTGGCGTTCCGCTATTTCGTCGAAGACGGCGGCCCGCTCGGCAGCAACTCTGATTACATCGGTATTGATTCGGTTGCTTACGCCGCGGTTCCGGAGCCGTTGACGGGCGCGCTGTTGACACTGGGCGCGATGGTCCTGATTCGCCGCCGTTAGCTCCGAGAACCTCCCGACCCGCTGATGGGCGCGGGGCCGGGCGATTTCGCGTGTGACCCGTTCTCGGACGCGGCCCGGAACCTCCGTGACTGAACAGTTCATTCTCTTGAAAGGAAATCTCGATGAAGCGCGAATGGATCATGCTGGGCCTGGCGGGGACGATGATCGGCCTGCCGGCATGGGCGCAGACGCCGCTCGGAACGGCGTTCACCTACCAGGGGAGTCTCAAGCAGGCCGGCGCGCCGGCGAACGGCGTGTACGACATCCAGTTTCAGCTCTTCTCGGTCAGTGCCGGCGGGACGGCACTGGCGACGACGTGTGCCGACAACGTCAACGTCGTGGACGGGCTGTTTACGACGCCGGTGGATTTCGGTGCGCTCTTCGACGGCAGTGAGCGCTGGATCGAGGTGGCGGTGCGCAGCGACTCGGGGGTGCTGTGCGGCTTCGGCGGCGGGTACACGATCCTGGCGGCGCGCCAGCGGGTCAGCGCCGCGCCGTATGCGCTGAAAGTCCCGGGGATCGACGGACACTCGCTGAACGCAGCGGACGGCAGCCCGGTGGACTCGGTCTATGTCGACGTGGATGGCCGCACCGGCATGGGCACGTTGACTCCGCAGGCCCGGCTGGATGTCATTCGCGACTGGGATGGTCAGGACGGTGCGCTGCGCGTGGGCGGCGACAAGCCCTCCGCGCGGTTCCAGGGCGGCGCGGCCTCCGGAAACGAAGCCTGGCTGATGCAGGTGGGAAGCGATGGCCCCGGAGCGCTGCAATTCTTCCGGCGTACACCCGCAACCGGCGCCTGGGTCAACCGCGTAACTCTGTCTCCCTCCGGCAACTTCGGCATCGGCACGACCAATCCGCAGGGCGTGCTGGACGTGGCGTCGGGCGCCGGGTCGTATGTGCGGATCGACAACACTAACGGCGACGTGCGCGTCAACGGCGGCGCTGACGGCTCGTTCGGGTTCTACAACGAAAGCGGGGCGACGGGAAAGACCGACTTTGTAGGTCTGGGCGTCGCGCGGCTCTCGATCGGCAACAACGGCAACGTCGGCATCGGTACGACCACGCCGGGGTTTCCGCTCACCTTCGCGAACAGCCTGGGCGACAAGATTTCGCTCTGGGGTCAGAGCGGCAACCACTACGGGTTCGGCATTCAGAGCGGCCAAATGCAGATTCACACTGCCGCGTCGCCGGAGTTCATCTCTTTCGGTTTCGGCCAGAGCGCCGCGTTTACCGAGACGGCGCGCCTCCGCAACGGCACGGGCACTCGATTCGAGGTCTTCGCACAGGACGGTTTGGGCGTAACTGGATTCCAGCCGTATCTGACACTCAGAGACACAAACGTCGGCACGCGGAGCGTCATTCAGGGCGCCAACGGTGACCTTGCATTTTACACGAATGCGTCGCTGAGCGGCGGCGGCCCGCCGTTGTGGGTGCGCAACTCCGACGGCGTGACGATCGTCAAAGTGCTCGAAATCACCGGCGCGGACCTGGCCGAGAAATTCCCCAGCTCCGAGAAGCTCGAACCCGGAATGGTCGCGGCCATCGACTCGGCGAATGCCGGCAAGCTCTGCCTGGCCCGCGGCGAGTACAACCGCTGCGTCGCCGGCGTGGTCAGCGGCGCGAACGACTTCGCGGTGGGTGCGGTGCTCGGCAACCTGCCGGGTACGGAAGACGCCCCGCCGATCGCGCTGTCCGGCCGCGTCTACGTCTGGTGCGACGCGAACAGCGGCGCGATCCAACCCGGCGACCTGCTGACCACTTCCGACACGCCCGGTCACGCCATGAAGGCGGTCGACCGCGAGCGCTCGCACGGCGCGGTGATCGGCAAGGCGATGGAGCACCTGGAGTCCGGCCGCGGACTGGTGCTGGTGCTGGTTAACCTGCAATAGTCGGCGACGCAGGCGAGGCAATGCTTGGCGTGCAGGGCTTGGTCGTGAGACACATGCCCGCTCACGGGCGGGCGCGAAATGTAAAGGTGCAACAATGAACTCGCGAATCATGCTGATCGCCGCGTGCCTCGCTTCGATGTCGCCGGTAGCCGTACCGACGGTCTGGGCCGATGCTTTTCAGGCGCACTGCCAGTATCTCGGCGACGCCCCGTCTGGCGAAACCGCATGGAGCGAAAACGTCACCGGCATAGCGCACGATGACACGCACTGGTATCTGGCGCAGCGGCAAGCGCTGTGGCGCGTCCCCGCGCACGTCAATCTCGGCTCGGTTGGCGCGAGCACGCCCGGGGTCACAATGCGGTCGGTATTCCCCGAGATTGAGCTCGACTCGAGCTACACCTGGGAATTCGGTGATCCTTGTGTCTACCGGTACAACGGAATCGACTACCTGTTGGTGCGAGTGATTGTGTCTTCGCCCGGTTCCTGGTGGGACACCCTCGCGATATTCGACGCACACAGTCTCTTCGGCATCAGCCGACATTGGCTGCCCAACTACTCCGGTGACGGCGCCGTGGGCATCGATCCGGCGGGGTATATCTATGTCAATCAGCCTTCGTCGGATGGGAATCTGGATAAGTGGCAGATCGACTGGCAACGGTTCCAGGAACGCGGCATCATGGACATGTCTTTCGTCGAGCACGTGATTCTGCGCGAGCCGAATGACGCGGCGATACCTTATCTGCCTGGCGGCATCAGCGCGCTCGAGTTCACGCCTGATGGGCGCTATCTGTACGTCCTCGCCGACGACATTCACGTCTTCGACGGCCAGACGCTGCGACGGCGATTTCAATCGAGCAATGCGACGTCGGGGTTTTTTCCGTTTCACTGGGTCATAGGCGATCCAGGCGAACCCGAGGAAACCCCCCAGGGGCTGTGCATCTGGAATCTGAACGGCTCCGCGTCGCCGCACGACGGCCAATTGCACGTCGTCGTGCGTGACTGGGACGGCCCGTTGAACGATGACGACGTGTTCGTGAAGCACTACTCATTTCAGATCAACGTCGACGCGAGCGCCGCGTCCGGCGGCAACGGGAGCATTGCGACGCCATACCGGACGATCACGCAGGCCGCTGCCGCCGCGTGGTACGGCTCCGAGCTTCGAATCCATGCGAATATCTACGACGAAGCCGTGCGCATCGATCGGCATGTGCGGCTCGCGACGTTCGGCGGTGTGACGCGGATCGGCGGCTAATGCTCCGTCAGTCGTACACTGACGGGTGGGGCAGACAGAATGCCCGCGCCAAGCGAACCGGTAACTCGCGCGCGACGGAGCGCCGGGGCTTCGACACGCATCACGAGATAAGGAGACGATCATGTCGCGGGTCTGTTTCATCGCAATCGCCGTGCTGTTCGCAGTGAGCGTGGTGACCAGCGCGCCCGCTGATGAGTACCAGCTCCACGGTCTCGATCTGGGCGACGCGCCGGCCGGCGAAACCAACTGGAGCGTCCGCGCCCGGGGCGTTGCGCACGACAGCACGCACTGGTACATCACCCAAACGAGCGGTGACGTGGGCGAACATGCGTACATCTGGCGGATTCCCGTTATCGCGAACCTCGCTCAAGTCAACGCGAACTCGCCCGGCGTCACTCGAATCACACTCCCAGGTGGCCCCGGATATGAAGATCCGATCGGCGACCCGTGCGTCTATCGCTACGGTGGCGTCGACTACCTCCTCGTGCCTGTCAACTACGGTTCCAACATCGTCCTTCGCGTATTTGACGCCGCTACGTTGACGTTCATTGACGGCCGCCACATCGACGATAGCTGGCCTGCGTACTCTTGTGCCGTTGACCCATCCGGCAGCATGCTCACGGCTTCCTGGTTCTGGACCATCGGCGAGGCGATTCTTCGATACGACATCGATTGGCCTCTATTGCAGCAGACCGGGGTTCTTGAGGTTACGCGCGTGGGTCTACAGGAGCTTTACGCCGAGGACGGCGTATCCGACCCGGAAACCGGGACGGCGATGGGCATCGAGTTCACGCCGGACGGCCGCTTCTTGTATCTGTGCGCTCCCGGACGCATCCACGCGTTTGACACGGCGACCTGGGTGCGCGCCCTGCAAGTCACCGTTACCGCGGATACCCATCTAAAGGGTTTGACCGTCTGGGACGTCGAAACGGCGCCATCGTGGGTCGCGGGCCAGTTGCACGTCATTGCTGCTAATACCGCCAGCGACGAGGTGTACTTCAAACACTACACCCGGACGATCCGCGTTCGCGCCGGCGCCGCCGCGCCCGGCGATGGACGGCCCGGCAGCGAGTTTCCGACCGTCACCGCCGCGGCGAACGCAGCCTGGCCGGGTTCCGAGATTCGCATCATCAATGGCGGTGTGTTCGATGAGTCGCCCACGATCAACAAACGCGTGCGAATTGTCTCACACGGTGGTGTCGCACGGATCGGAGACTGAGCGTGGCGCGTCGATCTCGGATGGTGGGTCTCGACGTGCTGTCAACGCGATGATGCCGAGGAGACAGGCCGTGAAAATGAGTCGATCGATTCGATTCGCAGCCCTGGCGAGCTTGGCGACGCACGCCTTGCTTGTTGCGCCATTGCTCGCGCAGGATCCTTTGCAAGCCGAGCTGCGCATCCTTACGCAAAACGTCTTCGGCAAGGACGATGCGTACTGCGATCAGCGTGCGGCGGGTTTCGGACACATCGTCGCCGATGCCGCGCCGGCGTACGACGTGGTTGGGCTGACGGAGTACTACAGCGTCTTCGACTTTGACTTGTTCACCTGCGACAGCGAACACCTGTTGGACGCGATCCGCTGTTCCGGTCGATACACCGCGAGCAGCGCTTCCCGGCTTTTCTATCCCGAGGCCGAGTTGTTTCCATTACGCGAAGTGGATGGCGGGCTCGGGCTCTTTACCATGGGAACGATCTGCGACTTCGTCGAAATGGAGTTTTCGCATGCACCGCCCGGCAATGATCCCTATCCGCTGCAAGGCACAATCCTGTGCCGCGTGCGTGTTCCCGCGACAACGCTGACCGTGGATGTCTACGTCACGCACATCCACTCGACCTTCGCGGATGGCTGCAATTGGTGCTGCAAGCAGCAGGAGTTGATTGAGCTGGGCAATTTTATCGCGCAGCACAGCGGTCGCAGTGGAAATCCCGTGATCCTGATGGGGGATTTCAACATCGGCGGGCCGCCCACCTGCTGCGGTCCGAAGGGCTACGCCGATATCATGGCCCTGCTCGGCCAACCGCGCGATCTGTGGCTTGAAGAAAACGCATGCACCACCCATGTCTGCGTAACCGACCCGGGCGACTGCGACGACTCGATCACTCCCAACTGCTCACGAGTGGAGTGCCCGGCTTCGTTCCCCACGCCGGAGATGATGGCCTGCACCGCGACCGGCGGCTGCGGCAACGTGGTGTGTGTTGAAGCCGCGCCTGCGCCGAGCAATTGCAATCCCGGAACGCCGATGTGGCGCGGCGGGTCGGGATACACCTGGGATCCGTGTGTGAATGACCTTAATACATCATCCGACCTGGAGCGGATCGACTATCTCTTCGTGCTTGAAAGCCCGTTTCTGACATCCAGCGCGTTCCGCGTGGAGCTCGTTCCACAGACTGCGAAGATCGCCAACTTCACCGCGATCATCGATCCGCCGGGCTCCGAAGGCCCCTTCCTTGGACACGTCTCCGATCACCTCGGCGTCGAGGCGACGATTCAGGTATTCGGGCGCCCGGCGGTGTGGGTCGATCGGCTCTGGTCCGGCACCGAGAACGGAACTTCATGCAACCCCCATTCGACCGTCGGAGCTGGCGTCGCCGCTGCGCCGAGCGGCTATCGCGTGCTGATTCGCTCTGGCGACTACGACGAGCCGATGACGATCACGCGCAATCTGACGCTTCAAGCGATCGGCGGAACCGTTGGAATTGGGCGGTGACACCAGGTCGTGTGGTGCGCCGCACTGCCGGCGGCCCGGCAGCGCCGTGGACAACCCGCTGTTGCGCAAGTGACGCTACTGGGGCGGCCGGAGGTTGAATTCGACCCTGAGCACGCCCATGACGCAGCCGAATCGCCAGGGCGCGCTCGCGCCGGGAATGGTCCGGGTGTCGCGCCGCGGGCAGCTTGTCGCCCCGCCCGCGGCCGGTGCAAAGCGCGACTCGCGACGTACACCGGTCGTGCTGCTTGCCCGGGAGCATGCCCCCAACGGGATTCGAACCCGTGTTCTCGGCTTGAAAAGCCGGTGTCCTAGGCCTCTAGACGATGGGGGCCGGCCCGGAGCTTGAGCGAAGTACGATAGGCGTGTCGGCGGCCTCCGTCAATCGCAACGCGAAGCGGCGCGGGCCGCGGAGCCTGTGAACTTTTTGGCTTCACTTACTTTCGTCAGCGGTTCGCGAGCCCTTTCGGCGGGCAGAATCCCGCCCCACCCAGAAATTCACAGGCTGGGAGGCCGCACGGCCGCGGGCAGGCCGCACGGCCGAGGCCAGCCGTCAGGGGGCCAAGTGCCGTTGCGGCCGGGATTACCATTCGCCGCGCGACGCGTCGCGCCGCCAAATCGGCCATTCGGCGTGAACCGCATCGGCCGCCGGCGCGGGCGCGAGCATGTGGAGCCTGGCGGTCGCCCGGACAGCGGTGCGATTCAGTTCGACAAGCGCGAACGCCGCCTGCGGCCCCGCTGCGGCGGCGGCCGCGCCGACCGCGCGCAGCGCCCCGTGCGGGTCGCCGCGTTCCAGCCGCGCATCTGCGTACGCATGCCGGGCGACGACCTCCGCGAATGCGGCCGTCGCGTCGCCGGGGTCGAGGCGTCGCGCTGCCGCGGACACGATGATCGCCTCGGTCGCGTGCGCATCCACCGCGGGAAAGTCCCGCAGGCGCGTTGCGACGCGGACGCTCGCCGCCGCCGCGAAGACGCGGGCCAGGGCGTAGCGGCGTTCCTCCGGCCGAATCTGGTGCATCTCCCGCACGCACCGGGTTCGGCGCGTGGCCCAGTCGCGGGCACGATCCAGCCAGTTGCGGTCCAGCGCCTGCTGACACAACAGCGAATAGACATCGTCGAGCCCGTCCAGCGCCTCCAGCCGCAGCCCGCGATCGCGGGCCGGGATCGACACGGCGGCCGCCTCCGTGCGACGATGGCGCGGCGGCGACCATCGCACCCAGGAGTGCGCGAGCTTCGTCAACCGCTGAGGTTGAAGCGTCGCCGCTTCGGCAGCCCGGCATAGGAATTCGCCGAGGTGACGAGAGAGGCGGTGCTCGACACCCGGCGGCGCGGGCTGCGCGTCAAGCAGCACCTGTACCGCTGCCAGCGGCTCGCCCTGATCGATCCGACCCACGGCCACGGCTCCGCGGGCGAGAAACTCGCTGTCGATCACCGTGGCGTCCGTCGGGTCAAGCGCCCGCATGGCTTCGAAAATCTGCAGTGCTTCTCCGGAAAGCTGCTCGAACTCCGCAAAGCGTCCGGCGCCGCGAGCCGATTCCGCCGCGGCCGCCGCCGCGGCGGCGTGAGCGAGGGCGTACCGCCGCTGCACACCGTTCGTGCGGCGCAGCGCACGCGCGCACCGCAAGCGCTGCCTGGCCGCTTGTGCCGTGGCCTGGGCGTCGCTGCGACACCTGAGCACCTCCCACCGCATCCCATACACATCATCGAGCGCGTCGTAGGCCTCCGTCTGCTCGCGCGGATCGCCGCTGGCTTCGAGCAGCGCCTCGAAGAACTGTGCAGCGCGTTGAAGCAGCTCGAGCGCCGGGTCGAACTGCTTTCTGCGCATCGCCAGCTCGGCGAGGCGGATGTCTCCCCAGGCGTGACGTACGCCGTGCATCGGGTCGGCCGGATCGGCGCGGACCAGCTCCGCATCGATCGCCTGCGCCTCGCGATAGCAACGCGCCGCCGTCTCCCAGTCCTCGGCGCTCTTCAGCGTATCGCCCAGCAGTACATGGGCGATCGCCAGCGCCGCCCGCGCGTCGAGATCGCCGGGGCTGGCCGCCACGACCCGTTCTCGCAGCCGCAGCGCCTCGCGGCGCTGCTCGCGCGCCGGCTGCCAGCGCCCTTCGTCCAGATCGATCGTCGAGCGGCACTCGATTACTTTCGCCAGTGTGCCGATCAGCGTCGCGTCGTTTGGTCGATCCGCCAGCAGCGCGCGGCACTCGCGCTCCAGCCGGCCGAGCACTGCCCGGCGCATCTCGACCGTGCCCGCGATCGTGTCCAGATTGGCGGCGACTTCGTTCACGAAAAACCGGGCGGATTCCTGGGCCTGATCGAGCCGCACCTGCAGCGCCGCCGCGCTCCGCGCCGCGCGTACCAGTCCATAGATCGTGCCGGCGGCGCCCAGCAGCGTCAGCAGCAGCGCCCCGCCGGCCGTGAGCACCAACCCGCGCCGCCGCTGCGCGAACTTGCGAATGCGGTATCGAAGCGTCGCGGGCCGCGCGCTGACCGGGCGCTGCTCGAGCACCGCGCGCAGATCGGCCGCCAGTGCCGCCGCCGATTCGTAGCGCAGCTCCTTCTCCACGGCCATGGCCCGCGCCACCACCCGCGGAAGATCGTCGTACGGCGCGCACGCGCGTGCCGGCAGCGACGCCGGCGCGGCCGTTCGCAACTGCTGCAACTGCTGCGCATGAGAGGCGTCGCGCAAGACGTACGGCAGCCGACCGGCGACCATTTCGAACAGAATCACGCCCAGCGAGTACACGTCCGTGCGCGTGTCGAGTTCGAGCGGATCGCCCGCCAGTTGCTCCGGACTCATGTACGCCAGCGTGCCCATCACCTGCGGCTCGCGGGTCAGGGTGCCGCCGGGAAGATCCGCGTCGTAAAGCCGCGCGATGCCGAAATCGAGAATCTTCGGCCGGGCGTCCGCCTCCACGCGGTCCATCACAATGTTCGCGGGCTTCAGATCGCGATGGATCACTCCGCGGCGGTGGGCATACTCGACCGCTTCGCACAGCTCGATCGCGATCTCGATGCGGCGGCGCAGCGACGGCGCGATCTGCCGGACGAAGGCGTCCAGGCGGGCGCCATCGACGAGCTCGATCGCCAGGTAGGGATGTTCGCCCAGCGGGCCGGGCGTCGTGCCGGTGGCGTAAATCTGCGCGATCGCGGAGTGCTTCAGCCGCGCGAGCGTCGCCGCCTCGCGCCGGAACCGCCGCAGGGCCTCGCGCTGCGTCGGCCAGCGCAGCAGCTTGACCGCCACGCCCCGCCGCGGCTCGTCTTCCTCGGCGCGATACACGATCGACGAGGCGCCATCCCCCAGCAGCCCGCGAATGCGGTAGCGCCCGATCCGCTCGGGCAGGCCGTTGTCCGTATGCAGTCCGGCGTCTTCCGCCAGGCGATCCAACCGCAGCCGCGTTTCCACCCACGGCTTGTCCAGAATGCCGCCGGCGGCCTGTGCATCGCGCCGCAGCAGATCGCGGACGGCCGCGGCCACCTCCGCGTCGCTGCCGCAGCGCGCCGCCACGGCGGCTTCCTGCTCGGCCGGCGGCAGGTCTACCACGTCATCAAAGACCGCCAGCGCTCGGCGATCGCGCTCATGGACGTCCATCGCCCGCATCCTCGCCGAGTTTCTGCGACAGATACGCCCGCGCGCCGCGCCACTCCTTGTGGGCGGCATGCTCGCTCAGTCCAAGCTCGGCGCCCGCCTCCGCGTCGCTCAGACCGCCGAAGAGTCGCAACTCGGCCACGCGCGCCCGCTGCGCGTCGACCTTCGCGAGCTGGTCGAGTGCATCGCTCAGCAGCAGGATTTCGAACCCTGGCTCGTGGGCCGCAACCGGCTGCCCGTCGATCGGCACCGGCCGCACGCCGCCCCCGCGCTTCTGCCGCCGCCGACCGCGGGCATGATCGACCAGCACCCGGCGGATCGTCGCGGCCGCCGCGACGCAGAACGCGCCCCGCGAATGCCAGCGCATCCGCTGCGTCTCGGCCAGCCGCATGTACGCTTCGTGCACCAGCGCCGTGGTTTGCAGCGTCAGCCCGGCGGGCTCGCGCCGCAGCGCCAGCGAAGCGATTTTCCGCAGCTCTTCATAAACCAGCGGGAACGCTTCGAGCGCGGTCCAGCCCGCGGCGTCCGGCAGCGCCGCCGAACTATCTGGCGAGACATTTGGCATGTCGCTTCGCTCCCCTGCTCAGATTTCTGAAATCTACCGGGACTTTTTCACCGTCGATGTCACGAAGTATCGCCATTCATAGTGGCAGATGCAACGCAACACCCTGACCCCCGCCGCGACGCCTTGCGAACCCGACGGCCGTGAGCCACGGGTGGACGCTCCCTTTCCGGGGTTGCTGACCGCTTCGCAGTGGGCGCGAGCCGCGACGGTGCTGGGGCTGACGCAACGGGAGCGCGCCGTCGCCGAGTGGCTCTGCCGCGGCTTGAGCGATGCCGGCGTCTGCCGGCAGCTCAAGATCGCGCGGCCAACGCTGCGCACCCATCTGCGCTCAATCTATCGCAAGGCGGGGTGCAGGTCGCGCGTGGCGCTGGTGCTCATGCTGATCCACCGCTTCCTACCGCTGGATTATCCCAGCAGATGAGGCTGCCCGCCCCCACCCGGTCGACCGGTTCAATCGGTACACGATCGCGGCAAGTGCGAACACGGCATCGTGTCGCGAGTTACGCTGCGCCGCACGGCGCCGCGCTGACTTCGATCCCCGCGGGAGCGCTGCCGGCGGCGAAATCTCCACGATGGGCATGTGAGTTTTTGGGATGGGGCGGGAATTCAGCCCGTCCACGGAACTCGCGAACCGCTCACGAAACTGAGCGAAGCCCAGGAAAGCACAAACTCTATGAACTGGTCGCATGGCCGTTCGCGGCAAGCAGACGCCGATACGCCCCCAAATCTGCTCTAGCGGTCGTCTCATCCTTTGGGATGATGGAAACGCCCGACCGCATCCGCCCACAATGCCGCTTGTCCTCCGGGGGGCGTCGGGGCTCGGCGTCCTCGGTCGATCGCGACAAGTCATCGTCGGCGTAGCGTCGGCGCGTGCCGAGCCTCTTGCCCACATTCGCCTCGCCGATGAACACACGCCGCTCACCCGTTCCTGCGGCTGCGCCGTCGGAGCGGTCCGCGTGCCGCCGTGCCTCTGCCGGCGGCACACTTCATTTCGTCGCAAACGGCGCGTATCGACTGTGTGTCCCACGGGCTCTCGCAGCGAGAACCAAGCCCCGCGCCCCGGAAGTCGCCGCCGGGACGGAGCACATCGCGCGCCGCTCGATCGCCCCGGGCGGGCCTTGGCGCTGTGCGCTCACCAACGCCGCAGGGACACTCTTGCAGATTTTTCTTGACAACCTCCCCCCTCCCGGGCGTGGGTTATCAGCAACTTCGGGGCGGGACCGCAGCAGCGGGGGTTCCGACGGTCCTCGAAGGGGAGACGGCGGCACACGGCCGCCGGGCAGCGCCGGCCGCCGCCGCGTCACTTCGCCGGGCGGCCGGGCGCGGGTTGCGAGGAAAAGGAGTTCTCCGATGCGTCGTAGCGGAAGTATGATGCTGTGCATGTGTGCGGCGGGTCTGCTGCTGGCGGGACGGGCGGAGGGGGCGACGACGTACTTCGTCGATTGGAACCGTCCGAACGATTCGGGGAACGGAGAAAGCTGGGCTGCGGCAAAGAAGACGTCGGCAGCGACAGAACAACTGGAACAGTAGACATGGGTTGCTACGAGCGTCTCC
>CAZVWB010000007.1:0-176451 GCA_964631045.1 uncultured Planctomycetales bacterium
CGCGGCGCGCCGGCGGGAAGCGGCCGCCGGCGTGGATTGCGCTGTTCCCCGGAACGGCCCGCGGGCTATGCTACATTCGCCCCCGCGGCGTGCAGCGCGGGCGGCTGCGGAGCGCGACCGGAATGAACGACCCTGCCAGCGTCACCCGGCTCCTGCGGGCCGCCGCCTCCGGGGCGCGGCAGGATGTCGATGCGCTCATGGCGGCGATCTACGACGATCTGCACCGCCTGGCCCTGCACCACATGCAGGCCGAGCGCGGCGACCACACCCTGCAGCCCACCGCGCTGGTGCACGAAGCCTATCTGAAGCTGATCGACCAGCGCAGCACGCAGTGGCAGGACCGCGTGCACTTCTTCGCCGTCGCCTCGCGCATCATCCGCCGCATCCTGGTCGATCACGCCCGCGGCCGCCGCGCGGCCAAGCGCGGCGCGGGCGGCAGCCGCCTGGCGATCGAAAACGTGGACGTGGCCGCACCGCTGCCGGGCGTGGACCTGGTGAGCCTCGACGAAGCCCTGAGCGAACTGGGCGGGATCGACGCGACGCAGGCCCAGATCGTCGAGATGCGCTACTTCGGCGGGCTGAACATCGAAGAGATCGCCGCATCGCTGGCGATCGGCAAGCGCAGCGTCGATCGCCACTGGCAGGCGGCCAAGGCCTGGCTCTACTGCCGCCTGCAGGACGCCGCCGGCGCCGATGACAGCGCGGAGCGGCTGCATGGCTGACGACCTGGCCCGGCGGACGCACGCCGTGTTCGTGCGGGCGCTGGACGTGGACATTCCGCAGCGCGACGCCTTCGTCGCCGACGCCTGCGCGGGCGACGCGACGCTCGAAGCCCGCGTCCGCCGGTTACTGGCGGCGCTGCCGCAATCCGGCGACTTCCTGGAGCAGCCGGCGCTGGGCACGCGGCTCGCGCCGCCGGCGGGCGACGCGGGCGCGGCGGAGACGCGCGGCGCGGCGGGCGCGCCGCGCGCCGCGGGCGCGCCGCCGGCGCTTTCGATCCGCGGCTACCGCCTGTTGCACGTGATCGGCGCCGGCGGGATGGCCACAGTCTACGCGGCCGAGCAGGAGCAGCCGCGGCGGACGGTGGCGCTGAAGGTGATGAACGCCGCGCTGGCCAGCACCTCGGCCCTGCGGCGGTTCGCGTATGAGACCGAAGTGCTGGCGCGGCTGAAGCACCCCGGAATCGCCCAGATCTACGAAGCCGGCACCTGCGACGACGGCGCCGGGCGGCCGCTGCCGTTCTTCGCGATGGAGCTGGTCGGCGCCGCCCGCACGATCGTCGAATACGCCGACGCGCGCGGCCTGTCGCTGGAGCGGCGGCTGGAGCTCTTTGCGGAGGTCTGCGACGCCGTGCAGCACGGACACCAGCAGGGCGTGATCCACCGCGATCTCAAGCCGGCGAACGTGCTGGTCGACGCCGACGGCCGCGCCCGCGTCATCGACTTCGGCATCGCCCGGCCGACGGACGCCGCGCAGGCCGGGATCACGCTGCACGCCGATGCGGGACAGATCATCGGCACGCTCAGCACCATGAGCCCGGAACAGTGCACCGGCGGCGCGGCCGTGGACGTGCGGACGGACATCTACGCGCTGGGCGTGATTCTGTATCAGCTCGTTTCCGGGCGGCTGCCGCACGACCTGCGCAGCCTGCCGCTGCCCGCGGCGATTCAGATCATCGTGGCGGCCGCGCCGACGCCGCTGGGCCAGCTCGTGCCGCGGGCCCGCGGGGATTTGCAGGCGATCGTCTCGACCGCGATGGACAAGCAGCCGGCGCGGCGCTACGCCAGCGCCGCCGCACTGGCCGCGGACACTCGCCGCTTCCTGCGGCACGAGCCGATCGACGCGCGGCCGCCGACGCTGGCGGAGCGCGCCGTCAAGTTCGCCCGCCGCAATCCGCCGCTGGCGGTCGCGATCGGCGCCGTGGCCGTCACCCTGCTCGCCGGCATCGCGATCACGACCCGCATGGCGTATGTCGCCGAGCAGGCGCGGCGCGCGGAAGGCGCGGCCCGCCTGGCCGCGGAAGCGCGGGAACGCGAGCTGGAGCAGGTCATCGCGTTCCAGGAGACGCAGCTCAGCGACATCGACGTGCGCGCCATGGGCGGCCGCCTGCGGCAGGCGCTGCTGGACAGCGCGACCGCCGCGATCGCCGCGGCCGCGGACGATCGCGGTGTCGCCGAGCGCGACACGGCCGAGCTGCTGCGGCTAATGCGCGGCGTGAACTTCACCACGCTGGCCGTGGGCGCGCTGGACGAGAGCCTGCTGCAGCGCTCGCACGCGGCGCTGCGGCGGCAGTTCGCCGCGCAGCCGCTGGTGCAGGCGCGGCTGCTGCAGCGGCTGGCGAGCACGATGAACGCGCTGGGCCTGTTCGAGCGGGCGGAGCGCGTGCTGGACGAGGCCCTGCAGATCCGCCGCGAGAAGCTGGGCGCGGACCATCCCGACACGCTGCACTCGGCGCACGCGATGGGCACGGTGCTCTCCGCGCTGGGGCGCTACGACGCGGCGGTCGAGTGGCTTCGCGACGTGCACGCCCGCTGCCTGCGGCGGCTGGGCGCGGATGACCCGCTCACGCTGCGGGCGGCCACCTCGCTGGGCGGTGTGCTGCGCAGGCGCGGCGTGATCGACGAGGCCGAGCAGTTGTGGCGCGAGGCGCTGGAGCGGCGGCGGCGCGTCCTGGGCGATGACGACCCGGAGACGCTGCGATCGCTCAACAACATGGGCATCATCCACGCGGTGCGCGGCCGGCTGGACGCCGCGGAGGCCTGCTGGCGCGAGCTGATCCAGCGCCGCGAGCGGCTTCTGACCCCCGACCATCCCGATCTGCGCGTCGCCGTCGCGAACCTGGCGATGGCGTTGCAGGATCAGGGCAAACTCGAAGAGGCCCTGCCGCTGCTCGAAAGCGACCTGGCGTTTTCGCGCGAGCGCTACGGCGACGATCACGACGACACGCTGCGCGCGATGAACAACCTGGCGTCTTTGCTGGTGGAAATGGAATCGCCGGCGGCGGCGGAGCGCCTGCAGCGCGAGTGCCTGGAGCGCCGCCGGCGAACGCTGGGGCCGGAGCACGCGGACACGCTGCGCTCGGCGGTCGCACTGGGCGCCACGCTGAACCTGATGGGCCAGGTGTGGGAGGCGGAGGCGCTGCTGAGTCCGGCGGTGGCGGACCTGCGGCGGACCCTGGGCGACGACCACCAGGACGTGCTCATCGCCATGATCAACCTGGCCCCCGTGCTGCGAGCAACCGAACAGCTTGAGGCGGCATTCGACCTGGCATGCGAAGTGCTGGAGCGCGCCGGTCGAACGCTGCCGCCTGGGCATGCCGCGTTCATCGAGGGCCGCATCGCGCTGGGACACGTGCTGACCGCGCAGGAGCGATTCGACGAGGCACAGGCGGAGTTCGTCGCCGCCATCGAAGCGGCGACGACGCATCGCGGCGCCGACCACCCGCTGACGCAGCGCGCCAAGCGGGCCCTGGAGGAGTTCATCGAGTACGACCTGGGCGCCGCGGCCGACGGCGGGTCAGATGTGAAGTGACGCGCGGCGCAGCGCCGCTGCCGCCGGATTTCGCGCGAACGAGGTCGTCGACCATCGATCGGACAGCATGGGCCTCGAAGCTTGTGAACTCTTGGGCTTCGCTCACTTTCGTGAGCGGTTCGCCAGCCCCTTCGGCGGGCAGAATGCCCGCCCCACCCCAGAGATTCACAGGCTCGGAGGCCCATGCTCCCCATTCGGATCGAACGCATCTACTCTGCGCCGCCGCGCTATCGCCGCTTGAACTGCCGCTCCAGGTCGCGGAGCGTCACTTGCAACGTCGTCGGGCGACCATGGGGGCAATGGCTGCTGCGCTCCGCACGCTCGCGCTGCGCGAGCAGCGCGGCGATTTCCGCAGCGGTCAGCGGGTCGCCGGCTTTCACCGCCGCCTTGCACGCCATCATGTCCAGCAGGCGGTGCAGCAGCGTGTCGGTCTGCGGCCGAACGCCGGGCTCGGCCAGCACATCGAGCAGGTCGCGGACGAACTGCGGCCGGTCGGCGCGTTCGAGCAGCAAGGGAAAGGCGTGCAGCGTCACGCTTTGCGGGCCGGAGGGCGTCAGCTCGATTCCCAGCCGCGCCAGGGCCTCAGCGTGGTTCTCCAGAACTTCCAGACGATCCGGCGGCACGCGCAGCACGTCCGGCAGCAGCAACCGCTGCGACTCCAGCGGCCGCCCGGCGATCCGCTCGCGCAACTGCTCGTACAGGATGCGCTCGTGCAGCGCGTGCTGATCGATCAGCATCAACCCTTCGAGCGTCTCGACGACCAGATACGTATTGTGAATCTGGATCGCCGCGGGGGGGGCGGCGGCGGATAGCGGCAGCCGCGGCGGCGCGGAATCCGCCACGGGCGGCGGCGCTTCGTCCGGGCGGCCGACGATGGACGACTCCGGCGGCGCGAACTCGGTCGGTCGTCGAGCGCCGGCCTGCCCGCCGCCGGGCACGCCCGCCAGCGCGCTGCTCGGCGCGCCGGCCTCCGCGGCCTCCACCGCAGATTGCGCCGCATCCGCGTGCAGCTCATGCCCGCCTGGCGCCAGCATCGCGGCGCCACCCTCGGGGATCGCGGGGAGTTCCGCCACGCCCGGCGCGGCGCCCACGACGCGGCCGGACGCCGACTGACCGCCCAGCCCGGCGGCGCTCGCGTCTCCGCGGCGGGTAAAGAACTCGACCATCGCCTCGCGGACGCGGGCTCGCGACGCGGCGTCCGCGCTCGGCGGTCGGAAGCCGCGATCGAGGTTGACGCTCAGGAACTTCTCGCGAATCGCCGCGAGCACCTGGCTATGGACGAAGTTCGAGTCGCGCCAGCGAACCTCGATTTTGGTCGGATGGACGTTCACGTCGACCTGCGACGGCTCGATCGTGATGAAGAGAAACGCGACCGGATACTCGTCGGGCTTGATCAGGCTGCGATAGGCCTCCTTGACCGCGTGCGAGATGTAGCGATCGCGAACGTAGCGGCCGTTGACGAAGGCGTATTCCCACTTGCTCGACTTGCGACAGCGCCCCGGCGGCGCCACCCAGCCGCGCAGCTCGAAGCCGCCGGCGCTGCGCGCGATCGGCAGCAGTCCCTCCGCGACCTCTTCGCCGAAGAAGTCCGCGACTCGCCGACGCCGGTCTTCAACCGCCGGCAAGCGGTGCATGAGCCGCTTGCCGTGCATCAGCGAAAACGCCACCGCCGGCTGGGCCAGCGCGATGCGGGCGAGCTGCTCGGTGAGGTGCCCGGTTTCGGTTGCGGTGGTCTTGAGAAACTTGCGGCGGGCGGGAACGCAGTAGAACAGGTCGCGGATTTCGACGGTGGTGCCGACGGGCGCCGCGCAGGGCTGCGGCGGCGCGAATTCGCCGGCATCGACGCGGATTTCGTGCGCCACCTCCGCATCCGCCCGGCGGCTGACGATCCGCAAGCGCGACACGGAGCCGATGCTCGGCAGCGCCTCACCTCGGAAGCCGAGTGTCTGAATGTTGAAGAGGTCGTCGTCCTCGCGAATCTTGCTGGTGGCGTGGGGTTGCACGCAGAGCCGCAGGTCATCGGCGTCCATGCCGCCGCCGTCATCGCTGACCTGGATCAGCTCCCGGCCGCCGTCGTGAATGACGATGTCGATCCGGCCGGCGCCGGCGTCGAGTGCGTTTTCGACCAGCTCCTTGAGGACGCTGGCGGGTCGCTCGACGCACTCACCCGCCGCGATGCGGTTAACCAGGCCAGGGGGAAGGACGCGGATTTGACCCATCGCGACGGCGCGCTCCGAAAAGTACGGCGATTATAGAGGCAAACGGAAGGGGGCCAGTGAATACTGAATGGCTAATTGCTAATGGCTAATTCAAGACAGCGGCGCGGACGGTCCATCTACTCCGTCGCTTCCCTCGCTCCGTCGCTCCGTCACTTCCCTCGCTTTGTCGCTCCGTCGCTTTGTCGCTTCCCTCGCTCCGTCGCTTCGTCGCTTTGTCGCTTCGTCGCTTCCCTCGCTTCGTCGCTCCGTCGCTTCGTCGCTTTGTCGCTTCGTCGCTTCCCTCGCTTCGTCGCTCCGTCGCTTCCCTCGCCCCCTCTCACGCATTCTCGTCCTCCCCCAATGGCATGTACCGCGCCAGCAATCCCGCGATTCGAAAGATCACGAAGCTGCAATAGAACAGCGTCGGCAGGAAGGTCAGCGTGAACAGCAGCGGGCCGAAGATCGGCACGGGCGCAAACCGGCCGCGGAAGTAAATCGCCAGGCCGATCGAGGCGAGTGCCGCCGCGGCCCCGCACCAGGCCAGCGGGTAAAAGCGCCCCAGCCGCGCCAGCGCCCGCGTCACCGCGACGGGCGACAGCATGCGCAGCGCCTGCCCGTTGCCGACAAGTGCGATCATGAGCGGAAACAGCAGGATCGGCAGCGCCAGTGCCGTCAGCGTCCACGCCCGATGCGGATCAAACTCCGCCGGCACGTAGCGATGGATGACCAGCGCCGGAAAGCCGTACACGGCCAGCCCGCCGATCAGCAGCAGCGTCGGCCGGATCGACTGCTCCCACGGATCCCAACTGGGCTCGACCAGCGGCATCACGTCCTCGCCGGACAGCGTGCTCTGCAGCACCTGCCAGCAGAAGAACGTCAGCAGCAGCGCCCCGAACGCCATGCCCAGCACCATGAAAATCAACGGAAAAACCGGCAGCACCATCAACGCGGAGGCGATCGCGACCGCGCCGATGCTGATCGCCACGTATGCGCCGAGACACGCCAGATTCGCGACCCGCCCGGCCAGACAGAACGCCCCCACCAGGTCGTCGATGAAATTGCGCGTCGCCAGCCCCGCTCCCCCAGCGCTCGGTCCGCGGATCAGTCCGGCGGATGCGACGGTTGCCGCGTCGAGCGGCCGCCCCGTCATCGCGGTCATGACCAGTGACTCATCGTGCGTGTGCGTCAGCCGACCGGTCAGACCCGGCCGCGCGCCCGCGGCCGCCGGGCGAAGCTGCGGCGGCGATACGGGCTGCGCCTCGCGAATCGCCGCCGTCGCCATCGGCGGCGTGGACGCGGTGGCGATCAATTCCGGAGCGCGCGGCGCCCTGTCGGCGTTGGACGGCACGCTTTCCGCGTTGGGCGGCGCGCTCTTCGCGTTGGGCGGCGCGCTTTCCGTGGTAAGCGCCGCGTTCGTAGCGGCGGGCGCGGTGCTCGTAGCGGCGGGCGCGGTGCTCACGGCGGTCGTAGCGCCGGTCACCACGTCGACCGGCCGCGCCGCACCGGGCAGCGGCAGCGCGCGGCCGCACTGCGGGCAACCGATCTGCAATCCGGGAATGAAGTTTCGGATGCGCAGCTTGCGCCCGCACGCGCACACCAGGCTCAGCGTCGTCGGTGTTGGCGCCGCCATGACTCGCCGCGGTTCGCATCACCCGCTCGGCTGCGGCAGGTGCGACCACCGCACCGGGCCCAGCCGCCATCGGGAGTATACGCCTGCGACGGCCGCAATCAGGGTGGGTCGCCCGGCAACTTCTCGCGGCGCTGCGCCAGCAGCCAGCGCCACAGCGCCGGGTCGTCATACACGCGGTCCCAGATGTCGTGCCGCGCGCTGGGCAGCTCGGTGTACTCGACCTTGCCGCCCGCAGCGCGAAGCGCCGCCACCATTTCGCGCGAACGGTCGACCGGCACGCGCTCGTCGAGCTCGCCGTGGAAGCACCAGACCGGCGTCGACGCCAGCTTGGGCGCCAGCGCCACGTCGCCGAACCCGCACACGGGCACGATCGCTGCGAAACGATCGGGCACGGCCGCGCCGATCAGCCAGCAGCCCGCGCCGCCCAGCGACAGACCGGTCAGGTAGACGCGATGCGGGTCGAGGTTGTACTCGGTCGAGGTCTGTTCCAGGCAGCGCAGGGCCATGCGCGCCATGTCGCCTTCCCAGGCCGCTCCGGGCGGGCATTGCGGCATCACGACGATCGCGGGGCAGCGGGCGCGGCGCTTACGGGCGATGCGCGGCAGGCCGATTTCAGTCTGCGACAGCCCGTCCGTGCCGCATTGCCCCGACCCGTGCAGAAACAGAATCACCGGCCAGCGCTGATCCGCGGCGTATTCCGGCGGCACATACACGCAATAGGCGAATTTCTTCTCCGCCACCAGGACTTCCTTGAACAGGAAGCCCGTCGCAACCGGCGGACCGGGCGGCGGCGGAGCCGCCAGAGCCAGCCACGGAACCAGGGCAAGCGCGACCGACGACATGCTCTTCACTCCGGCGGGGGGCGATCAACCGCGCCGCCCGCGGCGCGGGCGGTCGGGTGTCGCGGTTACCGCGGCTGGCGGTAGTAGTCCGCGATGCGGGGCACGAGATACTCGTCGAAAGCGCGATCGATGTCGTACTCCGGCGACCAGCCCCAATCGCGCCGCGCGGCCGCGTCGTCAACATCGGCGGGCCAGGTATCCACGATCGCAGCGCGGGGCGCGTCGGGCGCAAAAGCGATCTGCGCATCGGGAAACGCGCGGCGCACACGGTCACGAATCTCCGCCGCGCTCGGGCTGAACGCGCCGATGTTGTAGACCCGCTGCGACAGGCGGTCCGCGCGGGCGGCGGCCAGTTGCACCAGCGCCCGCACGCCGTCCGGCATCGCCATGAACGGGATGCGCGCCTCGGGCGCGACAAAGCAGGTGTACGGCTTGCGCTGGGCCGCGGCGTGAATCATCTCCGGGGCGAAGTCGCTCGTGCCGCCGGTGGGCAGCGTCAGCGCGCTGATCAACCCGGGGAACCGGATCGCGCGGAAGTCGACGCCGCTGGGCGCCCGCTCCGCCGCGAGCTGGCGGTAATGCAGCGTGTAATAGCGGCCGAGCTGCTCGCAGTAGAGCTTGTTGCAGCCGTACATCGTGGTCGGGAAATTCCACTCGGTCTCGCGCACGCGGCCGGCGGCGGTCTTGGTGGCGACGGTCGGCAGACCGTAGACCGCGATCGAGCTGGGAAACATGAACTTCACGGGCGTGCCGTGCCAGCGGGCCTGCTCGACGGCCAGCTTGAGCAGGTTGAGCGTGCCTTCCACGTTGACGCGGTGCGCCGTGTCGGGCGTGTACTCGCTGCGCGTGCTCAGCAGCGCGGCCAGATGATAGATCGCGTGAATCTCGTACTCGCTCACGAGCCGCTGCAGCAGGTTGGCGTCGAGGATGTCGCCGACGATCGCGGCGGCGACGCGCGGCAGGAGCGCCTCATCGACCGGCCGCAGGTCGAGCGCCACGATGTCGTGCTCGCGCTGATTGGAGAAATGCTCGATCAGTCCGTGACCGATCTCGCCGTTGGCTCCAGTGATGAGCGTTACGGGTTTGCGCACGCGGAGTCTCCGAATTCAGAGGCCGCGACACACTATAACCCCCGCGCAGTGCGAGCAAGTGGGGGCGCGGCCCCGCGGCGCCCCTCAGGACGACGGCGCCCGCTTCGCGCGCAGCCGCGTTATGCCGGGCGCGGCCGGCCGGCCGCCATCGCGGCGTCCGTTCGCATCGCGATCAGAGCGCTCGCGGTGTGGAGCGTGATCGCGCGCACGTTGCGCTTGGAGCAATCGCCGCCCCATGATTACCTCGACCCGCTCGATCCGTCTTTAACTCGCCACTCGCTACTCGCTATTCGCTACTCGCCACTCGCTACTCGCTATTCGCTACTCGCCCTCTCCGCGGCTCTGCCGCGCTCGCGGCCAAAATCCTCAAAATTCGCCCCCGGCTTCGTGGAGATTCGGCGACCTCGCACGGATGTACGACAGCGGCAACGACTGCAACGCTCAAAGGAGCAGACATGAAACTCCGAAACCTCTTCAGCCTGGGTGCGACGGCCCTGTTGACCGTCGGCGTGGCGCGCGCGCAGCCGGTGGAGGTGTACGCCAGCGGGCTGCTGCATCAATCGCTCGGCAACGCCCAGTTCGATCCGGTGAACGGTCGCAGGCTCCCAATCCGCAACCTCGGCAGCAGCGGCCAGGACGGCGTCGAGATCAAGTTCAACAGCCGTTGGGGCGGCCAGGCCGGCGGAGACTACTCCGCACTGACCGTCGCCGGCAGCGAGCTGCATGTCGTGGCGACGGACTTGACCGGCGTGGTCAAGTGCAGTCACACCATGGTCGGTCAGGGCAACGGCATGGTCACGCACACGCTGGACTACTCCGGCATGGGCGCCATCGAGTTGCGCACGATCACCTACGACACGAGCGGCCTCGTCCTCAGCGATGTGCTCACACCCGGCCCGATCATCGTTATCGACGCGCAGATCGCGTGCGCGTCTCCGTGCTATCCGGTGTGGACGTGGATCAACTGGAACGGCGTGGGCATGATGGGCTGGGCCTGCGTCTGCGCCGAACCCTTCGATCCCTTCGATTGGTGGAGTCAGTCGTGGCAGCGCACCATCATCCCGGTGCTGCCGGCGGGCACCACGGATACAAGCGGCGTGGCTTCGCTGTACGTCACCGGCGCCAACGTGCCCGAAACGTCTGTGACCCATGGGGCGCTTGAGACATTCGACATGGCCATCTGGGGACTCGGCCAGGCTCAGGTCAACGAGGTCTGCCCGATCCCGCCGTGCGACCCCATCGACCTTAATGTTCAGGTGTCGAACATCGGCAGCAGCGGACAGGATGGCGTCGCCATCGGGCTGGCGGCGGACGGCGTGGTCACGGCCGAAGTCGAAACCAGCGAGCCGCCCTTCGGACACACGGTGCAAACCTGGAAACACCGGAAGACCACAGGTCACGTCACGCTGATGAAGCGCGAGATCGTGCCCATGCCGGGCCTCAATGAAGCGGAACTGCTCATCGACTTTTCGGGAATGGGCGCCGATCAATACGACGTAACGCTCTACGACGCCGCCGACGTGCCCCTGGCGACCCAACGCCTGTTCAACGGAGTCGCATACACCATCAGCCTCTGCCCCGCCGGCATGCAGTGGGTTAATCGCTGGCCGCCGAAGTACTCCGGCTGCGAGCTGATCGTCGACCCGCACGGCCTGACCATCGGCCCCATCGGCGGCGTGGCGTCAATGGAGTTTGTACCGGTCAACCCGACGATGCAGTCCGCCCATCCGAGCTTGTTCGAAATCACCGGGGCGGACCTGAGCGCGCCGCTCCTCGTCCGCGGCGCGCAAGTCACGACCGCGGGGCCCGCCGATGCGAACTGCGACGGCACGGTGGACTTCTTCGACATCGATCCGCTGCTGCTGGCGCTGTTCAATCCGGGCGGCTACGAGGCCCAGTACGCCGGCTGCGGCAATGGCGACGTGAATGGAGACGGCGTCACCGACTTCTTCGACATCGACCCGTTCCTGGCGTGCCTGTTCAGCGGCTGCCCGTAGAGTAACGTTTCGTCAGGAGTCGACCGGCAGGCGCCACGCCGGCGGCGTCGTGCTGACGCCCTGCAACCAACGCGAACCCCCCGGCTTAGCGGCCCGGGGGGTTCGACTCGTTCGTCGCCTCGTCGCTTGACCGCCTCGTCGCTCCGTCGCTTGCCCGCTTCGTCGCTCTGCCAGCGGCGGGTGGCATGCTTTCGCGGTACTCCGCGTAAGCATGCCGGCGGGAACAGCAATCGACCTACACCCCGCATGCCTACGCGAGTACGCGAAGTCATGCCACCCAAGCGCCTCCCCCTTCGTCGCTCCGTCGCTTTATCGCTTCGTCGCTTGCCCGCCTCGTCGCGCTCCCGACTAGTTCCGCTTCGCCCCGCGCGCCAGCGCTTTCTCAAACTCCGCCTGCTGCTCTGCATCGAGCAGCGCCGCGATCTTGTCCTTCACCTGGCCCGCCAGCAGCGCCTGCCCTTCCTTGTCGTTCCGCGGCAGTTCACGTACTTCGGCGCTGGCCTGCCGCTGAATGCGCTTCAGCTCGTCGCGCTGCTCGCCGCTGAGTTGCAGCCGCGCCGCCGCGCGGATCACCCCGCGGACGGTCTGCGGTGCATCGGCTTCGCCCTCGCCGCCGGCGGATTGGCGCTGCTTGAGCGCCTCGCGATACGTCACCAGCAGCGGCTTCTGCTCCTCCGTCAGCAGGTCGTCGACCTGGGCGAAGAACTCGTTGAGCATCGCCTCGCGGCTCGGGCGGGCGTCTTCCATCTGTTTCTCGAGTTCCGCCACCTTCGCCTCGTCTCCCGCTTCGCGGGCGGCGCGCATCTCCTCGAAGATCGGCCGCATCTGGCTCATCCGCTCGCGCATCTCCTCGCGGCGCGTGTCGACCAGTTCATCGAGCTGCTGGCGCTGATTCTCGTCGAGCTTCAGCGTGTCGGGCAGTTCCGACAGGATTCGCTGAAACTCCGCGCGATCGCCGCCCGGCCCTCCGAAGCGGCTGCGCATCTGGTCGAGCCGCGCGAGCTGATCGGGGTTCAGCGACGGCTCGAGCTCGGCGATCGCCTCCTGCATCAGCCCCATCATGCCGCCGCCGGACTCCATCTCGGCCCGCAGACGGTCGGCGGTCTCGGTGTCGCCGCTGTCCATCGCGGCGCGGATCTCGGCGCGCCTGGCGCCGAGCGCCTCCAGCTTCGGCCGATACTCCGCCATGATGCGGTCGTATTCCGCCTTCTGCGTCTCATCGAGCTCCAGCCGCTCGGCGAGCCGCTCCCACATACGCATGCCGCCTTCGCCGCGGCCGCGCCGCGCCCCGCCGGGCTGGTCGTCTTCGCCGCCGCGCCGCGGGCGCTCGCCGTCGGGCCGCGCGCGGCGCTCCGCCCGCGGCCGCTCCGGCTGCGGATTCTCCGACTGTGCCAGGGCCGGCCACGCCACGGCCGCAGCCAGCGCCGCCCGAATCGCAAATCGCATCATGATGTTTCTCCATGCCGACTGCGCCGTCGCAAAGCCGTGCACCCAAGACGTGTGCTACGGACGCGAACATCCGCGTCGAACTAATCTAACTAACGAACGACTGCTCGATTTCTTCGCGCCGCACGAATCCAGACAGCGTCGCAGGCGGCTGCCGCGGCGGCGGCTCCTGGCGCGAAGGCCGCTCGACTCTTCCGTAGCGCGCCCAGCACGCGGTTTTTATCAGACGTTCGGCTTACGGAAACAGCAACGCCAAAAACGGGTCGATGTCGAAGAAATCGACCCGGTTGTCCGCATTCACATCCGCCGTCAACAACTGGCAATCCGGATAGAGCGTGGGATAGGCTTCCGGCGTCAGGATCGCAACCACAAACGGATCGATGTCGAAGAAGTTCAGTGCCCCGTCGCAGTTTGTGTCGCCCGGCGGGCGCGACGCGGGTGTGACGAACTCCAGATCGTCCAGCCGGCCGAAGTCGCCGGCCCCGGTCGCGGTGTAGGCCACCGCCCAGACGATGTCCGCCTGCGGCCGCGTCACGCGCATCACTTCGAATTCACCAGCGCTCAGCGGGTTCGAGATGTACTCCTGCAGAAAAACGCCGTTGACGTCGTAGGTCTGGAGCACCCCCGTCTCGGCGTCGAAGAAGTCGCCCCCGGCGAACGCGACGCTGACTTCCTGCACCGGGCCGGCGAAGTCCATCCGCAGGCGGCGGGCGTCGTTGAAGAAGGGTACGTTGACGTGGGCGAACACCTTGTCGCCGCTGGGCGCGTAACCCAGACTGTCGGTCGCCGCGGTTACCACGAACAGCGGCACCGGTTGATTGTTGTTCAACGTCGTCATCAGCGTCACGCGCGGATCGGCGTTGGTCAAATCGTTGCCCTCCGCGAAAGAGTCCGGCTCGATCCGAACGACTTCCGCCGCGCACGCGCTGCATGCGGCGAGAATCGCAAGGAGCCGCGCACCGCACTGTCGCCTGTTCACGGGTCGCATCCTCCATTCGCTGTGCAGACGCGCCGGGCGGCGCCGCGCCAACCGCAGCGCCGCCCGATGCACTAATCCTGCTGCCGCCACGAACTTGGGCGGCCGATCACGGGAACAGCACGGCCACAAACGGGTCGATGTCGAAGAAGTTGACCAGTCCGTCGCCGCTCACGTCGGCATAGCTGATGTTGCAGCTCGGATACTGCGCCGCATACGCCGCCGGATCGAACAGCGCCAGCACGAACGGATCGATGTCGAAGAAGTTGATCAATCCGTCGCAGTTCACGTCGCCCGGCATGATGGCCGGCGGAATGCCCCAGATCTCGACGTCGTCGATGTTCCAGCCGGGATAGTTCGAGCTGGCGTCGGTCGGGCCGAGGCTCCAGCGGAAATACACCGTCGCTTCGCCGTCGGCGACGGCCGCCACGTCGTAGGTCAAAAGCTGCCAGCTTGTATCCGCGATCGCCGCCGTGCCGCTGTGCTGCCAGACGAACTGCCAGGCCGCGCCGTCCGTCGAAATCTCGATCGCAGCCTGGTCGAACGCGGCCGACTCGATTCCCAGCCAGCGGCGGAAGCGCAGTTGCGTACCCTGCAGATCGGAGCAATCGATCGCCCCGGTGGTCAGGTAGCGCGGCGCCTGAATGTTCGGAGCGTAGTTTCCGAGCAGGTTGTAGCCGAACACATTGGTTCCGGTGAAGCCGCTGGTCGGGTCGCGATTGAAGGAGCCGCCGCCGGTTGGCTGGCCGAACGCCCAGTCGGGCTCCGTCGTCCAGCCGGGGTTGGTGTCGAGCGGGAACAGGTGCACGGCGATGCGGCCGCCGACGCCGATCGCGATCGTGGCGATGTTCGACACGTTCACACCATCGCTGGCGCTGAACGTGAAGCTGTCGTCGCCGGCGAACCCGTTTGCCGGACGGTAGCGAACCTCGTTGCCGCCGGCGGCGAGCATGTACGGCGCCGCGGCGATCGGCTGGTTGGTCTCCGGGTCGGTCAGCGTGCCGCTGGCCGGCAGAGACTCGATCGTGAAGTCGAGCGGGTCGCCGTTCGGGTCGGTCGCGCTGAGCGCGATCGTCACGGTCGTGTTCGGCGCGATTTGCGCGCCGCCGTTCGCCGCCACCGGCGTGTCGAGCGAGTAAATCCGCACGTTGTCGACGAACCAGTCGTCGAAGGCGCCGACCGGCGTCGAGGCCGTGCGGAATCGCAGGCGGAAGCCGGCGTGCAGCGCCTCCGTGGGCAGCAGCGCCTGCTCCGCCTGGAACGTGGTCATGTCGGCTCCGCTGCCCAGCAGCCGGTTGAGGAGCTGCCACTGGCCGTCGGCCCGCTGGAACTCGACGAACAGATCGTCGTTGGCCTCCGGGCTGTCGCCGGTGCCGGTGCGCTGCCACGCATACTCGAGACGCACCTGCGTCAGTCCGGCCAGGTCGATCAGTTGCGTCCGAATCTCGTCCGCGCCATCCGGGTTTCCATTCAACCGTGCGGACAGCGGCGGCGAAGGCGGGTTAGTCGCCGCCGTGTCGATGGTCGCATCGGCCACCAGACCCCAACGGGCCGGATCGAACGTGGTCGTCGCGAACTGATCTTCGAACGGCAGCGCGATGACCGGCTGCACCGTGATATTCACGACCGCCTCCGACGACGAACCGCCATCGGGCGGCGTGCCGCCGTCGTCAGCCACGAAGTTGAAGCTCGTGCCGCCGAGGAAGCCCGGCGCCGACTGGTATCGCACCGTGTCGCCGCTCAGCGTGTAGGGCAACTCCGCCGGGGAGATCAGATGGTCGCTGCCGGCGTCGCGAAGCTCGCCCTGCGGCAGCGAAGTCACGCGGAAGAGCAGCGCGCCCGGCGGATCGGGCAGCCCGTCGTCTCCGGCGATGAGCGCGATCGCGATCGGGCGGCCGGTCGGCGCATCGACACTGCTCGGGGCCACCGTCGGCGGTCGCGGGCCGCAACCTGCGAGCGCTGAGAGATCGGTGTCCTGGTACAGCGACGCGTCATACGTGCCGGCCGAGAGGCCGATGATGGCGTCGAGCGAGCCGATTTGCAGCCAGGTGATCTGAATGCGGCCGTCGAAGAACATCTCGATCTGGAACGTGTTCGGCCCTTCGCCGGTGCTCGTGCCGGGCACCGCCAGGAACGTGACGGCGACGCGATCGGCCGTGCGCCGCCAGCTCACGTCGGCGCCCGCCAGCGTCGGGTTGATGTCATCCCACACGCCGGCGATGCGCGGAACGCTGAAGTGATCCGTAATCGTCTCCGTCGAGTCCGTGTTGCTCACGCCGAACGTGATGTTCCCGTTGTTGCTGACAAAGAAGCTCTGGTAGACCACGCCGAAGAACGGGATGCCCGGCGCGCCGACCTGCACTTCCAGCGCATTGGCGTTGGTCAGCGGCAGGTCCGTCCCGCCGGCGGGGTCGGTCGGCAGCGCCACCGTCGGCGTGCGGCAACCCGCGTAGAAGTCGATCGAGCCGTCAGGGGTGAAGAGGAGGCTGCTGCCCGCCAGATCGGGCGGGCCACCATCGGTCGCCGAGTACAACTCAGTGTAGTAATTCGGAGCGCGCTCGGTCGTGAATGCGTAGCAGGCGCCGCCGTTGTCGTGCGTGGACGCGTTGCCCGCCGAATCGACCGTGTCGATCGCGAAGTAATAGTTCGAGCTGGAGTTCAGGCCGGTCAGGTCGAAACTGTGCGACGTGCGGAACGCCGGCGGCGAAACCGATTGATCCAGCGATGCGCACGACAGGCCATAGCGAAGCGTGGCGCGGGCCGCCTCGTCGGTGACGAACGTGATGGTGGCGCGGCGCGGCTGGATGTTCGTAACCGCCACGTCGGAAACCTGCGGCGCCGCACAGTCGATCGTGGCCGTGGCGGTGACGGGCACGTTCGTCCCGCCGTCGCCGTCGTCGGCGTCGATGTATGTGAACGCGAGCGTGTCGCCCGCAGCGACGAGCAGCGTCCCCGGGGCGTCCGTCGTGCTGACCGGAATCGTCGCGGCGAACGCGGCGCTGGCGGCGGCCGTCTCCGTCAGGGTGAGGGCCTCGCCCGCCGGCTCGCTGGTCGAAGTCACCAGCACGTTCAGCGTCTCGACCACGTTGTCGTCCAGGTTCAGATCGCAGTCGCTCACGCGCAGCTCGGCGCTGGTCGCGCACGGAAATCTCCCGGCGTTAAACGCCGCGATGCCGCGCGACGTGCAGTTCACCAGCAGCGACGACGCGACCAGCGAGAACGGCTGCGGGCCGCTGCTGACGTTGCGGCCGAAAACTTCGACGCGGTAGACGCCCGGCGGCGGATTGTCGATCCTGATCTGTTCGAGGTTGTCGAGCGTGTTGTCCTGCGTGCGGACGGCGTTGGCCGAGGGCGTCGCAGGGTCGAGCGTCCACGAGTAATAGCGCGTGCTGGCCGCGTCGATGACCCGCAGCTCCAGGTCGTTGACCAGCGCGGGCACCACGTTGGCTGTGCCCTGCACGTCGTCCCAGGCCATCGTGACCTTCAACTCGGTCGCGCCGGGTTCGACGATCACTTGCAACTCGGCCTGCTCGCCCTGGCTGAGAACGCCCTGCGCCAGATTTCCGCTTCGCACCAGATCGATGGCCGGAATGACGCGCACCGAGCCGTAGCCGAACTGGTAATCCGGCCCCGGATTGCCCAGATCGACGGCCGTCTGAGCGAAAATCGCCCGCAGCATCGCGTTCGGCGGATCCGGCTGGCCGGGATACTCGTTGCGATAGTCCTGAAGCACCAGGCAGGCCATGCCGGTCACCGTCGGCGCGGCCATCGACGTGCCGCAGAGGTCGTTGTAGCCGCCCGTCTGGCCGGCCACGTAGTTGCACGAAGTCACGCCGCCGTCGCCGCCCACCTGGCAGCCGGGACCGGCCACGTCGGGCTTGAGGCGGCCATCGTCGGACGGGCCCCAGCTCGAAAACGAGGTCATGCTGTCATCGTTGGAATTCAACGCGCCGACCGTCAGGTGATTCTTGGCGTTCGCCGGCGGCGCAGTGGTGCGGTAGCTGTTGCCGCAGCGGGCCGAGCCGCTGCGCTCGTTGCCGGCAGCCCACACGACGCGATGCGGCGCGCCGGCGCTGCCGCGCACCAGTTCATCGATCAGCGTGTCAGTGACGCCATAATCGCCCTCCCACTCGCATGGGAACCCGTTCGGCGCGGTGTTCGTGCCGATCGAGTTGTTGGTAATGTCGGCGCTGTATGTGTTGATCCCCTCGGTGTAGTCGGCCACCAGGTCGCCCGGATCGGTGTAGAGGAAGCCCTGCTGCAGCGGCCCGCCGGTCTCGAACGAGTATGACACGATCGTCGCGCCGGGCGCCATGCCGCGATAGACTCCGCCGCTCTCCGCCCCCGAGCCGGCCACCGTCCCCGCCACGTGCGTCGAATGCGCACGCACGCCGTTGAGTTCCGCAATATCCGGAACCGTCAGCCGACCCGCGAAATCCGGGTGCGTGGCCGAAACCTGGCCGCTGTCATAGATCATCGCCACCACGCCGCCGCCATCCAGGCCGTACGGCGGGGCCGCCGCCACGTCCGCCCCGACGCGCGTGCGATTGTTGTCGTTCAACTCGGTGAAGGCCGGCAGCGGCGGCTCGATCCACTGCACGCTGTCTTCGTCCGCCAGCGCCAGGATGCTGCTGTATGCGATGTGTACGACCATCGCATTCGCCGCCGGCAGCTCGGTCTGAATCGCAGCGCCGCTGGCCAGCGCGGCCTCGACCCCGTCGCCGCCAAGCGTCACGTCGCGATGGAACATCACCACGGCGGCCACCTGCGGATCGACGCCCACGGGAAGTGTCCGCACGATGTTGCCGTCGGCGTCCTCGGTGTCGATCCCGCCCTCGACGATCGTCCACGGCGCGATGTCGCCCGCCAGGTAGTCGCGATGCAGCTTCCACTCCCGCCGCACGTCGGCGACGCTCAGGAGCCGGCCGGTCGCGGCCAGCGCCGCCGAATTCAGCCGGGCGCCGTCGACACTGGCGAAAAACGCGTTCTCGCCGACATACGCCAGCAGCCGCAGCCCATCGGCGTCGGTTGCGGCGCGCTCGGCGAGCGTCAGCGGGCGATCGAACTGCACGACGATGCGGCGCGCGTCGCCGGCGGCCGCGTCGAGCGCCTTGGCAATGTCGTCGGCCGCAATGGCGGGCAGTTGCACCGCGCCGCTGCGCCACGAAATCGGCCGAGCCGCGGCCGGAGCAGCGCCGACGGCCGGGCGCGGCGCGGGCGACCGGTCTTCGCCCTGAACGAGCAACGGCGCGACCAGCCCCGCGGCGAACACTGACGCGAACGCGACGCGCACGGCGCGAAACCCGCGGCGTGCGACCGTACTCCGGAGATTTGACATCCACAGTCCTCCTGGCGAATCGGTCTTTGATGAGCGGGCGGTCGGAAGCCGTTGGAACATGATACACAATTCGCGGTTTCGACAATCGCGCGAATCCAGGCGAATTCTCGGACCCTCCGCGCGCGGCGCCGGGCGGCACGCCGCGACGCTCGCGGACGGACCGCCCGGTGGAACTGGCGTGGGCGCTTGCGAGATCCGCCCGACTACGGACAGGGCAAACAACCCTCGAACAGGCACGTAACAAACGGGTCGATATCAAAGAGGTTCACATCGCCGCTGCAGTCGGTGTCCACGCTGCACGTGGCGCCGTCGCAGTAGAGCAGTGTGTAGGCTTGCGCGTCGAACAGTGCGAGCACGAACGGGTCAACGTCGAAGAAATCCACCCGCCCGTCGCAGTTGGCGTCGCCGCTTGCGGCCGGGCATGGCGCGTGGGCCGCGAGCGCCGCCCAGAAGCCGCCCGTCAGACGCAAGTCGCCGGTTCCGAGCGCGCCGGCCTCCGGCTGCCCGATTGTGCCACGAAGCACCAGGCCGCCCCGTAGCCCATCGCTGCAGCTTCCGCCGCCGCCGTCGATCGTCCACCAGTCCAGAGCGTACTGCTGCGCCCGCGCCGCGCTGCTCAGCGCGGCGCCGGCGACCGCGATCGCCAAGACTCTTCGGTGCAAGCGGTTCTTGCTGCTCATCGCCATTCCTCGCTGTGCCGATCGGCGAGCGCCACGGCGCCCGGCCGCTGCATCCGACATGGAACTCACTGTCCGACAATCGTCACGGTCGCGCCGTCCCACGACGCCAGCGTCATGGCGCGGTCGATGGAAATCCGCTGGTTGTATGTTCCGCCGGCGATGAAGATGGTCTGCGCCGCGAAACAGGGCGGCGCGCCCATGCGGTCTGCGGCGAATTGAACCGACGTGCTGCCGCGATACGGGTTGTCCGCCTCGCCAAAACCGCCGGCGACCGTCCCGGGAATGACATACATGTTCGGCTCGCGCTCCTTGATGACCAGCGACGAGAGCCAGTTACGGCGCACCCCGGTGTTGTTCATATCGCTGATCGACAATACGTACCCAGTTCCGTCCAGGTAGCGCTCGCCTTCGCTCGGGCTGAGGTTCGGCGCGGCATAGAGCATTCCGAAGCGGCCCGGCGGAATGCACCAACGGACGCTCTCGGCCTCGTCGTTCCAGCCATTCGTGTCGCCCGCGTGATCCTCGAAGTTGCGGAGGTCGTTCCATTCCTCGAGAGACCGATCCTGCCAGTCGAGCGTCGCGCTCCTGGCGCCGTCGTCATCCCAGCCGTTGGTCGTCTCGAAGATCGTGATCCAGCCGTTGCAGAAATCGACTCCGGCGGTGTTCATGTTGTAATTGCGATACTCGCCCATGCGGATCGACCCGCCCGGTCCGTCGTTCTCGTGCTCACAGGTGTATATCAGGAGCTGCCCGGTTGGACTGACGTACACGCCGCCGCCGGCGTCCAGGTCGCCCATGTGCGGCCCCGATGCGTCGTTGAGCTTCAGATTGCGCTCGGCGACGTAGTCCAGGTCAAAAGTGTTCACCGCACCGACCGTGGTCCGCGTCACACGGAACAGTCGCGCCCAATCATCGCCCGAGGTCGTCGCCACGGTGGCGTTATCCAGGCAGACCACGTACAGCGTTCCATCCGTTTCGCGGACGAAGTTGATGTTCTGCCACTCGAGGGAGCCCGTGCCCCACTTGTCGTCATCTCCGGCATCCGCGTCGTCATCGCTGTTCCAGCTGCCGAGGTAGCCTAACGTTAGGTTCGGGTCATGGAGATCGCCGCCGGAGGTCTCGTAGAACGTGCAATACTCGCCGCTGTCGAACGCACCGCCGGTCAGCAGCAGCAGGTAGCGTCCGGTCGCCGGATCGCGCGTCGCCGCCAGCACGCCGATCTTGGCGTCGAAATCGAAAAACTTGATCGGCGAGATGTCCTCGGGGTTGGAAACATCCAGCAACAGCACGCCCCCATCGTCGGTCGTGCCCGTCGCCCAGTTGTGCTCCAGCGGAACAAACATCACGTTGTCCACGATTTGCGCTCCGCCCGGGTGGCAGAACGGCGGCCACAGGCCGTCGCCGTCGTCATGCCCGTCGAAGCGGTAGCTGCGAACCGCGTCGTCGCGGCTGTCGGGTGCGGTGTCGGCGAAGCGGCTGTCGAGTTGCAGCTTGTTCGACCGCATCCGCTCGCCGTCGGTCCCGCGCGAATCCATCCGCACCACCACCAGCTCGCCCGGGTCGTCGCCGGCGCCGGCGCACGAGCCCGTGTCGTTCCCGCTGCGCGTCAGGATCAGGTACGGCTGGCCCGCGCCTTCCATGCGGCAGACGCTTTGGTAGTGCTTGCACAGCCACGGGTCCTGCGCCACACCGCGACGGAACCCCAGCGGGTCGCCGAAGTAGTTGATCTGACTGAACTGCGTTTGAACGTCGGGAACCAGATACCCGCCCGCCGGTTGCGCCAGCGCTGCAGCCGCTCCGCACGCGATGCCCGCAATCAGAGCAAACCCGCCGCTCGCATTCAAGCCGTAGGATCGCGATTTCATCGTCATACTCCTCTATCGTCGGCGGCCGAACCTACTGCAGATTCACCAGCACCAGAACCAGACCGCGGCCGCGCTCCAGCGACGACATCGCCTTTCCCAGCACCGCGCCAGGCGACCGATCGCGATCCACCACCTTCATCGCGTGCCCCGCCGTCGGCGAAGTCGTCAGCAGATCGCCGGCGCGGATCGCACCACCGGCGTCCGCGTCGCACCAGCACCACACCCGTCCGGTCAACGCCACGGGGTGCTGGCCGTCGGCGACGCTGTTCTCCTGCGTCAGCATCAGGCCCGCGTTCACGCCGCCAGCGCCGCTGATCACGCCCGCAACCGTCGAGTCGTACGCGCGGCGGCTGATCCGCAACTCGCCGACGCGATCCGGATCGATCGTCACCACCATGCCCGGGATAACTTCTGTTGCGGACCCGCGGACGAGAGTGTTGCGCGCCTCATCGCCGCTCCCTCGCGGGCTCGTTTCGTCGCCGCATCGCGCCGCTCCTTCGTCGCTTCGTCGCTCCGTGGCTTCATCGCTGTTGACATTAAACGGCTCGGCGATGTCGCTCCCGCCGGTGATGTGCAGGATGCGCGTCGTCGTGCTGCCGCCCACCGTCAGGTCGCCCGAGATGCCTGTGCTGCCGTCCTGCTGAATCGACAGGTGCCCGCCACCGGCGGAGCCGAACCACAGATTGCCCAGGTCGACGGCCATTTCCCACTTCTGCGCGTTCCCCGCGTCGCGCAGGGTCATGATTCGGTCGTATCCGCCAGTCCCCACGCCGCGCACCGTGAGCGGGGCGTCCGGGTTCGTCACGCCGATGCCGACATACCCCGCGTTGGTGTTGTGAATGTTGCCGCCGGCAAGCGCCCACGCGCCGGCGCCCGCCGGCGCCGCAGCGGTCTGCACGCTGCCATCGGGGAAACGGAAGCCGCCGGTGGTGCTCTCGACCACGCCGGCAACGCTCAGCCGCTGGTTGGGCGTCGCCACCCCGATCCCCACGTTTCCGTTAGCGGAAAAACTGACCCGCGCGGCGCCGCTGCCGGATTCGACCAGCGCCAGGTCGTTACCCACCAGCCCCAGCGACCAGCGCTCGTTGTCGAACGGATTGCGCAGCGACAGCAGGCCGCCCAGCCCGTCGGACCGCACACTCAGCGGCCGGTTCGGCGAGAGCGTGTTGATGCCGAGATTGCCGTTCGCACTGATCACCAGCCGGTCGGCCACGCCCGATTCGGCCAGGCGAAAACTGTCATCGTCGCTGTTCACGCCCAGGTGAAAGGTCTTGCCCGACGTGTCCTGAATTCGAATCTCCGGATTCGCCGCAGCAGCTACGTGCAGCGCGCGGGTCGGATTCGTCGTTCCGACGCCGACGCGCCCGGCGTTATCGACGTAAACCGCGTCAACCGGGCTGCCGTCGGCGGCGTCGAGGGAGAAGCCGTCGATCCCGGCGACTTTCAAGGCGTAGGGTGTCGCGGTTATCGGCTGCCGCGGCGTCAGCAGGACGCCATCGACCGAGATCGCCAGCCAGCGCGGTTCTCCATCGAACGCAGTAGGCCCGAACTGATTCTGGTCGTTTAGCGTCACCGTGAAAACACCGCGCCGCAGCACCACGCCGCTGATCGACTGGCTTCCCAGAAGCACTCCGGCTTCCGCGTCGCTGTAGAGTTGGAACAAAAGGTCGACCGCGCCCTCCGCCGGTGCGGCGCCGTGGGTCAGTTGCCCCTGATACGTGAACGCCCGCGAGGACGAGGGCTGTGCTATCACCGTCGCCGCCAGCGACGCCGCGACGCCGGCCCAGACCACTGCGCGATCGAGTCTCATGACAGTCTCCTGAATCCGGGTTCCCGATGGGTCCGTGTTAGAATGCTGCTGGACCGGCGGCCGTTCCGCCGGCGGTCGCTCCGAGTCTCGTTCGAAAACGGCGGCTGGCCCCCGTCAAAAAAACCCCTCGCCACGCGGATTTTCACGCACACATGAGCAATACCCCCGCCGACGTCACCCAAATGCTCAGCGCCGCGATCGGCGGAGATCCGGCCGCGACCGCGTCGCTGCTCGCCGTGCTTTATGACGAGTTGCGGCGGCTGGCGCGGGTCCGGCTCGGGGCGCTGCCGCCCGGCAACACGCTGCAACCCACCGCCCTGGTGAATGAAGCCTGCGTGCGGCTGCTGGGCAGCGACGCGAACTGGAACAGCCGCGGCCACTTCTTCGCCGCGGCCGGAACGGCCATGCGCCAGATCCTCGTCGATCAGGCGCGCCGCAAGTACGCGCAGAAGCGCGGCGGCGGCATGCCGCGCGCCGCGGCCGAGGAGGCCGACCTGGCGATTGCCCCGCCGTCCGACGACGTGCTGGCCGTGCACGAAGCCCTCGCCCGCCTGGAGCAGGAAGACCCGCACAAGGCCCGCATCGTGACGCTGCGCTATTTCTGCGGGCTGACGATGGAAGAAACCGCCGCGGCACTGGGCATGTCGCTGTCTTCGCTCGAGCGCGAGTGGCGCTTCATCCGCACGTTGCTGTACACGCGGCTATCGGACAGCCAGGCGGATCGCGAGGATTAGGGCGCCGCCGTGCAGACCCGCTCGCTCCGATCCGCCCTGGGGACGCCCGATTAGAACTAACATATCTGACGCGACGAACGGACTGCTGGCGAACCCGGCATGAGCACGCTCGATCTTAAACTCGCGCAGGCGATCTTCGAGGCGGTCGCCGAACTCCCGCACGCCGCTCGCGCGGCCGCCCTCGCGGAGCGCTGCGCCGGTGACGCCGCGCTCCGGACGTTCGTCGAACGGCTGCTCGCCAATGCCGAGCGCGGCATGGGGTCTTTCCTGGAAACAACCGTGGCCACCCGGCTGCTGCCGGGCCTGACCGCGCCGCCGCCGGAGCGCATCGGTCCGTACACCGTCATTCGCAAGATCGGCGAGGGCGGCATGGGCGTCGTGTATGAAGCCCGGCAGGAGCACCCGCGACGTACGGTAGCGCTCAAGATCGTGCGGCCGGGACTCACGGCGGAGTCGCTGCGGCGGCGCTTCGAGTTCGAGGCCGAGGTGCTGGGCCGGCTGCAGCACCCGGGCATCGCCCACATCTACGAAGCCGGCATGACCCCCGACGGCGTCGCGTTCTTCGCGATGGAGTTCGTGCGCGGCCGGCCGCTGAATGAGCATGTGCGCGCCTCCGGCCTCGATCGCCGCGAGATCATGGAGCTGATGGCCCGCATCTGCGACGCGGTGCAGCACGCCCATCAGCGCGGCGTGATTCATCGCGATCTGAAGCCGGCGAACATCCTGGTGGGCGACGAAGCGACGCAGGAGAGCGCGAACGCGCCTCCCGCATCGTCTGCCTCGCCAGCCCAGGGCGGCTTGACGGGAATAGCGACGGAGCGACGAAGCGACGAAGCGACGCGGCGGAGTGCGCACATCCCGTTCTCGCCGTCGCCTTCTGTCTTATCGGCGGAGCGCGACCTGTCGCGAGTCTCGGCGGCGGATTCGCGAACCCGCGCGACTTCACGCGTCGCGCGCTGGTTTCGGGCCGGTCCGGCGCCCGCTTCTGGCTCCGTCGCCTCGACGCTTCCTCGCTTTGTCGCTACCCCCAAAATACTGGACTTCGGCGTGGCCCGTCTGGTGGAGACCGAACGGGCGGCCCCGGCGCACACCGAGGCCGGGCAGCTCGTCGGCACGCTGGCCTACATGAGCCCGGAACAGATCGCCGGCGATTCGCAGGCGCTCGACACGCGAACCGACGTCTACTCGCTCGGCGTGATTCTCTTCGAGCTTCTCACCGGCCGCCTGCCGCATGACGTGCGGCAGTGTTCGCTGGTCGAGGCCGCGCGGCTGATACGCGAGGTCGAGGCGCCGCGGCTGTTCACGCGCTCCGGCGGCGGCGCGTTCGATCGCGACATCGAGACGATCATCGCCAAGACGCTCGAGAAGGAGAAGGAGCGGCGCTACCCCTCCGCCGCGGAACTCGCCGCCGACATCCGCCGCTATCTGCGCGACGAACCGTTGCAGGCCCGCCCGGCCAGCGCGTTCTATCAGCTCCGCAAATTCGCCCGTCGCCACCGCGGACTGGTGGGCGGCGCGGCCGTGGCGCTGCTCGCGCTGGTCTGCGGACTGGCGGCCAGCCTGACGCTCTACGCCCAGGCGGCCGCGGCGTCGCAGCGCGAGTCCGAGCAGCGCAAACGGGCCCAGGAAGAGAGCGCCGCGGCCCGCGCCGCGAGCGCCGAGACCAGCGCCGTGCTCGCGTTCGTGCTCGATGACATGATCGGCGCGACGGCCCCGGAACGGTCCGGCTACCGCGTCACGATCGTGGAGGCGCTCGACGCCGCCGTGAACCGCATCGGCGATCGCTTCGCCGACCGTCCGCGGTCCGCGGTGCTGCTGCACGACAAGATCGGCGAGATGTATCGACAGCTCGGGCGGCCGCAGCAGTCGCTCGAGCAGCGCGAGCGCGCCCTGCAGATCGCCCGCGACACCTTCGGGGCCGACAGCGCCCGAACGCTGGAGATCGAGCTGGCGCTGTGCGACGCGCTCGCGGACGGCGGCCGGTGGGATGTCGTGCTCGCACGGCTTCGCGAGCTGCTGCCGCGCGCCGCGCAGGCCGCCGGACCCGAGGGCCGATTGACGATCGCGGTGTCCACCGCGCTGGGCGACGCCCTGCAGGTTCTCGGAAACTACACAGAAGCCGAGCCGCTGCTGCGCCGGACGTACGAACTTGCCGCGCGCGTGCTGCCCGACGATCCGCTGCAGTTTCGAACGCTCAACGCGCTCAACGCCTGCCTGCGCGCCACGAATCGCGAAGATGTCGCCCTGCGTCGCATCGAATACGAAGGCACGCGCCGTGCCTACGGCCCGGCGCACCCGCTGACGCTGGTCTCCGTCAACAACTACGCCGTCTGTCTGTTGACCGCCGGAGATAACGAGCAGGCCGCGGCCCTCCTGCAAGGGGCGCTCGAAGTACTCGAAGCCCGCCTTCCGCCGGCGCACCCGATCATCGGCGAGACATATAACAATTACGCATCCATATTGAACCGCCTGGGGCGGCGCGAGGAGTCGCTCGGCGCGCAGCGCAAAGCCGCTGAGACGCTGATCCAGGCCAGCGGCGAACTCGACCCCGGCACGCAGCGCGCCCGCCGCGGCCTGGTGCGGGCGTATGTGCGCCTGGGTCGCCTGGCCGACGCGGAGACCTATCTCGAAGACACGATCGCCGCGCGCGTTCAGGCGGGCGACCCGCCCGACGCCGCGGACCTGCAACAGGCCCGAGCCGAGTTAGCCTGGAACTATGCCGAAGAGGGTCGCGACTGCGCGGCGGCCGAGCGTTGGCTTGTTCAGGTGCAGCCCGATGGCCCTCAGCCGCTCGCGCCGGATGACGGCATCAGCCTCTTCGCCGGAATGGCCCGCGCCTGGTGCCTGCTGCGCGCGGGGCAACCCGCTGCGGCCGCCGCCCAGGCCGACGAAGTGCGGGCGGCCCTGGAGCAATCGCCGCCCGCGATGCGCGGCATGGTCTCGTGGCTGCGCTCCAGCCACGCCCGCCTGCACAGAGCGCTAGCCGCCGCGTCGCAACCCGACTCCGCCCCCGCGCAACGCGACCCCGCACCCGCGCAGCCAGATTCCGCACCCGCGCAACCCACAGCCCCATAGTGCTTGTGAGTCTCTTGGGTGGGGCGGGCATTCTGCCCGCCCAAGGATTTTTGGGGGGGGCGGGCATTCTGCCCGCCCACGGATTTTTGGGGTGGGGCGGGCATTCTGCCCGCCCGTGGGTTTTTGGGGTGGGGCGGGCATTCTGACCGCCCGTGGATTTTTGGGGTGGGGCGGGCATTCTGCCCGCCCAAGGGGCTCGCGAACCGCTCACGAAAGTGAGTGAAGCCGAAACGTTCACAAGCTCTTAGCGGCGCGTTCAACCCGCGGCGATCACGAGCAGCGCCGCGCTCCGACGACCAGCCGCCCCGTGACGCGCTCGGCGAACGCACCGACCAGCGCGCGGCCCTGATTGCCGATCACCCCCGCCAACGAGCACACCGCACGGCGCGCCGCCGGCGAGCGCGCGGCGCGAGCCGAAAAAAACGCGCGGTGTTTCTCCTTCTTCAATTCGCTGCTCGCCATTCGCCATTCGCCATTCCGAATTCACCACCCGCCCCTGTTGACCCCGCCCCCGGCGTCCGCATGATGGTTGGCTTGCACGCCGCGGCGCGACGCCGCAGGAGCCCAGGATGCGCATCTTCGTCACCGGCGGGGCGGGTTATGTGGGCAGCCACTGTGTCCGCGCGCTGCTCGACGCCGGACACACCGTCATGGTCTTCGACAATCTGTCATTCGGCCATCGGGCCGCGGTAGACCCGCGCGCCGGGTTCGTGCACGGGGATCTCGCCGACGCAGACACGCTGCGGCGAGTGCTCGTCGAGGGCGGCTACGACGCGGCGATGCACTTCGCGGCGCTCATTAACGTCGGCGAGTCGGTCGAGCATCCGCTCCGCTACTACCGCGGAAACGTCGTCAACTCGCTGCACCTGCTCGAAGCCATGCAGGCGGCGGGCGTTCGGCGGCTGGTCTTCAGCAGCACGTGCGCCGTCTACGGCGAGCCGGCCGAGCTGCCGATCCGCGAAGACCTGCCAAAATCGCCGATCAATCCGTATGGCGCCTCGAAACTCGCTGTGGAGTGGATGCTGCGCGACGCCGCCAGCGCCTGGGGGCTGGGATCGGTCAGTCTGCGCTACTTCAACGCCTGCGGCGCGGCCGCCGACGGCACACTCGGCGAAGACCACCACCCCGAGACGCACCTGATCCCGCTGGTGCTCCAGGTCGCGCTCGGCCAGCGCCCGGCCATTAAGGTCTTCGGGAATGACTACCCCACGCCCGATGGCACGTGCATCCGCGACTACATTCACGTCGACGATCTCGCCGCGGCGCATCGCCTGGCCGTGAGCGGTATCGAAATCGGCCGGGCGGAGGCCTTTAACGTCGGCACGGGAGTCGGGAAGAGCGTTCAGGAGATTGTCGCAGCAGCACGCAGCGTCACCGGTCACCCGATCCCGGTCGAGGTCGTGGCCCGCCGCGCGGGCGATCCGCCTGCGCTTTTCGCCGACCCCCGGCGGATTTCGGATCGGTTTGGTTGGAAACCCGCCCACACCGATCTTCGCGACGTGGTGGCCAGCGCGTGGCGCTGGCACAGCGCGAATCCGCGCGGATATTCCGATTTGGTCAGGAAGTGAATTTTTTTCCTTGTGCGGGACACCTTGAAGCTGCTATAAGATAAGCGGAATTATTCGGCGGCTTTGATACCGTTATCGCGCTCTCATACACTAACGTAGCGTTTCGGTTCGAATTTCATCCTGCCGCCAAAACGTAGTGCCCCCTCAAAACATCTGACGTTGGCGGGTCGAGCTGGCCTGCGCACCCTGACTTCGCGCTGGGAGTCTCGCTGCGCGGTGGTTCTGCCGCTCACCGCCACCGTGCCGCCGGTGCGCCGCCCATAACGCGGGCGCTCCTGCGCTGCTGGAGCCACGGCTTCACCTGGAGCCGTGGCTCCAAGTTAGTGATTTATCGGACTATTTTTAGTCCGTAATTTTCCTTGTTTGTGCGTGAAAGGAAGTTCCCATGTTCTGGCCTGCAAAGAAGAAGCCGCCCGAGAAGCCGGAGCCGCCCGCGGCCCGCGGCAAGTCGCTGCCGATCTATGGCCCGCCGCTGACCGCGGAAGAGATGACCGGCAACCTGAGCGTGCTCGAGAACAAGCTGAACCGCGACATGAAGTGCCACGCCGGCAAGAATCAGGTTTTCCTGCGTTCGCTGGTTACCGGACGCGGCGCGACCCGCCCGCGGATCGCGCTGAAGTGCTCGCTGCGGCGCGACATCGGGCAGCAGTCCGAGGTTTTCTACGAGCACATTCGCGATGTTTGCTGCAACGATCCGGAGCAGTGCGAGGCGTTTCAGGCATTCAAGAAGCGGCGGCCCGTGACATAGGGACCGCAGTCACAATCCACGAGCGTCCGCAATCGATCGGGAGCCATATCGAGAGCGGCGCTTGTGGGGGAGCCTTGCTGGCACGGCGTGGTCAAGCTGGGATCACGCCGTGCCGCTTTTTTTTGAGGTGTACCTGGGCGGGTTGGTTGGCGCTCGAGGGACGACGAGTCGGTCCGTGTCGCTGACGGCACCGGAGGCAAGGCCGGCGTCACGGCCCGCGCCGCGCCTTCGCTTCCTCCCCACCACTCGCAACGCCGTCCGACCCGCTCGGTATGCGGCCGGACGAAGTCGATGTGCCACCTGAGCGCAGCATGCCCGCGCGCAGGGTCGCGGGCACGCTACGCGCAGCACCAGACTCACGGCGACGAAAAGAGCAGCGTGACGAACGGGTCGATGTCGAAGAAGTCGACAAGCCCATCGTTGTTGATGTCGCCGTGCGTTGGACGTGGAATCCCGGCGAAGACCGTGTTTGCGCTACCTTCACTGGACCCGCCCCCACTCACAAACAACTCCCCGTTCACTACCACCGCGGCGCATTCGGATCGGCCGGCCGGCATGTCGGTGGCCGTGCGCCAGTAGTCGTCACGCGGATCGTACTCTTCGACCGTCGGTTCATTCTCGACAATCGGAGCATTCGGATCCTGAATCCCGCCGATCGCGTAGATCCGACCGTGCAGCCCTGCCGCCGATATCCATGTTCTTGGAACGTTCATCGGTGCGGAAGTTGACCAGCTACCGGTCGCGGGATCGTAGATATCCATCGAAGCGTTCAAGATTGTCGGTTGAGACGTTCCATTTTCGCGATGTTGGCCGCCGACGAGAAATATCTTGTTGTCCATCACAACGGCCGCATGATGTGACCGTTTGGTGGGCAGCGCGGGGCCGATCGTCCACGTGTCCGTCGCGGGATCATAGACAAAATTGTCGTTAAACTCGCCGACGTATGAGTTTCCACCACCCATGACATAGATCTTGCCGCCTACCGTCGCCGCGCTGAGAGCCCCGCGGCCCGTCGTTGTGGGAAGCGAAGCGCGCGCGCTCCATGCGTTCGTCGTCGGGTCAAAGCACGCACTCGTCGTCAGCCAGCAGTTTGAAACACAGTCATTCCCCGCGAAGACGTACAGCTTGCCATTCGCGACGGCGCAAGCCGCCTGGCCGCGACCGTTCGGCAGATTCGCCAACTGCGTCCAAGTGTTGGCATCGGAATCATACACATCAATGCGATTCATGCGCGGCGAGCCGGGGTAGTCTCCGATCACGTACAACTTGCTGCCGATGGCGGCCGCACAGTGTTTGAGACGCGAATGTGGAATCGGCGCCTGGTTGTACCAGTACCCTGACGGCGGATCGGCGGCCCCGACCAAGCACGACTCGATGAGCACGGCACAGCAAACTACCGCTTTAGCACACTTCATGTTACGATCTCCTTAATCGGTCCGCCCCGGTGACCGCCGGGAGCAAGCAGACCGTCTGATCACGTGTGCGAGTTTCGTCGGGGCATAGCGCAAAAAAAATGTCCGAAACCGGAGTCACGCAGTTGTTGGCGCTGGCGCGAACCGGCGATGATGCCGCGCGCGATCAGCTCTTTGCCGCGGTTTACGGCGAGCTGCACGCGATGGCCCGGCGGCAGATGCGCAGCGAGCGCCGGGCCGTGACGTTGTCGCCCAGCGTCCTGGTCAGCGAGGCCTATCTGCGGCTGGTTGGCGGCGCGACGCCCTGCGAGTCGCGGCGGCACTTCTTCGCGGCGGCGGCGGAGGCGATGCGGCGGATTTGCGTCGATGCGGCGCGGGCCCGCAAGCGGTTGAAGCGCGGGGGCGGGGGTGCAGCCCTGCCGTTGGATGCGATGGCAGTGGGCACAGATGGCGGCGCCGCCGGAGACGGACTGGTGCACGGCGTTGCAGGCGCCGACCGGTCGGAAGAACAGCTCGCGGTGCACGAAGTGCTCGACCGGCTGGCGGAGCATTTCCCGCGGCAGGCGGAGATGGTGAAGCTGCGTTACTTCGCCGGGCTATCGGTGGAGCAGACAGCGGAAGCGATGGGGGTCTCGCCGCGGACGGTCAATCTGGAGTGGCGGTTCGCGCGCGCCTGGTTGCATCGGGCGCTCGGCGGCGAAGGGGCGGCCGACGACGACGGCAAGCCGTGACGGGTGCGAGCTTCGGGGCCGGCCGAGCCTATGGACGCGGCCGGGAGGTCGGGGCGCCCGGAAGCGGTTTGGCTTCGTCGTCGAACTCATAACTCTCCGCCGGCCATATCCGCGCAGGGTGGTCCGGCGGAAGTTGCAGCCGATCCATGGCGGCCGTGCCCGGCGGGTGCTTCCCGCACCGCCTGCCCGTTTCGTCCAGATAGACTCCGACGCCGGCGCTGTCGAAGCCATCCACCCTCGCCGAATCGGTGCTCACTCCGAACGCCGCCGTCGCGGGCGCGCCAAGGTGTAGCGGAAAGAGGGTCACCGAGCGGCGATCGCCGCGGGTTGGGTTGACGTACTTCATCCAGTGCATCCGCAGCGCTCCGGGGGCATCGGGGGTGGCGTACTCCGGCTCGCGCAGATCAAGTTTCGGCCGCAGCGCGACGACCACCGCGGGGTGATTCGACGTCGGCTCTCCCAGCAGTTGATACAGCGTCTTCGGCCCGTACACGCCGGAGACGATGAGCAGCGGTTCGGACAGGCGGGCGCCGTCGCCGCGCGTCGCGGCCCAGTGGATGTCCGTAATCACCATCTCGAGCCAGACCTGGTAAAGCACTTCGCCGCGCGCGTTGTAGATTCGCAGCGCCGCGTGCGTGCGCAGATGCTGGTGCCAGGTGATGATCTCCTCTCCCGCGCAGCGCGAATCCTGCTCGGCCGGAAAAACATCGGCAAGCACCAGCCCGCACACGCGAAAACGCTCCGGGACAAAGCTGTCGTCGGTGCGATCGAGCAATCGTTGGGGTATGTCGCTCAACGCCAGTTCCCCCTTCCACAACTCCTGGTCGCAGGCGCCGCGCCAGCTCCAGGCGGTCAGCGGAACCGCCAGCAACCCGTCGTTCGCGAACCCCGGCGGCTCATCGCACCCGATGACCATCTCTCCGCCGCCCAGGCTCGCGGCGCGGCGAACACGAACGGCGATGGGCAGGTCGGTGTACGAGTTGCGTTTGAGCACGCGCAACAAGTTGCCGGCGCCCGCATAGATAAACGCGCGATGTGCGGAACCCATCGGAACCAGGACCAGTTCGCTGGGCCGGTTCTTCATCACCTCGAACAGAATCAGGAACCCGCCGAGCACCAGCGCGGCGACCAGTGCGCAGAGCAGAGCGGTGACGGCGAGGGGGCGCCGGGTCATCCAGCGCACGATGTGAGCGGTCAGCCGCGGCGGATGCGCCTCGGTCGGCTCCCCCGCAAGATAGCGGTGCAGGTCGCGCGCCAGCGCGGCGACCGAGTCGTAACGCGCCGCCGGGTCGCGCGCGAGCGCTTTGAGCAGCACGGCTTCGAGCGCGCCGCGGACCTGCCGATTGAGGCGAGACGGCGGCGGCGGTGGCTGTTCTCGCACGCGACGAGCGAACGCCGAAACGCCGGCGATGCTCGAATCGCCGACCACGTGGGGCGGAACGCCGGTGAGCAGTTCGTACAGCACAACTCCGAGGGAGTAGATGTCGCTGCGGGCGTCGACGCGGCCGGGATCGCCGTCGAACTGCTCCGGACTCATGTATTGCACCGTGCCCAGCAATTGCCCGGCGGCGGTCTGCGCGCTGCTGTGAGCAGGGTCGAGAACGCGGGCGACGCCGAAGTCGATAATCTTCGCCGCGCCGTCCTCGCCCACCAGGATGTTCGCCGGCTTCAGGTCGCGGTGGATCACGCCGTTCTGGTGGCCATGGTGCACCGCGTCGCAGACGCGGAGGAAGAGATCGACACGCGCGCGGAGCGATAGCGAGACATGCGCGGCGTACTGGGTGATCGGGCGGGCGGCGGGAACGAGCTCCAGGGCGAAGTAGGGAATACGCGTCCCGGCGACAACGGCCGTGTCGGCCTCGAACACCTGGGCAATGCCCGGATGATGCAGCCGCGCGAGCAACTCAGCCTCGCGCTCAAATCGATGAAGCGCCGTCGGCCCGGCGAAGACCGATCGCAGCACCTTCAGTGCGACGGTGCGGTGTGGACGGTCCTGCTCGGCCTCGTAAACGACGCCCATGCCGCCCTGGCCGATCACACGGCGGATGGTGTAGTGGCTGATCTTTCTGCCAAGCAGCAGATCTTCGGCGGGCGTCGCGGAATCGAGACCGGCGGGCGACACGCTGAGCACCGTTTCCGGCTGCAGAAACGCCGCACCGGCGGAGTCGTCGTGCGCGAGGAGCGACTCAACCTCTCCGCGGAGTTCGGCGTCGCCGCCACACGCGTCGGCGAGTAACGCGGGTCGTTGCTCCGGCGGGGCGTCCAGGACCCGATTGAAAACGTCCAGCACCGCCTGGGGATCGGGCGAAGGCATCGCCTGCCTCTTGTAAGAAACCGCCGTGGACGCCTTAGAACATCGTAGCGCGCGGCCGCGGGCGCGGTCCACGGCTGAATGGGCGTGCGACAAGCAGGCGGCCGGAGCGCAAGGATGATCCGTGTAATGCGCGTGCGAATCACAGCGCAAGACGTCGGGCGCTCGGAGTTTGCGATGCCTAGTGCGGAGCGACCAAGCCGGGCCCCCGTCGCGCGGCTTTACTTATGGCTGCGCGGGAAAATCGGGGAAGCGCCCGGCGAGCCGGTCGAGCAGCCACGTGAGCAGCGCGACATCGCGCGCATCGTCGGCCTCCCGATACTGGTCCGGGTCGCGGTTCGCCCAGGACTCGACGGTGACAAATTCCGCGCCGTCGGCCGCCAGGCGCGCCTGGAAGATGCAGAAGCCGGTCCAACTGCGGTGCACATAGAGCCACGGTTCATCCCAGTAGATGAACCACTTGTCTTCCATCGCCCGCGGCGCCTCGCCGAAAGCGATGCGCGCGAGTTCGTCGCCCGAGTATGAGCGCGCGACTTCGATCCGCTTCCGCGCGACGGGCGGAGGCGTCGCCTTCCAATCGGCTCGTCGGGCGGCGCGCAGCCGCCGGCCGTCCGCGTCTTGCAGATCGCTGGAGCTCATGGACTACATCCCGTAGCCACGCCGCAATCGACCATGACGCAGATCAGGCTGCCGGCCGCGTCTCGCCCGTAATAGCACGGATACTCGCCGTCGCCGTAGCCGGTGTTGAACAGCACCAGCTTCGCCGATTGGTCGCGCGCGACGGCTGCGATGGTGAACCGTGCGTCGTTCATCTTGCGCCACAGTCGCGCGACGGCGCTCTCGTCTTCGTCCGCGAGCCTTACCAGCCGCCGCACCACCTGTTCATCGGCGAGGCAGCCGCACCCGCTGTCCACGCCGAAGCCATACGCCGCGTGCAGACCCGGTTGCCGCAGGTGGGCGGGCACCAGCCGCCCGACGCCGCGCGGTAGCGCCAGCGACCAATCGACGACTCGGCGGCCTCGATGAATCACCACACTCGCCGCCGCCACCAGCGGCCGTCGCCCGGCGCGGGCGACGACGCTGATCGCCACGTCATAGACCGCCGGCGGCAGGCGTTCCGCGAGCGGCGTGGTCTCGGTCGCCACGAACGGATCGGTCGCTACCAACTTGCCGCTGGGAAGCGGAAGGGCGGCGCGGCGCGAGAAGACCCGCACGGTCTCGACGCCGCGACCGGTCATAACCTGTTTTCCGGAACGCAGCAGCGCGGAGAGCGTTTCATGATGCGGCCGCGGGGCGGTGGGCTTTGCTGCGCCGCGCGCGGCGGGCTTCGTCACTTCGCCCGCGGCGCGTTTTGGCTGGGACGCACGAGCGGCGGCGATGAGCCGCTTTCGAGCCTCGGTGGGGAGATCATGACCCGCGTCCGGATCAAAGGACTCATGCCGCGGGTCGAACTTGATTTCGACGTGCTTTGTGGCGCGCAGCCGATCGATCTCTCTCTCATAGGCGCGCTGCGCGTCGTCGGTCCGCGCGTACGTTTTCGTGGTGCGGTGCGGCGCTTTGGCGGTGCACAGCGCGCCGCGCCAATACTCCAGGGTGGCCTGCTTCTGCTCGACAACCACGAATCGCGGGCTGCCGCGCACAGTCTTGACGAATGCCGCGATTGACATGCCGATGCTCCGGAGGGCTCATCCCGCCCATGCACCGAGTCGCTCGCGCGCCCGCGCCACACGCGGCGCCCCCTGCGGGCGCTAAACGGGCGACGCCCCGCTGACGCCCCGCCAGGCCGCCGTACGAAACGCATCCCCACCGGTCCGCGTCCGCCCGGCGTTCCATTGGTCCACGTGCTGAATCAGGCACTTCCAGAAGGCGTGCTTGCGAGCGCTCATCCGCTCGGGGTCGTAGTCGCGGGCCCGCTCGATGTTGCGGGCCGACATCTGCGCCAAGCGCCGGGGATCGCCCAACACCTCCTCGATCCGCGCGGCCAGCGCGGCGGCGTCGCCCGGCGGGGCGAGGTCCGCCGGCGTCAGCAGCTCCGGAATGCCGCCGACCGCGCTGCCGACCGCCGGCATGCCGCGCGCCATGGCCTCGATCAGCGCCCGCGGCATGCCTTCGGTCAGCGACGGCAGCACGAACAGATCGGACTGATCGAGAAGCTCCCAGAGCGTCGGCCCCCACTCCACGTGGCCCAGAATGTGGACGCGATCGGCGATGCCCAGCTCGCGCACCCGCGCCCGCAGCGGCTCGACTTCGCGACCGGGGCCGACCAGCCGGGCCTCGACCGTGACGCCGCGCTGCAGCAGTTCGTGCACGGCGGCGACCAGCACGCCATTGCCCTTATCCGCCTCCAGCCGCCCGACGCAGACGATGCGCTTAGGTTCGTGCAGGAACGCTTCCGGCGGCCGCGGCGGCTTGAAGTGGCCGGGGTGAAGCTGCACGCCCGAGAAGACCCACTCGCGCTCCGGCCGGCCTTTGGGATAGAGCGAGCGAATGTAGTGGCTGACGTACGCGGCGCAGCAGGCCATGCGAGCCAGGCCGCGGGCGAGCCGCTCCGCCGCCCAGCCCACGACGTGCCGCAGCCCGAGCGGGCGCAGTTCGCGCACGGTCATGATGGCCGCGCGCGTGTTCCCGACGAATTCGACGGCGTAAGGTTTTCGCAGCAGGTGGGCCCAGAACCAGCAGCCGATGGTGATGAAGCCCCAGCGCAGCAGCAGGGCGTCGGCGTTGCGCACGGCCCGGCGGCAATCGCCGAAGATCCGCGGCAGGTTCCGCAGCAGCGACCAGAAGCCGCGGTACTCGGTCACTTCGCAGAAGCGCACGCCCGGTCCGTCGGCCCGTTGCCAGCCGGGGGGCGGCTCGGCGACCTCCGCGACGCGGCCGATGGGCCGCACCTCGTCGAACACGTCGAGGTATTCGCGCCAGTAGGGGTAGAGAAACTCGCGCTCGGTGTAGACGGCGCCGTTGCACTTCCTGAAGTGAGCTTCGACGGCGACGTACAGAACCACTGCGGCACTCCGAGCTTGTGCATTCTTCGGGTGGGGCGGGCATTCTGCCCGCCCAAGAGGCTCGCGAACCGCTCACGAAAGCGAGTGAAGCCCAAGAGTTCACAAGCCCTCCGAGACGCGCCGGACGGGTGAGCCTGTGAGCTAATCGGGGTGGGGCGGGCATTCTGCCCGCCCGGTGTTCCCGTGAACCACGCACGCCGGTGGGCAATGCGAAAAAACTCACAAGCTCGGTCGCTCGCGAGCCGCGTCGGCCAATCTACCGAGTGCCGAGCCCTGGTCCGGCGACGGGATTCGCCCGTCGCGGCCTGAATCGACGCGTCTTGCACCCGGCAATCCGGCGAAGTCAGCTTACCCGACGTCGGCGGGAGAAGTCGAGCGCAGGCGCCGGCGACCGGGTCGCAGCGCATCGCATTGGTGGGCGAAGTGGCTTCACGCCGGGGGCGGCGCGTGGGCTGCGGAAGCGCGCCGCACGCAGCGGTGCGCGCCCTCGCAGCCCCCCCCAAAAAAAGAGCGCCGCGCGCGTTCAAGCGGCGGCGCTTGCCGTCTCGATCTTCCACTCGCTACGGCAATACCAGGGGCGCGACCGCCCGAATCAGCCAATCCAGTCCGTTCGACGTGTCGTCAAGCAGGATCGGTGTGACCAGCCGCAGAATCGGCTGCCCGCAGGAGAACGGAATGATCTGAAAGAGCGTCATCCCGCCGATCAGGCCGGAGTACAACCACAGCGCCCGGCGGCGGCGGTTCGTTGCAGTCATCTTCAAGATCTCCCTTTGTTACCAGGAAAGCGCCACGTCGGCCGTCACGCGCGAACCCATGATGTCGTTGTTCGGATTGTGCAGCGGAAACTCCCAGGTCGAGCCGACCGAGAGGTGCGGCGTGAGCTTCCAACGGAAGCCGATTCCCGACCAGAACACGCTGTCGCCGGCGACGTCGGTCGAACCGAGGTTCGTATAGTCAAGCCCGCCGACGCTGAGCGGCAGCCGGTCGCCGTCGCTGAGATAGTGCAGGCCGTGGAACTCGATCATCGGCGCGAAACCCGGCAACACTTCCGGTGCGACTTCGTAATCGAAATGCAGATTCCAGCTCAGGATGTAATTCCCGTCGTTGTGATCCATCGGCAGCCGACCGGTGACGTTGCCCAGGATGTGGAACCGGTCAAACCCCTTCGCGAAGCTTACGAACGGGCTGAGCTCGTGATCCGCACCCTGCAGCACGCCCCGGTCGCCGTTGGTCCACTCCCAGCGGATACCCGGCGTCAGAACGAAGTCGTTCTCGGTGTCGGCGATCAGAACGTACTTCGTGCCGATCGCGAAGTCGTTCCAGCCATCATCGTGCGGCAGGATACCCGCGTTCAGCACGCTGTAGCCGTCCTTGGTCGCGATGAATGAGAGTCGCTCGGTCAGCGCCAGGCGAATCTGCGCGGCAAATACGCTCAGATCGCCGCCGCCGATCTGCGAGCCCTTCGGGAACTTGTGCCAGAGGTAGAGCAGCCGCAACTGCGTGGTGTTAAACGGCGACTCGAAGTAGAGCGGCATGCCGACCGGCTCATAGAAGTTCTCGAACCCGCGCAGGCCGTTCAGGAAACCGGGCCACAGAATCTGCGGATCGCCGTGGATGCGCGTCGGCGACAGGAGGAACGTCGCGTCCTCGGCGATGGTGCCGCCGCTGGGGGGCGGCGCGTCCGCCGGCGGCGGCGGCGTCTGGCCGATGGTCGGCAGCGGCATGTCGAGCAGACTGTCAGCAAACGCTGGAGCAGCAGACAGCGCGAGTGTGAATCCACACACTGCGCCGATTCCCGCACAGGACGTGCGGAACCACCCGCGAAAGATCATTGCGATCTCCTGGCTTGGCGGACTCTGGTGTTTTGCTTAACTAACTGCCGAAAATGAACTTGCGGCGATGTCGATGACCGCGACGCACTCGCCGCTGCGCCAGCCGCCCGAAGCGCACACTGACGCACCTCGTTTATTATCGGCAATCGGGATGCCAATCGCCAGAGTTTGCGGCGACTAGGGTTTTTTCTTATTGCGATGTCGCGGGTCCAATATGCACCTGCCGGCAGCGCTCAAGAAAAGACCATCCGGCGGGCAGAATGCCCGCCCCACCCGCGGCGGGCAGAGTGCCGGCACCACCCTCGGCGCACATAATGCAGGCACCACCCTCGGCGGACTGAATGCCGACCCCCATCAATCCGGATTCGTTCGCGAGCTGCACCCTCGTCACGGTGTGCCAGCGGCGCGTAACTCGGCCCGCAGCGCCTCAGGCGTGGTGACTGGCAGGCGGCAGGCATAGTTGCGGCAGACGTATGCGGCGCTCTCGCCGCCCACGAGGAACCGGCCGGCGAGCAGCGGTGAGGCGAGGGCTGCATCCGCACGCGCGGGGTCGAGCAGCGCGATCACGCGGTTGGGCAGATACGCGCGGCGCACCTCGGACAGCAGCGCCTGTGTCCGCGGCGCGGCCGGGTCGCCGACGATCAGCACCTCGACGCTGCCGCCGCGAACAAAATCGACGCCCGACAGGAAGCGCTCCGCCGTGAACGGGTATTGGCTGATCGACGGACCATAGGCGGCGAACATGCGCTGCGCCATCTCGCGGGCCGCAGCGTCGTCCAGCAGCGCGGCGAGCCGCAGCAGGTTGAGCAACTGCACGGAATTGCCGCTGGGCACGGCCGAATCGCTGACTTCTTTCGAACGGGCGATGAGCCGCTCATGGTCTGCGGCGGTGAAGAAGTAACCGCCCGCCGCCGCATCCCAGAATTGCTCGGTCAGCGTGCGGTTTAGCGCCAGGGCGCGGTCGATCCAGACGCGGTCGAACGTGGCTTCGTAAAGCTCGATGCATGCTTCGATCATGTTCGCGTAGTCGGGCAGAAACGCCGCGTCCAGCCGGCGGCCGGCGCGGTAGGCCCGTTGCAATCGCCCGTCGCGATACTGCTCGCGGAAGATGAACTCGGCGGCGCGGACGGCGGCGTCAACGTAGCGCCTCTCGCCCAGCGCTGCGCCGCCGCGAGCCAGCACGCTGATCATCAGACCGTTCCACTCGCACAGAATCTTGTCGTCCAGCCCGGGCGGCACGCGCTGAGCGCGCACCGCCAGCAGTTTCTCGCGGGCCGCCGCCAGTCGTTGCTCCAGTGCGGCGGTTGAGACACCCTTCGCCCTGGCTACCGCCTCGATCGGGCTGGCGATGTGCAGGATGTTCTTGGGTGTGGAGGGGTCGTGCGGATCCTGCCAGTTGCCCGCATCGCTCACGTCGTAGTACGCGCAGAACAGATCGGCATCGGCCGCGCCGAGCGCGGCGACGATCTCCGCCTTCTGCCAGACGTAATACTTGCCCTCCACGCCCTCGCTGTCGGCGTCGCGCGTGCTGAACAAGCCGCCCTCGGGAGACTGCAGGTCGCCGATCACATAGTCGAAGATGTCGCGGACGATCTCCGCGTAGAACGCTTCGCCGGTGAACTGGTAAGCATCGAGGTAGATGCGGCTGACAAGCGCCTGGTCATAGAGCATCTTCTCGAAATGCGGAACGAGCCAGTCGACGTCCGTGCTGTAGCGGGCGATGCCGCCGGCGAGCTGGTCGTAAATCCCGCCGCGGGCCATGCGATCCAGCGTGAGGCGGACCAGGCCGACGAGTTCCTTGCGGCGGGCGTCTTCCGGCGGCAGGCGGTGTGCGACGCGCAACATCAGGTCCATCGCCATCGACGGCGGGAACTTGTTCGTTCCGCCGCTGAGCAGCCCGCCGCGCTGCGCGTCGAAGTTTCGGGCGAGCGTGGCGACGGCGTCGTCAATGGTCTGAAGCGTGAGCTGCGCTGCGCCGGTCTGGGTCGACGCCGGCGCGGTACTGGCGCCGCCGCCATCGAATGCGGCGCCGCTCATTTTTGCGGCCAAGTATTGGGCGATTTGATCGGCGCTGGCGTCGATCTCGGCGCGGCGTGTCTTCCAGACCTGCCCGATCTGCTCGCAGACGCTCTTGAACCCCGGCCGCCCCCAGCGATCCTCGGGCGGGAAATACGTGCCGGCGACGAACGGCTTGAGATCGGGCGTCAGCCAGACGCTCATCGGCCAGCCGCCCTGCCCGCGGGTGTAAGCCAGCGTGGCCTGCATGTAAATCTCATCGAGGTCCGGCCGCTCCTCGCGATCCACCTTTATGTTGATGAAATGAGCGTTCATCACGGCGGCGATCGCTTCGCTCTCGAAGCTCTCGTGGGCCATGACGTGGCACCAGTGGCAGGCCGAATAGCCGATGCTGAGGAAGATCGGCTTGTCCTCGCGCCGCGCCCGCTCCAGCGCTTCTGGCCCCCACTCGTACCAGTCCACCGGATTGTGGGCGTGCTGGAGCAGGTAGGGCGAGGTGGCCTGCGCCAGGCGGTTGGACTTCGGCGCATCGCTGCGGGGCGGGGCGGTTTTCATGCTCTTGTCCTGGCCGCATCCGCACAGCAGGATGCATACTGCGGCGATCAATGGGCATGCGGCGCGGCGGCGCACGCCACCGCCGCGCGGGGCCGGCATCGCTTCGTAACTCGCGGGCCAAGTGCGGCCGAGCACTGTGCATCTCTCACGTCGCTGGCCGGAGTGCGCCGCGCGGTTTCTCCTCTCGACCGATCGCATCGTAGCGGCCCGGCGGGAAAGGGGTGAGTGCCGTTGTCGGTGAACACCGCCGGCGCGCGTTCGCGGCGCGCTCCGTTGAACTTCTGCCGGTGCGGCGTGCGGGCTTACTAGCTCCACACTTCAAGGAACACCCATTCGGCGGGCAGAATGCCCGCCCCACCCTGCGAGAACACGCGGGTCGCTTTGGCACGCCTCGTGCTGTACAGTGCGTGCGATGAAACTCTGCTTTTCAAACTGCATCTGTCCGGACTGGCCGCTCGACCGGCTGCTCGACCTCGGACGCAGCGCCGGCTACGGAGGATTGATCCTCCATGCGGTTCACGGCGCATTTCGCGGCCCGGCGGGGGAGCTGCTGGCGAGCAACCCGCAGGCGGCGCGCGAACAGGTCGCGGCTTCCGGGCTGTCGCTGTGCGGATTGAACAGCGATCTCGCATTGGGCGACGACGAGCCCGCCGCGCAGCGCGCGCTGGTGAGCCGGCTGCGCGATCTGTGCCACCTCGCCGCCGACGCTGGTGCGCGCTATCTCCTCGTCGGCGCCGACGGCTCGCATGTCCCGGCCAGTCCCGGCCGGCTGCTGAGCCGCGCGGCGGAAACCCTGATGGCGGTTCGCCCGACGGCCGCGGCCACCGGCGTGGAGCTCGCCGTGTGCTCGGTCGGGCAACTGGCGCGGAGTCGCGACCTGTGGTTCCTCGCGGATGCCGCCGGGCGCGACGCGGTGCGGATCGCGTGGGATCCGGCCGAGGCGCTGCGGCACGGCGACACGCCGTCCGTGGCGGCGCCGCGGCTGGGCCTGGCGATCGCGATGGTGCTGGTGTCCGACGGGGTGGCGGCGAGCCCGGCGGTCGATCATGCGGTGCGCTGGCCGTATGTGATCGAACTTCTCAAGGGCTTAGCGCTGGGGGGCTGGCTCGCGGCCGCGTGGCCGGCCGAGCGGGCGGCGGAATTCGGTCCGGCCGAAGAGGCCTTGCCCCGGGTGGCGACCCTGCTGCAGGCGGAACGCGATCGCGCGATCGTGCCGCTGACCGCATACAAGGGCGACAAGACGGCGCCGCGCTTCGCCCGCCGACCGGGTTAGCCGCGCGCGGCCCCGCACCCGGCCGCAGGCCCAGTGGAATTCATCAATCATGCTTGAGGATCTCCCGCGTCTGCTCCACGACTTCCCGCCGTTGCCGGGGCTGATCAAAACCGCGCCGGCGGATTTCTTCGTCGAGGAGATCCCGCTCTACGAGGCCGCGGGGAGCGGCACGCACACCTACTTTCAGATCGAAAAAACCGGTCTGAGCACCATGCAGGCGGTGCACGAGATCGCGCAGGCGCTGGACGTGCTCCGGCGCGACATCGGCTATGCGGGGCTGAAGGACGCCCGCGCGATCACGCGGCAGTTCCTGTCGATCGAGCACGTGGACCCGAACCGCGTGGAGAGCCTGGAGCTGCCGGGGATTCGCGTGCTCGGCGTCGCGCGGCACGGCAACAAGCTGCGCATGGGGCACCTGAAGGCCAACCGCTTCGTCATTCGTGTTCGCCAGAGCGACCCGGCGCGCCTGGCTGATTTGCAGGACGCGCTCGCGGTCCTCGCGCGCCGCGGCGCGCCAAACTACTTCGGCCAGCAGCGCTTCGGCGGTCGCGGCGATGCGTGGGCGGTGGGGCGCGAGCTGCTCCGCGGCGACGTCGATGCGGCGGTGGACCTGATCCTCGGCCGACCCGGACCGCTGGACCGCGGCCACATCCTGCGCGCCCGCCAGCTTTACGAGGAGGGCAAGTACGCCGAGGCCGCCAAGCTGTGGCCATACGCGTTTCGCGACGAGCGCCGCGCGCTGCGCGTGCTGCAGCACGAGCCGGGGCGTCGCCGCCGGGCGTTCGCCGCGATCGAGGCCACGACGCGGAGTCTCTACATCTCCGCGTATCAGTCGCATCTATTCAACCAGGTCATCGTGCGGCGGATGCCGTCCGGTCTCGATCAACTGCTTCCGGGCGACCTGGCGTATGTTCACGGGCGCGAATCCGTGTTTCTCGTCGAAGACGCCGCGGCGGAGCAACCACGCGCCGCTGCGTTCGAGATCAGCCCGACCGGACCGCTCTTCGGCTACCGCATGACCAACCCGAGCGGCACGGCGGGCGAAATCGAGGGCGAGATTCTCGCCGTCGACGGCCTGACCGCGGCGGACTTCCGTAACGATCGTTTGCGTGTGAAGGGCGCGCGGCGTCCGCTGCGCTTCGGCATCAGCGACGCGACCGTTCAGCTTGGCGCGGACGAGCGCGGATCGTATGTTGCGCTCAGCTTTACGCTGCCGCGCGGCTGCTATGCGACCACGCTGCTGCGGGAGCTGTTCGCGGCCCCGGCTGCCGAAGCGGCGGCCGGCGCGGGCGGAGGCGAGACGGCCGAATAAGGCGGGGCGCCGGGCGGCGACGCGGCGTTTCTCAGGGTGCAACGGATGGACGTTCCGGCTCCCCCTTCGTGGGATGCTCTGCTCTCGCACGTGCGGCGCGACGCGCCGAATCTCTATCGCACGTGGTTCGACGAGCTTCCGCCGCCGACGATGGTTCATGGCGAGCTACAGCTCTGCGTCGACGACGCCGGCCGCGCGCACTACCTGCGGGATGTCTGCGGCGACGTACTGAATCGCGCCGCGATCGAGATCACCGGCCGGCTGACACCGGTACGCGTGCTTACGCCGCCGAGCGCTGCGCCGATCAACGACTCGCTATCCGACGAGCCGTTGCTGCCGCAGTTGCCGATGAACGCGGACTACACCTTCGACGAATTCGTCGTCGGGCCGTCCAACCGTCTGGCCCATGCCGCGTGCAAAGCGATCTGCGGACAGCCCGGCACGCTCTACAACCCGCTCTTCATCCACGGCGGCTCGGGACTGGGAAAATCCCACCTGCTGCAGGCGACGTGCGCCGCTCTGACCCGCCAGCACGGACCGCGGCACGTGCTCTATGTCTCCAGCGAGACGTTCGTCAACGACTTCGTGCGGGCGATGGGCGATGCCCGGCTGCATGCGCTTCGCGAGTACATCCGCCAGGCGGATGCGCTGATCATCGACGACATGCAGTTCCTGGCGCACCGCGAGTCGACCCAGGAAGAGTTCTTCCACACCTTCAACGTGCTGCACCAGAGCCGCCGGCAGATCGTGCTCTCCGCGGACTCCATGCCCTCGGCGATTCCGACGCTCGAGGAGCGGCTCGTCAGCCGCCTCAAGTGGGGTCTGGTCTGCGAAATCGAGCCGCCCAACCGCGAAACCCGCGAGGCGATCCTGCACCGCAAGGCGCAGCTTCGCGGCGTCGAGCTGCCCGCGGAGATCATGGAGTACATCGCCGATCGCATCCCCAGCAATATTCGCCTGCTTGAGGGGGCGCTAACGAAGGTTCTCAGCGAGTGCCAGCATCGCGGCGCGCCGTTCACCCTCGCCACGGCGCGGACGGTTCTCGACGAACTCGACAGTCCCCAATCGCGGGCTCTGCGGATTAACGACATCCTCGATGCGGTTTCGCGGCATTTCAGCATCAAGGTCGCGGAAATCCTGAGCCGCCGCCGCAACCGCTCCGTCTCGCACCCGCGCCAGGTCGGCATGTACCTGGCCCGGCGGCTGACTTCGCTGAGCCTCGAGGAAATCGGGGCACACTTCGGGGGTCGCAATCACGCCACGGTGCTGCACGCCGATCGCACCATCGAATCCAGCCGCCAACATGATCCGCAGGTGGCGTCCGCAGTCACGCAGTTGACCAACGCGCTGCTGGCCCGCCGCTGACAGCCGCCTGGCGATGCGTTGTGCGTTCATGGCGCTGGATGGCAGCTTCGGCTCCCGGCGCGCTCGTTAGCGGCGGTCGCCGAGCACGCGGCGGCGTAAACGTCGCGAGTATCAACTCACCGTGTCGCCAGCGTGGTAAGCGCAACCCACGGCGAGCACAAGCGATGGAGGCGCGCGCTGCCACAACTGACGGTTGTGACACCGTTCTTATGTTGTGTGAAGGATCTTCTCTACGTCTCTCTCATAATCCGTTCGTGACGGATGTCGCTTTCGAGGCGCGGTGGGTCCGAATCGGCAGGCTCTGTTTATCTCATCGGCAGCCGGTCAGAACGATCTGAAGTCCCGGACGACTCTCAGGCGGCAGCGCCGACCGCGCCGATAAAGGTACGGGTGCTGCGGCCGCACGCGCAATTCGTGCGGGGTGCAACGGAGTGCGATCGTGAACCTGCTGCTGGCCGAGGACAACCAGGATCACCGCGATCTGTTCGAGCTGCTGTTGCACTCCGCCGAGAAAGATTGTCGCATTACCAGCGTCTCGAGCGGCAGCGAGTTCGTGCAGCGACTGTCCAGCGGCGAATTCGACCTTGGCGTGCTCGATTACCACCTGCCCGACGGTGATGCGACCGCGATCCTGCCGCACGCCGACCACATTCCGGGTTGCCCGCCGATCATCGTCGTCTCGTCCGACGATGCCAGCGACACGATCATCACGGCCCTTCGCAGCGGCGGTCGAGATTTTCTGCCGAAGTCGGAGGCGTTCGATGCAGCGCGGCTGCTGGCGCGCATTCGCGAAGTGCTCAAGCGCCGCCGCAATGAAGCGCAGCTCATCGAGCGGCAGAAAGACGAGGGCATTGCGGTTCTCGCCGGCGGAATCGCGCACGACTTCAACAACATCCTGGTCGGAGTGCTCGGCAACGCCGCGCTGCTGCGCGAGACGCTGCCGACGATTGGCCGGCAGAGCAATCTGTGCGATGGGATTGTGATCGCGGCGGAGCGTCTGGCCGGCCTGGCGAAGCAACTGCTGGCCTATGCTCGCGGCGGAAAGTACCAGCCGCGACCATTGGACGTGAACGACGTGATTCGCGACTCGCTGGCGATGCTGCAGGGCGTCATCGGCGGGGAAACCCGCGTGGAAACAGCACTGGACCGCAACCTGAGCGTGGTCGAGGCCGATCACGGGCAGCTCGTGCAGGTCATGATGAATCTCTGCCTGAACGCGCAGGAGGCCATGGGGGGCCACGGCCGACTGGAGATTCGGACGGAGAACATCGAGCGTTTGGAGGCGTGGCAGTGCGCGCTGGCGGAAACGCATCCCGCCGGCAGCTATGTCCGCATCGCCGTAACCGATGACGGTCCCGGCATCCCGGCTGCGGTCGTCGCCCGCATGTTCTCGCCGTACTTCTCGACGAAAGGTCCGGGCCGCGGCCTGGGCCTGGCGGCGGTGAGCGGAATTGTTCGCAATCACCACGGCGGCGTGGTCGTGCGAACATCGGAGGGCGTGGGCAGCACGATCGAAGTACTGTTGCCGATTGGGCGGGCGGGCGGCGCGTCGGTATGCGGTTCGGCGAGCGCGTCTGCGAGCAGCGATGCGCCGGCGGGCGAAATCAAGCGCGGCAGCGTGCTCGTCGTTGAAGACGATGAGGACGTGCGCGATATCGTGCTGGATATTCTGCAAGACGCCGGGTTCGACGTGGCTGCGGTGAGCACCGCGGCCGAAGCCCGGCGGATGCTGGCGGACTACTCGTGGGAAGTCGACGTGCTGCTGGTTGATCTGCGGCTTCCGGATGGGAGCGGTTCAGACATCTGCCGCACCTGCCGCTCGATGCGCCCGGCGGCACGGATCGTGGTTTGCAGCGGCTACGACCGGGCCGAAGCGGTCAATGGCCTGCTGACCGAGCTGCGCGACGTGCCGTTTCTGCAAAAGCCGTTCAAACCGGCGGAACTGCTGCGGGTTGTCGGCGCTGCAAGCCCGGCCTAAGCGCAGCTCGCGGCGGCCGCCAAACACTCCAGAAAAACACTTTTCTTTCGCCAGACCCCGCGTAGAATGCCGCCCAAAATGCAGCACGGCGGCTTGTCTTAAGACGGCGACCCGGCCGACCCGGCGGCGCTGCTGCATCAGCAAATCTCTCCTGTGTCGCGACACAATCGGCGCAAGAGGACAGCCATGAGCAGAGGGGTCAACGCTTCCGAAGCGACGGCGAGCCAGAGCGGAACCGACGCGGCGCCGACGCACGTTGTTGGCGTCGGGGCGTCGGCCGGCGGTCTGGAGGCGCTGGAGCAGTTCTTCGGCACAATGCCGCCGGACAGCGGCATGTCCTTCGTCGTCATCCAGCACCTGTCGCCGGACTTCAAGAGTCTGATGGATGAGTTGCTTTCGCGCCATACGCGGATGCGCATCGTCCGCACGACGGAAGGCACTCCGGTCGAGCGCAACACGATCTACCTGATTCCGCCCCGCAAGAACATGGTGATCCGCGCGGGGCGGCTGCTGTTGCTGGAGCAGGAGGTCCGCCACGGTCTGAACCTGCCGATCGACGCATTCTTCGAGTCGCTCGCCGTCGACGCGGGCGAGCGCGGCATCGCCGTCGTGCTTTCCGGCACCGGCAGCGACGGCGCCCGCGGGATTCGCGCGGTCAAGGAAAGCGGCGGCATGGTCATCGTGCAGCGCGAGGACACGGCCCGCTTCGACGGCATGCCGCGTAGCGCGATCGCAACCGGCCTGGCCGATCTGGTGCTGCCGCCGCAGGACATTCCCAATCATCTGCTGCGCTTCATCCGCCACCCGCTCGCCAAGCCGGACGTGAAAGAGCCGCTGCTGCTCCGCGAGCACACCAAGCTCGACGAGATTTTGCGCATCGTGCGCCGCACCTACGGGGCGGATTTTCAGCACTACAAGCCCGGCACGCTCGGCCGCCGCATCGAGCGCCGCATGGGCATCAATCACATGGATAGTCCCGACGAGTACATCCGCCTGCTCGACGAGTCGCCGGATGAGTGCCGGGCGCTGGTCAAGGACGTGCTGATCGGCGTGACGCAGTTCTTCCGCGACCGTGAAGTGTGGCAGGCGCTGCAGCAGACCGTGCTGCCCACGCTGATTCGCGACAGCGTGCGGGCCGAGCCGATCCGCATCTGGGCGCCGGCGTGCTCCACCGGAGAAGAGGCGTACACCATCGCGATGTTGATGCTCGACGGGCTGGAGCGGCTGGGCGCCACGCGCGAGCTGAAGATCTTCGCGACGGACGTGGATCGCACGGCGATCGAAAAGGCCGGCGTCGGCCGCTACACCGACAGCATCGCCGCCGACGTGGAGCCGGACTGGCTGACGCGCTACTTCGAGCGCCGCGACGACGCCTACGTCATCCGCCGCTACGTGCGCGAGAACGTGATCTTCGCCGTGCACAACGTGCTGAAGGATCCGCCCTTCACCAAGATCGACCTGGTCAGTTGCCGCAATCTGCTGATCTACATCCAGCCGGAGATGCAGCGGCGCGTGATCGCCACGTTCCACTTCGCGCTTAAGCCGCGCGGCGTGCTGCTGCTGGGCGCCAGCGAAACGCCCGGCGACGCGGGCGGGGCCTTTACCGCCGTGGCCGAGCGGCAGCGCATCTTCATGAAGAACCCGAACGCGTCGCCGCTGGCGATGCACACCGCACTGCAGCCCGACATGTCCGGCCGGCTTCGCGCGCCGCTGATGAGCGTCGAGCCGCGGCCGCGAAGCGGGCGCGAGGTTTCGCCGGTCGAGGCGGCCGCGGCCCACCTCGCCCACCACCACGCCCCGCCGGGCTTGCTGCTGAACGAGCGCAACGAACTGCTTCACAGTTTCGGCGACGTGTCGCCGTACGTCGCGCTGCCGGTCGGCGAGTTCACGGCGGATGTCACCCGCATGTTGCGGGGCGAGTTGCGGGCGGCGCTGGCGACGGCGCTGCACAAGGTGCAGAAGACCGGGGAGGCGGCCGTCTACGCAGACGTGCGGCTCAGCACCGGGGACGGCACGCGCACGGTCGATCTGCGCGTCGAGCGCATCAGCCACGAGCGGCACGCGGCGCTGTATCTGGTTCTGTTCGCCGGCCGCGCCAGCGAGCGGCCGGTGCTCGCGGCGGAGGCGCTGAGCCTGGACCTGCTCAAGGAACAGCGCATCACCGACCTCGAGCACGAGCTGCAGCAGACGCGCGAGAACCTGCAGGCGACGATCGAAGAACTCGAAACCTCCAACGAAGAGCTGCAGTCCACCAACGAAGAGCTGCTGGCCTCCAACGAGGAGCTGCAGAGCACCAACGAGGAGCTGCACTCGGTCAACGAAGAGCTCTTCACCGTCAACGCCGAGTTTCAGGGCAAGATCAACGAACTGACGGCCCTCACCAACGACTTCGACAATCTGCTGCACAGCACCGCCATCGGCGTCGTCTTCGTCGATCGCGATCTGCGCATCCGCAAGTTCACCCCGGCGTCCCGCGACTCGTTCAACATCATGCCGACCGACATCGGGCGGCCGATCGAGCACCTGACGCACAATCTGGGCGACCAGCCGCTCGGAGAGCGCGTTCGCGCCGTGATGGCGTCGTGCGAGCCGTTCTCGACCGAGATCGCCACGCCGGCCGGCCGGGCATTTCTGATGACGATCCGGCCGTTCGTGGTGGGCAGCGGGGCGGTCGACGGCGCGGTCATCACCGTGGTGGACATCGACGAGCTGCGCCGCACCCAGCAGGCGCAGCGCGAGGCCGACGCGCTGCTGCGCTGCACCATCGACGCGATGCCGGCCAACATCGCCCTGCTCGATTCCGACGGCTGCATCCGCTTCGTGAACGCCGCCTGGGAGCGGTTCGCGCACGAGAACGGCCTGACGGGCAACGTCGGCCAGGTCGGGTCGAACTACCTGGACGCGCAGCGCGGCGATGCGAGCGACAGCGCCCGCAGCGCCTTCGACGGCGTGCGCGACGTACTCAGCGGACGGCGCGAGCGCTTCGAGGCGGTCTACCCCTGCCACGCGCCCACCCAGCAGCGCTGGTTCCGCATGCGCGTCGCGCGCATCGAGCAGCACGGGCAGCGCTGGCTCGCCGTGGTGCACGAAGACATCACGGCCTTCCGGCACGCGAACGATGCCCGCTTCCGCCTCGCGGCGATCGCCGATTGCTCGCCGGACCCGATCATCGGCGTCAGCACCAGCGGCGTGATACTGAGCTGGAACGCCGCGGCCGAGCGGCTCTACGGCTACACGGCGTCGGAGGCGATCGGTCGCCCCGTGTCCACGATTTGCGACGCCCACGAAACCGCCGCGCAGGCGCAGGCCCTGGCCCGCGCCGCCGCCGGGGACAACATGCAGGAGTTCGAAACCACCCGCCGCACGCGCGACGGGCGTACGATCCACGTGGCCGTTCGGCTCGCGCCGATTCTCGACGAAACGCGGGCGGTGATCGGCGTGGTCAAGGTCGATCGCGACATTACCGCCCGAAAACAGGCGGAAGATGAGCTCCGCCGCACCTCTGCGGCGCAGCGCGCGACGAACGCCCGCCTGCAGCGCACCAATCAGGAGCTGGAGGAGTTCGCCTCGATCGCCGCGCACGATCTGCTGGAGCCGCTGCGGACGGTGAAGGGCTACTGCGAGATCATCCGCGATCGCTACGCGACGCGGCTGGACGACGCCGGCCGCGATTACTTCGGCCGCGTCGTCGGGGCGGTGGACCGGCTGCACGCGCTGATCGGCGATCTGCGAAGATTCTCGCAAGTCGTCGCGGCGCAGGTGCCGATCGAATCGGTTGAAAGTTCGGCCGTGGTGCGAACGGTCCTGACCGATCTGCACCAAAAGGTGTCGGAAAGCGGCGCTGCGATTGAGCTGAGCGACCTTCCCGCGGTGCAGTCGAATGCGGGCCTGCTGCGCCAGCTCTTTCAGAACCTCATCGACAACGCCATCAAGTACCGCAGTGCGGCGGCGCCGCAGATCGTGATTTCCGCCGCCCGCGCGGACCAGGAATGGGTCTTCGGCGTGAAGGACAACGGCATCGGCATCCGGCCCGAGTATCACGAACGCGCCTTCCAGATGTTCCGCCGCCTTAATCCGCGCGACCCGCAGCCCGGAACCGGCGTGGGGCTGGCCATCGTCAAGAAAATCGTCGACAAGCTCGGCGGCCGTGTCTGGATCGAGTCGGACGGCGCGTCCGGCAGCACGTTCCGCTTTTCGGTGCCCGTCGAGAGCGCCGCCGGCGCACAGGAGCCGGGCGCATGAGCCGCCGGATTCTGGTCGTCGAAGACAACCCCGATCACGTCGATCTGCTGCGCGAAGCGTTCGGCCCGACGCTGGCCCCCGACGCCATCGAAGTGCTGGACGACGGCGAGGCGGTGATCGACTACCTCGAGCGGGCCCGCGCGGAGCGACCGGCGGTGATCCTGCTCGATCTGAACCTGCCGCGCAAGGACGGCTTCCGCGTGCTCGAGGAGATTCGCGAGCATCCGGAGCTGCGCTATATCCCCGTCGTGGTCGTCAGCACGTCGCAATCCGAGCGCGACGTGCGCCGCGCGTACGAGCGGCAAGCCAACGCCTTCATCACCAAGCCCGTCAGCTTCGAACAGTATCGCCGCATGGCCACGGCGATCCGCTCGTTCTGGCTCGACGTGGTCGCGTCGAACTAAGCCCCGATCAACCGCCGTGGGTCTGTCGCACGGGCCGACCCGCGCCCATAGACTACGCGCCGGCCGCGGCGATTTCGCGCGGTTCGCCCGGTGCGGTCCAGGCGGCTTGCGCAGCGCCGCCGGGCGATCGCCACCCGCGCCCGACACCGGAGCCGCCCATGACACTGGCCGCGTCGAACCCGCCGTCAACCCCCGGCGTTCCCAGCATCCGCGTCATGACCATGCCGCGCGACACAAACGCCCACGGCACGATCTTCGGCGGCGTCATCCTCAGCTACATCGACCAGGCCGGCGCGATCGAGGCCCGCAAGCACACGCCGCATAAATACGTGACCGTCGCGATCGACAGCGTCGAGTTCAAGAAGCCGGTGTTCGTCGGCGACCTGCTCTCGTTCTACACACGGCTGGCGAAGATGGGGCGAACGTCGATGTCCATCGAGGTCCGCGTCGAGGCCGAGCGATTCAGCAATCCGCGGGTCGTGGTGCCCGTCACGTCGGCGATCATCGTCTATGTCGCGGTCGATGACGACGGCCGGCCGGTGCCGGTGCAACTGTGACGCCGGCGACGGCCACCCCGGCGTCGCCGCAGCTTGTGCGTGCGCCGCACACTCCGGCGACCGACGCGGGCGCCCCCGTCGCGCCGGTCGGCGTGCGGTTGGCGGCGTGGGTCTTGTGGGCCGGCTGCGTGCTCGCGGCGCTAGGCGTGTGGATCGTCTTCTGGCCCGGATTGCTCTCGTCCGACTCGATCGATCAGGTCACGCAGGCCCGCAACGGGGCGTACCACGACTGGCATCCGCCGTTCATGGCGATCTGCCTGAGCGGCCTCTTCCGCCTCGGCGCAGATCTGTCCGCCGTGATGCTCGCGCAGGCCCTGCTGTTCATCCTGGGCGTGCGGGCGCTGCTCGGCGCGCTATTGAGGCTCCAACTGGGGCCGACCTGGTCGTGCGCCGCGATCGCCGCGGCGGCCGGCGGCGGGGCGCTCTTTCTGCTGCTGCCGCTCTCGCCGCTGGCGTTTTACCTCGTCACTCTGTGGAAAGACTGCTGGCTGGCGATCGCTTTGCTCTGGCTGATCGTCGGCGGGCTGCGCGTCTGGCTGGCCGCCGGGCGGTCGCCGCATGCCGCCGCGTGGCTGCTGTTGCTGGTTCCGCTTGCCGCCGTGGTTCCGTTGATCCGCCACAACGCCGTGGTCGTGCTTCCGGCGGTGTGCCTGCTGCTGGGCTGGACCGCGGCGCGGGGGCTGGGCTGGCGCGGGTGGGCTGTGGCGCTGCTGCCGCCGGCGCTGTACTTCGGGGCCAACAGCGCGTTGTATCGCCTGTTTCCGATCGAGCGTCTGCGGCCGGCCAACCAGATCAAGGCGCTGGAGCTGGTCGGCGTCTGTTACGTGAACCCGGCGGCGATTGGTGAACTGCCATTTACGGCGGCGCACCTGCGGCAGGATATCTTTCGAGAGCGCTACTTCTTCGCGACGGTCGGGCCGCTGATCTGGGAGCAGCCGCCGATCGTGACGCCGGGGTATGTCACCGGCGGCCCGAACGATGAGCTGGGCCGCGAGTACCTGCTGGCGCTGCGGCGCTTTCCGCGCGAGCTTATCGAGGTGAAGCTGCGGGCGCTGGTTTGGGTTTCCGGCTGGTATCACACGCCGTACTGGTTCCAGCCGCGACTGGAGCCCAACAACCTGGGCCTGGCCCACACGGCGACGCTCGAGCCGCTGCGGCACGCCTGGGTTTCGCTGGCGGGGCACGTGGCCGCGCATCCGCGGCTGCGCTGGGTGGGCGGCGTGGCTGGCGTGTGGGCGGCGGCGAATGTAGTGCTGCTGCTGCTCTGCGTGTTCCTGCGGTGCGGCACGCGCCGTGCGATGCTGCTAGTGTTGCTCATTCCGCTTGCGTATTACGCTTCGTATGTGCTGGCGGCCCCCGCACAGGACTTTCGGCTGACCTATCCGGCGACGCTGATGGTGCAGATCGCGAGCCTGGCGGTCTTCATCGCGGCGGCGCGCACGGTGCTGTGGCGCCGGTCTCCCGACCGGTGAGCGTCTCTGCTGGTCTCCGAGCTTGTGGGCTTTTTGGGGTGGGGCAGCATTCCGCCCGCCCGCCGCAGTCTGAGTGGGGTCGGCATTCTGCCCGCCCGCCCGCCGTAATCTGGGTGGGGTGGGCATCCTGCCCGCCCGTCGCTGTCTGGGTGGGGTGGGCATCCTGCCCGCCCGCCGCTGTCTCGGTGGGGTGGGCATCCTGCCCGCCCGCCGTAATCTGGGTGGGGTGGGCATTCTGCCCGCCCGCCGCTCCCGCGAACTGCGCGCGAAGACGCGCGACGTTGAGAAGTTCAATAGCTCCCCGCCCGCAGTCCTCGGATTGGGAAAATGAAACAACGGGCGGGCCGTAGCCCGGCCGCAGCCGCCGGCGAAGCGACAAGCGCCCCGCTCGCCTCGCCCGTCGGACTTCCCCGCCCCGTCGCGTGCTATGGCTCCGGCGGCGACCAGGGGATTTCTTTGGTCTTGAGCCAGCGCCGCAGGCCGTTGTCGTCAGAGATGGTCGATTGCAGATCCACACGCACGCCGATCTGGCCGTCGGAATAGACCACCATGAGCTGGTTGTCCGGGTTCGGCTCGTAGTTCTCGAGGATCATGATGATGCGGTTGCCGTCTTTCGGGGCATTTCCCGGCCGGTACTGCCGCAGCACCTCCACGTTCCGCGTCGGATCGCGGAAGCGGGCCTGCTCCGGCGTCATGATGCCCGCCGCGGCGAGTTCCTTGGCGTCCTTGGGGAACTTGTTACCGTTGGCCGCCGCGTAGTCCATCAGCCGTTTTGCGACGGCCTCCAGATCGTGCTCGCGCTGCCCGGTCCAGCGGTCAAGCTCGGCGTGCGGCTGGCTCCCGCCGAAAAGCAGACGCACCAGCAGAAAGACCAGTGCGAGCGCCCCGACGCCGGCCCCGCTGATTGCCAGGATTCGCTTTTTGTCAGCCACCGCGGCGTTCCCGCTGCTGCCCGCCGTATCCGATCTGAAGCGCCGCACACCGCCGCGCTCCGCCGCTGCGCAAAGCTAATGCGAACCGTCGCCGCCCGCAACGACAGCAGGCGGCCCGCATGCGGACCGCCTGCCGGAAGATGACTGCATCAGACTCTGCCGCGGCGGGCTCGGGCGGCGCGCGCGAAGCGAGCGCCGCGGCCGCGACCTACGGCGCCATCAGGTTGTTCATGTAGAGCACCCGCGGGTCAGTGAACGGGCTGAACCACGGGCCGGAGACCAGGTAATTGAGCGCGTCGCTGGCCGCGGTGATCTTGCGGTTCGGAAGCGCGTCATAACGCCAGGTATCCGCCCGCCAGTGAACGCGCCAGCCGATGCGCCCGTCGCGGAAGTCGGACGGCTTCTGCATGTCGCCGGATCGCCGGCAACTAATGGTCGCCGCGTGTCCGTCAACAAAGACGGCGTTGAACTTGCCCGGCGCGCCGTGATGTCCGGGGATCGTCTGCGGGCGCGAGCCGAACTGCACCGGGTGGTTGCCCGTGCTGATCCCGGCCGCGGCAATCTCGACGGTGTTGGCGATCGCCTGGTGCAGGCGCGACTCGAAGAACAGCAGCCCGCGTGCCGGATCGGGGAACTTGTCCAGGGGGCGGCGATACGCACCGAAGCGGATGTCCTCGCGATCGGTGTAAGGTGGATTCTGATTGTCGAAGAACGAATGGTCCTTCGCGCTGTAGACGTCCCCGCTGTAGCTGTTGCCCGACGCCTCGAAGATCGAGCGTTCGAACTCCGGCTGCCGCGGTCGGGCTGCGACGTTCGTCGACGTCGTGCGGCCGACCAGCGTGTCTTCGCCGCCGCACTGGAACAGGCCCCATTGGTTCTTGCGGGCCTGCTTATCCGTCGCCGCAGCGACGTTCATCTGGCCGCCGCGAATGCCGAACATGATGCGGTTCATGAAGCGGCGGGCAGAGTCCTTGCCGGGGTTCCCGCCAGTGCCGGTGATGTTGTATTCCGGAACGACGCCATCGGCCCCGCCGAACTCGTGGTCGCCGCGACCGAACCAGTACCGCGGCGGATCGCCCGGCTGGCGGTCGTCCTCGCGGATGGCGGGGTGGGCGGTGTGCAGGCGGTTGTACTTATCTTCCTGGGCGTTGTATTGAGCGAAGCGGCCGAGTTCGCGCAGGTTGGATCCGGAGCATTTGATCCGCTTGGCCTGATTGCGAGCCCCCGCCAGGCTGGGCAGCAGGATCGAGATCAGTAGCGCGATGATCGCGACCACCACCAGCAGCTCAATCAGCGTGAACGCGACGCGACGGACGGGGTGCCTTGACATGAATGTCGTCCTTCCATAGCCCCGGCGAATAACGCCAAGGGCGCGCCCAAAACCCGTTCCCTGCGGCCGGCAGGGACGCTCCACGGATGGCTCGCAATCATCCGCACCGATCGGACGTTTGGCCCGAATGAACCAGCACCGATTTACGGACAGGAGACAACGCGGTCGACGGGTTCCCACTCCGCCGCGTCGTACCTACCTCATCGGCGCATCCGTCCGCCGGAATCGAGCCGCAGAGGCCAGCAACCTCGCGCGGCAGAAGATGTGGCTGGCGGCCAGGCTCGTACTGCGGCGATACGCCTCGGCGCAAAGACGTGTGACGCGCGAAGCGCTGCCGCAGGCAAACGCAGCCTGCCCGCAACCTAACTCATTAAGATAACTCGTTCCCGACACCGGTTCAAGTGATAAATGGCGTCGAGTTTCGTCGGGTCGAGCAGGGCGTTTCAGGATCAGCCCGCCGCGACGGCAGCGTCCCGCAGCAGGTTTTGCGATAGCCGTGGGCGTTAATTGCCCGGGCCCGCCCCCGCCTCGCCCACGGCCCGCTGCACCCAGTCGTCCGCATCGGGCGAGAGGAACACCACCCCGTCGCCGAAGAGATCGCGGCGCATCACGATGCCCAGCGGCGTGGTGAAATAGGCGTGGATGTAGCCCGCCAGATCGCGCAGGGCCGTCGCCCAGGTCTTGCCCTCGGCCTCCATCTTCCGCAGGGCGAAGTAGATGCCGTCGAAACTGCCGTTGTGCCGCAGCACGATCTCGGCGATCAGAATCTGCTCGGCCGAAGCCCGCGTCAGCTTCCAATCCGCCCGCTCATTCCCGTGAAAGACTACGCGGTGCAGATGCTCGATCTCGCGCAGCAGCCGGTGAAGAAAGTCATGCGTGCGGATCGCGGCGGAGAGCGCCGCGACCTGCTCCGGCGGGATGCGACTCATTTCACCCTCCGTGGTATCCGTCGCAGGGGCGGCGTCAGGGCGGATCGATCACCGGCGCCTCGGGATCGTCGCCGGCCGGCGGCTCTTCACCTGCCTCGTCGCCGGGCGGCGGAGTCTCGTCGCCAGTCTCGCCGCCGGCTTCCGCCTGCACTTCGGCCATCGTCGCCATGCCCATCATTCTGAGCATCGGGCCAAGCTCTTCGAGCGTCTTGAACTCCGCGGCCTCGATCTTCTCGGTGAGCTTGTCGAGGAACTTCTGGGCGAGCTTGAGTCCCTGCTTCATTTCCGGCATCTGTTCGGCCGTGATGGCGACCGGTAGCTGAATCTTCCAGCCGGTGGCGGTCTTCTTCACCGGGATCGGCGGGGCTTCTGGGGTCTCGGCGGCATCGCCGACGGGCAGACCCAGCAGCGAGAATGCGCCGGCGGGCGGGGTGATCGGCTTGATCGTGGCGTTTTCGGCGTCGACCACGACGACTTCCACAGTCTTCGCGGCGGACATCGATCGCAGGTCTTCGGGCACGCCGGCGAGTTTCATCACTTCTTCAAGCAACTGGCGGACCGTCATGTCCTCTTTGCCGATCTTGCCGCCGACGACTCGCACGAGCTGCGCGAGCTTCGCGTGCGTGTCGATCAGGTCGGACGAGTCTTCCTTGATCGGCGCGATCTGCGCGTCGTCCAGGATGTTCAGGAATGCGTCGATCTCGCCGTCGAGCAGAGCCTGGATTCCCCCATCGAGCATCGCGACGACTTCGGCTTTGACATCGCCGGCGCCGGCCGCCACGCTGGTTCCGCCGTCGCTGCCGCTGCTCTCTCCGCCGGACCCCGGCGGCTTCTCGGGCTTGTACCCGGTCTGGTCCTTGAGCAGGCCCTTGTCGATGCCCGCGGCGCCGAACGGCGTTCCCTCGGCCACGCCGCCGAGGATCGTGTTATGCGGTCCGGAAGCCGGCGGATTCCCGCCGCAGCCGGACGCCGCAAGCAAGAGGATCGCCAGCCCGCCGTGAAGAAGGGGGGATCGCGTGATCATGTTGGCTCTCGCATGGAAACTCGCCCAGGGCCGCGCCGCCGCCAGCGGCCCGCAGCCGGAATTCTGAACGCTAGTCGCAACACCGGGGGGCGTCAATGGGCGGAGTCGTGGCGGAGCGTCCCGGCATCCCCAGCCGTTGCTAGCCCCCGATCTGGCTCATCTGCCGACTGCCGTAATACTGATGCGCATCGGGCTTCTGCACGACGCAATCGATGAACGCCTGCCGCAGCGTGGCCGGGGAGGCTGCGCCGCGCAACAGGCGGCGCATATCCACCTCGCCGCCGTCGAACAGGCAGCTCCGCAACTGGCCGTCGGCCGTCAGCCGCAGGCGATTGCACGTCGCGCAGAACGGTTGCGACATGGCGTGGATGAAGCCGACCTTGCCCGCGGCGCCGCGCAGGCGGAAGACGCGGGCCGGGCCATTGCCGGCATCCGGGTCCGCGGGCGCGAGCGGACCATGCACCGCCTCGATCGCCGCCCACGTCTCGCGATAGGGCACGAACGGGTCGGCGTCGCCCACCATCGACTTGCCCAACGGCATGAACTCGATGAAGCGAACCGTGCGGGCCTGTCCCAGCGTCAGCGCGGCGAAGTCGGCGGCTTCGTCGGCATTGAACCCGCGCATCATGACCACGTTGATCTTCACCGGGCCCAGCCCCGCGGCCTCGGCAGCCGCGATGCCCGCCATGACCCGCTCCAGATCGCCCGTCCGCGTGATCTGGCGGAATTTCTCCGGCCGCAGCGTGTCGATGCTGACGGTGACGCGCTGCACGCCCGCGTCGCGCAGGGCCTGCGCGGAGCGCTCCAGCAGCAGACCGTTGCTCGTCAGCGAAATCTCGCCGACGCCGGGCAGCGCGCGCAGCATCGCCGGCAGCGTCGTAATGTCCTTTCGCAAGAGAGGCTCGCCGCCGGTGAGCTTGAAGTCGCGAATGCCCAAGGACAGCGCCGCGCTCGCGACGGCCGTGATCTCTTCGTAGGTCAGCAGCGCCTCGCGCGGCAGCCACGCCAGGCCCTCTTCCGGCATGCAGTACACACAGCGAAAATTGCAGTGGTCGGTAACGCTGATGCGCAGCGTCTTCACGAAGCGAATGTCGCGCGGACCGGCCGCGCCGAGCGCTGCGGCCGTCTCGCCGGTCGCGGGTGATTCCGGCGTGACCAACGGCAACGCGATCGACGGTTTCGCTGGCGCGGATACCAAAGAACTCACCCGTTGCTCGCCGCTTCGCAACCCGCAAACCGGAGGACACGCCGCGAGTCCGCGCGCATGCGCGCCGCGCGGCGGATCCCGAACACACCTGATGAGTAGAGCCGCCCCGCCCGCCGGTCGCAAGCGCATTTTGTTGTCGCAAGGGCCCGCCCCGCGCCCTACGGCACGGCCGCGTCGGGCAATGCGGGCGGTTCGGCCGGAGCGCTCTCCGCCGGCCGCGTCGTGGGTTCGAGCGGCAGGGCGATCGGCGCTCCGGGGCGCAGGGGCGCGTTCGCATCGCCGGCGGCGGCGACCGGCGGCGGCGCGTCGGCTGGCGGCTCGACCGGCGACGGACCTTCGGGCCGGCCGACCCGCGCGACCAGCGGGGTCACGATCCGCCGCACGAACGCCGTCGAGGTCGCATCCGTGTGGTTGCCGTCGTAGTCGTAGCGCGAGTAGCCGCGCCGCCACGGCATGTTGCGCAGGCGGTCGTTGTAAAGTTCGATTTCGCGGCGGTCCGCGTTGGGCGGGGGCGAAAAGCCCGACAGCCCGCCGACGCCCGAGCCGACGAACTCGCGATCGACCGACCCGGCGATCGGTACGGCGTATCGCAGGATCGGATCGGCCGGCGAATAGAAGCTGTACAGCCGGCCATCCAGCCGGCTGAGCATGCGGCTCAGATCATAGGTGCGCGACAGGCTGCTGGCGAAGAAGACGACGTTGTTCAGGCGCGTGCCGGGCGGCAGTTTTTCGATCGCCCACGTGGCAATGCCGGTCCCGGCCGAGAGCGCGATCACGTTCACCGGTCGGCCGGGAAAGTCGCGCATGTACGCCAGCATTTCATCGGCGAGGCGCTGCGCCTGGGCCTCGTTGCGCTGGCGATCGATCTGATCGCGGATCGTCCAGCCGATCCAGCTTTGCCACGGGACGACTTCGATCGCGCCGCGATAGCCCCCCTGCCGCAATCCTTCCGGAACGTCGAATGACCCCACGTGGCCGAACGGACCGGCGCCGCCCAGGTAATAGGTCTTGCCGATCGTCGTGCCGCGCCGGTCGGTGCCCATCTTGGCGATCCAGGCGCAACCCGGCAGCAACGGGGCGAGCAGCAGCGCGCAGAGCGCCAGGCACAACGCCCGCAGCGCGAGCATTCGGCGGATGAAGTTCATACGTTTCACGCGACGCAGGCACTCCGGCAGCCACGTTGAGCGCTTCGATCGCCAATGGGAACCGCGAGAGACAGGCCGAGCGCCCGCCTCCGACCGATAGGCCCGTCGGCCGAGCCGGCCGATTACTGCGCCGCTTCGCGCAGTACGTGCTCCTGCACATAGATCGGCACTTCGCCGCCGACGCCCAGCGCGATGGCGTCGGACGGGCGGCTGTCCACCTCGATCAGTTCGCCGTTGCTGCGGATCACCAGCTTCGCGAAGAACGTGCCGTCCTGCAGGTCGTTGATCACGATTCGTTCGAGCTCGGCGCCGAGCTGATCGATCACGTTCGAGAGCAGCTCGTGCGTCATCGGCCGCTGGGGCTGAATACGCTTCACGCGACGATCGATCGCCAGCGCCTCGGGCAGGCCGATGACGATGCTCAGCAGGCGCGTGCCGCTGCGCTCCCGCAGCGCGATCACCTGTTGATCGCGCGTTTCGGAGATCAGAATCGTCGCCAGATCGCAGCGAACTTCCATCCGGTGCTTCCTGTCTGCGCGATCCGAAGCTAGCCGCGCGCCGCGCCGCTTGTCAAACCGGCCCGCCCGGCGCCGCCAGCGGTCACATCCCCAGCCGGTCGGCGACCCTGCGGCCGCGGCGCGCCGCCCCCCGCCGGCCCGCCCCCCCGCGTTACTTCGCCGGCGTCGGCTTCTCCATGACGTGGCCGCACTTTCCGCAGGTGCGGATGGCGACGTTCGCGTCGTTCCAGTACTGCTCCATGATCGTCTTGAGCTGGTTCACGATGTCTTTCATGTCGAATTCCGGCTCGTGGATCAGCGCCCCGCACTTCTCGCAGTAGAAACGCAGATGGTCCTTCATCCCCGCGGGTCGCTGCCGCTCCACCACCATGCCCACCGTCCCCGCCGGCCGCTGCGGCGAATGCGGAATGCCCGGCGGCAGCAGGAAAACATCGCCCTGCCGGATCGACACGTCGCGCTTGACCCCGTTCTCGATGATCTTGAGCGTGATGTCGCCTTCGACCTGGTAAAACAGCTCCTCCGTCTGATTCACGTGATAGTCTTTGCGGGCGTTCGGGCCGCCGACGATCATCACGATGAAGTCGCGATCCTCCCAGATGCACTTATTGCCGACCGGCGGCTTGAGCAGGTGCCGGTGCTCGTCGATCCATGATCTCAGATTCAACGGCTGCAAGGTGGACATGGGAAGCTCCGGATCGAGTCTGAGGGCGATTCAGACACACGCGCCGTTGTGAGCGGTTCGCACGGGCCGGAGGCCCATGCTCCCCGCTCCTCCGCCGAGAAGTCGCTACGCGCAGCGGGGCTACGCAAGTCATGCGTCGCGCCGGCGAGTGTAGTCCGGCCAGTGGCGAGAGTTCAACCCCACGCGCTGCGCGGCGTCCGCCACGGGTGCATCCCGCGCGCCGCTGCGTTTTGCAGGGTGGGGCGGGAATTCTGCCCGCCGGGTCATTTAGTACTGTCCGGGGTGGGCAGAATGCCCGCCCCACCGTGAGAAAAAGCGCGGGCAGATTGCGCACCCCACTTTGAGAAAGTGCGCGGGCAGAATACCCGCCCCACCTTGAGCGGAAGCCCGCTGCGCGTTCTCACCGGCGGCGGACCTTGTCGATCGCCGCCTTGAACCCCGGCAGCGAGTTCTCCACAGTCTCGCGATCCACGCAGTAACTCAGCCGGATGTGCCCAGGGCGGCCGAACCCGCGACCGGGCACCGACAAAATCCGCTCCCCGACCAGCATCTCGACAAACGCCACGTCGTCGTCGATCGGCGTGCGCGGAAACGCATAGAGCGCCCCCGCCGGGGTCGCGAGCTCGTAGCCATAAGCGCGCAGCGCGTCGCACAGCGTGTCGCGATTGCGGCGATACAGGCTGATGTCGCACATCGCGTCCGCACAGCGCATCAGCACGCGCTGCGTGATCGCCGGCATGTTTACAAAGCCCAGCGTGCGGTTCAGCATCGACATGGCGGATAGCAGCGCATCGCGCTGCGGCGTCGCCGGCGGCAGCGCGATGTAGCCGGCCCGCTCCCCGGGGATGCTCAGGTCTTTCGAATAGCTCGAAACGATGATCGACCGGCGATAGTGACGCGACGGCGGCGGGCACCAGTCCACGTCGAACACCACGCGGCGGTACACGTCGTCGCACAGCAAGTACAGCGGGCGGTCGTCGGCGTCGTAGCGCGCCAGCAATTCTCCGAGCCGCCGGCAGGTCTCATCCGGATAGACGGCCCCGCACGGATTGTTGGGCGAGTTCACCAGCACCGCGCGCGTCCGCGGGGTGATCGCCGCCTCGATCGCGGCCAGGTCGGGCTGAAACGCGCGATCGGTCTGCACCATCACCATGCGGCCGCCGGCCTGTTCGATGTAGAAGCGATACTCGGCGAAGTACGGCGCGAGCACGATGACTTCGTCGCCGGGGTCGAGGATCGCCCGCAGCGCCACGTTGGCCGCCCCCGCGCAGCCCACGGTCAGCACCACGTCTTCCGCGGTGAATTCCGCGCGATACTCGCGGCTGACGAAGCGCGCCACCGCCGCCCGCGCCTCGGCGAAACCCGCGTTGGTCATGTAGCGGTGGCGGGCCGGATCGTGCTCGGCGGCGCAGGCCCGTAGGGCGTCGAAGTACGCCTGCGGCGGCGCGGCGTTGGGGTTGCCCAGCGAAAAGTCGAAGACGTTGCGTTCGCCATATTGCTGCTTGAGGCGCAGGCCGCGTTCGAACATCTGCCGCACCCAGGACGCGGTTTGGATGTCCTGCGCGACTTTCTCGGCGATGGCGGTGCGCGGCACAGCGGGCCTCCTGGGGGCGGGCGGCAAGGCGCCAGCCGGCATCTTAGCGGCGAGCGTTCGGGGGTGGGGTGGGTTCTGTTTGGGTGGGGCGGGCATTCTGCCCGCCCGCGGGCTGAGAGCCCGCGCCACAGGATCGCAACCGTGCCCCACCCCCTATTGGAACGCCCCCGCGTCGTCGGTTCGCCGGAATTTCACGCGCCCGGCCGCCGTCAAGCCTGCTATACTGAACTGTCGATAGGCAAATCAGCAGTTTCTGCGGCTAGACCGGACCGTCTCCGGCGGCCGCCGACGCCGTGCGCCCCCCGCGGAACCGTTGGGGCGCTCCGCGTCGTCGGCCGTGATGCAGGTCACGACCATGGACGCACGTTCAGAGCAGCTACAAGAGTGCCAGCAGCGGATCGGCTACTCGTTTGGCGATCTCGACCTGCTGGCCGCGGCCCTCACCCACGCCTCTTCCGCCGATCAGCGCAAAGACAGCAATGAGCGAATGGAGTTTCTCGGCGACGCCGTGCTGGCGCTGGTCGTCTGCGAGGAACTCTATCGCCGGCTGCCCGACGCGCTCGAAGGCGAGATGACCAAGATCAAGTCGGCGGTCGTCTCGCGGCGGACGTGCGCCCGCGTCGCCGATCGGCTGAATCTCGCCGCAAACCTGCTGCTGGGGCAGGGCATGGAGGCCGACGAGCACCTGCCGCGCTCGCTGGCGGCGGCGGTGCTGGAGGCGCTGATCGCCGCCATCTATCTCGATGGCGGGATCGAGCCGGCCCGCGCGTTCATCATGCGCGCCATGGGTCCGGAGCTCGACGCCGCTGCATCGTCCGAGCACCACTTCAACTACAAGTCGCAGCTTCAGCAGTACGCGCAGCGGCGGCTGAACCAGACGCCGCAGTATGACCTGCTGGACGAGAAGGGGCCGGACCACAGCAAGTGCTTCGAGATCGCCGTCACGATCGGCGCCCGCCAGTTTCCCAGCGCGTGGGGACCGAACAAGAAAGAAGCCGAGCAAAAGGCCGCGCGTCTGGCGCTGGTCACGCTCGGCCAGCTCGAAGAAGAACCCACCGAATCCGCCGCGCTGTAGGCGAGGAAAAGTTCGAAGAGCGAAGGGCGAAGAGCGAAAAAGAGAACCAGACAGCCGCCAGGAGAACCCGAAGGGCGAAGCGTGAATCGCGGAATGCGAAGCGCGAAACGCAACCCGCGCGTCGAGCAAACGGGCCGTGAGCCCGCCGGCGGCATCGGTCCAAGCGCCCGTCGCTCCACGCCGTCCTCGGCAACCGGCCCGGCGCCGCTTCAGCGTTTCTTTTCGCTCTTCGCTCTTCGCCCCTTCGCCCTTTCCCACAGCTTCCGCTCCGCGTAGCCTGCGCACGGCGCGATCCGCCCCCATCGCTCAATTCGCCCGGGAGCCGCCATGTCCGCCGCACGCACCGACGCATCGCCGGCTGCGGTCTCCGCCGCAGACGCCGTGATTCGCAGCTTCCGCCATCACCTGCGCTTCTCGCGCGCCCGGCACTGGGACGCGGCCATGCCGTACGACCAGTACTGGAGCCTGGCGCGGGCCGTTCGCGATCAGATCGTCGATCGCATGATCGCGACGCAGACCGTCTATCACCAGCGCGACGTCAAGCGCGTTTACTACCTGTCGATGGAGTATCTGCTGGGCCGCCAGCTGCGCGCCAACCTGGTGAACCTCGGTCTCTTCGATGCCGTCGCGCGCGGTCTGGCGGCCATCGGCGTAGACATCGATCTGCTCTGCGAGATGGAGCCGGACGCCGGCCTCGGCAACGGCGGCCTGGGACGCCTGGCGGCGTGCTTCATGGACTCGCTCGCGACGCTTGAGTTTCCGGCGTACGGATATGGAATCCGCTACGAGTTCGGAATCTTCGACCAGGACATCGTCGACGGCTGGCAGGTCGAGCGGCCGGATTATTGGTTGCGCTTCGGTTCACCCTGGGAGCTGGCCCGCCCGGAGTTCGCCACGCCCGTGCGCTTGTTCGGCCGGGTCGAGCCGCGCGTCGACAGCGAGGGCCGGTTCCGCCCCGCGTGGGTCGATTGCCAGACCGTGATGGCGGTGCCCTATGACATGCCGATGGTCGGATACGGCTGCAACACCGTGAATCTGCTGCGGCTGTGGGCCGCTCGCGCGTCGGAGGCGTTCGACCTGGCGGCGTTCAGCCGCGGCGGCTACGTCGAAGCCGTGCGGCACCAGGCGCAGAGCGAGACGATCTCGAAAGTGCTCTACCCGCCCGATCAGCACCCCGCCGGCCGCGAGTTGCGCCTCACCCAGCAGTATTTCTTCGTCGCCGCGTCGCTGAGCGACATCATCCGCCGCTACGAGCGCAATCATCGCACGCTGGACGGCCTGCCCAACAAAGCCGCGGTGCAACTGAACGACACGCACCCGTCGCTGGCGGTGGCCGAGCTGATGCGCATCCTGGTCGACGATCGCGGCCTGGAGTGGGAGCACGCCTGGGAGCTGACCGTCGCCACGCTGGGCTACACGAATCACACGCTCATGCCCGAAGCGCTCGAGAAATGGCCGCTCGACCTGCTGGGGCGCATCCTGCCGCGGCACCTGGAGATCATCTTCGAGATCAACCGCCGCTTCCTGGAGCAGGTGCAGGCCCGCTGGCCGGGCGACGGCGAGCGCCGCGCGCGGCTCTCGCTGATCGAGGAGCACCCGCAGCGCTGCGTGCGGATGGCGAACCTGGCGATCGTCGGCAGCCACGCCGTCAACGGCGTGGCCGAATTGCACTCCAACCTGATCCGCACGCGGCTCGTGCCCGACTTCGCCGAACTCTGGCCGCAGCGCTTCAGCAACAAGACCAACGGCGTCACCCCGCGACGCTGGATCGCCGCGTGCAACCCCGAGCTGGCCGCGATCATCACGCGGCGGATCGGCGGGGACTGGCTCCGGGATTTGACTGAGCTGCGGCGGCTGGAGCCGCTGGCGGACGACGCCGAGTTTCGCGCCGACGTGGCCCGCGTGAAGCGCGCCAACAAGCAGCGGCTGGCCGACTTCCTGCGCCGCCGGCACGGGCTGCGGGTCTCGACCGATGCGCTCTTCGACGTCCAGGTGAAGCGGTTGCACGAGTACAAGCGGCAGTTGCTGAACCTGCTGCACGTCGTCATCCGCTATCACCGTATCGTGCAGGGCCGCGCGGCCGATCTGCCGCCGCGCGTCGTGCTCTTCGGGGCCAAGGCCGCGCCGGCCTACTGGCGGGCGAAGCTGATCATCAAGCTGATCAACGACGTGGCGAAGACCGTCAATCACGATCCGCGCGTCGGCGACCGCCTGCGGGTGTTTTTCGTGCCGAACTACCGCGTGTCGCTGGCGGAGTTGATCATCCCGGCGGCGGACCTGTCCGAGCAGATTTCGACCGCCGGCACCGAGGCCAGCGGCACCGGCAACATGAAGTTCGCGATGAACGGGGCGCTCACGATCGGCACGCTGGACGGGGCGAACATCGAGATTCGCGAGGCGGTCGGGCCGGAGAACTTCTTCCTGTTCGGCCTGACCGAGGAGCAGGTGGCCCGCCATCGCGGACATCACGCACCGTGGCAAATCTACACGGACTCGGCGGAAGTGCGGACCGCGCTCGACGCCATCGCCCACGGGCACTTCTCTCCGGACGCGCCCGATCGCTTCCGCCCGGTCTTCGACTGGCTCACCCGCGAGGGCGATCCTTACATGCTGCTGGCGGACATCGACGCCTATCTCGCCGCGCAGCACGACGCGGACACGGTCTGGCGGCAACCGGCCGAGTGGACCCGCCGCGCCATTCTCAACATCGCCCGCGTCGGCCGTTTCTCCAGCGATCGGACGATCGCCGAGTATGCGGCGGAAATCTGGGGTCTGGAGGCCGCGCCGGTGCAACTGCTGCCGCCGTCCGACGCATCCTGATCGGCGCGGCGACGCCCGCGTCGCCCCGCCGACCGCCTGACAGTGCAGACCGGCGACGGCCCACGCGGAGCCGCGCCGCGATACACTCCGATCGCGCCGGTTGAATCCACCGCCCGGCGAGCGGCGTATGAGCGTAAGAATGCGGCGGAAGCGGTCCGCCGCCCGCGGCGCGGCGCAGAGAGTTTGTGAATCTTTTGGGTGGGGCGGGCATTCTGCCCGCCCAAGGGCTCGCGAACCGCTCACGGAAGTGAGTGAAGCCAAAAAGTTCACAGGCGCAGACACCCGCCGCGGCGTGGTTCGGTTCCTCCATTTCTGCTTGGGAGTGATGATGAAAGCGAAAGCCCTTTACACCGCGATGTTCGTGCTTGGATCGATGTGGGCCGGGTTGGTCGGCTGCACTGGCGGCGACCACGACATGGACTCGCGCAGCAAGCCGGCCAAGAGCCTCTATGAGCGGCTCGGCGGCGAGGCGGCGATCGCCGCGGTCACCGAGGATTTCGTCGGCCGCGCCGCCTCGAACCCGGCGGTGAACTTCACCCGCCGCGGCACCGGCCAGGAGTGGTCCGCGACGCCGGAGAACGTCGAGCATCTCAAGAAGATGCTGGTGCAGTTCCTCTGCATGGCCACGGGCGGCCCGCAGAAGTACGAAGGCCGCAGCATGAAGAGCGTGCACGCCGGCATGAAGATCAGCAGCGCCGAGTTCGACGCGCTGGCGGCCGACCTGGCCGCATCGCTCGATAAGTTCAATGTTCCGAGGCAGGAAAAAGACGAGTTGATGGCGATTGCGGCGTCGACAAAGAAAGACATCGTCGAGACGCCGTAAGCCGGCCGCCTCTCGCGGAGTCCAAGCGCAGCGCATGGGGCGCAGCGGCAGAAGGCCGCTGCGCCCCGCGCGAACGCTCTCAAATTTGGGGGGCGGAGCAGATATTCTGCCCGCACAACTCTCGCGGCACGCGTTTGTGGCACTGGCCAGGGTTGAATCATGCGGCCCACGCAAGCCGAGCATATCATCCGGGCATGGACGCTAGGAAAATCGCCGTCCGCAAAGCTGCCAATAAAGCGCTAAAGAAAGGCCAGCCAAGCGCCTGCCTGCCGGCGACGTCGTCCAGGGCGCGCTGTGAGTCGACGGGTGCCATTAGCGGGGCGCTCAGACACGGGGATTCGGCCCGTTGGTTGGCGGAAGGGGGAGCCGGAGCTGTGTGGGGCGATCGAACGCTCGCCCGAACAATTCTTCGAACTGCGCTTTGTCTAGCGCTGCGCGCATGAGCGTGGTCACGGTCGAAATCTGCAAGTCTAGGTGGGGAATTCCCGTGTCGTCCGTTAGGAACTGGAACAGTTTTTTTCGTCGTTGGCCTTTCTCATTGTTCGGGTTGCGACGCTTGATTTCCTCGACGACATTGCGCGGCAGCCCGCCCCAAACGAACTTCATGATGAACTTCCCGATGTATCTGGGGCCGCGCGTATCGCCCGGCCTGTAGGGCCACCCGTGCAGGCGGTACACCTGCCGATAGAACTCGTGAGGGAATTTGCCAACGTACGGCAATGCCTCAGGGGCGACATAAGCCTCAAGCAGCTTGGCTAGCTCGTCCCTCGCGCGATCCTCAGCGTAGCCGGTCGCGTCGTCTACAAGAGCAATGATCCCAACCTCGGCGAAGCCTTGATTTAGCCGGCGGCACTCATCGGCGATTCGCATTTGCGGCTTGGTGAGCTTGCGAGCGAGGCCGGCTTGGATGTACACGTCGCAGACCATCGGCAGCAGTCGCGCATCGAACCCGAACACGACTGACCCGGCCTTGTTTCGGTAAAGAACCGGAGTCGTCGACTCGCGCAACCTATCGCTAATAAATGGGTTAAGGTTCTCTGCCGCCAGAAATGGCGGCAAATCGTCGACTCCCCCTTCTGATGCTCGCACAACGCCAGTACCGCCTTTCGCCTTCGCCGCCCGCCCGATCGACAATAGGAGCGTTTCTTGGGTCAGCACCCGAACGCGCGTATTCAGCACGGCACACGCAATGCGTTTGTCGGCAATGAGAAGATCAGCGGACTCATGGGTTGCGGTCGGCAGATCGCCCCCCCATCGCGACGCGGCCGCCTTGCGCGCAATCGCCGTTCGCTGCGCTGGGCTGAGCCTCTCGGCGCGAACTAGCCCGCCTTTCGCCTGCGGGCTATTCGGTTTTTCCGATGTGAAGTTGTTTGGTTCGTTGCTCATAACTCATATTATGGCCAGCCCCCCATGCTTGGTCAACAAAACCTCAGCATGCATGACAATTATTGCTTGCAAGCATTGTGTCTGGCCGCAATAATGCTTACGAGAGTGAGCTAGGTACGGGCCAAACGGCTCTTCAGCTTTTGGGGAGCAGGCCGGGCTAGCAGACTATGCTTCGGTGCCAGATGAACTTGTGGGCTAGGTCAACTAAGTAAGACGCCCCGACCTTTCGGGCGGGGCGTCGGGCCGGAGATGCTATCTCCGGGGCTGTTTGTCACTATGTTAGGAGTATATCGTGAAAACCGGGGTTGTAAACCAGGAATCTCGTGTGGGGGTCTACGTTGATGGCTTCAATCTCTATTTCGGACTCAGAGAGGAGGGGTGGGCGCGCTACTACTGGCTCGACATTCAGCGACTCGCGACGAGGCTGGCAGATGGGTCGCAAGTTGTTTCCTGTAAATACTTTACGTCTCGCGTAACGGCGCCCCAAGATAAGCAGAAGCGCCAACTAAGATACTTGGAAGCCCTCGCCACTCTGCCCGGCCTGCAAATTGTTTACGGGAAATATCAGAGCAGCCAAAAAAACTGCCACGGCTGCGGGCGCACGATCTACCAGTCGCAGGAAAAGATGACCGACGTGAACATCGCGACCGCCATGCTGGTAGAAGCGTTCCTCAATCGCGTTGACGTGGCCATTCTCGTTTCGGGCGACAGCGACCTTGTCGCGCCGGTCAAGGAGATCGCGACCACGAAGACCGTAATCGTCGCCTTCCCTCCAAAGCGGGTGTCTCAAGAACTAAGGCGGGTGGCTTCTTCGCATTTCGTGATAGGCCGCTCAACGCTCGCGGCATGCCAGATGCCAAATCCGGTCATAACATCGGCCGGCGTTCGCATCGAACGACCAGCTCAATGGGCTTGAGACTTTTCTTGAGCTGCGCTCGGTGCTCCGGGTCGCCTCTGTCGAGTCGACAGCGCGTTGCTTCAATCCGGGCGCGACGTCGGCCCGCTCGCCGGCTGCGAGGCCGGCCGGCTCGCAGCCGGGGCCAGCGCACTTTGGGTCACCAGCACCAGCTTGGCGGAGAGCGCCTCGTCGCCGCGGCGATAACGCACGGCGACCTCGTCGCCCGCGGAGTAGCGCGCCAGCGTTCGCCGCAGATCGATCAGACGCAGGGTCGCGCTGCCTGCAACGTGGGTAATGACATCGCCCTCCGCCAACCCCGCGGCCGCAGCCGGGCCGCGCGGCGGCGCGATGATTCTCAATCCGTCGGCCGGCGGCGAAGGCTGCGTGCTCGGTGCTTGTCCGACCACCACCTCGCGCCCATCCACGGAAACGCCGAGCAGCCCGCGCTCCAGATTTTCGCCCGCCCGCAGACGCTCGAGCCGCGAGCGCAGCACGTCCGGAGTCACCGCGAAGCCGATCCCCGAGTCGTACCACTCCAGGCCCGCGATCTCTTCGGCGCTGGGCGACATCGGCACGCAGATGCCGGCGATGCGGCCGTCGATGTCGAACAGCGGTCCGCCGTAGTTCACCGGAGAGGTCTTCGCGTCGGTCTGAAGCGCCAAACCGCTGATCCGCGCCCGCCCGCTCAGGATGCCGACGCTCACCAGCGGCGCAGCGCCGCCGTGGCCATAGCCGGCGGTGAGCAGCCACTGCCCGGGCCGCAGAGTTTCGGCGTCGGCCCACTCGGGTTGCGGCAGATCGTCGGCGTCGACCTTCAGCAGCGCCAGCCGGGCGACGCTGTCGCGGGCCACGAGCCGCGCCACCAGCCGCCGCCCGTCGTGCAGCCGCACCGTGATCACCGTCGGCGACCGCATGAAGTTGAAGTTGCTGGAGATGATGTAGCCATCCGCGGATAGGATCGTGCCGGTCGTCGGCCCTTCCGCCTGGCGAAAGCGCGGCGCGATCGGCCCCTCCTCCTCCGGGTCGCCGGATTTCGCGACGGGCAGCGAACCGCCGATGGTCTCGATCCGCACGATCAGCGGCGCGACCCGCTCCAGCGCCCGGCGGAACACGCGCTGTTGCGCCGCCGGCAAAGCGGCGTCAGCCGGTGCTTGCGCCGCCACGGGGGCCACGCACGCCGCCAGCAGCACCGCCGCGAAACCGGCCGCAGCCAGATGGAGCCATTGTCGCGGGTGCTGTGCGAGGTTCACGGCTTAGCCGCCTCGATAGTGAATACGACCGTCACGATCTGATCGCCGCGTTTCACGACCAGCTCCGCATCGGCTCCGGCCGCGAGCGCCGCCGCCGCCTTCGCGAACTCGTCGCAGGATGGCGTCGCGGCGCCGTTAAGCGACAGGATCAGGTCGTCCACCCGCAATCCGGCCCGTCGCGCCGCCGACCCGGGTCGCACCCGCTCCACATACGCCGGGCGGCTGCGACCGCCGACGTTGAACACGCGGAAGCCGAGGTCCGCGGCCGCCGTCGCCTCGCCCGCGGCGGGCGCGTCCTGCGAGGTCGGCGCGCCGGCCAGGAATGCCGCCAGTTCCTCGGCCGGCAGCGCGTAGTTCACCCAGGTGTTCGTCAGATTGCTGATCGCCGGGCGGCCGATGACCCCCAGCAATCGGCCGCGCACGTCGACGATCGCGCCGCCGGCCGAGCCGGGCGTGGCCACAACCAGGTCCGTAAGAAGCACTTCGCCGCGATATGGGAAATCCTGCGCACGCCGCCGCGCCGAAAGCTGCGTCCGGCCGCCGAATACCCCGAGCGACACCGAGACCGGCTCCGGTCCGTCCGCGACCTTGAACGGATTCGCCGCAGCGATCACCCAGTCGCCGGGCGACACTGCACGGCTGTCGCCGATCTCGAAGAATGGCAGTGCCTCGGCGTCCACTTTCAACAGCGCGAGCTGCCGCCGCGGATCGCGCCGCTGCACCGCCGCCGGCAGCACGCGCCCGTCGGGCAGGGCCACGCGCAGATTCCGGGCGTCGAGCATGACCGACAGCGCTGTTACGATCTGCCCGTCGGCGGCGACGATCACCCCGGAGGCATATCCGGGCTCGCGGCCGACGCTGGCGCCATACACCTTTACGACGCGGGCCTGCGCGGCGGCGATCGCCGCCGAGAACGGACCGGAATCCGGCCCGTCCCGAAGGTCCGCCCGCGCCGTCGCCGCTGCGAGCAACACAGCAAGCATGGTTTCGCCCGCCCGGGCCGCGCTGCGGATCATGGCCCGCCTCCGCCGCGCGACACGCGCGACCCCGGATCGCGCGACAACTCGATTGCGATCACGCCGTCGTTTGCGTAGCGCAGCCACTGCGGCGCGGCCGCGGCATCGCCGCCGGCGCGCGGAACCCAGATCACGCCGTCCGCGCGGTCGCCCTCGTGCAGCGTCGCTTCGAGCAGGGCGTGGGTGTCGATGTCGAAGAACCAGCGTATGCGCCGCTTCTCCGGCAAGCGTCGCTCGACGACGTAAGCGATTCGGCCGGCGATATCGTCGCCGCCGATCAGTTCCCAGGTCGCGTCCACGTCCACCTCGCGCCGCAGCGGATCGACAACCGCGCGCCACTCGCTCCAGAGCGCCTCATCGTCGCCGCGGGCCACGGCCGACATCGCCGCCGGCGCGGCGTCTGCGCCGATCAGGCGGCGACCGCCGTCGCACCGCACGCACAGATTCCCGTCGGCGTCGAACTCGAGCTCCAGCGCCGCGTCCGCGCTGACGCCGCTGCCGCAGACGCGCGCCGCGAGCGGCGCCAGCGGCGGCGCGAAGTCGCCCGCCGCTGTCCGCGCATCGGCCAGCAACCGCCGCAGCTCGCGGTGATTCTGCGCCAGGTCGGGGACGAACGGCGGCAGGTCGCGAATCGGCAGCCGCTCCAGCCGCGCGACGGCGTCGAGCCGCCCCTGCCCGCGGCGAATGGAGAGCCGCAGCGGGAAATCCGCCGGCATGATCGCCAGGCGATTGTTGAAGTCGTTGGGCGTGCGAAGCGGGCGGCCGTCGACGCTGAGCAGCACGTCGCCGACCTGCACGCCGGCCCGCGCCGCCGGCGCTGCGTCCTGAACCGCGTCGAAGATCAGCAGGTCGTCGGCCTGCGTGACCGTCGCGCCAAGCGTGCCGTGCTCCACCAGCCGCCCGGCCCGCAGACCCGGCAGGAAGCGCTTCACCTGGTTGATCGAAACGGCATAGCCCAGGCCGACATTGACCCGGCCGCGCTCCTCGAAAGACGCGCGGCCGTTGATGCCGATCACCCGGCCGCGCATGTCGAACAGCGGTCCGCCCGAGTTTCCCGGGTTGATCGAGCTCGACACCTGAATGCAGTCGGCATACTCCAGCGCGTTGCCCTGTCCTTCCTGGTAGCGGTGCAGCCCGCTGATGACGCCCAGCGTAATTGTCGGCGTGTAATCCTCGGCCAGCAGAAACGGGTTGCCCATCGCCGCGACCCACTGACCCACCGCGAGCCGATCGGAATCGCCCAACGGCGAAGCGTCGAAGCGCTCCTTGCCGGAGAGGCGAAACAGCGCGATGTCGCCGCCCGGGTCGATGCCCAGCAGCGTCAGCGGGTAGAGCCGCCCGTCGCTCAGGCCGCCGACGCCGGCCCGCGCGCCGACAAACTCCGCAACGACGTGGTAGTTCGTCAGCCCGTATCCGCGCTCGTCGAAGATCACGCCGCTGCCGCCGCCGGTCTTCTCGCCGCTGGCGAAGATCGCGACGACGCTGCGGGCGGCCCGATCGAAGACGGCGACCCGCTGCGCCTCGTCGGCGCGCACCTGCTGCAGCGCCGCCTCGAACTCGCCGTCCTGCGCGTGCGCCGTCGTCGCCGGCCGCGGCGCGATGGCGGCGCACAGCGCGGCGATGGCGCACCAGCCTCCGGCGGATCGTCGCAAGCGATTCAAGCGAGGCAGCTCCTATCGAATCAGCCGGGCCAGGCCCCAGCACACATGGTCGCCGATGTCCAGTTGCGCGTCGTAATCGACCTGCAGGATCAGCTCGCTCACGCCGCGCAGCGGCACGCGCACGTCCACCGCCGCCGCGCCGCCGCGAAGCGGCGCTTCCCACACCACCTGGTCATCCGCCAGGATGCGGGCCAGGGCGGCGCCGCGCGCCCCGATCTCGTCGCAGATGCCGACGGTGGCGACGAACGTGTCGAACTCGCCGGCGATGCGATACGCCAGCGCCGCGCGACTATGCAGCGTCAGGCCGCGGGCGAACTCGCGCCCGCCCAGCCGGATCGGCTGGCCGCTGAGCGTGCGGTCGCGGGCGTAGTCCCAGCGCTTGTCGAAGAACGGTTCGAAGTCGTAGCGGGCCGGTTCGATCTCCGAAAGAAACACCACCCGCTGGCTGCGTACGTCGATGCGGTCGATCTGCGACCAGGCCAGCCGCAGCCGCTCGAACGCCGCCGACTGCACCACCACCGCCTGATCGTCGCCTTCGACCACGCGGCCGGCGAAGGTCGTGCCGTCATGCAGGCGCACGATGGCCGTCGATGATCGCGCCGCGGGCCGCGCCAGAACGACGCCGACGACGTTGGCCCACGGCAGGCGCAGCTCGCGCCCGTTCCAGTCGAAATCGACGCCCTCGGCCGTGACGCGCTTCACGGCGCCGCGCAGCGTCAGCGCCTCGGCCCCGCGGGCGACGACTGCGGCGTCGCCGTCGCTGTCCGCGCGGCGCAACTCGGCCACCCGCGCGCGTAACATGCCGTCCGCTCCGCGGGCCTCGATGCTCGCCAGCATGGGCAGGGACACGCGGCCGGTCTGCGCGTCGGGCAGCGCGATGATGAACTCGTCCGCCTCGACGGCGCTGACGCGCCCGACGAACACGGACTGATCCGCCAGGCGAAACTCGAGCGGCCCCGCAGTCGGCGGCGCTGGCGCTGATGAAGCCGGCGGCCCATCGGCCCGGATGGATAACAGATCGCTCCAGGCCAGTTCGGTGGCGCCGTCGCCCGCCTCGACGATCACGCGCGGCGACACCGCCGAGAGGCGGCCGCGCAGGGTGGAGCCGTCCAGCCGATCGACCACCACGTCGATCGCCGCCGCCGCCCCGGCGCACGCGAGCGCGACGCCCAGCGCGGCGAGGCGCGCGGCGGGCATTGGGAGCGCGGCCGGTCGCTGGGACGCAGCGATCATTTCTGTTCCGCCAGGGAGCGGTAGTATTGCTCGACCAGTTGACGATAGCGCGATGGGAAGCGGTCGCGCAGCGATTGCAGGATCTTCTCCCGTTCGGCCGGCGGCATCTTGCCCCACATCTCCCCGGGGTTGGCCTTGTCCACCGAGTGCAGATCGCCGATGCGGCCCGCGCCCTCGGGCGCGCTGGACTGATCGGCGCCGCCCTTGGGCGGGGTCGTGCCCGGCGACTTCTGCCCCTGCCCGCCGCCGCTTCCGCCGCCGCCGCACTGCGACTTCTCGCGGTCTTCCGCCTCCTTGATGAGCTTGTCGAGCAACGCCACCGCCTGATCCTGGCGCTCGCGGACGCGGGGGGTCGCGTCGGCGACGTGGAGCCGCGCGAAGGCGTAGCTGAGCAGGCTGGAAACCTCTGCCAGGTTGCCCTGTTCGCGCCGCTCCAACTCCAGCGCGAGTTGCTTGGCGCCATTCGCGACGGATTCCGGGGCGTCGCCGAATTCCGCCGCGACCACGGCCAGCGATTTGGCGGCCGGTTCGTAGCGCAGGTTGCTCGCCTCGCAGAAGCCGCGCAGGAACCAGACGTGCGCCGCGTAAGGCGTGAACTGCTCGATCTCGGCGGCCGGTGCGGTCAGTTCCGTCAGCAGCACCTCCGCCTCTTCGAGCCTGCCCTGGTCGATTCGGGCCCGCGCCAGGTAATAGCCGGCGGTCGCGCGCAGGAACGGATCGTCCGACGCCATCAGCGGCGTCAGCAACTCCGACACGACCTCCGGACGGCTGGCGTCGAAGGCGTCGAGCGCGCGGCGAAACGTCGGATAGAGCACAGCCAGTGCGTCCGGCACGAAGCCGGCGCGATCCTCCGGTGCGTAGTCGCGCTCCCAACTTTCGCGAATGACGGCCACGGCCCGCGCCTGATCGGCATGCAAACTCTCCAGCCGTGCCAGAAACGCGGCGTTCAGCCGATCGATGCGGCCGGCCGCCGGCTGCGCCCAGGCGGCGGACGCCGCTGCGCCGCACGCCAGCCACACGCACGCGATGAAGTGACGGTTCATGGGTTGGTCTGCGTCCTTTCGTTCATGCGCTGCGCGAGGTCGGCCAGTTGCTTCTGCCGGCCCGCCAGCCGCTCGAAGTCCGCCTGCGCCGCGGGCGGAAGCGGTTCGTTCGCGGCGGCCCGCAGCGCGTCGGTGCGGCGATTCACCCGCACCTGCGAAGATCTCAACAGCTTCAGCTCGGCCGATCCCGGCAGCAGCGGCGCGTTCGCGTTCTGCTGGCCGCCCTGCTGCTGCCCCTGCCCGCCTTCCTGCATCTCCTGGCGCTTACGCTCCACGGCTTCCAGGATTTCCTTCAGCGTCGCGATCACGTCGTCGAGCGCGTGTTCGGTCGCCGGCGAGGCATCATTCTGATCGAGCCGCGCCGCGATCGCCGCCATGTCCGCCGCCAGTTGCTCCATGAACTCCGGCAGCAGCACCGTCGAGCCTTCGTCGGTCAGAATGCGCACGAGCGCTTCGCAATCCGCCGTGGCGGACCGCTGCGTCTCGGCGGCGTCGGCCGCCTGCTTCTGCTGGCCGCGGGTCCACTCGGCCGGCGGCGCGGGTTGAAGCAGCCTCACCGTCTCGCGCACCGCTTCCTCGCGCGTCAGCAGGCTGCGCAGCCGCTGCTCCAGCGCCGCCAGCGTTTCTTCCATCTCCTCGCGGCGGATCTGCCGCAGCGCGTCGTCGAGCTCGTTCAGCGCCTTCTGCATCTCCTGCAGCGCGGCTTCCTGTTCGGGCTGCGCCTCGTCGGGCTGGTCCTCGCCCAGGCGGTCCGCCGCGTTCTGCATGCGCTGCGCGGCGTCGCGCATCTGCTCGCCGCCGGGGGTCTGCTGATTGCCTTGCGCCTCGGCCTGCATCTGGCCGGCCTGCTGCGCCGCGGATTTCTGGGTCTGCCGCTGGTCGCGCTCGACGCTGCGCAGGTCGGCCCGCTCGCGCAGGCGCTTTTCTTCCTCGCGCAGCCGCTGGATGGCGCGGCGCAGCTTTTCCTCCGCCTGCGCTTGAGATTCCGCAGCCTGGCCCGCGGCGGCCCCGCCCGATTCCATCTGCTGCGCGGCCGATTGCATCGCGTCCGCGGCGGCGGCGGCTTCCTCCGCCGCGGCCTGGCGCTGCTCCGCCGTGCGCGGATCGGCCGGGTCGGGCGGCATCTGTGCGGCGTCCGCGGCTGCGGTGCGGGTTTCCTTCTCGAGGTCGCGCTGCTGGCCCGCGGCCTGCGCGTCGCGCGGTTTGTCGCCTAGCGCCGCCTGCTGCTGTGCGGCCTTCTCCAGCCGCGACGCGAGCTGCGCCAGCGCCTCGGCCTGCTCGCGATCGGCCTCGGCCATGCGGGTGCGCTGCAACTCGCCGATTTGTTCGTCCATGAGCGCGCGAATAGCCCGGGCGTGCGCTTCGAGCCGCTCGCGCTCCGCGCGGCGGCGCTCCAGTTCGTTCAGCGTGTCGGTCAGCAGTTTGAAGACTTGTTCGAGGTCGGCCACCAGCGTGCGCTGCTCGTGGTCGGCGATGTCGTATTTGCCGTCGCGCAGCAGGGTGACGATCGCGTCCAGCCGCCGACGGATGCCCTTCTGCCCCACCGACTCGATGGCCTGTTGCAGGCGCTGGGCCTTGTCCGGTTCGCTCTCGCCTAAGAGCCGCGTGAGCTTCAGCATGCGGCCTTCGAGTTGCTGGACGCGTTCGCGGATGGCCTGCTGCCGCTCCAGCAGCGTCCGCGGGCCGGCCGGCCCGGAGGCGGGTTGCGTCGAAGGAACCTGGGCGTTTGCGGCGGTCGCCAGCAACGGCGCGACCAGCCACCACTTTACGATCGAGATTCGGTGCATGGCCCGCAACCTCCAACGGACTATTCTAGGGCGTCGGTTGGGTGGCCGGCGCGCCGGGCGGCTGGTCAAGTCCGAGAATCGCCTGAAGCTGCTCGGCGACCGCCGATTGCGTCTCGCCCTGCACTTTGCCCTGTTCGTCGATGATCTCGCGCAGCAGGGTCACTGTCTCCTGATACCCCTCCCACTCCAGCATTTGCGCAAGAATCGCCCGCATGATCTCCAGTATGCGATCCTGAACGGCCATCAGGCCCGCCCGGCTGGCCTCGTCCACCCCGGCGCGGGCCGCCAGAATCGCGGCGGCGGCCTCCGCCATCGGGCCGACGCTCAGGTCGCTCAGCGGGCCTGCGACCCGGTCGAGCAGCCGTCTTTCGTCGACGCTGCGCGCCACTCGGCTGGTGCGCATTTCGGCCAGAACGCGCTCGAACTGGAGCTCCAATGCCTGGCACCGCCGGGCGTGGGTGCTCTGCTGGCGAGAGAGTCCGGCGAGCCGTTGCGGCAGGCCGGCGGGCGGCGCACCCTCCGTGACCGCCGCCAACCGCGCCAGGGCGTCGCGCAGCAGGCGCTGCTCGCTGATGAGACGCTCGAACTCGCGGCGGAGTTCCAGCTCGCGCTGGGCCATCTCCGTCAGAAAGTCCTCGCGCGAGAGCACGCGGAACTCGACCGCCGGGCAGCGCCCGATGTTCGCGCCGCCTGGCGCCGCGTCGCCGGCCTCCGCCCACAGGCGTACGCGGTCGCCCGGGCTTGCCGTCAACGTCGAAATCGCAAGCGCGGTCTCCACATCAAGCTGTCGCTGCCCCGGCTCCAGCCCGGCGATCGGCGTCAGGAGCGGCGCGCCCGCGTTGCGATCCGCCGCCAGCGCCGCAGATTGCAGCCCGTAGGGATCGTCAAACCGCAGCCGCATTCGAATCTCGGCTTCCGGCGTAACCGCTTCGCCGACGCCGATCAGCTCCATGCGCGCGCTGGGCGGCCCATCCGGAGCGACTTTGATCGTAAAGCGCACGGGCCGCCGGTCGTTCCAGCCCTCGGCGTCCAGCAGTTCGAAGCGCCCGGAGCCGGAGGTCAGCGCGGGCGGGTCATCGACCGGCGCCGAGGTCGGGTCCGAGCCGTCGGCCGCGGTCGCCGCGGCCCGGAAGCGCACGCGAATCTGCGTCGGCGAAACCTGCTCGCAATCGACCGGCCGCGCGTCGCCCACTTGAAACTGAGCCTGCGACACGGGCTTGTTCAACCAGGCTTCGATCGTGACGTACGAGCCGGCCAGCACCTCGAAGACGGTCTCCTGGTCGATGCTGATCGTCTCCAGGCCGGCATAGGCGGGCGGGGCGATCTCGGTCCGTGTACGCACGACCTGCGGTCGCTCGCCGCCCTCCGCGACGTACTCGCGGGTCGGCTCATCGCCGCCGAGAATGCGGAACAGCACCGTCTCGGTCATCACACCCAGCGAAGCGGTCAGGCGCCGCTCGCCCAGGCGCGTCATCGTCTCGCGGCCGCGCTGTCCCGACTGCGTTCGCCAGTAGAGGGTGGCCGCGGTGGGCGGTTCGCCGATAACGTCGGCGACGATCACCAGCTCGTCGCTCAGCGGAAAGCGCCGCCGGTCGGTGCTTTCGTACCCGACCGGCACGATCCGCGTCCGCTGCGGCCAGGCCAGATCCGCCAGCAGCCAGTTCCGGCGGAACCAGATCGACATCACATCGAACATGATCCCAAACGCCAGCGCGATGAGCAGCAACAGCCCCGCGAGCTCCAGCCCGCGACGCCGGGCCCGCTTGTGATCGAGCACTTGCAGAAACGGAATGTCCGGGGCGCGGCGGCAGGCGTCGCGCACGACCGCCTCGACGAGTTGGGGCGAGTTCGACGCCGCGTCTCCCACGCGGCCGGCCGCGAACTGTACCGCGGTGGCGAGTTGATTGTGCAATTGCGGATTGGCCCGGTCGACGGCGGCCGCGATCTCAACGTCGCCCATCGGGCGCATCAGCGGTCGCACGCCGAAGCGGTAGATCACCCAGAGCCACAGCAGCGTGATGACCGAGTTGACCGCCGCCCGCTGATCGACCGTAAACCGCAGCCAGCGATCCAGCAGCAGTTGAACCAGCCCGGCCGCGATCATCGCCAACACCAGGCGCACCAGGCCCTCCAGCGCCAGGTAGAGCCGCGCGCGGCGCCGCACGGCGGCGAGCGGCGCCAGCAGCCGGTCGAGCGAGTCGAAGCGGGTCGGCTTAGCGGGCTGGGCGCTCACAGCAGGTGATTCCTCCGCCGAACGAACCACTCGGCGCCCAGCAGCAGCGCCAGAACGAACAGCAGCCAGCCGCGGTCCCAAAGCTCCAGTTTCGGTCCGGCGATCGGCGTGACCTCCGTGGCTTTCTCGATCGACTCGGGCAGGCGCTCGGCCTCCGCGAGGGTCAGGTAGCGGCCGCCGGTCTCCTCGGCCAGCCGCCGCAGCACGTCCTCGTGCAGGCGCAGCGTGCGCATCTCGACGTCCGGGCGGTTGGCGCGAATGTACTTGCGCAGGTTGTTTTCGGGCGCGTCCGGCTGCGTCGTCGTGGCCGGGCCGGGGAGCGGAACGCGCAGCAGGATTGTGCCCTCCTGCTCGATCGCGAGCTGCGCGGAGTACCAGCCGTCGCGGCCCGGGATGGCGCTGAGCAGCAGGGGCCGGCGACCGCCATCGGGCAGCTCCACGATCGCTTCGACGGTCGGCTCGGTCCACGCGGCGAAGAGTTCGTCGAGCACGCGGGCTTCGATCTTTACGTATTCCCCGACGTTGACCGCGTCGCGATCCAGCGTGATGGCGCCGCGCTTGTTGCCCGCGACGGTGCGGACCTGCGCCAGGTAGCGGACGACTTGAATCCAGAAGCGGTTGAACTGCGGCTCGGCTGTCGCGCGCCAGCGCCAGGTCGTGTCAAAACCGAGAAAGAGCACGCGTCCTGCGCCGAACGGCTGCACCGCCATGAGCGGCGCGCCGCCCGACTCGCCGCGCGGCCTGGCGACGCTGTGCCGCAGGGTGACGGTCGCGAGGGGCTTGACCCCTTCGACCGGCAAGTACCAATACACGCCGGGCAGCGCCGCCCAGGTTCGCAGATTGGCGGCCTCGCTCGAATGCAATTGCAGCAGCGGATGGCTGCGAAGCTCGCCGGGGACCTCGAGGGGGTGCGCCTTGGTGCGAAACGCGCCCTCCTCGCTCAGCCGCACGTCGGCATCCGGCTCCGGGACGATCGGCAGCATGGCGACCAGGTCGCCCAGGCGCGGGTCTTTCAGGAAGCGCGTCGTGAAGTGCGGCCCGGCCTGCAGCAGCAGGCCGCCGCCGAACTCGTCCACGAAACGCCGCAACGTAATCGCCAGGGACGAGTCGAACTCGGCCGGATTCGGGTCGATCAGCAAAATCGCGTCGTAGGCCAGCAGGTCTTCGGGTTTGCGCGGCAGTTCCACGATCGGAATGTCGCCGTCGCGGATCGCCTCGGCGTGCGCCGATTGCAGCCAGCAGCTCACGTCGATCGTCGCGTCGCGCTCCAGCAGCCGCTCGACGGCGCGATAGTCGAACGTCGGCCGCCCGGCGACGATCAGCACGCGAAGTCGCGAATCGGAGACGGTCACGTTGGCGACGCGCACGTTGTCCTGCGTGATCGCCTCGCCCGGCAGCGGATCGAGCCGGGCGCGGTATACATACTCGCCCGCCGTGTCGTTCGCGATGCGGAACGGCAGCACCGGCGGCGGCTGCGCGGGGTCGAGCAGCACGTCGCGCGCGGCGATGGTTTTCTCCGCGCCGCTGCTGACGTTGACCTCGACCAGCTCCAGTCGCGCCGGCGTGGGCGGCACGCCGCTGGCGCTGAGCTCGACGCGCACCTCGAACGGATCGCTGCGGGCGGCCGTCGCCGGGGCCGCGACGTTCGTGACGCGCGCGTTGGGCGGCTCCTGCGCCGCGCCGACTCCGACGGCATAGACCGGGGCCTGGCGCCGCCGGAGATACGCCGCCAGGTCTTCGGCCGCCATCCCGCGGTTGATCGCACCATCGGAGAAGACGACGATTCCGGCGATGCGGCTCTCGCCGGCATCGTCGAGGGCGGCCGTGACCGCCTGGCCCAGGTCGGTGCGGTTGTGCGCCGGCAGCCGGAGCAGGTCCGCGGCCGATGGCTGCGAGGCGGACGGCGGCGGGGCGGCGGGGGTTTCGCTTTGCAGCCGGACGGCGTTATCGCCGTAAGCGAACAGGCTCAGGTCGTTGCGCTGCGCGATCCGCCGCAGCCACGCCCCCTGCTCGCGGGTCAGGACTTCCTGCACCTGCGCCAAGCGGGTGGCGTTCGCGGCGGGTTGCGTCGCCGCGGGGTCGGCGGCGTCGCTGATCGCCATGCTGGCGGAAGCGTCGACGAGCACGGCGACGCGCGCGGTTACGGTGCGCTCGATGAAGGTCGCCAGCACCGGGTTCACCCAGACGGCCGCGAGGAGCAGGATCACGCCGCAGCGCAGCGCCGCCAGCGAGGTGCGCAACTGCACGCTGGCGCCGGCGCGGCCCTCGCGGCGATACATCCAGACCACCGCGTAGCACAAGCCGACCAGCGCCAGCAGCGCGACGAAGGCCAGCCAGCCGGATGGCAGCCCGTCGAGGCGGAACTCGCGGAGCGGCCGCTCGGATACGACGGCGACAGTGGCGGCTGTTTGCGTCAGGTCCACGCTACGTCCATTTTCGGCAGTTCGCGGCGGCAGTCCTTGTCGATTACGCATCGTGTACGAAGCGAGCGGCTACGTCCACTTTGCCGGGCGCCTCAGCTTTGTCCCGTCCGCCTTGACGACCAGGTTCGGGAGCTGCGACGCCGCCCGCATCGCGTCCGTGATCGCGAACGTGTGGTGGGCGGCGCGGGACAGGTCGTAGGACCGTCTGCCCGGGGGCTGGAAGACAATAATGCGCTTGCCCTTGAAGGTCTGCCGGACGGCGCGAACTGGTGGAACGAGGTCGCTATCCGCGGACACAACGATCGCAACATCGAGCCTGTCCGCGAAAACGTCCATGAGCAGCTGCGTCGCGATCTGTACGTCGGTTATTTTCTCTTCGTAGCGCGTCCACTGGTTCTGGCAGGACAGGCAGCGCATCGGCTTTGCAAGGTAGTGCCCCTCGAAGGTTTCGACGCCGCCGCGCTCCTTGATCGCTTCGAGGTAATCCGACTGCCGTTTGCGTTTTTCGTTCGCATCTCTCGCGGTCGTCTGGGGCTGCCCTGGCTGAGAGCCGGATATTCGGGCCGTGAAGTACTTCACAGCCGCGAGCTGCTGGTTTGGCCGCAGCATCGTGCCGGCGAGGGCTCGTATGTCGAGCCACAGGTAGCGCTCCAGCCCGCTATCTCGGAGCCCGAAATACAGGTTAAAGGCGTCGATGTACGCGATGACACGAAGCGGCACGTCTTCGCTCCACCCTTTCTCGATCGCATGGCGGCTGGTGCAAGTGCGTTGGCAAGCACTTGCAACAAAAAGAGAAAAAAGATGAGCAAAACACTGGAGCAAGCGACGATGTATGCTATAACATCTTCGATGTAAACCCCCCCGAAGATAGCATCTTCGGGCCGATCACCCGCCGCAAGGCGGGTGCATCGTTTTCTGGTCTAAGTCGCGCTTAAAAAAGACCTTACAGCGTTCAACGCGCTGCTAACATCCACCTAATAAACTCCGAGGTGGCGCTGTGGGCTGCCCGGCGCTCCGCGCGCGCTTGCGGCAGTCATCCCCGCAGAGTTCCTGCCTCGCGGCCGATGTGCGAACCCGGGTCGAGGCCGGCGACTCCGGGTCGGCGTCCTACCGCCGCCCGCGCCACACATCCGCGTCGAAACCCACGAGCAGGTCGCCGCCGACGCGCACGGTCGGCGCTCGCAGGTTTCCGGTCGGTCCGATGATGGCCCGCGCCAAAGCATCGTCGTCCGGCGGGTCGTGGCGCATGTCATATGCCACGACCGCCTTCCCGCGAATCGCCACCACCCGCTCGGCGGCTCGCGCGAGTTGCACGGCCGCCGCACGGTCGAAGCGCACCTTTGAAGCGTCGATTCGCTCGCGGATGCTGACCTTGGCCGTCGCAAGAAACTCCTGCGACCTGCGGCAGGCCTCTCACCCGGGGCGGTGGTAGTACCAGTCGATGCGCTTTCGCACTCGGCCTCCGAGCAGTTCGTCCGCGTTTCGGAGTATCCCGGCTGCGGCCTGCGCTGGCAAACCGTGTGGTCGCTGCCTGCGGCCGATGACCGCTCAGCTCGGCGACCGGTGAATGTTGCAGGATTCCGCCCCCGCGCCGCGCGCGTGCGGTGCCGATCACGAATCGGCCGCCAAGGACGATTTCCGAGACTCTGGTCGCAGAGTCGGCGCAGTGAGCGCGACGCGCGAGAAACGCCGCGAGCCGGGCGACGGGCCCGGCTCGCGCGCGTTCTCATGACCGTTCGATCGTGTGCGTCGCCAGACGACCGCTCGAAGCGGCGCCTACGGGCAACCCACGAACAGGCAGTTCACAAACGGGTCGATGTCGAAGAAGTCGACGCTGCCGTCGCCGCTGACGTCGGCGCTGAGGATCGAGCAACCCGGATACGCCGTGGCGTAGCCCGTCGGGTCGAACAGCGCCAACAGGAACGCGTCGATGTCGAAGAAGTCGACGCTGCCGTCGCAGTTCACGTCGGCCGGAACCGTCGTATCCGGCACCGACACCTTCACCGAGATAAAGTCGTGCACCGTGCGGTCGCCGGAGCGATCCGTGTAGACCAGCACGGTCAGCCGATTGTCCGGCGTCAGGTAATTCGCGAAGTTGCTGCGGATGCTGCCGACGAGCACGCCATCGCGCGTGCCGGCGGCGCTGTCCATCGAGAGATTCTCGCCCACCAGCCCGGCGCCGTTGCCCCAGCGGGTTTGCGACACGTCCCACACGTAGAGTTCAACGTTCGTGCAGTCCGCGGCGTAGCCCTCCCAGGTCAGGTCGATCTGGCCGATGTCGGCGGCGTTTTCGGTCAGGATGAACTCGTAGACGTGGGTCGATTCGGACGTGGAACCCGGAATCGTCGCTACGTAGCGATTCGCGTCGGTCTCGCCGCCGGTGGCGTTCGAGGTGGCGATTCGCGGATAGTTCGCCGCGCCGATCGAGGTCACGACGGGCAGCCGCGTGGTGTTCACGCTGGCCCACGACGTGGTCTGGTTGCCCCAGCCGAACTTGTCGACGCCGCCGCCGGTCGCGAAGGTGTACTCGTTCACGCTGCCGCCGCGAATCGAGAAGGTCTGGGCCGAGACGAATTCGACGGTGTTGTTGTCGTTGTCGGTGATGGCGATTTTGACGCGGGCCTGGGTCGAGTTGGCCGCGGGGACCGTCCAGTTGTACGAGCGGGTGTGGCTGGTCGTTGCGATCGAAGTCCAAGAGCCGCCGTCGTCGAGCGAGTAGAAGAGTTCGACGCCGGTGATCGTCTCATTGTCCGAGGCGTTCCAGCGGATGGTGTGCTGCGTGCCGCTGATCAGCAGTTCGCCGCCGGCCGGCGAGACCACCAGGCCCGAGGGCAACTCGTCGATGTACTGCGGCACCTGCATGACGATGCAGTGAATGGCGCCCGCGGCCCAGATGATCGGGTAGCAGTTGATCGGCACAATCTGCACGCCGGGCGCGGCGGCCTGCCACGTGGCCAGCGCCGCCGCGTCTTCGTCCAGGTACGCCGAGTTCCCGGCGCCATACGCCGGAATGAAGATGCGGTTGTTCACGCGGTACGCATTGGCGTATGTGAAGTGCGCGATGCCGAAGCCGGGGTAATTGGCGTTGAACGCCGGCGGCCGATGCACGGTGAAGCCCAGGTTCTGCATGTACGGGACGGCGTTGTTGGTCACCGAGATCGCCGTCGAGTTCGACCCGGGGATGAACTGCGAGATGATGACCGAGTCCTCGTCGATCAGGTACATCCACATGTCGATGTGGCCGGTCGCGTCCACGCTGCTGGGCAGCCGCGGAAAGATGTGCATCGTGTCGATGCCCTGATACTTCTGATAGAGCTCGCCGATGAATGCGTTCGTGAAGCCGGGGTTGTCCGCGTTGATCAGGTTCGTGAGGAATCCTGTGCGGCTGGGGCCCGGCTGGAAGTTGCCGCCGCTGTAGTACAGGTCGATGCCGTACGCGGGGATGTTGAACGTGTCGCCGCTCACATTGGTCGGGACGTAGTTGTCATTCGGGCGGCCGGGGTAGTAGTGGCTGTCCACGATTGCCGCCGCGTCGTCCTGCCAGATGAAGTGCGGGCCGTAGTCGCGGGCCCAGATCGAGTCGGTCGTCTTGATGATGAACTGCACACGGCTGAGGTCCGCGCCGCCGGCGGTGAACTGGCTGATCGCACTCGATTGCTCGGTCGTGTTGTTCACCAGCACGTACGCGATCTCGGTGAACCCCGGCTGCGTCAATTGAACCACGCAATCCCGCACCACCGTCGGCCAGGCCGAGTTGCTGTAGCGATACAGCACGCCGCGGGTCGGCGAATACTCCGGCGGGGAGGCCACCAGGCCCAGCGGCTGCGCGGCGATCCCGCCCGCGGTTTCGATCGCGAACGGGTGGAGCGACTGATTGGGGTCCACCGGCGGCACGTTCGGGCGATAGCGCGGCAGCGGGCCGAAGGCGGCCTCGTCCCATGCCGGCGGCGTCAGTTCGCCGCTCGACTCCGTTACCTGGCCCAGCGCAAGCGAGGCGCACAGCGGCAGCATCAACAACGGCACGAAGCACGCGCGCATTCTGATCTCCATAACGTGATGCGATGAACGTTCGCGGCCAGCAGGCCTGGCTGTGGCCGACCCGAGACTGCATATGCAGTGTACCAGACCCACCCGCCCGGCCCAAGCCGGCCGATCGTTTCCGACAACCGCCGCGGCACGTGCGCTGCGGCGAGGTTCCCGCCGGGGTGGCGGGCGCCTGGCCGGCTCGTGCACCGGGTCGCGCGGGCATCAGAACTTATGAGTTTTTCGACAGCGCGAACCGTCGCGCGGTTCGCGAGCGCTGTGCTCAGGCGCAACACTCGGCCCGCCGGAGAATTCGCCGGCTCACCGCCGCGTCCGCGGTGACCCCGGGCGGCCGGGTGCGCGGTGCATCCCGCGCGGCACTCGCCGGCGGCCGATCGTGCCCTGAGAGCGCGTTGCGGAGGGGCGCGCCAGTTTCTACAATCCCGCGGATGGAATCGATCGCACTTCCGATTACGTTCGCCGCGAGCGAGTATGCCTCGGTGGCGGTGCTGATTCTCGTCGCGCTGGCTGCTGCGGCGGGCGTCACCGTTCTGACCCACCTGGTGGGGCCCAGCCGCCGCGGACCGGTGAAGGACAGCGTCTACGAATCGGGCATGGACCCGTTTGGCGACGCCCGGCGGCGGTTCAACGTCCGCTTCTACATCGTGGCGATTCTGTTTCTCGTGTTCGACGTCGAAATCATCTTCTTCTACCCGTGGGCGCTGCTGTTTCCGCGCTTCAACGCTCCGAGCGGCACGCCCGAGCAGGCGTGGGCGGCGCAGTCGGTCGCCGATGGATTTGGCCCGGGTTTCTATCTGGTTTCGATGGGGATTTTCACGGCGGTGCTGCTGGTCGGCTTCGTGTATGAGTGGCGCAAGGGCGTGTTCAAGTGGGATTGAGCGATGCCGGGGTCGTTTGGATAGCGCTTGCCGCCGCCCGGGGGCTGGAGCGCTACGGTTAGCCGCACATTGGGGTTAGAGTGCGCGTCGCGGGTTTGGGGCAAATCCACGTCGAAGCCGCCCGGCTCAACGACTGACTCTGTCTGAAATCAGCACCGATCACGTCTGATAATTGTATCATCTGGATGGAGCGGGGGCAGATTTGTCGTATATGTGCTGCGTTGTTGGAGTATCACACAAAAATGTGATATATTTCTGTGATATTCGCCCACGGCCGGGCGATAGGAGTAGCGGACTTTGGAAGTTCGAGGAAACAACAATGTGCGAAGGTCTGACAGGCGCCTACTGGGTGCGTGTTTTGCTGCCAGCCGTTTACGACGCGCGGCGGTTGATGCCGAGAACACGGGATCGAATGGAGTTACGCCGGCATGCTCTAAAGCTGCGGCATTGGCCGGCGGCGCCGGGTGGGTTGGAGCATGGCGATCTGCTGGATTTGGACTGGTCATGGATCAGGGCAATGAAGGGCGGCGCCGTCGGTGAGTTGCGGATCGACGACACCATAGGCGGATGTGACAATCTAAGACTGATTTTTTATGTTCACGACAAACTTCGATCCGGCGACCCGCTGCCGATTGTCTGGATTCTCGCGGCGATGCAGAAAAAGAGAGATGACTTTTCGACCGCAAACATCGCGACGTTTCGAGGCAGGCGTCTGCTTGTTCTGCAGCGCTTTTATGGTGATTAGCCCGCCGACGAGACGGCGACCGGTTGTGAACGGAGAGATCGACCAATGTTGAAGTTGCCTTCGGAGAATTCGTTTCAGCCGGAACTCGCTTCCCTTGCTGCCAAGTTCGTTCGGGCGTTTATCGAATGCTCGGACGAGCTGCAGGCCTCGGTGCGCGAGATGATCGCCATCATCGAGTCGCCCGAGTCCGATGAGCAGGATCGCGCGATGGCCTATCACACGGTCGCCGAGATTCTGTTCTCAGAGAGGTCCGACGCCGGGACCACTCTCGAAGAACTCGACGAGTGTGCGGCGGCGCTTCAGAGCGACGGTCCTTCCGCCAAGGCTGCGCTGGAGGCACAGGAGGAGTCGTTCGCGCAGCGGCTGCGTTCGCGGATGCAATCCAGCGGACTTACGCAGGCGGAGTTGGCGGCGCGGGCCGGCGTCGGGCAGCCGGCGATCTCAATGATGCTCCGCCGCGAATGCCGACCGCAGCGCCGCACCGTTCACAAGCTGGCGGAGGCGCTGGGTGTGAAGCCGGAGGCGCTTTGGAACGATGCTTCCGCGGGTTGACCCGTCGATGCCTCATCAAGCACTGCAGTTGGCCAGGCTTGTGGATTTCTCGGCCACGGCGCCGAGAGTATGGGCTTGCGGTCCGTGCAAACTGCTCACGACAGCGGGCAGTGCCGATCTCTCGCAGGCTCACCTACCCGCCGATGCGATTAGCATCGCGGGATGTTTGAAGTGGAGTTCGCCGGCCGCAGTCGCCGCCCGCGTCGCGAGGCGATCGGGATAGTACGCGCCTGGGTTGGCGCGCAACGAGAGGTGTCTAGATGGCGTTCTTGGAGCTGTTCGAATGTGTGGCTGAGCATGTGCGTCGCAGCGGCGCCAAGGTCGCCTTTAGGCGCGGCAAGCCGCTCCGCAAGAGCGCCATCGCAACGGCCGGCAGGAAACTGAGTGTTCCAATTCCTGGGTCGATGATCGAATTCTATCAGGAGATGGGGGATGGAATGCTGTTCAGGTGGATGAGCGGATCAGATGATGGGCCTTTTGCAATGCTTGAGATCCCGAAGCTATCAGAACGCGCGAGCCAAGTAAGCGACGCAGCCGAATTCACGGTAGAATGGGATGACTCGTACGAGTTTTCGCACACCAAGGACCCGATATTAGCCAAACAAACCGCCCGGCGCATGCGTAGCTGGATTCCTTTCTGTGAAGAGGGAAACGGCGACTGCATCTGCCTCGATGCATCAACGCAACCCGCCAAGGTAGTTTTCAACCAGCATGACTGGCACGATGGCGGAACCGGCGAGAACGGACATGTGCTTGCCCCGTCGCTGTACGACTTCCTTCGAGACTGGTCTTTGGTGTGCTTTCAGTTCCCAAAGAATTCATATTGGCCGGAAGTGTTCCCAAACAAGGCAAGCGGAATCATGTGGGGCAGCAAGCAGTTCCGCATGCCCTTTCGAATCGGCTAAGCAGCGACCGACCCTGTTCGACCGTACTCATGTATTCGCGGGGAGTCACGGACCGAAACCGCACCCGCGGCGCCCCGATCGCAGTGCGCTTCGTATCCCCCGGGCGGCTCGCCCCCCCGCGCCTCGCGGCTTGCGCGCGAGTGCGTCAAGCCTTGGACATCGCAACGCTTATTCGCATAGTTGCGCCGGCCTGAGAGGCCGCTCCGTCGCAACCCACCACCTGCCCGCAGCCCGCCGGAGGCTCGAATTCCTACACACCGGCGGAGGCCAGTGAGGACAACACGCTCGCGGATCGACCTCGTCGCTGCCTCTTGACCGCGGTCGCGCCAGTTCGCCGCGACAGCGCAGCCACGCCTTGACACCACGCTCAAGGGGGTCACTGGGACACCGAACACCGATAACAACCGAGCCCGTTGCTCTGAATCGGGGGGTTCTGAAACAGATGGCACACGAGCGACGGTGACCTGGCCAGCTCCTTCGCTCCTGCCGTCCGGTTTCGCCGCCGGCGATCACTGCTATACTGCGATCATGCGCGGACCTCAGGTTTCCGTCGTCGTGCCGATGTTCAACGAGGAGGCGAACGTCGTCGCCGTGTTGCGGCGGTTTGTCGAATCGCTGAGCGGGCAGCGCCGCAGCTTTGAACTCATCGTCGTCAACGACGGCAGCCGCGACCGCACCGGGGCGCTGCTCGATGCCGTCGCCGCCGCCGACCCGCGCATCCGCGTCATCCACTTCGCCCGCAACTACGGGCAGACCGCCGCGATGATGGCGGGGTTCTGGTCGTCGCGCGGCGAGGTGATCGTACCGCTGGACGGCGACGGGCAGAACGAGCCGGACGAGATCGAGCGGCTGGTGGACAAGCTGGAAGAGGGGTACGACGTCGTCAGCGGGTGGCGCAAGGACCGCAAGGACTCGTGGCTGCGGACGCGCGTCTCACGGGTGGCGAACTGGCTCATCGGCCGCATCACCGGCGTGCGTCTGCACGATTACGGCTGCACGCTGAAGGCCTATCGGGCCCACATGGTGCGCGACGCGCGGCTCTTCGGCGAGATGCACCGCTTCATTCCGATCTATACCAGCATGCACGGGGCGCGGATCGCGGAGATGGTCGTCAAGCACCACCCGCGCACCGCCGGCGCCAGCAAATACGGCTACGGCCGCATCGTAAAGGTCGCGCTCGATCTGATCCTGGTGCGCATGCTGCAAAAGTACCGCACGAAGCCGCTGCACTTCTTCGGTAAGATCACGCAGTGGGCGTGGCTGGGCACGGCGGCGTGCTTCGGGTTCGCGCTGGTGCAGGCGATCTACGCGCTGGATCCGTGGCAGGCGTTCTGGGGCAAAGCGCCGCTGATCGGAACGATATTCTTCGTGCTGGGCTGGATCGCGATCATGGCCGGCCTGGTGGCGGAACTCGTGATGCGGGCCGGTTTCGAGTTCAACGCGGGCCGCTACTGGGAGGAGACCCGCCGGGTGAATTTCGGCGCTGCCGCGGAGGTCGATGAACCGCCGCGGGCGCTGCCGGAGGACGCGGTGCTGCCGGCGGGGCGAACCGCCATACTCGAGTCGGGCGTCGCGGGGTAGAATCTCCGTCGCCGGTATTTTCATGGGCGGCGCGCTCGATGGCGCTGGAGACAGCAAATGGACTGGCGCGATCGAATTGTACTTGACCCGGAGATCCTGGTCGGCAAACCAATCATCAAGGGCACGCGTATCAGCGTCGAACTGGTTGTCGAACTCCTCGCGCGCGGATACACATCCGAACAGATCGTCGAACAGTACGCACACATCTCGCCGCGGGATGTCCAGACCTGTTTGGCCTATGCGAGCGACATGCTTCGTTCCGAACGAGTGTACGGCATCTCAGAGTAGCGAGTGAATCCGCTGCGACGCCTGGCGAACGAGAACGTACCGCTCGCCGTCGTGCAAGCGCTGCGCGCGCAGGGAATCGACGTCGCTTGGATAATGGAAGATATGTGTGGGGCCACGGATGCCGCGATTCTGGATCGCGCCGAGCGGGAGGAACGCACCCTCGCGACTCTGGATAAGGACTTCGGTGAAATGGCTGTGCGCGCGCCCGCGGCGGCACGCTGGGGTGTGGTGCTGATTCGGCTACGGGGCGCTGCGCCGGAGATCGACAACGCGCGCATGGTCTCAGCACTCGTTTCCGGCCACTCCTGGGCCGGACACTTCTCGGTCATTGAAGATGATCGCATCCGCATGCGACCATTGCGGTAAGAACGCCGTTGAGGCGATGTCCGAGTCAACCGCTCCGAGCCGTCAGGCGGCGTTCGTCACACCTCGCGACGCCCGCGCAACGCTTCTTCCAGCATCGCTCGATTGGCGTATTCGATCGACGCCCCCGGCGCCAGCCCGCGGGCCAGGCGCGTGAGCCGCACGCCGGCGTCGCGCAGCGCGCTCTCGATGTAGAGGGCGGTCGCGTCGCCTTCTACATTCGGGTTCGTGGCGAGGACCAGCTCGCGCACGGGCACCACGTCGCCAGGGGCCGCCCTCCCGCCGTGCGCCTCACCGCTCGTTTCGGCGACGCCGCCGCCGGCGGCATGCGGCTCGGGGGTCGGACCGAATCCGCGCGGCGTGCCATCGCGAATCCGCCTGAGCAGGGCGGCGATGGTCAGGTCTTCCGGCTCGACGCCGTCGAGCGGCGCGATGTGCCCCATCAGCACGTGATAGACGCCGGTCACGAGGCCGGTCTGCTCCAGGCTGATCAGGTCCTTGGGCTGTTCGACCACCACGATGACGCCGGGATCGCGGCGCGGATCGGCGCAGATGGAGCAGAGTTCGTCATCCGCCAGGTTGAAACAGCGCGCGCACGGGCGAATCTCGTCTTTGGTGGCGACGATCGCAGCCGCCAGGGCCAGGGCTTCGTCGCGGGAGGCTTTCAGCAGGTGGAAGGCGATCCGCTCCGCCGAGCGTGGACCGATCCCGGGCAGTTGTTTCAGGGCGTCGATCAGGCGTTGCAGCGGTCCGCTCAGGGTGGCCACGGCCGTCCTCGCGCGCGGTGTCTCGCCGGGGCGGCCCGGCGCTGGAAGTGCGGATCGTACTGCCGGCGTCAGTGATTCGCCCAGCAGATCGCCCGCCCGATCCAGCGGTAGCGGATCAGCCACGCCAGGCAGAGCAGGAAGTTGCCGCCGAAGCCGGCCAGGACTTCGGGTGGTGCGCCGAATGTGCGAATGAATCCGTGTACGCCGACTGACCGCGAAATCCAGTCTTCGAACGCGAAGAACGTGGTAATCAGTCCGCCGGAGTAGACGCAGATCACCCAGAGAAACGCCGACTCGTAAGGCGCGGCGCGGGCCGCAAGCGCGAAGTCGGGCAGAGCGCGGGAATACGCCCAGGCGCTCGCGGCGATCGCCGTCACGCTGCGGTGAATCAGCCACGCCACCTGCGGGGCGACCAGTGCAGCGCCGAGACCGATCGCCAGGAAGTCTTCGGAGTCCGGGCTGGGGGCAAAGAGTGCGAAGCACGCCACAATCCAGTTGCTCGCGCCAAGTCCGATCAAGACGTACGTGGTGGCGGCGAACGCAAACCCGCGGCCGCCGGCGGAACGCAGCGGCAGCGATTGATAGAACGACCGCGGGCGAAAGAGCGCGGCGGTGGTGGAGTTCATCCATGCCGAGGGGCCGATCTCGGCCGCCCACGCGAGCGCGCGGCGGCGCATCCCGGCGCGGCGCGAAGTTGCGATCGCCAGGCCGCACTCCGAGCAAACGCCATCGTCCGGTTGCGTGGCCAGGTCATAGCCGCAATCCTCGCAGCGCTGCGTTCGTCGACCGGTTCGCCGCAGGAGCGGGCGACCGCTCAGCGCCGCGCCCAGCCAGACCAGCAGCAACGCGGTGCCGGCGGGATAGGACAGCGCGCACAGAATGTGCTCGATCTCGCCGCCGCCGGGGCGACCCAGGCGTTCGCGAAGTTCCGCCCGGGACTCGAGCCAGAACGGGAGCAGAACGGCGATCGCGAACATGCCCGCCGAGCTGCCGACGACGCGGTGCGCCGCGAAGAACGCCGGCCAGAACGGGCCGTCGCGCTGCACGCGCACCACGCTTAGCCACGCGAGAAACAGCGATCCGAGCAGGGTGACGCCGATGATGACCAGAAACGCGATCTCGGCGGCGCCGAACCAGCCGTCGGCATGCCAGCGAAACCACACGTCGAGAATGAAATCTTGCGGCGGCGGCTGGCCCTGCGACCAGGTAAAGTAGAGCCACGGGACGCTATCGCGCCACAGTGCGATCAGAACAAGTCCCACCGCGATCGCCGCCGCATGCGCGCTGAACATCAGCCAGAAAGCGAGCGGCGGCGCCGCGATCATCAACCGGGCGGCGCGGCGCGGTCGCAGGACGTAGCGCCAGGGGACGGCGCAAGCTGCCAACAGACTCGGGCGTGGCTTGTGTTTCGGGCTGGTCATGTACGCGAATTCTAGGGGCGCGCGACGCGCGCGGCTGCGGGTTCCTGATCCGCATGATTGCAGGTTCTTGCGCACGCACATCCGTTTGTGTCGCGGCATGGCGGACCGCACGAGCCGGTCGCGCGCGGGGTGCGGGCACTCTGTGTGGATGGAGTCGGCAGTCGGCCCGCGCACGAGGAACGCGGCTTGAGCGGTGAGCGGGCAGAATGCCCGCTCCACCCTGCGAGCCTCTGGCGGGCAGAATGCCCGCTCCACCCTGCGAAACTCTGGCGGGCAGAATGCCCGCTTTACCCTGCGAAACTCTGGCGGGCAGAATACCCGCTTTTCCCTGCGAAACTCTGGCGGGCAGGATGCCCGCTCCCCGTGCGAAACTCTGGCGGGCAGGCTGCCCGCTCCACCCTGCGCTTTCGCGTTTGACCGCCGGGCCGCGCCCGGCTACAACCTGTTTGGGGCCGGTTTGCGTTCCTCAACCACTCGGCCGTCGGATCGGGTAAGGCGTTCCGCTCCCGAGGTGGCCCCGCACCTGCTCGCCACCTGGCCAACCGTACGAGCGAGCGGGCGGCCGTGTTCTCCGCGCGACCAATTTCCCGCTTCGTCGCCGCTCGGGGCGCACGTTTTCACGGAGGTATGGATTCGTCATGGCGGACCCCGCAACACCTCGCGCGACCGGCGCCGACAACGGCCTGGCCGAGGGCGTGCTCGAACTCGATAACCAGCAGGCCGGATTCCTGCGCGATCCGAAGCGCAACTATGCCGCGCGGGCGGACGATCCCTACCTGTCCGCCGATGCAATTCGCAAGTTCGGGCTGCGCGGCGGCGAGATGGTCGCCGGACACACCGTGCCCGCCAACAAGGGCAATCGTTCGGTCAAAGTGGCGCGGGTGGCGCGGATCAACGGCGTGCTCGCGGAGAAGTGGGAACCGCCCACGCCGCTGGCGGACACGACGGCGATCGACCCGCTCGAGCCGCTGCGATTCGATACGCCCGGCGGCCCGCTGAGCATGCGAATCGTCGATTTGTTCACGCCGATCGGGCGCGGGCAGCGCGGGCTGATCGTCGCGCCGCCGCGCACGGGCAAGACGGTGCTGCTGCAGCAGATGGCCCACGGCATCGCCGAAAACTACCCCGAAGTCTACATGATGGTGCTGCTGATCGACGAGCGGCCCGAAGAAGTCACGGAGATGCGGCGGAACGTGCGCGGCGAGGTGGTCGCCAGCAGCAACGACCGCGACGTGAACTCGCACATCCGGCTGGCGCGGCTGATGATCGAGCGGGCGCGGCGAATGGTCGAGATCGGGCAGCACATTGTCGTGCTGCTCGATTCCATCACCCGGCTGGCGCGGGCGTTCAACTCGTTCGTGGGCAGCAGCGGCCGCACGATGACCGGCGGGCTGGATATTCGAGCCCTGCAGGAGCCCAAGCAGATTTTCGGCTCGGCCCGTAACATCGAGAACGGCGGATCGCTGACGATCATCGCCAGCGCGCTGGTCGAGACCGGCAGCCGGGCGGACGACTTCATCTTTCAGGAGTTCAAGGGCACGGGCAACATGGAGCTGAAGCTCGACCGCGAGCTGGCGAACCTGCGCATCTGGCCGGCGCTGGATCTGCGGCAGTCGGGCACGCGCAAGGAAGAAAAGCTCCTGGACGCCGAGACGCTGCGCAAGGTGAACTTCATGCGCCGCCACGTGCTCGAAATGCCGCCGGCCAAGCAGATCCCCACCATCCTGGAGCGCATGCAGCCGCACGCGAGCATGCAGGCGTTTCTGGCGAGCATGAAGGTGGTGTGACCGGGAAGTTCGAAGAGCGAAGAGCGAAGAGCGAAAAAGACGCTCGCGAACACCGAAGCTCGATCACTGGCGCGATGTCGAGCGTTGTTCGCTCCTCGTCCTTCACTCGTCGCTACTCCCTAAGTGTCGCGCTGCCCGCTCTTCGCGCGTCCCCCCTCGGCGAGTGCAAATGACTGCTTCGCCTCTTGCTTTTCGCTCTTCTTCGTCGGTGTCGCGCTGCCCGCTCTTCGCTCGTCCGGCATCGGCGGGCGCGAGTGTCTCTTTCGCTCTTCGCTCTTTCCTACGCCACTTCCGCCCGTCGCCGGCCGCCGTCGCCGCGCGCCCATGCCGACATCTCCCGCAGCCGCCGCTCCCAGTCGCGGCCGATGCGCTCGCGGAGGAACAGTTCGAACACTGCGTCGAGCAGGTGCACGGCGTCGAAGACGCGTTCGAAGCGTTGTTCGAGCCGGGCGCGGGCGTCCTTCTCATCCTCGTTTTCCGGCAGGCAGAGCGAAGACACCGTCAATCGCGGGCCATCGAGCGTGAGGCGCAACTCGCCGATGGGGCTGCCGATCAGCAGGCCGGCCTTGTTCGGCTGTTTGCCGCTGCGAAGCGCCGCCCGCGCCTCGGGCAGCCCCGCGGGACCGTCGGCCATGATCGTGTCGACGCCGGTCTGGCCATAGTCGCACTTGAGCCGCAGCAGCTTGTCGATCATCACCGTGACTTCGTCGGCGTGCTGCATGTGCAGCGGGCCTTCGCCCTGATCGCTGCGGAACCACAGCCACGTGAGCAGCTCGCGACCCAGGAAGCTGAGCTCGCGATCGGGGAAGTCGGTCGTCGCCTCGCTGCCGTCGGGCGGGCGGACGAGGTGAAACGCCGCCAGGTTCTCCAGGCCGCGCGCGTCGCGCGTCGCGGAGAGCAGGCGCAGCGCTGTGACCTGCGGCGTGGCCGGCTCGAGAGCGACGCCGAACGTGTCGGAGAACAGCTTGCTCGTGCGGTCGCCCGCCGCCGGGCCGAGCGTGCCCACCAGCACCTCGCCGCCGGCCAGGTCGATCAGCACCGGGAAGGCGCCCATGCGGCGGAAGTTTCCGGCGCTGGCTTCCTGCTCGGCCCGCAGCACGGCGGCCTCGCGGCACTTTCGGAGTTCGCCCTTGCTGAGATACTCGCGTCCGCCTGCTTCCCTGGCGGCAGCCTCTTCGATGCGGCAATAGGCGCGGACGATGCTCGCCGGAGCTTTGAGCTTGTCGACGCGTATCGCGAGGTGCAGATATTGGCCGAACGCGACTGCGTCCACGTCGAAGTCGGCGTCCATGATGTGCCGCGGGCCGATCCAGCCGTGCTGCGTTTCGTCCGGCAGGGTGGGGATGCGGCCGAAGGCGTTGGATTGCAGGGCCTTCAGCGTCTGGTCGGTGATTTCGTCGTTGACTTTGCCGGTGATCAGCAGCCGCTGAAACGTGACGAGGCCGGACGCGAAGCCCATCGGAGGTTCTCCTGCTGTGCGCGAGTCGTAATCCGCGACGGTACTGCGGATGGCCGGCGGGTCAACGCCCGAGCATGTTTGACAGGGTGTGAATAGGTGTCACGAACGGCGCTGCGCCGGTGCGCGGACGGGCGGCGCCGACTCGGCATGCTCACGCCGAGTACGGCGAGAGCATGCCACACGCGCGAGTACGGCGTGAGCATGTAACACGCGCGGACGGGCTGCGATTATTGCGGCGTCGGTCCGAACAACCGGCGCACCGCCGGCGACAACGCCAGCGTGATTAAGCCCGCCGCGCCCGGACCGATCACGAACAGCAGGAAGAAGCCGGCCTGACCGGACAGCACGAAACCTGCCTTGCCGATTTCGTTGACCATGCCGCCGAGCGCGCCGGCGGCGAAGTTGGCGATGAAGATCGCGCAGAACCAGACGCCCATCAATTGCGACACGAAGGCCGCGGGCGCATAGCGCGAGATCATCGACAGGCCGACCGGCGATAGGCACAACTCGCCGCAGGTGGTCAGGAAGTACGTCGCCACGAGCCACCACGGGCTGACCCGGATGATCCCCCCCGAGCCTCCGCCCTCGCTGGCTTGCGCGGCGAAAATCATCACCACGTAGCCCCCCGCAGCGAGCAGCATGCCCACGCCCATTTTCACGCCGACGCTCGGCTCGCGGCCGGAGGCGGCCAGCCGCGTCCACATGCTGGCGAACAGCGGGGCCAGCAGGATGATCAGCAGAGGGTTGATCGATTGGAACCAGCCGACGGGAATCTGTCGCACCGCGGCCTGCGGCCCGGCGGCGGCGGGCGGCGACGCCGCGCCCGCGTGATCCGTCTCGGCCGCCGCGGGCTCGGCCGCAACCGGCGTCGCCCACGCCAGCCACGCCGGGGGCGTCAGGTCCGTGCGCTGCTGCGCGAAGAACGTCAGCGAGGTGCTGGCCTGCTCGAACGCGGTCCAGAAGAAGATGACCATGAACGTGACGATCAGGATCGCGGCGATGCGGCGGCGCTCCAGCGACGTTAGCGGCACGCGCGGCGCGGCGGCCGCTCCGCCGCGCGGCCGCGGCGCCGGCGGCGCGCCGATGTCGCCCAGCAGCGGTCGCCGCAGCGCGACGTAGATGACCTGGCCCAGCAACATGCCGACGCCCGCCGCGGCGAATCCGTAGCGCCACCCATACTGCACGCGCAGAAAGTCGCACACGAGCGGGGCGGCGAACGCGCCCAGGTTGATGCCCATGTAGAAGATGGTGAATGCGGCGTCGCGGCGGTTGTCCCCCGGGGCGTAGAGCTGGCCCACCGCGGCAGAAACCGTGGATTTGAAGAAGCCCGTTCCGATGATGATGAACAGCAGCCCGAGGAAGAGCGTGGGCGTGGTTTCGACGGCCAGGGTGAAGTGCCCAAGCGCGATGATCCACCCGCCGATCAACATCGCGCGGTGCGTGCCCAGGTAGCGGTCGGCCAGGAACCCGCCGAGGATCGGCGTGAGATACACCAGGCCGCCGTACGTTCCCATGATCAGGCCGCCGGTCTTCTCCGACCAGCCCAACCCGCCGGCGGCGACGGCGCCGGTGATGTAGAGCACCAGGAACGCCTTCAAGCCGTAGAACGAGAAGCGCTCCCACATCTCCACGGTAAAGAGCAGATACAGCCCGCTCGGGTGGCCGCGGCGGATCGGCGGGGCGCCGTGAACCGCGATGTCGCGTAGCGCCGTATCCTGATGCGCGGGGTCGCGACCCGGATCGGAAGCGTTGCCGGCGGGACGGTTCATGCGCACTCCTGCGGGTGATGGGTCGGATGCGGAATGCGGAGAGAATAGCGGAATGCGGCGGGACGGCGGAAGCCCGCTCCGCGCGGGGCGGACCGAGCGAGTGGGGCGTGCGGGCCTCGCCCCGTGTCGGGGCAGGGTGCGTGCGCGGCGGCTCAGGGCGCCGCGGGATCACCGCCGCGCCGCAGCCCTGCGGCCGCCGCCGCCGATGTGCGGGGCAGCGGACCGGCGTCGCAGTAGCGCGCGGCTGACGCGCGCCCGGTCGTCAGGGCGCGCCGGTGAACGGTATTCGCGGTGCGGTCACCTTGTTGACCCGTACCTCGCGGCCGGCCAGAAAATCCTGCCAGCAATGGCGGATGTCGCGCACGCCCCAGGGCAAATCGTGCGACACGTTTTCGACGATTAAGAGGCGCCCGCCGGGCAAGTGTTCGAGCATCTCGACGGCTGCGCGGACCGGCGTGCGCGAGTCGAGGTCGCCCACAACAATGAGAACGGGCGTATCCGCGCGCAGGGGCTTGCGAAAATCCTCGCCGAGGTCGGGCGCGCCCCACGCCTCCGCCACGTTCGGAAATGGGAAGTTCATTGCGTCGCCCAGGAGACAATCTCGCGCTTCTCGCGCGATTCGCGCCGCCCGCGCTTTCGAGACGCCGGACGCGCTGTCCATCACCATCTGCATCGCAGAGCCGACGCCTTCGGTGCGCCGGAGTTCCGCCAATTCTCGTGCGACGCCCGAGAAGTCGCCGCCGCTCATCGCCTTTACCAGCGCCGGCAGCTCGTCGATCCCGCGGCGCGTCCGTGGCAGCTTGCTGGCGATCAACCATTGCACGTCGAATTTCCTGATGCCGATCTGCACGCCGTCCACCTCCGCGTACGCCGGCGCAGCGTCGAGTTGCTTGAGCACGGCCGACAGGCTCCCGCAGAAGTCGGGCAACGCGGCGCCCCAGGCCGCGTCCGCCCGCACCAGCGCGTCCACGCGCTCCAGCACGGCTTGCGCGTCGCTGGGCAGCTTGAGCGTGTCATCCGGGCCTTCCGGACCGATGAGCACCGCCCGTGCTATGCGGGCCGGATGCCGCCGGATCGCCGCAAGCGCCAGATGGGAGCCGTAGCTTTCGCCCCACAGCACGATCTGGTCGTAGCCCAGGAATTGCCGCACGGCATCAATGTCGTCAGCGCTCTCGACGGTGGTGTAGCCCGCCAGATCGACGCCGCGCTCCCGCCAGCGCTGCGCTTCCTCGCGGCAGACGCGGCGGATTCGATCCAGCATCTTTGCGGGGTCGCCGGGTTGTTCGATCGCGAGTTCGTACAGCGTCGCGCTCTCCAGGTTCGGCTGCGAAAGGCCGACGCCGCGCTGATCGATCGCCACGATGTCGCCGCCCAGTGCCTCTAGCAGCGTCCGTCCGCCGCCGGCGACGTGTCGGCGAACCATCTCGATGCTCGATCCGCCCGGTCCGCCAGCCAGCATGAATACCGGCGGCCCGGGGTTCAAAAGCGGCGAACGCACGCGCAGGAACGCGAGCGAGATCGGGCGGCTGCCGGATGCGCCGCGGTTTTCCGGTACTTCAACCCGACCGCTTTCGGCCTCGACCGTTCCGCCATCGCGCAGCTCCAATGTTTCCCTGACAGGCGGCGTCGACTGGGCGAGGCAGCAACACGCCAGTACTGCGGCTGACAGGGTGGCGCCGACGGTGGGCGGGCGACAGAGTTTTCGCATGATCCCTCTTCAAGACTGATCGCGCACGAGCACTTCCACGCGCGCGGCACACGACGCGCGCGGTGGTGGCGCCGACGGGTATTCGCCGCGGCGCGGCCACTATTTTGCGGCCGGGTTGTAGCCAATCGTCGCGGCGGTTGTATGCGTTCGTCGATTCCGGCCGGCGGTGTGCTTCTGTTTTCGCCGGGGGGCCGGTCGGTGCGAGCGGACGCCGAGACGCTGGAGATCTATTCCGCGCGCCGCGCCCCGCTCTGAGGCGCCGCGCGGCGGCGGTACGCTTCGTCGATCGCGACCAGCGTGTCGCGGCAGCCGCTTTGGAAGTGCAAGTCGGCGAAGTCGCTGATCGGCGTGTGGCCGGGGTTGATTTCGATCAGTCGCGCGCCGGCGTCCTTCGCGACGGTCGCCAGCGACGCCGCCGGCTGAACGGTGCTGCTGTTGCCGATCACCAGCAGCAGTTCGCAGCGGCGCGCCAGCTCAAACGCTCGTTCGAGTGCGTCCGTCGGCAGGGATTCTCCGAACCAGACGACGCCCGGCCGCAGCCGTGCGCCGCAGTCGGCGCAGCGCGGGTCTTCTCCCAGATCGGTCAGCCCCTTGACGCGCGCCGGGCATGCGGTGCAGCGGGCCACGTCCAGTCGGCCGTGGAGTTCGATCGCGTCCGGCGCACCGGCCCGCTCGTGCAGGCCGTCGACGTTCTGCGTGATCAGGTGAAACCCCGCGTGCCCGCGGACCCAGTCGGCGATGACAGTGTGCCCGGAGTGCGGCTGTACGCTCGCCAGGTTCGACCGCCGCCAGCGGTACCAGGCCCAAACCTTCAGGGGGTCGTGGGCGAACGCCTGGGGGGTGGCGTAGTCATCGACGTTGAAGTTCTTCCACAACCCGGCTTCATCGCGAAACGTGGGCACGCCGGACTCGGCCGACATGCCCGCACCGGTCGACGCCACTACGCACTTCGCCGCGGCCAGCCAGCCGGCGGCCTGTTCGATCGCCGCTGCGTTCATGCCGCGGATCGTACCGGCGTGTCGCCGGTCCCGCGGCGCCTTCCCCGCAATTCCACCGGTCGCGGCAGCCCGGTACACTCTCCGCCATGTTTGACGCCCTCAGCAGCAAGCTCGGCGAGGTTTTTCGCAGCCTGCGCGGCCGCGGCAAGATCAGCGCCGCCAACGTGCAGGACGCGATGCGGCAGGTCCGCACCGCGCTGCTCGAAGCCGACGTGAACGTCGAGGTCGCCCGCAAGTTCTGCGACGACTGCGTGCAGGTGGCCCTTGGGCAGAAGGTCATCGAGACCCTCAAGCCCGAGCAGGTCATGGTCAAGGTGGTGCACGACGAGCTGGTCCGCCTGATGGGGCCGATCGAGACGCGCATCCCCTTCGTCAGCAAGCCGCCCACGATCATTCTGATGGCCGGGCTGCAAGGCTCGGGAAAAACCACCACCTGCGGCAAGCTGGCCCGCTATTGCATGCTCCGCGGCAAGAAGCCGCTGCTGGTGGCGGCCGACCTGAAGCGCCCGGCTGCCATCGACCAGCTCGAAGTGCTCGGCAAGCAGCTCGAAGTGCCGGTGCACACCGAACGCGATCACCAGAACCCCGTGCGCGTCTGTCGCAACGCGATCGCCGCGGCCCGCAAGCAGGATCGCGACGTGGTCATCCTCGACACCGCCGGGCGACTGGCGATCGACGACGCCCTGATGACCGAAATCGCGCAGGTGGCGGAGGCCACCGGCCCGCACCAGATTTATCTGGTGCTCGACGCCATGACCGGCCAGGACGCGGTGAACACCGCCAAGGCGTTCAACGAGCGGCTCGAGCTCGACGGCGTCATTCTCACCAAGTTCGACTCCGACACGCGCGGCGGCGCGGCCCTGTCGGTCAAGCACGTCACATCCAAACCGATCAAGTTCATCGGCGTCGGCGAGAAGCTGGACGCGCTGGAGGAGTTCCATCCGGAGCGGATCGCCGGCCGCATTCTGGGCATGGGCGACGTCGTCAGCCTGGTCGAGAAGGCGCAGCAGAACCTCGACGCCGACCAGGCCGCCAAGGCCCAGGAGCGCATGGCCAAGGGTACGTTCGGGCTGGATGACTTCCTCGGGCAGCTCGAGAGCATTCGCAAGATGGGCTCGATCAAGTCGCTGCTGAAGATGATTCCCGGCGTGGGCTCCGCGCTGGAGAATCTCGAAATGCCCGAAGAAGACCTCAATCGCTTCAAGGGCATCATTCAGAGCATGACACCCAAGGAGCGCCGTAACCCCGAAGTGATCGAGGCCAGCCGCCGGCGGCGGATCGCCCGCGGCGCGGGGGTCGATCCCCAGGACGTCAGCGGTCTGGTCAAGCAGTTCCTGCAGATGAAGCCGCTGATGAAGGCCATGTCCGGCGGCAGCATCACCGAGCGGATGCGGATGATCTCCGGCCTGTCGCAGATGGGGGCGCTCGAATCCGGCAAGATGCCCAAGCTCAAGCAGAGCACGCAACGCTTCGACCCGCGCAAGCGCGAGAAGAAGCGCCGCAAGCGGCGCTGAGCGGCCCCTGGCAATCGTCGCCGCGCGGCGGCGATTTCTCGCCCGCTGACGCCTCCGACCCCAGGCAGACTCAGATCGCACGAAGCGCGCGCTCCGCAGTGGTGCGCCGCGAGCGGTCCTTTGGGCGCGGGGGAACCGGGGGGCGTGACCGAATTTCATCGACCGGACGCATCCGTTTTCGTGCTCCCGGAAGCACTGAAAACATGTTCAAACATTTTTCTTGACACAACCGCCGGCCTGCGGGTAAACACAGGTTCGCGTCCGCGGCGCGCTGCCGCAGGCGGCACGGGCGATTCGCCGCCGCGCGCCGCCGGCCGGCGCCGCGTGCCCGGGTCGCTTGATTTCGTGATCCCCCTGAGCCTTGCAACGGAAGCCACCGCCATGTCCAACTCACGTCGATCCGTGTTCGCCGCATGCAGCCTGATCGTCGCCCTCGCGACCGCCAGCACCGTCATCGCCCCAGCCGCCGCACAGTGCCCGGGCGCGTGGGAGTCCACCGGCGGCCTGCGCGGCCTGAGCGACTTCGTCAACGCGGTTGTCAGTTGGGATCCAGACGCGGGCGGTCCCGCGCCGGAGGTGCTGGTCGCCGGCGGCGCGTTCGCGTATGCCGGCGAAGTCGCGGCGTCGCGCGTCGCGTTCTGGGACGGGCTTGCCTGGCAGGCGCTGGGCGACGGTTTCGATGCGGACGTATCGACCCTGGCGATCTACAACGGAGATCTGATCGCCGGCGGTGCGTTCACGTTTTCCGGTGCGACCGCCGTCAATCGCGTTGCCCGCTGGGACGGCAGCGCCTGGCAGCCGCTGGGCGACGGGCTCGACGGGACGGTCGAGCGGCTTGGCGTTTATGGCGGCGCGCTGGTCGCCGGCGGCACGTTTGCGAACGCCGGCGGTCAGCCGGCGTCGAACATCGCGGCCTGGAACGGCGCTGCCTGGTCGGCGCTGGGCGCCGGGGCGGATAGCACCGTCACCGGGCTCGGAGAATACAACGGCCTGCTGATCGTCGGCGGCATCTTTATGAACGCGGGCGGGGCGCCGGCGTCGCGCGTCGCGACCTGGGATGGCGCGACCTGGGGCACATTGGGCAGCGGCGCGTCGGCCGAAGTGCGCTCCTTCACCGTCTTCGGCGGCAATCTGATCGCCACCGGGTCGTTCACCACAATCGGCGGCGTCTCGGCCAATCGCATCGCGTCGTGGAACACCACGGATGGCTGGCAACCGCTGGGGGCCGGCCTCGGAAACCGCGGCCGGGCGCTGTTGGTGTTCAACGGAGAGCTGTACGTGGGCGGTCTGTTCACCACGGCGGGCGGTAACCCGGCGAGTCGCATCGCGCGCTGGACGGGCACGCAGTGGTTGCCCGTGGCCGGAGGCTGCAACAGCACGGTAAACGCCTTGACGCTTTACGGCGGCGGCATCGTCGCGGCCGGTTCATTCGGCTCGGTCGACGGGCAGATCGCGCTGCGCGCCGCGAGCTGGGACGGCGCCAGTTGGCGACGTCTCGGAGACGGCACGAGCGGCGCGATATTCTCGCTGATCACGTACAACGGCGAGGTCATTGCGGGCGGGAACCTCAGCGCCGCCGGCGGCCAGACCGTGCGCGGCATCTGCCGGTGGGACGGAACGAACTGGCAGGGCCTGCCCGGCGCGATCGTCAGCTCGGTTCGCGGCCTGGGCGTCTACAACGGCGAACTCTACGCGTCCGGTCCGTTCAATCTTGCCGGCGGCGCATCGTTTGACGGCATCGGCCGATGGAACGGCGCGACCTGGTCGGCGGTTGGAACCGGCCTCGGCGGTCGGGCCAATGCGTTCCTCGTCACCAACGGCGTGTTGCTCGCGGGCGGAATCTTCTCCACGGCCAACGGTCGCCCGGTGTCAAACCTGGCGACGTGGGACGGCGCGAACTGGGCCGATTTCGGCGGCGGCGTCGACAGCGTGGTTCACGCGCTTACGCTGTACAACGGCGAAGTCGTCGCCGGCGGGCAGTTCGGCTTCGCCGCGGCTTTGCCGATCCCGAACATCGCACGGTTTGACGGGACGACCTGGCAGCCGCTGGGGCTGGGTCTGGACAACTGGGTGTATGACCTCGAAGTATTCGAAGGCGATCTGATTGCCGGCGGCGCATTTGCCAATGCCGACGGGCTGCCGGCCGCCGCGGTCGCGCGCTGGAACGGCGTCGCCTGGGCCCCGATGGGCGCAGGATTCGACGCGCCGGTGCAAGATCTGCAAGTCTACAACAACGAGATCTATGCCGTCGGCGACTTCGCCAACTCCGGGACGACGGCCGTCAACTTCTTCGCGCGGTGGGATGGCGCCGCGTGGCAACCGGTCGCGGGCGGCGTCGGCGCCGCCTCTTACGCCATGACGCTGCTCGGCGACGACCTGATCGTAGGCGGCACATTCACGACCGTCGGCAACCCGAACGTGCTTTCGCCCAGCCTGGCGCGGCTGACCAGCACGTGCGTTCGCGGCGACACCAACTGCGACGGCAACATCGACTTCTTCGACATCGACCCGTTCCTGCTGGCGCTATTCGACCCGGCCGCGTACGCCGTGGCGTTCCCGGGCTGCAACCTGCTGAGCGCCGACGTGAACAACGACCAGAGCGTGGACTTCTTCGACATCGATCCGTTCCTGAACTGCTTATTCGCGACTTGTCCGTAGTCGACCACGTTGCAATCCACGGGCGATCGGCGCGACGCGCCACGCGACAAGGCCGGTCTGGTTGTCGCAGGGTAGTCGCGCCACGGCGGGGCGAGCGCGGCAGATGGTCCGGCGCTCGCCCCGTCTGTCACGTTTTCCGTCACACCAACCCGAACTGCCGCACACGGCGCGCGCCGAACCGCGCGCCCCCTACGCACGGCTCACGATGCCGCAGGCGATTCTCGCGGACCCGCGGGGAATCGGCCGATAGGAGACGCGGGCCGTCGCGCCAGTCCGCTGCTCGGACGGCTGCTTCGCCCGCGCCTGGTTAGCGGAGCCGTCGGTGCGCATTGGAATCCAGATTCTGTCCCTGCGTCCCGGCCGGGTCGGGGGGCAGGGCGTGTTCGTGCGGCGGTTGCTGAGTCAGATTCCGCGCCTGCTGGACGACGACCGGCTGGTCGTCTTTCTGCGGTCGGAGCTGGCCCGCGAGGAGACGTTTCGAACGCTGGCGCAGGACGCGCGCATCGAGCTGCGCGTGGCCGATCCGGAGCCGCACCACGGCCCGGGCTACGGCCGCTGGAACCTCGACCTGCTGGATGCGGCGCGGCTCGACGTGACCTTCTTCCCGCTATCGTTCTTCTTCCCGCGGCCGCTGCCGCTGCCGGTCGTGTTGCACGTGCCGGATGTGCAGCACGAGTACTTCCCGCAGTATTTTTCCGACGAACAGCTCGCGTGGCGACGCGAGCGCATTCCGGCATCAGTCCAGTTGGCCGACGCGGTGATTACCTACTCGCGCTGTAGCGCGGCGGGCCTGATCGAACACTGCGGGGCCGCGCCGGAGCGCACGCACGTCATTCCCGCCGGCGGATTCACGGCGGAGGAACTGAGCGCCGCCCGCGCGGCGCCCGCGCGCGAAGCGGCGACGACGCCGTGGCACGGCGCGGGGTTCATGCTCTACCCGGCGGCCGACTGGCCGCACAAAAATCATGAGATGCTGCTCGCGGCGCTGGCCGAACTTGCGGCCCGCGGGCGGCGCGAGCACCTGGTGCTGACCGGTATTCTCTCCGAGCGCGAGGCCGAGCTGCGGGCCCTGGCCCGGCGGCTCGGGGTCGCGCCGCGCGTTCACTTCCTGGGCTGTGTGCCGCAGGTCCGGCTCGTGGAGTTGTATCAAGCCGCGACGCTGCTGGTCTTCCCGAGCCGCTTCGAGGGGTTCGGTCTGCCGCTGGTGGAAGCGATGCAGCTCGGGTGCCCGGTGGTCGCGTCGCGCGCGGCCGGCGTGCTTGAGACGATTGGAAGCGGCGCCGCCACGTGCGAGGACCAGCCCGCCGCGTGGGCGGAGCAGATCGACCGTGTCCTCAGCGACGCGGCGCTGCGGCAGCGGCTGATCCGCCGCGGTGCGGCCCGCGGCGCGTGGTTCGACTGGGGTCGCGCCGCGGCGGCACATCTGGCCCTGTGGCGTGCGGCGGGTCACGGCGACCTGTGCGGCAACAGCACGAAGGCGATGGCCGTCGGCGTCTGACGCCGGCGCGCGGGTCGGCCCGCGACAAGTGTGGTGTGTCACATCACTTGGATCTTGATGTGGGTGGGGTGTGCATCCTGCCCGCCCGTGGTTGTGGACGCGGCGGGTGGTACGCCCCCGTCATTGCTGACGCAGCGGGCAGAATGCCCGCGCCACCCATGAGGCCCCACCCACGCAGCTCGGCCCTTGACCCGTCACGCTAGCGCAGCGCGGGCGCGCGTCCGCGATCGACCAGAAACGTCGGCAGGCTCTTGATCACGCCGAGCGGGTTGTAAAGACTCTCGATTTCGCCGCGACAGTTGTACCAGCAGGCCGTGCAGCGGCTGGGCGTTTCGTCGCCGCGCAGGGCGCGGACGATCTGTTGCGGCGAGTCGCGGAAGAGGTTGGCGACGGGGTGTTCGCGCTCCTCGACACACACGGCGATGTCGCCTGTGCTGTCGATGTTGAAGAAGCCGCGGCCGGCCTTGCACCCGGGCACGCCGCCGTTGAATGCGTCGTCGAAGCGCGAGAGGAAGTAGGGGTTGCTCAGGAAGTTCGGATAGCGCGACCGCAGCTTCAGCAGATAGTCGCCGACGCTGCCTTCGCTACCTCGCAGGAAGCGCTTGCTGCCGGTTTTTCGCACGCCGTAGGGCTGCACCATGAAGTACGCGCCGCGCTCCGCCGCCATGCGGATCATCGGCTCGATCTGGTCGAGATTGTCCTCCATCAACACGCTCATCCAGTTGACGCGCTGGTGCGCGTGGCGGCGGGCCGCGCCGAAGTGCTCGATGGCGGCGAGCGCCCGATCGAAGCTTCCGGGCATGCCGCGGCGCTGGTCGTGCCGCGCGGCGTCCGCGTAATCGATGCTGACCGAGACGCCCCACAGCCCCGCCGAAAAGAGCTCGCCCGCGAGCTCGCGCGTGATGAACCAGCCGTTGGTCGTCACAAACGGGAAGTGCCACTGCGACAGGACGGACACGATCTCGACCATGTCGTGCCGAATGAACGGCTCGCCGCCCGCCAGGCTGATCATCAGCGATCCCAGCTCGCTGAGCTTGCGGCCGCCCATCTGGAAATCCGCCGGCGTCATCTCCGGCTGGTCGCCCATCGGGTCGATCCAGTAGTTGCAGAAGCCGCATTTGAAATTGCACTTGTAGTTGACCTGCCACGAACACCAGACCGGGCTGCGCGACACCCACGCCCGCGCCAGTTGCAGCTTCTTGCTGATCGTCGATCGCGGCACGCACCGGCTCCTTGCACGCATCTCCGCCGCCACGCGCCAATGGACACGCGCCGCGGCGAGGAGTTGGACGGGACGGGACTTCGGCCGGCGCTAGAATAGCCGCGGGCCGGGCGCCGGCCAATCGCGCGAACGAAACTGGTCGATTCGCGCGGTCCGAATTACGCTAGGGGGCATGCATGGAAACTCTCGACTGGCGGTCGCGCTCGCGGCCGCGTTGCTCGCGCTCGCATCCGGATGCCAGCAGCCGACCGTGAGCGCCACGCTGCAGCAGCCCTTCGCACCGACCTCGCAGCAGACGCTGCGGCTCGCCAGCCGCTGGGGCTTCTGGGATCAGCGCGAGGGCCGGCAGCGCTGGCTGCTGGCATTTCCCCTGCCGGGCGCTGAAGACGGCCCGCGCGATTTTCTCATCTACCTGATTCTCGACGAGCCGCTCGGCGAACAGGCCGTGGCTCCCGGCGGCGTGCGCGGATTCCTGGTGCAGACCGTCGGCGCGCTTCGCGGCCGCACCGACTTCTCCGGCGGCACGGTTCGCGCGCGGAAAGCGGCACTGCGGCCGGCGCGTCGCGTCGTCAGTCTGAACCTTACCTGTGCCGACGGCACGCACGTCGTTGCCGACGCCACGCTCGAACCGGCCCCGCACGAGCTTTACGCGTTTGAGTCGGAGTACGCCGCCGACGTCGAGTCGCTCGCGGAAGCCGCTGCATCGCAACCCGCCACCGGCACGGCGCCCGCCGAGCGCCCCGCCGCCGCGCCGTAGCGCGCGGCGTGTGCGGCTGATATTCTCCGCGCTGCGCGCGGGTGTTCGGAATTAATAATGCGCAAAGGGGAATTGCCGATAGGTAGGGCGTGGCTACCTATTCCGCAACGATCGCCGCGCGATCACGCCCCGCACGAGTCGCTGCGGAGCAATCCGCCGGCCTCGCCGCGGGTCAGGTCGCGGAACTCCGCGAGCTGAGTGCGGCGGGCGGTTCGTCGCTTGGCGGCCGCAGCGGCGCCGACTCGTCTGCGATTACCAGACCGTTCGAAGCGCTCGGCAGCGCCAGCCCGCCGGCCGCCTGCACCGTGCCGGCGCCGGCCGATGGCGGTGCGGCTGTGTTGGCCGCGCACTTCCCCTGGCTGACGCGCGCCCGTCGCGTGTTGCTGGCGCTGGCCGCCGTGTGGGTGCTGAATGTCTTCGATCTGGGATTCACGCTGATCGAATCGGCCCACGGGCACTTTGTCGAGCTCAATCCGATCGCGGCGTCGTTTCTCGGCCACGCCGACCACGTGCTGATTGCCTACAAGTTCGGCCTGCTCACGTTCGGCACGACGATTCTGCTGCTGCTGCGGCACCACCGCATGTCGGAGCTGGGCTGCTGGATGCTGCTCGCGACGTACGTATACGTGGGGGTGCGCTGGTATGCCTACTATCAGTGCCTGCTCAACGGCGGCCGCAACTCGTTCGTCGAGGTGATGGCTGTTCTGAGCTGACCGCCGCCACGCAATTCCATTCCCGTAATCACTGCTGACGAGGCCGCTGAAACGCGATCAGGCACTCCGCCTGCGGTTCCGCCGCGCCCACCGAAAGAAAAGCCGATCCGCATCGGTCGCCGCTGGCCGCATTGGCGCCGCCAAGCCCAACCGCGCCGTCTCCGCGCCGGGTGCACCGCGCGTGGCGGGTCGGCGACGGCGGCGGGTGCGGCGCGGTACGATACGCAGCGATGCACGATCCCCGTCCCGAAGCGGCCGACGACGCCGCGCGGGAGCAGATGATCTCGGACCAACTGGCCGCCCGCGGGATTCGCTCGGCCGCCGTACTCGCCGCGATCCGCCGGGTTCCGCGCGAGCGTTTCGTTCCCACCGAGCTTCGCAACGAGGCTTACGCCGACAAAGCCCTGCCGATCGCGTGCCACCAGACGATTTCTCAGCCGTATATGGTTGCGTTGATGAGCGAGGCGCTGCTGATCGGCCCGCATGCGCGCGTGCTGGAGGTCGGCACCGGGTCGGGCTACCAGACGGCCGTGTTGTCGCACCTGGCTCGGGAAGTGTTCACGATCGAGTGGCATCTGGGCCTGATGACGGCGGCGAGCGACCGGTTGCAGGAGCTTGGACTGCGAAACGTCCAATTCCGGTGCGGCGATGGTTCGCTGGGCTGGCCGGAGCATCAGCCCTATGACGGGATCATCGTGACGGCCGGCGCGCCCGAAGTGCCGCCCACGCTGTGCGCGCAGCTCGCGCCGGGTGCAACCCTCGTCGTTCCGATCGGCCCGCAGGACGACCAGACGCTGGTGCGCGTGCGGCGGACCGAGGCGGGCTTCGAGCGGCGAGAGTTGATCAAGTGCCGGTTCGTGCGGTTGGTAGGGGCGGAAGGCTGGCGCGATTAGCCCCGGCACGCGACGACCGCGCCCGTCGCCAGATGCCCGATCGCCCGGCCTCGCCACTCCGTGGCGCCCGCGGGTTGCGTCGCACAGTTCTGTCAATCGATTGTAAATGCGACGACAAGGCGGCTTGCAATGCGCGCGCCGCCCGGCAACATAAGAGAAGCGGCGAGACAGGCCATCCATCTTTCGCTATCGAGGGTTCACCCGATGCGGGCATCGTCTTCAGCATGTCGCCCGGTCGCCGGGGGCTTGATCGACCTTCGCACCGCGGCGCTGCTTGCGTGCGCGCTCGGCGCTTCCCCGGCGGCAGCGCAGGTTCGCACGTTCTATCTCGACCCGCGCCCGGGAAACAACCAGGTCACGTGCCTGAGTGAAGCGCCGCTCGAGGACTTCGCCGCCGTGTGTAACCGCGTCACCGGCGAGATGGGCGTCGATCCCGCCGACTTTGCGTCGTTCCGCGGAGCGTTCCGGCTGCGGGTCGAGGATCTGCGCACCGGCATCGAACTGCGGGACAAGATCATGCGCAGCGCGGAGTGGCTCGACGCCAGCAACGCCCCGGAGATCATCGTGCAAATCGAGCGGCTGGAGGGCGTCGCGCCTCAGCCGGCCGCAGCGGCCGATCGCGGCGCGACGACCACCGTGCGCGGCACGCTGATCGGTACGTGCACGATTCGCGGCAAGACGCTGCCGCTGCGGGCGGCGGCGAGTCTGGCATACCTGCCGGAGACGCCGGTGACGCAGCGCCGCACCAAGGGCGACCTGCTCCGCGTCCGCACCGAGTTCGACGTGAAGCCGGCCGACTACGGCGTGGCCGGCGGCGCGGGCGGCGACACGATCGGCCTGAAAGTGGCCGAGACGCTGCGCATCCGCGCGACCGTGTTCGGCACGACCGAGAAACCCGCGCAGGCGCTGCAGGCGGAGCGCATCGTCGTCGGCGAGGCGGATGACGTTCCGGCCCCGCCGCCCCCGCCGAAATCGCCGTGACGCGCGTGCGCTCGACGCGCCGCGGCGGCGGCGCGGCGGTCATGACTTTGTGCGTAGTCGCGTTCGCCGGCTGTGCAGCGCCGCGATCCGCGCCGCCGGCCGCGTTCCCGCCGCCGCCGCAGTTCGGGCCGGACCATTGCTACAGCCTAGACGACCTGATGCAGGCGGCGATCCACTACAACGCCAGCCTCGATGTGGCCCGTTTTGAAGCCGAGGCGGCCCGCGGCCTGGTCGATCAGGTCAAAGCGCTGTGGCTGCCGCAGTTGCGATACACCTTCGCCGCCATCGCGTACGACAACGACCTGAACTACGAGGCCGACGTGTTCGGCCTGGCCACGCTCAACGTCCCCATCACCGGGGCGTACAACATCGCCAACGCCGTCTCGGCCGCGCAGATTCTTTCGACCGGCGGCAAGCGCACCAGCGGCCTGAAACAGGCACAGGCGTTCGCCGCGATCAAGCGGCTGGAAGTGCTGCGGCTGCAGGACAGCGTTTGTTTCGACGTCGCCACCTACTACCACCTCGTGTGCCTCACCAGCGACATCGATCGCACGCTGGAAGACACCGTCCGGCGGCTGCGGGTTTTTCGACAGGTCGCCGGGGAGTTGAACCGGCGCGGCTCGCTGCGCTCCAGCAATCTCGACGCGCTGCAGGCGGATTACTTCGTAAACCAGCTTGAGCAGTTGCGCATGGCGGTGCAGGCGGGCCGCGCGCAGGCGTACGCCGCGCTGTGTCAGGCCGTCGGGCGGCCGCGCGACCGGCCGCCGCTGCTGGCACAGACGACGCTGCCGCCGGCCGCCAGTGCGACGGACATCGCGGGTGCATACGCAAAGATCGCGGCCGGGTTTGTGCGACGGCCGGAGGCGCAGCAGATCGACCTGTTCGCAGAGATTCGCCGGCAGCAAACGGCGTTCGCAAAGGCGGGCTGGTCGCCGAACGTGATCTTCGGCAGCAGCTTCGCGCGGATCGACGGCAACAACAACACGATCCTCGGCGCGATCGACGGGCTGCTGGCGAGCGTCATCATCGACGTGCCGCTGTACGACCCGGCGCGGCGCGGACGGCTGCGCGAGGCCCTCGGCCTGGAGCAGGCTTCGCTGGCGTTTCAGCGCCAGGTCGAGGAACTGATCACGCTCGAAATCGAAGTGACCGCCATCGACGCGCAGCGGTCGCTGGCCACATGCTTCAAAGCCGAGCGGGCCCGCCAGACCGCCGCCGAGCACTACGACGCCGCGCGCCAGGCGTACAGCCGCGAGCTGACGCCGGCATCCGCGGTCGTCACGGCGATCGCGCTCGACATGCTCGCGAAGATTCAGAATCAGACGGCGGCGTTCAACTACCACAACGCGGCGGCGAAACTACGCCGTGTGACGGCCGATCGCGAGACGGTGTATGGCTATTGAGACTCGCCCACGCGGGAATGCACATCGCACATCCCTCGCAGCGCTTCTTAGCAATGCGGCGCGCGGCGCAGCGGCCGCGCGGCCGGGCCCGGCGCGCGTGTGCGCCCGCATCGCGCTGCTGCCGGCGCTGTTCTTCGCGCTGCACGCGCTTGGCTGCCGTGCCGCGGATGCCGATCGCGGCGTCGCCGCGCCGGGGAGCGAAGCCGCGACGCAGCCGGCGACTTCGGCGGCCCTGTCAGGTGCATCCGCCGTGCGCTACGACACCACGATCGCACGCATGCCGCCGCCGCGGGATGCGCTTGAGCGCCACGCGCAGCGGCGCGGCGCCGACCTGCGGCTGATCGACCGCTGGCTCGACCCACGAACCGCGCCGCCGGCGTTCGAGCGGCCGCCGCTGCCGCCGCGGCCGGCGGAGGCCCGCATCGCGGCGGATGTTCCGCTGCTGAATGACGCTGCGCCGTTTGCCGAGCCGCCGCCGCTGGCGCCGAAAGAAGTCACGATCCGCGTCGGGGTGGGTCGCTCGACGTTTCGCACGCGCGAGCCGGAGGAAGTGCTGAGTGCGGTGCAGCCGTTCATCGACCTGGTGCAGCGCGAGACCGACATCCGCGGCGATGCCGATTTGTTCGAACGTGTGGAGCCGCTCTATCAGGGAATCGCGGCGGGTCGGCAGCAGATGGCCCTGTGCCACGTATTCGACTACCTGTTGATCGCGAACTGGCTGGCGCGAGCTCCCGGCGACGGCGCGGTTCCGCTGGCCTATGCGCTGCCCGCACGGCCGCGGACGATCGGCGAGGCGGACGATGCGCCGGGCGTGCCCGGCGCGGCGGTGGCGCTGGTCGTCGCCGCGGAAGCTCCGGAGCGGTCATTCGCCGACTTGCGCGGGCGGCGGCTGGCGCTGGCGGCCAACGCGGTGCATGGACCGGGTGCGTTCCTCACGGCGCTGTTGCGCGACGCCAGGCAGGCGGCGGAAGAGCCTTACTTCGGTGCGGTCACGCTGCGGCGCTATCCCAAAGACGCCGTGATCGACGTGTTGAAGGGCAAAGCCGACGCTGCGTGCGTCGAGCAGAGCGTGCTGGCGGCGCTGACGCGCTTCTATGGCGTCGAGTCGCGGTTGCGCGTGCTGGCTGTCTCGCCGCGATACAACGTCGATGTCATTTTTACGTCGCTCGGGAACCTGGCGACGCATCAGACCGAGATCGAGCTGACGCAACGGCAGCTCACGACGCTCGGAAAGGACGTCGAGGGGCAGGAAGTGCTTTTCTTCTTCGACACCGCCGAGTGGCGGAACTACTCCGACGGCGACCTGGACGTGCCGCGGGCGCACTTCCGCGACTTTCTGACGTTTATTCAGAAAACGCCGATCGACCTGCGGCCGCTGCTGGATGCGGCGGCGGCGGTCGATCGGCGGACGTATGACCGGTTTGGCGACGAGTAGACCGGAGCGGCGGCGCGTCAGGGGCAGGCGCCGAACAAACACTCGACGAACGGATCGATGTCGAAGAAGTCCACGCTGCCGTCGCCGGTCAGATCGGCCCGGAGAATGTCGCAGAACGAGTAGATCGCGGTGTACTGCGGCGGGTCGAACAGCGCCAGCAGAAACGGCTCGATGTCGAAGAAGTCGATGACGCCGTCGCAGTTCAGATCGCCCAGCCCGAGTCGCGTCGGGCAGAACTCGAACTCGTCCACGATCAGGAACGCCTGGTTCACCAGGAACTGGCAGTCCGCCAGCGTCTTGGCCGCGACGCGAACGCGCACCCGCACCTCGACCGCTTCGCCGACTCCGATGCCCGCCGCGGCCAGATCGACCTGCAAGCGCGGCTCCAGTGCGTCGAACGTGCCGAGCACCGACAGGCCCGGTTCGCAGGCTTCGTCGCCGTCTGATGCGTTCGAATACAACACGGTTTCGGCCAGGCGCCCGTCGCCGGTCGCGACCTCGAACGCAACGCGAATCTCGCGCGCGGCGCGGCCCTGGAACTGAAACTCGAACCCGCCGCCGCGGCGGACGCGGAGATAGCGCTGCGCGGCGGTCGCACTCGTCCGGGCCACGAGCTCGACGCCGGCGCTGCCGGTCTGCCCATTCAGCCCGGCAAGGGCGGAGGCGGAGATCGCGAGGGTCGCCGAGTCGAAAACGGGCGGATCGCCGTAGGTCGAGCCGTCGAAGAGCGCCGCGCTCGCACCGGCCGCCGCATCGCCGGAGGGATCGTCCTGCACGACCTCGACCTGCCAGCCCAGCAGGCCGTCGTGGAAGCTGCCGTTGGGGATGAGCTGGCAATCGCCGGCCAGCGCGATGCCGACGCAAGCGGAAGCGGACATCGCGGCCGCAGCCAAGGCCCCGACCGCGCGGCATCGCAGCCGCCCAAGCGCCGCTTCGCGTACAGCCTCAGAGCTTGCGTAAGGTTGTGGGATCGTTTGCAGCATACGTCGCTCCGGGTAGCAGCAGGCGATCGATAAGTCGCCTTCGGCCACCATGGTGGAGTGTAGCGGCGCGCCGGTCGGTGCGGCGCGGCGTTGCCATTCGGCAAAGCCGTGATTGTGCGGCGAAGCGCTGTTTACGGCGTGATGCGGCGCGCGGCGCCGCTACGGGCAGGCTCCGAACAGGCAGGCGATGAACGCATCAATGTCGAAGAAGTCCACGGCGCCGTCCTGGGTCAGGTCGGCGTTGCTAACATCGCAGTCCGGGTAAGTTGCGGCGTAGTCCACTGGATCGAACAGTGCCAGGATGAAAGCGTCGATGTCGAAGAAGTCGATCACGCCGTCGCAGTTCACGTCGCCGGGACGGTAGGTCGGCACCTCGTACGGGGACAAGCGCACCTCGTCGTAGAACACGACCGACGAACCGTTGGCGAACAGATCGAGAGCGGCGAGGCGCAACTCCGGCGGCGCGCCGCCCGGATCGCCGAGCAAGTCATCCGTCCACGACGCAGCCTCTCCCAGCGGCTGGCCGTCGTAGAAGACGCGAAACCGGTTGTGAAGCAGGTCGATGCGGATCATAAGCTCAACCCATCGCCCGCGAACCAGGGGCAGCGCTGCCGGCGACTGGCCGTCACGGATGAACTGGTTGGTGATCGAATCGGCGTGGAGCTGCACCGACCAGTTGTTCGGTCCGCCTTCGGCGTAGCGATTCAACAGAACCACATACGAGCCGCAGTGCCCGGCGCCGTCGCAATTCGACTGAAAGTCAAACGGGACGAACATCCACATCGCGCAGTCCCAACCTGTGGACGTAGAATCATCGAGCGCCTGCACCAGGTCGCTCGCGCCGACGATCGCGACTGAATTCGGAGCGCTCCGTACCTGCGCATTGCTGACCAGCGCGCCGGCGGCCGGGTCGCCGTCCCAGCCGCGCCATCCGCCGACGCCGTGCATCTCGCCGCCGGTCGGATAGGTGTCGAATCCGTCTGACCAGGGACGGCGATAGACGCTGCGAAGCGGGGCGGCGCAAAGCGGTTCCGGCACGCCGTCGTCATCCTCGTCGGCGCTGAGCACCAGGTCGATGGGTTGAAATGCCGCGTGGGACTCGAATTGCACGTCAACCGTCAGCGTAGTCGATTGCCCGAGCGGAACCGAAACTTCCAACTCGAGCGGAGTGCCGGGTTGCAGACCGTTGAGACTGACCGGGGCGCCTCCCATGCTCCCGCCGGATGGTGCGGCCGCGATCGACAGCGCCAGAACGCCGCTGGGATCCTCCGTGTTCGTGACCACGAACGAGATCGGCGCGGTGGAGTGGGGCGGCATCGGAGGTGTGCTCGAAAGCAGATGCACGCACCACTTCGAGGAGCGCCCGACCGTCGACGTCTGCTCGGTCGTTTGCCCGGTTGCGAGGTTGGCCGCTGAGACTCTGTAGCACGCCTGCTGCCCCGGCAGAAGTCCGGCGGGACGGCCGAGCAGCAGGGAGACCTGTATGCAGGTCTGTGCCGGGACGGTGACATGATCGCCGCCGAAGAGCAGAAAGCTGGTGACCGGCGGCCCGCTGCACGGTGTCGCGGGCGCGGCTGGCAGGCCCTCGAAGTGCAGGAAATATGTTTGGGGCGAGCTTGAGTAGTTGCAGAGCTCAACGGGTACGGCGATCTCGGTCTCCCCGGCGCAGAATCGATCATACGCCGCGCGGCAGGAGTGTTTGCACTTTCCGGCCGGCCCGGCGTTGCAAATGGCTGCAATGTCGGCGGCGCTCAGGACCCCGTGAAAAACCTCGACCTCATCCACTTCACCGATGAGGTGGTGCCCGATCAGGAACGGCTCGACATTGCCGGCGAAGCTGTACGCGACCGACGTCTGCTGCTTGGCGAGCACGCCGTTGACGTACATCTTCGTTCCATTCGGAAAGATGCCGTTCTCGCGCGTGACGGCGACGTGCGCCCACGTGGAGTGGTGGACATCAGTCGCGGCGGGAGAGAACAGGTGGTTAGGGTGCAGATCGTCGACCAAGCCGGCATAGTCGGGGTGTTGACTCGCGCCGTTTCCCGGTTGAGCGACCGAGTGCCAGTGATCGCTCGCCTGGTGATAGCCCTTGTGAATGATGCCGCGGGCGATGCCGAAGATCGGAAGATCGTTCGGGCAGGATTGAAGATTGCCGGGGAACCAACGGAACCAGTAGTCGTATGAAAACCCCCCAAGAGGCATGTTGAAGCTGGACCCGGCGTTCACGAAATCGCACGGCAGGAAGCGCAGCGCGCCGCCGACGACCCCGGCGGTAGGCTCAGGGTCGTTGACGTACACGCCGTCGTTTCCACCGGCGATGTCGTAAGCCACGCGTCCGCTGGTTTCGTCGAGCGGCCACCACGCCGCCATGTTTGGGGGCGGGTTTACGCAGGGCGGGCACATCGTGTACCACAACCGCGCGTAATCGACGCCGGTGTCATCCTCGACGCGCACATCCAGCTGCCGCGTCGCATTGACATAAGCGAGCAGGTTCGTCGTAGTCCCGTCCGCGTTGGGCAGCGCGGCCAGATCGAGGCAGATCGTTCGCGTGCGGCCAGGCGTCCACGGGCAACCAAGCAGGCCCGCCGTGTCGTCGCATTGAAACTGCGGATCGCCACCGGTGCCGATGCGCCGATCCCAGACGAAGCCCGGGCCAATCACCTGCAACGCGAGCGAGTCGTCGCAGGCACCGTTGGAGGCGGCACGCAGGCGCACCTGCAGCGTGGCCGCCGCGATGTTCGACGGCAGCCCCGAGAACGTGTGACAGATCGACTGATTGGACCCCAGCACGTCGAAGTTCACGCCGCCCGCGCAAAGCGCCGCCAGTTCCGCTCCCGCTACAGCCGGCTCGGCGCCGCCGCTGAATGCGTCGTCGATTCCGCCGAAGGCGACGTTCTCGTCTGCGAAGGCGCAATCGGCCGTCGGCACGCAGAGGTTGCGGCACTTTCCTGCGGCGTCGGCGGCGTAGAGTGCCGCGATTTCAGACGCACTCAGCGCCCGCGAGAAGAACTCGAGTTCGTCGAGCAAGCCCGTCATGACCAGCGTAACGGGTCCGTGGGACGGCGCGGCGCCGACGTGCAGGTCGTCGGTGTTCTCGACCGGTCCGAGCGACGGTGCGGCGAGTGAAGCCGCGAGGGCCCCGTCTACATATAGATCAAGCTGGGCACTGGCGCCTCCGCCGCGCGTGAGCGTCGCGGCGAGCAGGTGCCAAGCGCCGTCGTTGACGGGAGAAGCACCCTGGACGGCGGGCAAACAGATGCTCGCATCGCAAACGGCGAATGTCGGTACGCCGTCCTGCAGCGAGAGGGAGTAGCCCCCTGCGCTGCCGGCCGGTCCGAGTTTTTCGACGATCGGCGCCACGCCGCCGGCGAGTGTGTTGATCCAGACGTCGATCGAAAACCCGTCAGAGCGCGGGTTGAGTTCGCAGTCGTCGGGCACCGTGAAGTATGTGGGCGGCGCGGCAAGAAACGCCATCGCGCCGCTGCCGACCTTGGGGCCGAGCGGACAGATCGGGAAGCCGAGGTAACTCCCGGAGTGACTCTCGAGCAGGTCTTCAGGTCCGCACAGATCGCCGCTGTACCAGGCGACCATGCCGGTCGGCGCGGGTGCACAGCCTTGAGGCTGCGCGACGGCGGGATTCGAGCCGGCCCGGACGCTTGCGGCGAAGGCCACCGCAACGACGATCCACACGTGCGGCGACGTAGGCATGCTCGCTCCAATAGATGTTGAGCAAACGCCGTAGACGGAGAGGTATCGCGCCCGCATTCGGCCCTGCAGGCGTGATCGCAGAACGTAGCCGAAAAGGCCCCGTTTCGGAAGCCGCTGTTACGAACGTCTGGACTTATCCGAGCCATTTGACTTGCGGTTGGGGCGTGTGCGGCGCTCCCCAGAACCATCGCTTCGGCGAGCTCGCGCCCCGCAGTTCATCGGCGCATGTCGCGCCGCTGGGAGCGGCTTCCGAACCTCCGACGTTCGCGGCTACGCGAGGATGCTGCGCACGGACGATCGCGGGCTCAGCGCCGGACGTGCGGACGCCGAGCGAGTTCCGGCGCTTACGCCAGATTCATCGTCATCAGGAAGATGCCGTTCGTCTCGCACTTCTCCAGCCGCGTGCGCAGCAGCTCGACCGCTTCGACCGGGTTCATGTCGCTGAGCACCCGGCGGAGCATGTAGATCTTCTCGAGCTCCTTGCGATCCAGCAGCAGCTCCTCCTTGCGCGTGCCCGACGCCGCGATGTTGATCGCCGGCCAGATGCGCTTGTCGACCAGGCGGCGGTCGAGGTGCAGTTCGCTGTTGCCGGTGCCCTTGAACTCTTCGAAGATCACCTCGTCCATCTTGCTGCCCGTGTCGACCAGGGCCGTGCCGATGATCGTCAGGCTGCCGCCCTCTTCGATGTTGCGGGCCGCGCCGAAGAAGCGCTTGGGCTTCTGCAGGGCGTTGGCGTCGACGCCGCCGGTGAGGATCTTGCCGGAGTGCGGAATCTCGGTGTTGTAGGCGCGCGCCAGGCGCGTGATGGAATCGAGCAGAATGACCACGTCGTGGCCGTACTCGACCAGCCGCTTGGCCTTTTCGATGACCATCTCCGCCACCTGCACGTGGCGGCTGGCCGGCTCGTCGAACGTGCTGCTGACCACCTCGGCCTTGGTGGCCCGCTGCATCTCGGTCACTTCTTCCGGCCGCTCGTCGATCAGCAGGATGATGACCTTGGCGTCCGTGTGATTGGTGCTGATGGCGTTGGCCATCTTCTGCATGAGCACCGTCTTGCCGGTGCGCGGCGGCGCGACGATCAGCATGCGCTGACCGAAGCCGATCGGCGTAACCAGATCGACGATGCGCATGTTGACCTCGCCCTTGCCGGTTTCGAGGAACACGCGCTTGTTGGGGTGCAGCGGCGTCAGGTCTTCGAAGTTGGTCTTCTCGGTCACCGCCTCGGGCGTCTGGAAGTTGATCGCCTCGACCCGCAGCAGCGCGAAGTAGCGCTCGCTCTCCTTGGGCGGGCGAATCTGGCCGGCGACGACGTGACCGTTGCGCAGGCCGAACCGGCGAATCTGCGACGGGCTGACGTAGATGTCGTCCGGGCACGGCAGGTAGTTGTATTCCGGGCTGCGGAGGAAGCCGAAACCGTCCGGCAGAATCTCCAGCACGCCCTCGCCGTACAGCAGCCCGTTCTGATTGATGCGGCGCTTCAGAATCTGGAAGATCAGGTCCTGCTTGGGCAGGCCGACGTATTCCTCGATCCCCTCCTTCTTCGCGACCTCGTGCAGCTCGACCACCGTCATCTTCTGCAGGTCGGTGATGTGCAGGTCGCCGCGCTTGACCTTCTCATATTTCTCATGCGTCTCGCGATCCAGGCCCGGTCCCTCGTCGAAGCCGGCCTGCATCCGCCGCCCGATCTTGTCGCCGGGGCGATCATCGTCTTCCACCGGCGGGGCCGCGGCGCGCGGCGCAGGCGCCGCAGGGGCTTCGGTCGGAACGAACGCCGATTGCGGCTCCGCGCTCTCGTCCGCGTCGGACCGCGGCGCTTCGACGGCGTCCTCCGGGATGCTCTCCATTACGTCCTGCAGCCGCTTTTTCCCGCGCGGACGGGCCGGCATCTTCGCCATGATCTGGCTCCATGTGGGTACTTCGGACATGCGCCGCGACGGGAGCAACGTCGGCCCCGGCCGCGGATCGTGCCATGCGAACTACTGCGAGGCGGGTCGCCCGAAAGTCAGGCCGTCCAAAATCGCGAGCACCTGAACATCGACATCGCGCGGCGGACCATCGTTGCGAACTACATAACCGCTGCGCCGCCGCTTCTCTTCCAGCGGCAGCTGCCAGCGCTCCCGATCGCGCAACTGTTGTGCGTCCCAGCCGCGCTCCCGCTGCAGCCGACCGATCCGCTGATCCTCGGGGGAATCGACAAAAACAACCGCGTCGCACTGTCGATCGAGGCTGCTTTCGAACAGGAGCGGGGAATCGAGAATGATGGCTCTAACCGCCGAATCCTCTACAGCTATTGCGATCATATCCGCTCGCAATTGGGCAATCAAGGGGTGGGTCAGCGATTCAAGCCTCCGCCGCTGGGCCGGGTCGCCAAACGCAATCCGGGCCACCTGCGACCGATCCACGCGCCCGTCCGGCCCCACGACGCTCGGGCCCCACCAGCGCTGTAACTCCGCCAGTACATCCGGCCGCGAGAGCACCTGGCGATTCAGCTCGTCAGACGCGATGACACAGCACCCGCACCGGCCAAAGGCCGCGGCGACCAGCGACTTCCCGGCCCCGATGCCGCCGCAGAGGCCGATGATCGGTTTGCGCGACCGCATCTGACAACCCGCGGGCGGCGCGGCCCGCTATTCCTGTGACGCTCCGGCGAGGCCGTCGGTTCGTTTGCGGAGCGTCAAAAACTGTCTGATCGGCGGCGTCTGGTCGAATTCCGCCGCGGATTAAGAAAAGAACAACGCAGGAGACAGGCCAACCGGCGGATCGCGGGGCGATACGATGCGACCCTTCGTATTCTCGGCTGATCCGCGGCTGAGACTCAAGCCCGTGTTCGGAATTCGCCGGAGGCCGGCACGCCCCCCGGGGGTGGCGCGCCCGCCGCGTGAGCCGGACGGGCGGCGCCCGGCTCGCTCCCACGCCGCCCCGATGCCGGTTCGATCTGGTCCGCAGCGCGGCGCGGCCGCACAAGCGGTGACGCCCGATTCGCGGGCGGTTGTCAGGCGGCACTCAGCGAGTAAAGTGGCGCAATCGCTCCTGCCGCGGCGGCCCCGCGGCAGGCGAATGCACGAATCCGCACGTCGGGCGCGTCGCGCCCCGGTCTGCCTGAACCTCGGAGCCGCAATGAGTCGTCCCGTCCGCGTTCTGATCTCGAAAATCGGCCTCGACGGCCATGACCGCGGCGCCAAGCTGATCGTCCGCAACCTGCGCGACGCAGGCATGGACGTAATCTACACCGGTCTGTGGCAGACGCCCGCCGCGACCGTGCATGCCGCGCTGCAGGAAGACGTCGACGTGCTGGGCATCAGCCTGCTCTCCGCCGCGCACATGACGATCATTCCGGAAGTCGTCCGGCTCTGCCGCGAAGCGGGTATCGGCGACACACCGCTGATCGTCGGCGGCATCATTCCGGAGCAGGACAAACAGCCGCTGCGCGACGCGGGCTGCGCAGGGGTTTTCAACCCCGGTACGCCGATGAACACGATTGTCGAGGTGGTCCGCGAACTGGCCCTTCGCAAACAGGCTGCGCGGCACCGCGAAGCGCCGCCGGCGCTCAGCACGATCGCCGGCGTGGCGCGGGCGATTACATTCATCGTGGAGGGCCGCGCGGCGGAACTGAGGCTGCCCGGCGCGACGCCGCACAGCGCGATCGTGCTGGGGGTTACGGGTGCGCCCGGCGTCGGCAAGAGCACGTTCATCGGCAAGCTGGCGCGCACGCTCCGGGGGCGGCAGCATCGCGTCGCGGTGGTCGCGGTCGACCCGACCAGTCCGCTCTCCGGCGGCTCCGTGCTGGGCGACCGCTTGCGAATGATGTCCACCGAGCCGGACGACGGGCTGTATGTGCGCAGTCTGTCCTCCGCCGGTCAATCCGGCGGACTGGCCCCGAACTGCGATCGCATCGTGGCGTTGCTGCGGGCGGCCGGGTTCGAGTTCATTCTGCTGGAGACGGTGGGCGCGGGTCAGAACGACGTGGACGTGCGCACGCTTTCGGACCGCGTGCTGCTGGTGCTCATGCCGGGGGCAGGCGACACGGTGCAGTTCCAGAAGGCCGGCGTCGTCGAGGTCGCCCACGCATTCGCCGTGAACAAGGCCGATCTGGACGGTGCGGATCGAACGATCCAGGAGCTGCGCGAGTCGCTGGAAGACGATCGGCCGATCTGGGCGGTGAGTGCGCTGCGAAACGAGGGCCTGGAAGCGGTGGCGGCGTGGGCCGAGTCGTTGCCGCGCTGACGCCGGCGCGGAGTGCCGCCGCGCGATCCGCCGCGTCGCGCCTTCGCGAGACTCATCCGCGGCCAGAGCAGGTCTGCTACGAATATGTCCAAAAAACCCGTCCGATTCGAAGAGGCGATGCAGCGGCTGGAGGCCATCGTCGAGGGTATGGAATCCGGCGAGCTGGGAATCGAAGAGTCCGTGGCGCGCTACGAGGAGGCCATGTCGCTCGCGGCGCAGTGCCGCAAAATCCTCGACGACGCGGAGCTCCGCATCCGCCGGATCCAGATCGACGCCGCCGGCCAGGCGCGGGCGGAGCCCTTTGAGCCGCCGGCCGCCGCCGGCGGCAACGCCGCGGAGTAGAGACTCGTGTCCGGCCCGTTCTTCGAGCCGCCCGCCCGCTCCGCGGCGTGGCCACAAGCCCAGGCGCCCGCGCAAGCCGCATTGGGGCCGGCCGCGAATCCTGAATGCAGCGCGCAGCCTCCGCATGGGCGCGGCGGATTGCCATCGTGGCTCGCGGCGCTGGGGGCGGGGCTGCTGGACGCGACGATCCCGCAAACGTGCGTGGCCTGCGGCTCGTGGATCTCCGGCGCAGCGCCGCTGTGCGGCGGGTGTGCTGCGCGGCTCGATGCGCTTCAGGCGCTGCCCGCGTGCGACCGGTGCGGGCGCGTCATGCGGCCGGAGTCGATCCGCCCGGGCGAGTGCGCCCGCTGTTCGCACGAATCGTTCTGGAATGTCCGGGCCGTCGTGCGGCTGGGTCCGGACGTGGCGCCGCTTCGGGGCCTGCTGCGATTGCTCAAATACGCCGGCGAGGAGCGGGTGGCGCTGCCGCTCTGCGATCGCCTGGCGGCGCGGCTGGCGGCTTGCGACTGGTGGCCGCAGGTCGACGTGCTCGTGCCTGTGCCGATGCACCGTCTGCGCCGCTGGCAACGGCCGTGCGATCATGCCTGGCTGCTGGCCGAGGGCTTGTCGCGCCGGCTGCGCGTGCCGCTGCGCCGCGCGGCGATTCGTCGCCATCGCTACGCGCCGAGTCAGACCGGTGCGTCGAGCCGGGCGCGGCGCTTCGAGCAAGTCTCAGGCTGCTTCGTCACGCCGCCGCGGCCGCGGATCGCCGGGCTGACGATCTGCATCGTAGACAATCTGCTGGTAAGCGGCGCGACGATCTGCGAAGTATCGAAGGTGCTGCGCGCCGCCGGGGTGCGCCGCATCTATGCGGCAGTGGCCGCCCGCACGATGCCGCCGGGGGACTTCCAGGCGGCGGAGGCGCTGCTGAACGATTGGATCTCACGTGCGTAGCCGCGCGGGGTGAATCGCCGACACCGACGCGCAGGCGCCCACGGGCGCAGTTTGAAGAGTTGGCGCTCTGCACAGACCCACAGCTCGCAGAGCGCGTTCACTCTCTCAGGCGTCTGTTGTGTCCTGGGCGTGTGTTTTCCGCGGGCTTCCAGGTGATCAGCCGACAGACAGCCTGTGTCGATGGGCGGCGGTATCCCGCCCGGTTGCTCGGTCGCCGGTGCGAGTGTTGCGAGTAGCCCAATGGGAGCTGATTCGACCGTCAAGTAGCTGATGCTGCGTCGGCCACCATCGCCCAGCCGAGTCAGACGTGGGGCGCACGGCTGCAACGGACCAGCGCTGTGCGCCGGTGTGAACACAGAAAAGCGGCAATCACAGTCGCACGGTGTCTGTTGCGATCGCCCGCGCCCACTTCGACCGCCGGGCTTTGTGAAGCACCGCGGCGTTTCGGAACATGCCTGTTTCTTGCAGGCAAGACCGGCGGTACGCTGTCCTGCATGCTGACAATTTGCGGCAAAAGCCTGGGGCAGCGTCGGCACTTGTTCGAGGATTTCTCGATTCCGCCGCCGGATGATGTCGGAGGCGGTGGTCCGCTCACGCTGCGCGACCTCATCACCCATATCGTGTGCACCGAGGTTGCCGCGTTCGAGGAGCGGCGACACGTGCGGCGACTCGACCGCGTGCTTTCTCCAACCCAGATCGAGCGCGGCGCCGCAGGCGGCAAGATCAGCCCGGAGGGACGCGACCCTCAGCGGCCGCTTGCGGCGGTGGACGTGGAGGCGGCAGTGGCGACGGCGCTAGAGGCGTTTACCGACGGACTCTATCTTGTCATTATCGACGACCTGGAGTACCGCGACCTCGACGCAATCGTCCGCATGGGGACGGATAGCCGCATCACTTTCCTGCGTCTCACGTTCCTGGCAGGGGCTTGAGCATGCCGAACACCGAAGAACTCGCAAGACTGATTGAATCGAAGCGGAAGATCAAACCGTGGGTCGAAGCCCGCGTGGAAGGCTTGCGAAAGCTGCCGGACCGGATCCGCTCGATCGGTTGCCTGCTCATCGGCTTCTCGGAGAAGAACGGCAGCCGTGCGAGCCGCGCGCAAGCGCAGCGGATGCAAATGCACGGCGTCAAGCAGTTGATGCTCCTGCCCGACGACGCGCTCGTCAGCCTGGGACGCACTCTCCTCCCGCGGTTTCCCGACGTGTTCGAAGCGGCGTGGAGTCTGCACGAGCGATTGCCGATTCAAACCGGGTGGGCGCGCAAGCCATTTCGCGCCCCGGGTCGGCCCGACCTGCTCCGCCGTCCGCGGGCTGCATTTCTGACGTTACTGACCGAGGCGCTGGAAGGCCTGGACGAGGATTTGCCGTGGCTGGCCGCCCATGCACCGTATGTCGTTCCCTACGCCGGCGCGGAGGAGGTCGGCTTGCTGCTGGCGGCGGCGATCGACCGCGGCGACCCGCGGGCGGATGAGATTCGCGACATCCTGCGCGCCAGCGCCGAGGGACGTCACGAAACCGGGCAGATGGGCCGGCATGTGACGGCGGCGCTCCTGTGCAGCGCGGATCGCGACGGCTGGGAGTATGTCGGGAAGCTGCTTCTGGCGGCGCAGCGGCAGGAGGGGCTGCGGCAGGCGATCCTGGAGGCGGTCGATTTCGCGCACCCCGATGCGTTCCGCCACATGCTGCGGGTCATACGGGACAATCGGCTGGCGCGGTTCAGCGCGACGGTGCGGGCGGCGGACGTGTGGCTCGAGCTGCACCTCGATTCGCAGAGCGCAGGCTATGTAAGCGACACGCTCGAGACGATTGCAGAATACCTCGACGATGAAAAGCTTCGCGCCAAAGCGCTGGGCGGAAACGACGCGGAGAAGGCGTTCTTCGCGCTCTGGTCTATCGGCTTCGATGATGGCCCCGCCGCCATCAGGCAAGCGACGACACTGCTGAAGCACAAGAAGTCGGAGATGCGGTTCATGGGGGTGCACATGCTCGGCATGCTGAGCCTGCGCGACGCCTACGAGCCGCTGCTGGCCGCGATCGAGGATTCGGATCTGCGCGTCGCCACGTATGCCGCCACCGCCGCGAACGCGGACCTCGAACTTCGCATCCGCGACGACTACGCGTTCGAGGAGGAACTCGATCTGGACGAGTCGCCGGCCCTCCGGCTGCGTGGGGGATGGTTCAGCCGGCACCAGCGCGGAACGCCGGCCCCGGATTCAGGAGATCTCTTCGAGAGGCTCGCCCGGCTGCATGCCCGGCTGCCCTCCAAGCCGAAAGTTCTCAAGCCGCTGGTCTGGCCGTGGCTGAAAGTCGCCGTCGAGCGTCAAACGGCGGCGGATGCGATGATCATCGCCCGGGGCGACCGTCCGACCTGCGCGCTCATGCCCTATCTGCACGACATGTCGCCGGCGTGCCGGCAGCGCGTTGCCTCGATTCTCGGCCTGCAACCCCAGATCGATGCCGAGTCGCGAAGAGCGTTGTTACAGCTCGTCGGCGATGCGGCGGGCGGCGTGCGTGAAGCCGCGGTGACGTCGATGACCCGTCTCAAGATCGCGGCCGACGAGGTCGCGGCGCTGGAACCGCTTTTGAGCCGCAAGGCAAGCGACCTGCGCCGCGGCGTCCTGTCGCTGATCCTGTCGACATCGGACACCGCCGTCTTGGCGTCGGCGACGCGGCTCGTGGCGGCGAAGGCGGCGCCGATGCGCCTGGCCGGGCTTGATCTGCTCTCGCAGATGCTTGATACGCGGCGCTGCGTCGATCGCGTGCGGGCTATCGCCGAGACGTACCGCGCGGGGCGGCCGCAACCGGACCGCGACGAGCAGCCGTACCTGGAGAAATTACTCGCCGCGGAGCAGGTGACTCACTCGCTCGACGACGCGCTGGGGTTAATGGACCCGGCGAAACGCACACCGCCGCCAGCGCTGCAAATGCAGGATGTGAAACTCAGCTCGCCGGCGGCACAGAACTTGATAGAGCTGCTGGACGCCGCCGTGCACGAGCATCGGCAGGAGCCTGTGGCTCTGCACGTCGCGAGCGGCGAGCCGCGCCCACCCGAACCGTTGGGCTCGATTCGCTACTGGTTCGTCGAGCCGTTTGAAACGGCGGCGGACGGCGACGGCTGGAAAAAGCGGCCGATCGACGCGCTGCCATTGAAGGATGTCTGGCTCGGCGTGTGGGAGCGCCGACCCGCCGCCGCTCGTGACGCCGATGGGCTTGAATCCCTGCGGGCGTTGCTGATGTGTTCCATGGCCGAATCATCGGAGGAGCGCGGCCGCACGGGCTGGCAAGCAGATCTGGTGCAGGCGCTCTTCGGCAAACTCAAAGCACCGCGGTATCCGGCGGTGGTTGCGGGCGTTCTGAAGTGGCTGGTTGCCCAGGAGGCGCATGCGGCGCTGGCCACGTTTGTTGTGGATGCTCTCGAACGGCTGCTGGCCGCGATTCCGCGTGAAAAGCTGACGGCGAGAACGCCGTGGCATGGGGTGCAATTCCGCGAACTGATCGCTCAGGCCCAGGTATTGACGACCCACGTGCGGCGCCAGGCGCAGTTCGAGAAGCAATGGACTGCCGACCATCAGCGCCGCTGGTTCGGATTGCGGCGGTGGATCGACGAGCCCGGAGCGGCCGTCCCGCGCGACCGGATGGACTGGACAGAAATCCTGGCTTCGTTCGAGGCGGGCGCCGCCAACGAGCATGACCTGATCGACAGCCTCCTGGGGCCGCGCGCGGATGATGCGCCGTTCTCAAGCAGCTCGGGTTTTTTCGAGCTGCGCCACGCGACCACGGCGCTTCGCCGCGGGACGCTCTCGCCGCGCGTCGCCGCGCTGGTGCGCCGCGTCGTCGACCGCGTTCTGGAAGTCGAGCTGGCCCGCGGCGAGAGTCCGACACCGGGCAGCCCGGCCGCCCTGTGCCTCAACGGTCCGGGCGGGCTCGATCTGCTGATGCGCGTGCTCTCCGCCATCGGCCGCGATCCGAAGCTGCAGCGCAACTCCACCTGGGGTGAAAAGAGCCTGAACAAACCGGCGGTGTTCAGTTATCTGCTGCGTTCGACCGAGCCGGCGGCAGACGATACGCCGGCACGCTTTGCGGCCGCCGCGAAATCCGCCGACCTGGGCGAAGATTTGCTGCTGGCCGTCGCACTCTACGCCCCGCAGTGGGTGCGGCACGTGGAGGCGGCGGTCGGTTGGGAGTCGCTGGCGGAGGCCGTCTGGTGGCTGCACGCGCACACGAAGGACAGCGCCTGGCGCGTGGACAGCGAAATCCGCGACGGCTGGAACGCGGAAATCCGCAAACTGACGCCGCTTACCCTGGAGGACCTCGTCGAAGGCGCGGTGGACGTGCAGTGGTTCGAGCGCGTTTACGCGGCGCTCGGCGAAAAGCGCTGGGCGCGCCTGGACGAATTCGCCAGGTATGCCAGCGGCGGCGCGGGCCACAAGCGCGCCCAACTGTTCGCGCGGGCCATGCTCGGACGGTTGAAAAAGGCGGAGATAATCAAGGAAATCGAGTCGAAGCGAAAGCAGGACGCGGTGCGCGCGCTGGGCCTGCTGCCGCTGGACAGGAAGTCTGAGAAAGCCGACGTCCTGGCTCGTTACAGGGCGATCCAGGAGTTCGTCCGCACCTGTCGGCAGTTCGGTTCGCAGCGCCAGGCGTCGGAAAAACTCGCAGCGCGAATCGGACAGGAGAATCTCGCACGCACCGCCGGATACCCCGACCCGATTCGTCTGCAATGGGCGATGGAGTCGCTGGCGACGGCCGACCTGGCGAAAGGGCCGGTTGTCGCAAAGGTGAAAGATATACGCGTGCAGTTGGCGATCGGCGCCGACGGCCTGCCGGAGATTTCGATCGCGCGCGGCGACAAGAGCCTTCAGTCGATCCCGCCGGAGGCGAAGAAAGATCCGGCCGTACAGGCGCTCAGCGAGCGCAAGACCGAGCTGCGCCGCTCGGCCAGCCGCATGCGGCAGTCGCTGGAGCTGGCCATGTGCCGCGGCGACCGCTTCAGCGGCGACGAGCTCAAGGAGCTGCTGGGCAACGTCGTCCTGCGACCGATGCTGGAGCGGCTGGTTTTTGTGGGCGATGGCGTGCTCGGCTATCCGGTCGACGGCGGCCGCGGCCTGCGCGATTGCGCGGGGAAGACCGAACCGATCAGGAAATCGGAGTCGCTGCGGCTGGCGCACCCGGCGGACCTGCTGGCCACGCGGCAATGGAGCCGCTGGCAGCGCGAGTGTTTCAGCGCCGAACGCGTGCAGCCGTTCAAACAGGTCTTTCGCGAGTTGTACGTGCTCACCGAGCAGGAGAAGAGCGACGCCACGTTCAGCCGACGATATGCCGGGCATCAGGTCAACCCGCGGCAGGCGCTGGCGCTGCTCGGATCGCGCGGCTGGGTTACTGCGCCCGAGGCGGGTGTGTTTCGCTCGTTCCACGACGAGAAGCTGGTGGGCTGGATCGAGTTCATGGAGCCATTCTTCACGCCCGCCGACATCGAAGGACTGACGCTGGAGAAGGTTCGCTTCGCCCGGCGCGGCGGCGACGAGTCCATGCGTCTCGCGGATGTGCCGCCGCGGCTGCTGAGCGAGACGCTTCGCGACGTCGATCTCATCGTCAGCGTCGCCCATCGCGGCGGCGTCGATCCGGAGGCATCCGCCAGCACGGTGGAATTGCGTTCGGCGCTGCTGCGGGAGACGATCCAGTTGCTCAAGCTGAGCAACGTGACGATCAAAGAGCCGCATGTCCACATCGCGGGGTCGCGGGCGGAGTATAGCGTGCATCTGGGAAGCGCCACGACGCACATGCTGCCGGGCGGCGCCTTGTTCATCGTGCCCGTGCACAGTCAACACCGTGGACGAATCTTCCTTCCGTTCGCGGACGATGACCCGAAGACGGCCGAGGTCATGAGCAAGGTGCTGCTTCTGGCCCGCGATCAGGAGATTCAGGATCCGAATCTGCTTGAGCAGATCCGCGCGCGGGGCTAGCGGCATGATGCGTACCGTATGATCGGTCGAGAACGCGGCGCACACGCCGGACTCAGCGTCGCCCCATGCGCGAATCGTTCGCTGACCGTCGCGAGCGACCGGTTCGCCGGTCGCGACGCGATCGAGTCGGTCGCGGGCCGCTACACCGCCGCGATCTCATCCAGCCCACTCGAACGCCGCCCGACACGGCGCATGGCATGTGCGCGTGTGTGTGCGTGCTCCCGGCGCACGGGCTAGAACGCAGCGCAATTCAAGCAGTCTTTCAGATGGCTGAACGGTCACGTTACCAGAAATACACAGTGCCAACGCCGGGACAAACCCTTCGCCCGCGGCTCGGATCGAATTGTAGCATTCACTCATCGCTACTCTCCGATCCGTACGGCGCCGCCGCAACTCGAGATTCGCATGACTTTGCTGATAGCGCCGGTGAAGCTCGTAGTCCCTGCTTTGATGTGCAGGTGCGGAAGTTCCGAGGCGCCAAGGCCGGGGAAGGCGAGATTGGCCACGCCCTCGAGCATGGTGTCATAGGGACTGGAAAACGTGCCCGACTCGGCCCCGGCGAAGTTGAAGTCCACCCAGATGTCGTATCGCGTCGGCCGAAACGCTTCGCAGATAAACCTGCGGTCGTTGATCGTGCGGGCGTTGTTACGCGTTGCCGTGCCCTTTGGCGTGCCCATGAATGTCAGGTTCGGATTCGAGAAGTGCGGGATTCGAGTTCCGGGGGCTACCGCCATGACCGTGCGGTACTCGATCGAATCGCTGCCGAAAAAGCGGTGGCCGAACGAGTAAGAAAAGGCGGCGCAGCCGCCGTCGTCGTTGTCCGGGTCATGGGTGCAGCCCTGGTTGTGCCCCAGTTCGTGGGCGTGGCTCAGGTTGCCGGCCGCGCAATGCCATGTGACTACGGAGAACGCGTTGTCGCTGCTCGCCGTGCAACCGGCCAGGCCGCAAAATTCGCTGTCATCGACCCACAGCGTGCAGAAGTCGGCGTTGATGTTGTTCCGTAGCGAGCGCACGCCCGGCCACGGCGCGGCGCTGCTGCTGCGTAGACGATCGAGATGGTCCTGGTAAGAGCCCACCTCGTCGTAAGACACTTCTTCCTGCCACACGAGTCGATACTTCGCGAAGATCGCGCTGTTGACAAAGTACGCCTCATTCGTCCGATCGATGGCGAGCTGAATCTCGGCCTGAATGGCGGCGGTCCCGCCGGCGGCCGCCCGCGCCACGCTCGAATAGACAATCAGCGCATCGAACGTGGTCAAGCCCGCAAGGCACGATCCGCTCGATTCCGGGTCGACGGGCGGCGACTGCGGCTCGGGAGCAGCCGGACCGGCCTCGCCGGCGTCCGGCACAAAATCATCTGCAGGAATATTGTCTGAGGCGCGAACCGAGCCGCCGCAGGGAGCGAAGGCCTCGTCATCTACATCGCAGATCAGATGAACGCCGTCGCCTGCGTACTTGAATCGGTAGTGCAGGCTGTGAGAAGGCGCCAGAATGTCGGCTGCCGCCACCCCGTCCTGCACGACGATGATGAACGTGGAATTGTCGAGGCCCTCGATCGAGCCGAACACCGAGAACGAAGTCTCGCTGCGCCGCTCGACCTTTCGCACGACCGCCGAGAGCGCTCGGCCGGGGGCGACTTCCAGGGTAAACACGTCGCTCGGAGTCATGGCGGCCAGGGCTCCGGTATCGACGCGCGCCGCCACGAACGAACGGGACTGAGGCAGCGCGACGGCGCCCGCAGGCGTTTCCGCCGAAGCGAGTATTTCCGGGATCGCGGCTGTGCCTTGGTGCTGCTGCGCTTGCCCCGCCGCCGGCCAGAGCGCGAGGAGTGCGAACCAGTGAATCCGAGACATGTGAATGCTCCTGTTAGCTCGCCGTCACTATTGCAGATTGATCAGCACCAGCACCACGCCGCGTTCGCCTCCGGCCAGCGAGGTCATCGCCTTGCCGATCACCGCGCCGTGCGAGCGACCCGCGTCTGCTGCCCTCATGGCGTGGCCCGGCGTGTCGGAAGTGGTCAACATGTCGCCGGGCTCGATCGCGCCGTTTGACGCGTCGCATTGGACATACACGCGCCCGGAGAGCGCGATCGCCGGGGCGTCTTCGTGGCCCGGAAGGTTGCCGAGCACCGCCCCGACCGAGAAGTTGTTCGCGCCGCTGACGACGCCGGCGACGCAGCGGTTGTAGGCCCCGCGCGAGAGGCACAGCTTGCCGGCGTTCTTCGTGTCGATCGCGACCACCATGCCCGGTTCCAGCTTTTCGCTGGCGGGGAATTTTTCGGCCAGGTCCGCGCCGGTGATCTCGAGCACGGGCACCGTGACTACGCCGCCGCCGATGGGCAGCAGTTGGATGTTTCCACCCGAGCGGGCGTTGACGATGCTCATGTGCGGGCTGCCGGGCGTGCCGTAACCCATCCAGCCGGTCTCGGCGCCGCTGCTGTTCAGGAAACCGTAGTAGCCAGACTGCGTGCTCGTCGGCCCGGTGTCCTGAAGAGTCGCAACGGGAAAGTCGTTTCGAATATGCAAGGGGAACGCGGGTGCGAGTGCCGATCCGATGCCCAGATTGTCGGTAGGAAGTACGACCGAGCCGCCGCCGCCAAAGGTTTGGAGCGCGATCTTCCCGGTGGGGCGCGCGTTGACGATGGAGAAATCCGGGCTCCCGATCGTGCCGTAGCCGACCCAGCCGCGCTCGACGTTGCCGCTGTCGCGATAACTCACATACCCCACCTGCTGCGTCGTGGAGTCGGTGTCCTGGATCGCAAGCGTCGGTAATGCGTTTGCAACGTGCATTGTGTGGGTGGGGGTCAGCGTGCCGATGCCCACCTTGCCGTCATTGTCCACAAACACCGCATTCGCCGGCGAGCCGTCCGCAGCGTCGAGCGCGAACGCGGACCTGGCGTGATTGGCCAGCGGCGTCGCGGTGAGCAACTGTCGCGGAATCAGCGGCGTAAACCCGCTCGCGTTCGAGCAGGCCAGCCCGGTGTCGCGGCGGACTTCGATTTCGAGGTGCCGCTCCGCCACGGTGGCGAACTGCTGGCCGAAGTCGAGTTGAACCGTGAACAATCCGTCCGCGACGTTCACGTTGTTCAGACACAGGGTCGCCCCCACCTGCGCGCCGCCGATCGCGGCATCGAAGAGCCGGAAGCGCAGGTCATGCAACCCGTTGGCAGGCGCATCCGCCTCCTTCAGCCGCCCCTGGTAGGTGAACGCGGTGCTTTGCGCCAGCGCCGGCCCGGCGGCGAAGGCGAGCGCCGTCAGAGTTATCGCGCACTTGCAGGCGTCATTGAGCTTTGGTTTCACGGTTCGATGCTCCTGAGCGAGTAGCCTCAAACGGAGTGGCCGCTGCCGGCGACAAGCCGGCTGCTTCTATTGGAAACGTGCGGACCGGCGGCGACGGCGCGGCCAAAAAATCGCCGGCCTGTGAGTACAATGAGCGAATGACCCCCGGATCGCCGGAGAGCGAGGCCACGTCGCCGAAGACCCGCGAACAGGTCACCCGGCTGCTGAACGCGGCCGCCGCCGGCGATTCGAAAGCGCCGAACGAGTTGTACGACTTGATCTACGAGCAGCTTCGCGCGATCGCCCGCAAGAGAATGGCGACGGAGCGGCGGGATCACACGCTTCAGACCACGGCCCTGGTTAACGAGGCGTGTATCCGACTCATCGGCGCGCCGGGCGGAAACTGGAACGGACGCGGACATTTCTTCGCGGCGGCGGCCAACGCCATGCGGCAGATACTGATCGACCACTTTCGAGCACGGCAGGCCGACAAACGCGGCGGCGGCAAGGCGGCGCTATCCATCAGCAGCGTGGCCGATTTCGCGGAGGCGACGGATCCATCCGGATTTCTGGCCCTGGACGAGGCGATTTCTCGTTTGGAAAGAGAGCACGCGCTGGCTGCGTCGGTTGTGCGTTTGCGTTTCTACGCCGGCCTGCAACCCGCGGAAGTCGCGGAAGCGCTCGGTATCTCCGAGCGCACGGCGCGTCGCGAGTGGGTGTTCGCGCGCGGCTGGCTGCGCGATGCCCTGGAGCGCGAGTAGCGGTTGGGCTCCGTCCGGGCCGTTCGCGCGGCGGGAGCGGCGTCGCCGGCCGTGCGCCATCCGAACCGTTCATTCGAAGCGTCGGGTCGGCGCCGTTCATGCGGGAACGGCCGGGGCGTACCTCGGAGGCTCCCAGCCGGCGCGGAGCCAGTTGTTTCACCAGGAGCCGCGAGTGGTCGATTCGCTGGAGGCGCGGGCCAAGCGCCTGTTCGATCAAGTCCTCGATCAATCGGGCGACCAGCGCGCCATGCAGATTGAGCGCGCCTGCACGGGCGAGCCCGAACTTCGAGATCGAGTCGTGGCGCTGCTCGCCGCGGCGGAGTGCGCCGACGGCTTTCTGGCCGGGCCGACCTTGAACGCAACCGATTCATGCGCAAGCGCCCAAGTTGCGGCCGAGCAACCCGGCGGCCAAATCGGCCCCTATTCGCTCATCGAGCTGATCGGCGAAGGCGGGTTCGGTTCGGTGTTCCTCGCGGAGCAATCCTCACCCGTGCGCCGCCGGGTTGCCTTGAAGGTCATTAAGGCGGGGATGGACACGCAGAGGCTCATCGCGCGGTTCAACGCTGAACGACAGGCGCTGGCGATGATGGATCACCCGAACATCGCACGCGTGCTCGAAGCCGGCGCGACGGCCGCGGGGCGGCCGTACTTTGTGATGGAGTTTGTGCGCGGCGCGCCCGTGACGAGCTACTGCGACCGCGAGCGTCTGCCGCTGCCGCGGCGACTGGAGCTCTTCCGCGACATCTGCGGCGCCGTGCAGCACGCCCACCAGAAGGGGGTCATTCATCGCGACCTCAAACCCTCCAACATTCTCGTCAGCAAAGTCGACGGCAAGCCGCTGCCGCAGGTGATCGATTTCGGCATCGCCAAGGCGACCGCCGGCAACCTGACCGACGAGACGCTGACCGGCATGCATCAACGGGTCGGCACGCCGCAATACATGAGTCCCGAACAAACGAACGGCGCTGCCGCCGATGTCGACACGCGCAGCGACATCTATTCGCTGGGCGTGCTGCTCTATGAGCTGCTAACCGGAACGACGCCCTTCGACCGAAGGCGGCTGGCCGAATCCGGCATTGACGGGGTGCGCCGCATTCTGCTCGAAGAGGAGCCGCCGCGACCCAGCACGCGCGTCAGTACGAGTAGGAAGACAGCGCCGTCAAAGGGCGGGAAAGCAAGCGACTCGTCCGCCGCTGGTTGCGGCCATGTGCCCGCGTTCGCACCTTCCCCGGGTCCGTCGAGCGTTCAGATCGCGCAGATGCGGGGCATGGAGCCGGCCGCGCTCGAGCGTGCGCTACGCGGCGACCTCGATTGGATCGTCTTGAAATGCCTGGAGAAGGACCGAACCCGACGCTACGAAACCGCCAGCGCTCTGGCCGACGACATCGGCCGCTATCTCGACAATCAGCCTGTCCGCGCCTCGCCGCCCAGCGCCGGCTATCGGTTCCGCAAGTTCGTGCGGCGCAACCGCGGAGCCGTACTTGCGGGGGCGCTGATGGCGGCCACACTGCTGGTCGCCACGAGCGTGTCGATCGCGTTCGCGGTGCGCACGTCGCGCGCGCTGACCCTGGCGGCGCGAAGCCAGAAGCTGGCGCAGGAGCGCGCCGACGAAACGCGCCAGGTGGCGCAGTTTCAGTCCGGACTGCTCACCGGCATCGACGCCGAGAAACTGGGCCGGGGATTCAAAGAACTCTTCCGTGAGCAGGTAAAGGCGGGCCTCTCGCGGCAGTCGGTCGGTGAGTGGCCGCTACGGCGAAAACGAACCACGCAAGAAGTAGACGCCGAACTGGCAGGATATGACGAGATTGCGGCGTCGGTGGAACCGGTGGACGTCGCGCGGCGCGTCCTGGATCGCTACGTTCTCGGCGACCAGATCGAGGCGGTGCGAACGCGTTTCGCCGAGCAGCCGCATGTCCAAGCGGAGCTGCTGCAAACGCTCGGAGTGATATCGAACCGGCTCGGCCTCTATGAAAAATCCGCAGCGGCGCTGCGCCGCGCGCGCGAGTTGCGGCAGTCCGCCGCGCCCGGCGACGCCGTGATCCTGGCCGAGACGATGTCGCAACTGGCCGATGCCGAGGCCGCCGGCGGGAATGTTGAGGAAGCCGAGCAACTGCATCGCGAGGCGCACGCGATCTTCCGCGAGCGATTCGGCGAGCGCGACCACAAGACCATCAACAGCATGAATCTAGTGGCCGTCAACCGGTTCGAGCGCGGTGATTTCGCTGGAGCCGCCGCACTGCTGCGCGATCTGTTGCCGGCCGCGCGGCAACTCGGGCCCGAGCACGAAGAAACTCTGGCGGAAGTGTTGGCCAATCTGGGCGGGGCGCTCTTCGCCCACGGTGAGATCGAAGCGGCGGAGCCGTTTATGCGCGAGGCGCTCGTACTGCGGCGGCGCGTGTCGGGGAATCAAAGTCTGGCTGTGGCGGAGAGCCTGAACAACCTCGCCGGAATCGCGTTTTCGCGCCGCGACTACGACGAAGCCTGGGAACTTCTGCGCGAGGCGCTCGACATTAGTCGCAACGTCCGCGGCCATGAGCATGTCGAGGTCGCGAGGCTCATCAACAATCTCGGCAGCATCCGCCATCGGCAGCGTGACTACGCGGCCGCCAAGCTGCTGTTCGAAGAGGCCTTGGGCATTTACCGCCGAGCGCTGGGCGACGAGCACAACGACGTAGTCGGATCGCTCAACAACCTCGCGATGGCGTACCAGCTCGATGGCGAGTTGGCGGTTTCAGGACCGATGCTCCGCGAGGCGCTCGAACTGCGACGCCGCATGCTGGAGCCCGACCACCCGGACATCGCCCTGAGCCTGTCCAATCTGGCCGATCAACTCGAGGACGAAGGCGATTTCGTCGGGGCCGAGGACCATTGGCGCGAAGCCGTCGAAATCGCGTGCCGAAGGCTTGCGCCCTGCCAGCGCCGCCGCGTTACCGCGGAGATCGGACTGCTGCGCACGCTGGTTGCGCAGGGGAAGGCCGACGAAGCCGAAGGTTTGCTGGAGGTGTTCTACGCGGAGGTGATCGCCTCGCCGGATACGCGCTGTCGCCACGAGCACGATGAATATGTCAAGCTCTACGTGCGACTCTATGAACAAAAGGAAGAGGCCGCCCCAGGCCAGGGCTTCGATCGACTCGCGGCCGAGTGGCGCGCCAAGCTGGGCGGATCGCGGGCGACAACCACCCCAAGTCCGTGAGTGCGGTCATCAGTCTTGGTCTGCCGTTGTTCGAACAGGGGGAACGGGCGGCGGCCGAGCCGCACCGCTGCGAGGCCATGTAGGAGTGCCGCCGGGTGCTGGGCGGCAATCATCGCGACCCAGGAACCGCGGTGAACAACGGGGTCCGCGCGCGGGGGCAGATGTCATTTTCCGTTGAGAGCGCTGCGCACACTCCGGACCCAGCGCCAGATCGTGCGCGGATCATTCGCTGTCCGTCGCGAGCGGACGGTTCATTCAGGTCGCACGCTGCGAGTTCATTCGCATCGCGAGCAAAGCGCTCTCGCACCTCGCGGGCGGACGATTCACTCACGCCGCGGGTCACGAGCCCCGGAGTTTGCATCGGGGACGGGGTGGACGCACGGCCGCCCGAAGACGAACGTCGCGATTGTCAGCAGCGACGGGCGCGATGGACGCCGCGAGCGCGAGGGATGCGACTGGGCTTTCCGAACGTGCGCACGGTCTTCGCACGAATCGCGAAGTGCGGGGGGCGTTTGTACGACTCTCGAATCGCTGCGCGAGTGTTCGCGGCGGCCGTGGGCTTGAAGCGAACCCGCGGGCAAAATGAAGACAGAACCTCATGTTCTCGTTGTCGCGCGTTGCCGGCGTTCCGTTCCGCGTGGTCATCAAGCGGAGGGGCCGCCGCGACCGGGCGGCGCTGCGGCCGTGTCTCCGCGTCCACGAACCCGACATCGACGCCGCAGGGCGGACGCCGACCGCCGGAGAACTGACACGCCTCGGAGTTTTGGCGATTTCAGGCGCGAAGGGGGCACAGGCCGCGGTGCCAGCAACGGAAGCCACCACCAAAAAAGCGGGCGATGGGATTCGAACCCACGACGTCCAGCTTGGGAACGTCGTCCGGCCGCTCCGACGAAACCGTAACCCACGCCCAGATCGATACCTCCGTACGGACGGCTTTGCAACCGTTGCGGCGGATTTCGCCAGAAATCGCCGCATTTCGTGTAGTGTACACGCTCGCCAAACGCGGCCCCGTCGCGCGAAACAGCCGCGGCTTTAGCGCCGGCGCTATGCCCTTTTGCCCGTTGCTGCAGCCCCGCGGCGGCCGAGGAATGCTCGTCCCTCGGCCGTGATCGCGTCGCCCTTCCGCTGCTTTCCGGGCGGCTTGGCGACGAGCTTGAGCTCGCGCAGTCGATTCAATCCGTCGCGCGTCGCAGACTTCGAATAGCCCGCTGCCGCCGCCAAATCGACCTGGAGCATGGTCTCGTGAGGGCTCTGCGCGAGCGCTTCGAGAAGGTCGGCTTCGATCTGCGTCAACACCGGCACGTCGGCAACATAGACGTCGCGCTTGGCGCGAGGCGATGGGATGCGTGCCGCGACAGCGAATCGTTCCAGGTCAAGGTATGGCCCGGAGGGGCCGTCGGTCAGCAGCTCCGCGATCGATATCGCGTCGGGAACCTCGTTCGGCCAGAACCCTGGCGGGCCAGACTCAGCCGGAACCAGGACGACCGGCGCCCCCGATCCCGTGAGCCGAGTCGCCTGCTGCACCACAGCCGGGGCATCGGGCCACCGGAGCCCGCGAGCAATGAACAGCTCGCGCGGCCGACCTGCTACGCATGCTGGGCCGAGAAAACTCACGCGACCGGGAATCACCGGCGTCGCGTCGCCCCGCAGGCCGAGCTCCGCCTGCACCCAGTTCGCCAGCCCGTCGAAGCGGATGTCCCACAGCCGAAACCGCTCCGGCTCGAGCACTACCAGGCCGCATCCATGTGTGCAGCGATGCGTGACGACGACGCGGCCGTTCGGCATCGTTTCGGGGTCATAGCCGATCTCGCAGTGCTGCTCGCAGTCGTAGTAGATCGTTGCGTCGGCCATTTCACCCTTGCGAACGAGTCCGAGCTCGACGAAGCGGTCGAGCTGACCTTTTGGCCAGTGACGCACCTCCTCGAACGTGAACGCTGGCTGCTCGTAGTCGTCAAGCCGCCACAGGATTCGCCGGAGCGCCTCAGTCGCGGGCGATGCCCCAGGCGCGGAGGCAGTTGCGGGCGATCTGGTCATGCGGGTCATCCTTCAGGGTGCAGCGATCGGGGTACGTCACTTCGAAGCTCATCGCCTTGGGCCGATGCCCGTTCTGCGGACGGAAAGTCATGCGCAGCCGGGCCTGCGATGGGAAGAGATCGCCGGGGCGGAGATTGGCGCTGAGCGCGTCGGAGCGCATTCGCTGCAGGGCATCGCCGGCGTTTCGGCGCGACGCGACGGTGAGCATGAGCCGCCGGCCCGCACCGGTCTTCGAGTCTTGAGGCAGGTCGTATCGGAGCGCCCGCAGCTCCACGCTCTCTACGCCGAGCGCCGGGTCGAGCGGGAACGCGAAGTCGGACTGGTTCAGCACGCCGAGGTCGTACGGCACCTTGCCGCTGTCGTCGGGGAGTTCAACGAGGCCAAGGATGTTCGTGCAGAAGATCGTCTCGAGCTGGATGAGGTCTCGATTTCCGCCGCGTGCGTGAACCTCAATCATGCCCTCTTCCGGTCGGTACACGAAGATGATCTCGAAGGCCGATCGGCGCGGCCGCTGCTGGAACCGCCCGTTGTTGTCGTAGCCGATGTCCGCGTTTGCGTAGTCCTCCGGGTACGCGAAGAAACAGTGCCGCTGCGGGTCTCGGCGGAGGTAGTAGTCGACGTGGCAGTGCTTTCCGCGGCCCTGCTTGCGGTAAAACAGCCGGAGCTTCGACGAAAATGCTCGCACTGCTGCATCGTCCGTGCGCGCCTCCAGTCGATAGCCGACGAAGCGCCGATGCCAGCCGCCGTAGCGGTCCATTTCGTGGAAGCGGCCTGCGGTGCGGAACAGCATCGGCTGGTTCAGAAACGTCCAGAAAGCACGTTCGTAGGCGTTCCTCATGTCGTGGAACTCGCCCGACACATCCGCATCCGACAGCGTCGCCTGCTCGACGATTTGGAGCACGCCGTCCTCGCACGCAAGGTCGTAGACCATGCGGAAGTCGGCGTCGATCTCGCTGTGCGTCCCGTCGTCGAGCTTCTCGAACGCGACGAAGAGCGGCTCGACGTCGGTCTCGCTCAGGTACGACCAGTCCAGACCAAGGTCGATCCCCCGGCAGTCGAAATACTGCTTGAGTAGTGCGTTCGGCGTGTTACGAAGAAATGTCTTCGCGGAATACTGGCGTCCCATAGGCTCCGTTCCCAAGGGCTCGCGCGACTCCAGGGCGGAGCCGTCGAGCGTTCAGCGGTGCCCCTCGCCGCGTCCTTGCAGCCCGATTCCGTGGCCTGCGGGGCAGCCGCCCAATGGGAGGCATCGGCGTTCCAGCCGATCTCCCGGCATCATAGTGTTCGCACTTTGTTAGGTCAATGCCGCCGCATCAAATCACCGCCCGAGCGATTCGCTTCCGGTCAGGTGGTACTGGCTATAGACGGCACCACGGCGGTGGACCTCAACATCTTGCGTCTCTGTAAAACATGGTACTTGACGGCGTCGCGTTTGTCAAATAAGCTATACAAGTCTGCGAGGTACCTGTGACACCGCTGCCCAGCACGAATCTTGGAAGTCGCCTGCGAGCCGCACGCGTGGCCGCGGGGCTCTCCACGCGCGAGGTGGCCGAACGGCTCGGACGAGCCTCCAAGGTCTCCCACGCGACGGTCGCCAACTACGAACGCGGGGCCACGCAGCCGAACCTCGCCATGCTCGAGGCCCTAGCGGCCTTATACCATCGCCCCGTGACTTGGTTCATCTCAGAAGGCCCGCAGTTGACGGGCGTGTGCTATCGCAACGCGGTATCACGGTTCGGAGTTCGAGAGCGGGAGAGGTTCGAGGCGGAAGTCCAGAAGTGGCTCGACGCATATGTGCGACTCGAAGAGCGGCTGCGCGCGCGACGACGGCCACGATTCAGCGAACGCCCGGACCGAGGGACAGAGCCGAAGCGGCTAGCAGAGTGGGTACGCGGGCAAGTTGGAATCGATGCCGAGCAGCCCGTTCCTAGTGTCATCGAAGTTCTGGACCGTTTCGGCATCTACTCGCTGGAACTGTCCGCCCCGGGCGCGGTTGATGGCCTGGCAGCCATGTACGGCCGTGAGCACGTTGTCGTGCTGAACGCGACCGTCTCGAACGATCGCGCCCGGATGAACGCTGCGCACGAACTGGGACACATTCTGTACCAAGATTGCGGTGAACCGGAAGAAGCTGGCGCTCGGCGCGCTCTCGAGGCGCGCACGATGGACTTCGCTTCGCACCTACTGCTGCCGAGCACGGTTCTGCGTTCCGCGTTCGCTGGACGATCAATGGTCCGCCTGGTGGGGTTCAAGGAGCGCTACGGAATTTCGCTGGCCGCCATGATCTACCGCGCCGAGCGAGAGAGCATTATCCCAAACAATCTTGCGAAGAAGCTGTGGGTCGAATTCTCAAAGCGAGGTTGGCGGCGCGACGAGCCTGGTACGGTGCGCCCCGACCGTGCAACGAGATTCGAACAGTTACTCGACGGTGCAGTGGTACGAGGCGACATCACCTGGAGAGAGGCTTCCGAGATCACCGGCGTGCGCGTCGATGAATTGAAACAACGTGTTCAAGCGGCTCTTGGCTTCGGCAACGACTACCCGAGCGACCCCCAAGATCCTGAGTTGTTGCGCCTGATTCAATGAGCAACATCAACCCCCGCTACACGCCATCGGCGTTCGGTGTGTCGTTACGCGGTGCAGGAGACAATGAATGGCAGCGAGAAAGACGGTTCGACTGAACCCCGATGAAGATCAGACGCTGCGGCGCCTGTACCGGAATTTCCGGGTTCCGGTCGACCAGTTCCGCCGGCGGCCCAGTGAACTTGCGCGGCTGACGGACGCCTTCAATGCGGCGACCGGGCAGCAGCTCACAACCGGGCAAGTCCTTCACTACATGATTCGGCGGCGAAAGGACGGCAATTGGGAGACGTTCGACGGCGCGCACCGGCGCGCGAAGCCGCTCCCCGATGCGCTGTTCACGGACCAAGAATGGCAAGTCGTTGATCGGCTATACGTCGAGACCAGCGTCGGCGCGGACACGTTCTTGTACGACAGCCCGCTCGCGGCAGATTTCAGCGCGAAGGTCGCCGCCGCCCTGGGCCGCGCCATCCGGCCAGATGTTCTCGCTGCTGCGCTCGTCGAGCGGCGCAAAGATGATGCGCTTCCGCGCCTTCGGCCCGACGCCGGATTCGAGGACATCGACCAGGTCGCAGCTGCATCGTAGCAGGCCGTCGGTGTTTGACAGGCTGCACATAGCGTCGTGAAATTCGACCGAGCGACCGCTCTGCACCGGGCACGGCCACGTGACCGCGCTGATCATCGCGTGATCGGAACGAGCAGAAAATGAGCCTGACAGGCTATCACGCCAAGTACATCGCGCATGAGCTCACGAAGCGCTGCTCTCCGGACAGCGTCGAGAAGCTTGCCGGCGCGCTCGCGGACGCCCAGGTCGATCTCAACCCGCACCAGATCGACGCCGCCCTGTTCGCGTTCCACTCGCCTCTCTCAAAAGGCGCGCTCCTCGCCGACGAGGTCGGACTCGGAAAGACGATCGAGGCCGGGCTGGTGATCTCTCAGCGGTGGGCCGAGCGGAAGCGGCGGGTGCTCGTTATCACGCCGTCGAACCTCCGCAAACAATGGCACCAGGAACTCACGGAGAAGTTCTTCCTGCCCTGCCGCATCCTCGAATCGAAGTCGTACAACGACGCGACAAAGCACGGTAACTTCCGGCCGTTCCTTCCCGATGGGCAGATCGTGATCTGTTCCTACCACTTCGCACGGAACAAGGCCGCGGACATCCAATCCGTACCCTGGGATCTGGTCGTCATCGATGAAGCGCATCGTGTCCGCAACGTCTACAAACCCAACAACGTCATTGCGAACACGCTTAAGCTCGCGCTCGGCCCGTTTCCGAAGCTGCTTCTCACGGCGACGCCGCTGCAGAATTCGCTGCTGGAGTTGTACGGCTTGGTCAGCTTCATCGATGAACACACGTTCGGTGACCTGCGCAGCTTCCGCCAGCAGTTCTCCTATCTGACGGAAGACGGCACGTTCGAGCAACTCAAAGCGAGGCTCCGGCCGATCTGTCACCGCACGCTGCGACGACAAGTCACGGCGTACGTGCCGTATACGAACCGTCACGCGATGGTCGAGAATTTCACGCCGGCCCAGAGCGAGGACCAGCTCTATAACGTCGTGTCTGAGTACCTGCGGCGGGACAACCTGCAAGCCCTGCCCGCCAGCCAGCGCTCGCTGATGACGCTCGTTCTACGGAAGCTCCTGGCGTCGTCCACGTTCGCCATCGCAGGAGCACTCGACACGTTGATTGCCCGGTTGCGCGCGAAGCTCAAGAAGCAGGAACCACCTCAGCCGCTCGAGGAAGCTCTCGACGAAGACTACGAAACGCTCGATGAAACGGCGGAGGAATGGCCCGAAGACCCGCCGGACGAGCAGGTGTCCGCAGAAGAAGCGGAAGCGTTACGTCGCGAAATCGCCGACCTCGAGGGTTTCCGCGACCTCGCCACGTCGATCAAGCACAACGCGAAGGGCCAGGCCCTATTGACCGCCCTTGGGCGAGCCTTCGAGGAAGCGCGCCGGCTCGGCGCGGCCGAGAAGGCGATCGTATTCACCGAATCACGCAAGACGCAGGCGTATTTGGAGCGCCTGCTCGCAGACAGCCCATACGGCGACGGCATCGTCCTGTTCAATGGGTCGAACACCGATCCGCGGTCCGTGCAGATATACAGGGAGTGGGTCGAGCAGAATTCCGGGACGGACAACGTCACAGGGTCACGCACCGCCGACATGCGCTCCGCTCTCGTGGATCGCTTTCGAGATCGTGGCCGCATCTTGATCGCGACCGAGGCCGGCGCTGAGGGCATCAACCTTCAGTTCTGTTCGCTGGTCGTGAACTACGACCTGCCGTGGAATCCGCAGCGCATCGAGCAGCGCATCGGGCGCTGTCACCGCTACGGGCAGAAGCATGACGTGGTCGTCGTGAACTTCGTGAACCGGAATAACGAGGCCGATCGGCGCGTTTACGAGTTGCTCGAGCAGAAGTTCTCGCTCTTCAGCGGCGTGTTCGGGTCCAGCGACGAAGTGCTCGGTGCCGTCGAATCTGGAGTGGATTTCGAGAAGCGCATCGCCACGATCTACCAGAAGTGCCGGACGCCGGAGGAGATTCAGGCGTCATTCGACCAACTGCAACGCGAACTCAGCGCGCAGATCAACGAGGCGATGACCCGGACGCGGCGTCAGCTTCTGGAGAACTTCGACGCGGAGGTCCATGAGAAACTCCGCGTGAACCTCCAGCAAAGCCGTGAACACCTGAACCGGTACGAACTGCTATTGATGCGGCTGACGAAACACGAGCTCGGGCAACACGCCGAGTTCGCCGACGATCACGGCAGCTTCAGCCTGAAGTCGCGTCCTTTCGCCGACATGCCCGAAACTCCGCTGGGCGTCTACGAACTGCCGCGGCGGAGCGGCGATGCTCACCTCTACCGGATGGGCCACCCGCTCGCGCAGCGCCTGCTGACTCAATCGAAGGACCGGGTGCTGCCCTTCGCCGAAGTGACCTTTGATCTTTCGAACACCGTTCCGACTGTGTCCGCGCTCAAGCCCTTCATCGGGACTGGCGGCGATCTGCTCGTCGTGCAGTTCACGATCGAGTCGATGGATCAGGCGGAGGATCATGTGCTCGTGAGCGCGGCCGCTGACTCCGGTGAGGTCCTCCCCAGCGAACTGGCGCGCCGCTTCTTTTCACTGACGGCTGCCGGCATTCGAGAGCTTGATCCGCCCGCGCAGACTCACCCTGTCTTGCAGCAGGAGGTCGAGCGGATGCAGTCCGGAATCCGCCAGGACATTTCGCAGCGCAATGCGAAGGTCTTCGAGCAAGAGGCGGACAAGCTCGACGGTTGGGCCGACGATCTGAAGGTCGCTTTGGAGCGAGACATTAAGGATCTCGACCGCCAGATCAAAGAGGTCAAGCGTGCTGCGACGCTGGCGCTCACGCTCGAGGAGAAGTTGGCTGGACAGAAGCAGGTCAAGGCGCTCGAAGCCCAACGGAATTCACAGCGCAAGTCCCTGTTCGAGGCGCAGGATGCGATTGACCTGAAGCGCGGCGAACTCATCACCGCAATCGAGGCCAAACTCGAACAGCGCACGACTTCTACCCATGTGTTGTCGTTGCGTTGGAGGTTGGTCTGAGTCATGCCAACCCGCGAGGAACAGGTCGAGCAGGTCGAAGCCGTGTTGCGGCAGCGGTTCTTCCCCGTTGTCCCGCAGGGGCCGGGCAATCGAACGCCCGAGGACCACGAGAAGAATCGCCTCACCCGATCCCTCGCGGCCTACGCCCTCGCCAAGATGTGCGGGCTTGACGACGCCGCTGCGGCAGCATGCATTACCGACGGGGGCGACGACGGCGGGATTGACGCCGCTCACTTTGACCGCGCCAACAACCAGTTGGTTCTGGTGCAGTCAAAGTTCAAGCGCAACGGGGAGGCACCGTCACAAGCGGACGCGCAAAAGACGATCAACGGTGTGAAGCGTCTCAGAGGAAAGCAGTTTGACCAGTTCAGCAGGGAGTTTCGCGACCGCATTGACGAGCTCGAAGAGGCGATCGACACCGCCGGCGTGAAGATCACGATCGTCATGGTGTATCTCGGTGCCGCTCTCGGGCCACACGCAACCGCCGACCTCAACACCTACGCGGCGGAGGCGAACACCGTCGCTGAAGTGGTCCGCTGGAAAGACTGCGGCCTGTCGGTGGTCCACGGCTGGATCGTCGATGAGCATGCGCCTGGGAATGTGACTATCAACGTCACGCTGGAACTGTGGAAGTGTGTCACCTCTCCCAGAAAAGCGTTGTACGGGCAGATCACGGCCGCGTCACTTGCAGCACTGGCCGATACGCACGGCACCAAGCTCTTCCAGCGGAACATCCGTCACTATCTGGGCTCGTTCGGTGTCAACGCCGCGATCACAGCCACGGTTCGAACTTCGCCGGGCGACCTCTTCTACCTGAACAACGGCATCACCATCGTCGCCGAGGAAATCAGGCCGGGGGCCGGCACCGAAGCCAGCTGCGCGTTTGACTTCGTCAATGCATCGATTGTCAACGGCGCTCAGACCGCTGGTTCCATGCTCACGGCCTCGCAGAGCGGCGCGATCTCGCCTGATGCCAGGCTCCTCGTCACCGTCATCGAGATCGGACAGGATGCAGACGAGTTTGGCGTCCGCGTCACCAAGGCGCGTAACCACCAGAACATTGTTCGCGGTATCGACTTCGCCGCGCTCGATCCGACGCAGGAGCGGCTCCGAAGAGAACTCGCTACGGCCGGGTACCGCTACTTCTATCGCCCTTCGGAAGAGGCCCGCATTCCGAGCGCCCAATCAATCACGGTCGAGGAGGCCGCCGTTGCGCTAGCTTGCCTCTCTTGCACCCCAATGACTCGCGCCGAAGTTGACCTGCGCCGCACGCGCGGCCAGCCGTACCGCAATGCCATCGACCTGGCTGTCGCCGCGAAGAAAGAGGTGTCGCGGCTTTGGGACCAGGGCGGCCCCCTCTACCCCCAGTTGTTCTCCGCCGATCTGACCGGCGTCCGCGTATGCCGGCTCGTGCGAGTCTTCCGCGTGCTCAACGCCATCCTCGACGGGTCGGAGCGAGCCGAGACCGCGTATGCGCGACGCATGTTCTTCCGCCACGGACGATTCTTCATCATGGCCTTCGTCGCGCAACGGTGCTCGGTCCTCGTCAACCGCCCCGGGCACGACCTCACTGCCGATGAAAAGACTGAGTTATCCCGGGCCACGAACGAACTTGCTGAGGCGATCTACGCCGAATCGGTGGATCGTCAGTGGGAGAAAGGCTATAGAGCGATCTTCCAGAATCTCGGCGATTCCCAGCCTCTCGCGGACAGGGTCATTCGCCGGTTGACCGCGCCGCCAGCACCGCCGGTACCCGCCGCGACGCAACCTGGTATCGTCACGCCGGCGGTCGGAGCGGTTCCGGCGGAGGAAGCGGTGCCCGGCACGGACGGGCCTACAACCCAACCAGATGTTGAGCAAGGGAACGCGTCGTGAGCATGCAGCGGAAACAGAAGCTCGAACTCACCTGGATCGGCAAGGAGGACCGGCCTAAGTTGGAGCCGCGCATCCTGCTGGAGGATCCGGCCAAGTCCTACCACGCCGCGCGGCGCGTAAAGCCTGATGCCAAGCCCGGCGAGCCGGGCTATCCAGGGGATCTCTTCGATAACCGACTGATCTTCGGAGACAACTTGCTGGCGCTCAAGGCGTTGGAAGCGGAATTCACGGGCAAGATCAAGTGCATCTACATCGATCCACCGTACAACACCGGCTCTGCATTCACGCACTACGATGACGGCGTGGAGCATTCCCTGTGGCTTTCGCTAATGCGCGATCGCCTGGAGATACTGCGGCGACTCCTTTCGCGCGACGGTGTGCTCTTCTGTTCCTTAGATTCTACGGAGTTGTTCTACGCTGGTGTGTTGCTCGACGAGCTGTTCGGTCGAGTGAATCGGGTGGAGACATTTGTCTGGAAGAAAAGCTACGGAGGCGGTGCGAAGTCGAACTACGTCGTGAACCAGAGTGAGTTCGTGTTGTGCTACGCCAAAGAGCTTGACCTGCTTCCGCACTTTGCTTTGCCACCCGATGAGAAGGCACTGAAGTACTACAAGTATAAGGATGAGCACTTCGAGACACGTGGACCGTATCGACTTCAACCGCTTGCGACGACAAGTAACGACGAGCGACCGAATCTGCGTTACCCGATCAAGTACAAGGGACGCGACATCTGGCCTGAAAAGCAATGGCAGTGGTCGGAGCAACGCGTTCTAGCTGCGATCGCAGTAAACGGAATTGTGTTTACTGAGAAGAGCGGCAAGGTCACCGTTTCCTACAAGCAGTATCTTCGTGACGAAGAAGGGGAGGAGCGAGCCAGCAAGCCGGTGTCGGTTATTGACGGCTTCTATACACAGCACGGCACCTACGAAAGCGTAGACCTCTTTGGGCAGAGTAATAAGTTCCAGTTTCCTAAACCCGAAGGCCTCATGCGATACCTCATTGGTATGGCCACTGCGCCCGGTGACTGGGTGCTCGACTCCTTCGCCGGGTCCGGCACGACCGGAGCTGTTGCCCACAAAATGGGGCGTCGCTGGATCATGGTCGAACTTGGCGAGCACTGTCATACGCACATCGTCCCGCGTTTGCGGAAGGTGATCGACGGAGAGGACACGGGTGGCGTGACGGAGGTCGTGGGCTGGAAAGGCGGCGGCGGCTTCCGGTACTACCGACTCGCGCCGTCGCTGCTGGAGAAGGACCGCTGGGGAAACTGGATCATCAGCAAACAGTACAACGCCGCGATGCTCGCCGAAGCGCTATGCAAGCTAGAAGGGTTCACCTATGCCCCGAGCGACAGAATGTATTGGCAGCACGGGCACTCCAGCGAGCGTGACTTCATCTACGTGACCACGCAGCCGTTGACGCGCGACATGCTCGCCAAGTTAAGTGACGAAGTTGGCGAGGACCGCACGCTGCTGATCATGTGCAAATCGTTCACGGGGCGGGCGCAGTTTCCTAATCTGACGATCAAGAAGATTCCCAAAGCCGTCATGAGCAAGTGCGAGTGGGGCCGAGACGATTACTCGCTGGAGATCAAGGCGTTGCCGGCACCGCCGCCAGACGACTCAAGCGTAGCAGAGGAGGCCCAGCCCGCTGCACGGGGCAAGGCTATGGTGCTGCGCGGCTCGCGGAAGCCGAAGGACCAGGGGCCGGGGTTGTTCGATACTGAACCTGCAAAGGGCCGGGTTCCCAAGGCGTCGCCCGTGAAGGCGGGCAACGGCAAGGGTGCGCGCCGATGAATCCCCATGTGAATGCGATCACCGGCCGCATGAGCCTTCGTCCGCCGCAGCGGGAATCGCTGGAGATACTGGCGCGCGTATGCGACATCCTCCCGCTGGAGAAGCGCACGGACGCGGCGCAGGGACTGACGGCGATTCGGAGCGAATACCCGTCGGTCACGGATTTCGAACGCGAGTTTCCATCGATCTGCTTCGCGCTCGCAACGGGTGTCGGCAAGACACGGCTCATGGGCGCGTTCGTGACGTACCTGTACCGGGCGGAGCAGGTGCGGAACTTCTTTGTGCTTGCGCCGAACCTGACCCTCTACAACAAGCTGAGCGCCGACTTCACGCCCAACCCGCCCAAGTACGTCTTCAAGGGCATCGCGGAATTCGCAGTTGAACCGCCGGTGATCATCACCGGCGACAACTACGAGCAGCTCGCCGGCAGCCTCTTCAACGACGCCGAAAGCTGCAAGGTCAACATTTTCAACATCTCGAAGATCAATTCCGAGGTGCGTGGCGGCAAGTCGCCGCGCATCAAGCGGATGGCGGAGTATCTCGGGCAGCCCTACTTCGACTATCTCGCCGGGCTGGACGACCTGGTCCTGCTAATGGACGAGAGCCACCGCTACCGAGCGTCGGCGGGCGTACGGGCGATCAATGAACTCAAGCCGATCCTCGGGCTTGAAGTGACGGCGACGCCGTTCGTCGAGACGAGCAAGGGGCCGGTGCCGTTCAGAAACGTGATCTACGACTATCCACTCGGGCGCGCGATGGCGGACGGGTTCGTGAAGGAGCCAGCCGTCGTCACCCGGAAGGACTTCAGCCCCGGCGGGATGTCCGCTGAGGAAATCGAGCGACTGAAGCTCGAGGACGGCATCGCGCTTCACGAGACGGTAAAGGTCGAGTTGGAGACCTACGCCCGTCAGACGGACAGTCGGATCGTCAAACCGTTCGTGCTCGTGATTGCCCGCGACACGACGCACGCGGCCCAGTTGATGGCGTACATCAAGTCCGATGCGTGCTTCGGGGGCCGCTACAAGGAACGAGTCATCCAGGTCGATTCGAGCATGACTGGCGCGGAGGAAGACGCGATGGTTCAGCGTCTGCTCGCGGTCGAGAGCCCGGATGAACCAACGGAGATCGTGATTCACGTCAACATGCTCAAGGAAGGGTGGGACGTCACGAACCTCTACACGATCGTGCCGCTCCGGGCTGCGAACGCGCGCACCCTGATTGAGCAGTCGATCGGACGCGGGCTACGGCTGCCGTACGGCAAGCGAACCGGCGTGACGGCCGTCGATCGGCTGAACATCGTTGCGCACGACAAGTTTCAGGAAATCATCGACGAGGCGAATAGACCTGGATCGACGATCCGGCTCCAGCAAGTGATCTTGACCGGGCAGCAACTCGCTGAGCGGACGGTGACCGTCGTGACGCAGTCGCAACTGGCCGCATCGCTTGGCGTTCAGCCGCCGCAGCAGACCTCCAGCACGTTCGTCGCGCCGGCGACGGCAAAGCCGGCGTTCACGACGCCGGAGGAGCAGCAGGCGGCGAAGATTGCCTACGAGGCGATCCGAAAGCTGGAGAGCCGCCCCGATGTCGTGCCGAGCGTGAGCCGCCTCCAGGACGCTGCCGTTCAAGCGGAGCTCGTGAAGCAGGTCACCGAGCAGTTCAAACCGTTCCAGCCCGACCTGCCCGGGATCAAACCCGCTGTGGACATCGCGGCGATTGTGGCGAAAACGGCCGCGATGGTGGTGGACCAGACCATTGACATCCCGCGAATCCTCGTCGTGCCGACGGGTGAGGTGCGGTGTGGCTTCAAGCCGTTCCAGATGAAGCTCGATTCGCTCAGGTATCAGGCTCCCTCGGACGAATTGTGGGTGCAGCATCTTCGCACCAACACGCGCGAGGTCATCGCCCTGGGGAAGGGCAGTGATCGCGAAGCCCGCGCAGAGGACTACGTGGTCAGCGGACTCGTGGACTTTGACGACGTGTCGTATGACGACCACGCAGATCTGCTGTACGAGTTGGCAGGGCAGGTTGTGAATCACCTGCGCTCCTATTTGTCGGAGGAGGACACCCGGAAAGTGCTGCGCTGTTTTCAGAAACCTATCGCCCAGTTCGTGCATGCTCAGATGCAGGAGCACTACTGGGAGGAGGCGACCGGCTACGAAGTGCGTGTCAGCAAGGGATTCACAGAGCTGAAGCCCAGCGCGTACACCGCCGCGGCATCCGAGCCGGTACGGGACTTCATGGAGCCGCCTCCTGACAAGAGCAACATTGCCAAGTATGTGTTCGGCGGCTTCCAACGGTGCCTCTACCCCGTGCAGAAGTTCCAGTCGGACACGGAGCGGAAGCTGGCGATGATCGTCGATCGCGACTCAATCAAGTGGTTCCGGCCAGCGAAAGGCCAGTTTCAGATCTACTACCTGCAGGCCGGAAATCACCTGGAGTACCAGCCCGACTTCGTCGCCGAGGGGAAATCTGCGATCTACATGATCGAGCCGAAGGCAGCCAACGCGATGGACGATCCGGAAGTTCTGGCCAAACGCGACGCGGCAGTCCAGTGGTGTCGCCACGCGAGCGAACATGCCAGGACCAACCGTGGCAAGCCCTGGGAGTACCTGCTTGTGCCGCACGATGCCGTGGCGTCCAACATGACACTCGAGGGACTCTCGCAGCAGTTCCGCGTGGACGCAAACGGAACGAGCAATCGAACGATCGGCGGAGAGCAGGGGCAATGAACCGCGGCAAGACGATCCGAATCTTCCTGGTCGAGGGCGCTCCAACCGGCACGCTGACTGCCGAGATCATGAACTGGACCGGCAAGGTCGTCGTGTTCTCGCGGTCGCAGCTCGCGGATGCGGCCAATCGCTCCGAAGCGCACCGGACCGGCATCTACTTCCTCGTGGGTCCTGATCCGGACAATCCGACGCGCGAGTGGGTGTACATCGGTGAGGCGGATGACGTGCTCAAGCGGCTCGCGATACACGATCGCGACGAGTCCCGCGACTTCTGGCATCGCACCGTCTTCGTCGTTAGCAAGGACGAGAACCTGACGAAGGCCCACGCGCGATACCTCGAAAGCCGGCTCATTCAACTGGCGAACGAGGCAAACCGCGCTCGCGTCATGAACGGAACCGCTCCGCCGACGCCGTTGCTACCCGAGGCTGACGTGGCGGACATGGAATATTTCCTCGACCAGGTCGTGATGATGATGCCGGTGTTGGGATTCGGGTTCCTGCAGCCCAGCCCGCGAGTCGAATCCGCGCCAGTCGTTGCACAGGAGTCGCCGCTGTTTCGCCTGACGGCAGCAGGCGTGCGCGCGGAAGCCCGCGTCATCAACGGACAGTTCGTCGTCCTTAAGGGCGCGCTGGCCCGTAAGCAGGGCGTCGAATCCTGGACGAGCTACCGCGGCCTCCGCGACGAGTTGGTTCAAAGCGGCCGCCTTGTCGAGGGATCAGACCCGCAGCTCCTGGTGTTCGCCGACAACGTGCCGTTCGATAGCCCCAGCGCGGCGGCGAGCGCTGTTCTGGCTGCCAACTCGAACGGCCGTATCGCGTGGAAAGTTGCCGACACCGGGCGGACGTACGCTGACTGGCAGGAGAGCCAGCTCAAGCTCGCCGGCGTCGATCCAACGAACGACGACGACTAACTCACTTCCCACAGGTCTTGCACCCTGCCTTGCTCGGCGAGTCGCGCAGCGGCAGCGGTGCTGTTCCGAGCGCGGCCGTGAGTACCACAGCCGCTCCGGAGCACCCAGCCGCTGTAAAGAGCAGGCCTGCAACATCCGCGACGCCACGCGTGACGGCAAAGACCGCGACCGCGACCCAGAACGTCTGGCACGCGAAGCAGTTCGTGAAGTAGAGCAGCGCGCGTCGGCCCAACGAGTTACCGGTGAGCTGCTGCAACTCGGCCCGGCGCGCGTCCAGTTCGGCGTCCGTCAGCGGAATCCGGGCCGCGTGCTGTGAGCCGCGGGCGACGTCCGGGTCGTAGCGCACGCGGTTGGTCAGCTCCCAGTTCAGCCGCGTCATCCGCTGGCGCTTCGGCGCGTCGCGAAGCGCGAGACGATGGTGCAGCTCCGCCGCCAGGAACGACCCGAAGATCGCCTTGGCGAGGGCGCAGACCGCGAGCGTCCAGACGAAGAAGGACGCCAGGTGCGACAGGTCGGTGATCTCGTAGATGCTCGTCATCGCATTTGCCTCCGTGCAATTCAGGTCGAGTCAGGCGCGGGCCGACGCGTCCGTGCGTCAGCGGCCGCACTGTTCCAGTCGTTCTCGCAGCAGATGCCGGATGATCCGCGTCTCGGCTTTCACGTTGGTCGGGTCCACCGTCAGGTCGGGGCTTTTCGGCAGCCGCCAGCCAGCGTCGAGCTTGGCCAGCAATTCCGCGATCGCCGGATCGCGTTCAACCAGCCAGCGCCGCAGATCGGCCTCGGTCGTGCCGTCGAGCAGCGCGGCGGCGCGGGCCAGGACGTAATCGCACGCGAGCAACCCGAGCTCGTCGTCCGGGCAGTAGGCCGTGAGCTGGACGCGCTTGGGGCCGACGTTGATCGAGATCACCGGCATGTGTCACTCCTGCTTCAGGTCGCCTGGTTCAGCGTTCGTTAGCATCTGCCGCCGCTCCCACATCCAGCGGATCTCCGCCGCGTCGGATGCCACCGCGTAGCTCGTCAGCCGCAGCAGCTCCTCGAACGGCGTCGCGCCCGGGTCGCGGTACTCGAGGCCGATCATGATGCAGCCGACGTTGGTCAGCCCGGCCAGGTCGCGAAGCTGCGAGGCGAGCCGCCGGCAGCGCCCGGGCACGTTCGCGTCGAGCATGACGTAGACCATCCGGTACTTCGCGACGGCCGCCGACAGCAACGCAAGCTGGGCGTTGGTCGGCAGCGAGCCGAACAGCGCCGTCGCGACGGACTCGAGCCCGCCGAGCGCCTCCGGCAGTGCTGCCGTCACCATCAGCGCATCGAACGGCCCCTCGACGATGAAAAGTGTGTCTCCGCCCGTCGCGACCCGATCGGCCTCGTAGATCGTGGTCTTGTGCCCGCCTTCGACCGGGTAGCTCAGCCAGCGTTTTCGCTGCCGCGGCTCGATCGAGCGGGCCGCGTAGCCGAGTTCCTTGCCGCCTTCGCGAACCGGGAATACGACGCGCTGCGTCTGCTCGTCGTAGCGCAGGTCAAGCAGCGCGACCATGTCGTCGAGCCGGTCGGCCGGCACGCCGCGCTGCAGCAGGTACTCGTAGCCCGGCCGCGTCGGTCCCGCAGCGATCAGCGTCGGCAGCGTGCTCAGCTCGCGATTCAGATCACGCATGTCCCCGCTCCCGTCCATGTCTCGCAGGGGCAATCGTGCATCCACGTCGCCGGGTTCTTCGTCAGGTCGTAATCACGCAGGCGCGGGACGCCGCGTCCCTCGTACGGCAGCAGGCCGCCGTCGCGCCCGTTGAACGCGCGATAGGGCCGGCCCGAGCCGTCGAGGTTCAGATCCACCGCGACCCAGGCCGCCTCGCCCTTGCACACCGGGAAGTCGCCCAACGAGCACTGGCAGATGTGCCCCGTGCAGCAGGCGTACCCGACCCAGGCCGAGAAGCAGCCGCTCACAGCGTCGATGTACTGGGCGCAGAGCGGCGTACCGTCGGCCGCGTGATGGCCGTAGCCGGGGATCGCCGGCGGCAGCGCCAGCGTGTCGCCGAACGAGCAGTCGGAACTGCACCCCGGCATACCATCGCAGCCGGAGTACCAGCTCGGCACGAGCCCGCGCCAGTAGATGCCCGTGACCTCCTGGAACCAAAGCCCCTGGTCCGGGCCGCCCGGGAACGTGTCGCCGCAGCCGAACATGTCGCCGAGGCAGTTGCCCGACGCCTCGTTGCCCGGCGGGCCGGTCGCCTTGCTCCAGAGTCCGGAGCAGTCCAGCCCGTGGCAGTACTCGTGATCGAGCCGGTTCTTCTTGAACTGGCCGCCATGAGTGGCGTCCCAGCCGCGGTTGCACTTTCCGGGCGTGCAGGCGAAGTAACTCAGCCCTTCGACGCGGCGCACGCAGTTGTAGCCGGCGTGCGGATCGTCGACGCAGCGCTCCAGCTCCCAGTCCCAGGAGCGGCAGCCCTGCTCGCTGCGGTGATAGCCGCATCCGTACGCGCCTTCACCGCCGAACTGGCCGAAGGGGTCGTATCCGTCACAGACGGTGTCTTCCCAGTACTGCCGCTCACAGGGGCAGCCGGGGTTGCTCTCGGGCGAGTACTGCGAGTAGCCGCTCTTGCGGGCCATCATGTGGCACTTGGCCGAGCCGCAGTTCTGCGTGCATTCCTGCCACGACGGCGTCGGCCACGACTCACAGGTGTCGGGGTACTCGGTGTAGCTGTTCTCGTAGCCCGGGCCCCACTCGTGATACCAATAGCCCAGCACGTGGTTGTAGGGCCAGCACGCGTCCGCGTTGGCGCAGCATTTCTCGCAGGCGATGCGCCACTCCGCGCCGCTCGTTCCGAAACACTGCGTGTAGTTCTCCGCGAAGTGGTAGCCGCAGTCCTTGCCCATGAACTGGCCGGGCGTGCGCTTGCGCGTGCAGATGTTGATCGTGGACCAGACGCCGTAATCGATCAGGTAATCAACCGCGTCCACGATCTCCTTGATGTGAACCGCTTCGATCACGTCGCCGGGCCGCAGGCCCCACGACGGATACTTCGCATAGACCTTCGCCAACTCGTCGTAGTTCGGCTTGTACATCAGCACAAACGTGCCCGGCGCGGTGCCCCACGAATACCCGCCGCCGTAGAACGGGTTGTCGAAGTGCGTGTCGTCGGCGTAGAGCATGTTGATGCCGCGCCAGGTCTTGCGCGCTGCGGCGCTGCCCCAGGCGTCGCCGACCGGCGGCTTGTGATTCGGATGGTTGTGCAGCGGGCGCGGGTCCGGCGTCGCGCCGCCGACCAGCCCCTTCCCGCCCGTCATGTAGTGCGGGTGAACGTTCGATCCGCTCCAGCGGAAGCGGATGGGCATGGGAATGCAGCACAGCCCTTCGTCGCCGCCGCGGAAGCGCGGGTTGTGATGGAACACGTCGCTGCGGTCGTCCGTCTCGGCGCAGGTGTCGAACTCGCCGCCACAGCAATCGCCGCCGAACCACGACAGAATCCAGCGGCACATGTCGATCAGCTCTGGCTGGATCGTCTCGCCGCCGTCGAACTGGTAGAAGTCGGTGCCGTGCCGCACGTTGATGCCGCCCCCGTACGCCTCCAGCATCTCCGGCAGGCCGTAGATGTACGGGTTGAAGTGCGTGAACCATTGCAGGTAGTACGCCTGCTCGTCGGTCGGGGCGGCGTCATCGCCGGGGTCGTACTTGGTGATGTCGGGATCGCCGGGGTCGGGATCGTTGTAGAAGTATTTGATGTACCAGCGGAACTCCGTCCCGTGCGGCTGCGCCTCCCAGGTCGCGCTGTACGTGTCGCCCGCGGGCGTCATCGTCATCGCGTCCCAGCCCGACCACGCGCTGCCCGGCAGCCGGCGCTTCCACCAGAGCTGGATCGTGGTCGGCGCGGCCACACCCGCGGGCCTGGTCCAGCGGAACGTGACCGGTTGGCCGTTGCGGTACTCGTACCCCACGCCGTCCTGCCGGCCGGGCTGCGTCGCCCCGAACCAGCCGTAGCCTTCTGGATCGAAGGGCTCACTCGCGAAGTCACGCGTGACGCTGCCGAGCGGGAAGACCGTGCGATCATGGGCGCCGGCGAGGAACTGGAAGCCCGGATCGCCGGAGCGCGAGCGGATCGGCACCGTCGGTCGCGGCAACGGGCAGCATGGCGGCGACTCGCCGAGGGCTGCGTATTCCTTGCCGGATTCTTGATAGTCCCAGCACTGGCCCTGCTCGTAACAGGTCGGCGGGCCCATCAGCAGGCGACGTTCCCAGGTTTCCGGCCCCCAGAGGCAGCGCGGGTGCTGGCGGTCGTACCACTGCCGTTTCGGATTGCCATTCGGACGCGAGCCGAAGACGGCGTAGAGCAGGCCTTCAAGCCGCTCGAGCGCCAGCGCGAACTTCCCGCCCAGCGTGTCTTCCCAGTTGATCTCGCCGGGACCCGCGGGCGGCGCGCCCTTCGGCAGGACCTTCAGGCCCGGGTGCAAGTCGGACCACTTCAGCTGCGCCGGGTACGCACCACCAGCGGACGCGAAGCCCTCCTGGCCGTGCGAGTGCGTGCCGTGGATGGCGTGCTGGTCGCTCACGATGTCGACGAAGGGCATCGGCTACACCCCATCCAGTTGGAACTTGACCTTGGAGGGCACGCGAAGAGTGTCGCCATTCTGCACGCTCACCGGCGGATCGATCGGCGTGACCCACATCAGCTCGTTGCCGCCACCAACCGACCCGAATACCGCGAGGCCGCCGAACGGCCCCAGCGCTGCACCGCTGCCGTTGGTCCACTGCGGGGTCGAGGCGGACTCGACCCGCGGCGGCGGGCCGGCGACGTAGTTCCAGGTCGCCAGCGCGACGGCTGCGAACACCGACGCGAAGTGCGGCTCGATTTCAGCGTACGTCGTGCGGCGCGTGATCTTCGGTGCGCTGGTCAGCAGCGGCCGACACGAGATCGTCGTGTAGCGGCTGCCGGTCTTCTCGAAGGCGTACTTGGCGAAGCGGAGCGCGAAGTCGCGCGAGAGGCGCGAACCGAAGATGCGGGCCTGATAGCGGGCATGCAGCGAGGTACCGGGCCGCAGCAGGATCGGGGCGCGGAAGCCCGCCGCCGCGACCAGCTTCGAGCGCGAGCTGTCGGCCAGGAACGCCATTGTGATCGGGAAGCCGCCCATCTTGCGAAAGTCACACAGCCAATCGAGCTCGCCGGTGCTGTCCCACGTGTGCATGTAGGACCGCAGGCAGTTCTGCGGGTCGTACGGGTCGCAATCCTCGTGACAGCGCTTGCGCGGCCGCTGCCACGGGTATCCGACCTCGGGTTCCCAGGACTCCTTGGGCGTCCACTCCGGCGGCGGCTGTTCGACATCGTCCGGCGTCCACGGAAAGTCCCAGGCCGAGGCCGCCTGCGGGCTCCACGAGTGGTTATTCGGGAATGTCGCCTCGGGACAGATCAGCGCACCGCCATCGGCTTCGAGGGACGCGGTGAAGGCGACGTTGTGCCGCGCGTAGCCGAACGAGGTGCGCATGCCTTGCGTGTAACAGCCGCCCTCGTTGGCATTCGCATTCGTGCACTGGGCGAACGTGAGCTCTGGCCCGAAGGTCGCGCCTCCTCCAGGGTTGGGCCGATCGCCGGTGGTCGCGCCGCAGACGCCCAGCTGAAACGTCATCGCCGCGTCGTACGGAGGGAAGATCTGCCGCAGGACAAAGCGCAGCCCCTCATAGGCCAGGAAGTTCGACGCGACGAAGCGCGTCAGCTCCCGGCCGCTCTCGGCATCCACCTGTCGCAGCACGAACTCGCCCATCAGTACGTCCCCCGATAGTGCGAACGTGTGCAGACGAAGGCATCCGCCCCGCCCGGAGCGGGGAAGATGATCACGACGTCGCCGACGAGCAGCGGATTGACCCATTGCCCACCCGCGCCCTGCTCCTCGAGGTTGAAGACGTTGTTGTAGGTTCCGCCGCCGCCGACCTGCGTCCACGCGCCGTTCTCGTCCATCGTGGTGTCGACGGCCGCGTAGCGGTACGGCGGAAGCGAGCCGGCCTTCGAGGTGATCATCGCGCACGAGGCGCTGACGCTGCTGCCGCCTCCGCCGCCCACGCGGGCCACGGTCCAGGCGATCTCCGGGTCCTGTCGATCCTCAACCGGCTCGACCCACAGCAGGCGCGCTGCGCCGGCGTCACCACTCGTGAGCTGCCCCGCCTGGCCGATCTCGATGTCGGCAGAGCCGTGGGCCTCGTCGTTCATGCGGACGCGCACCACGGTGACGCCGTCAACCACGGCCCGCACAATCGCCTGATCTTTCGCCGGCTCGAGCAGCACGGCGAACCGCCCGGCGTGCGTCACCGACGGCAGCGCTCCGCGCAGAGAGAAGCGGTTGGTGAACTCGCCGGCGTTGTCGACCGGCTTGATGATCGGCCCGGCGATGCCCAGCACGTCAAACCGCGCGCGGTCCGCGCCGCTCTCGTTCCGCACGAGCACGATACCCGTCTGCCGGGACTCGCGCTGCGCCTCACGCGATGTCGCCCGCTGCCGCTGCTGGAAGTCGCGCGCTGCGTCAATGAACGTATTGAACGTCGCCGCCGGGATGACCAGCGGATCGCCGGATTTCACCTTGTTCAGCGTGCCGGCCATCGTTCAGATCCCCAGCAGCGAGAAGTCGCCCGCCTCGTACACGCGCTCGATGTAGGCCGCGATCGGCTTCTTCACGAGCGCCTTGGCGGCCGTGTCCTCGGCCTGCGTGTAGCGCACCCACAGGTATTCCCAGCCCTTCTTGGCAATCCCGGTGATCTCGCCCACGACCAGGCTGGTCACGTTCGGACTGGCGGCGAAGCGATAGCTGATTTCCCAGTCGCCCAGGCCGCGCTTGCTGCCGGCCGCTCCGAGGAACAGCACCTCGCCCGCCGCAAAGCCCTTGAACGCGCCGCTGTTGGTGCGCCCCGTCAGCGAGAAGAGCGTGGCCTTGTAGGCCAGCGTGATCAGCGAATCGGGCTTGTAGTGCGTCTCGGCGAACTGGTAGACCGGGACGGTGATGTCCACGCCTTCGACGCTGTCGTCCGTCACGCCGATCGCGCCGCGGAAGTTTGGTGCGGTCAGCCCGGGCGCGGCGTAGGACGCGACCGTCTGCCGGCTCTGCGTGATGTGCTGCGTGCCGCCGCCGGTGTCGAACGAGAAGGTGCTCTCGTTGGTGGCCGGAACGGTGCCGTAACGCACGATGCCGTCCCACAGTTCCTCACCGATCGGCAGGACCGTGATCTGGTCGCGTGGCAGGAAGACCAGCCCGCTGCCCCAGGGGTCGTACAGCACTGGTGAGCCGGCCACGAGCGCGTTGCGGGCCTCGATGTCGTCGTTCGTGCCGCGAATCGCATAGCGCAGCTCGACCGACGGGTTGGAGCCCGTGGTGATCTGGCGGCTTTCGAATTTCTCGAGCACCTCGACCGGCACGACCAACCTCCTACGTGAAGGCCAGCCGCTGCGTCAGCGACGCATCCGCGAGGCGCTTGGTGTTCCTGGCGATCTGCTCGGTATTGCGTGCCGTGCGCTCGGCCGCGTCGGCTCCGCCCAGTCCGGCGGCGGCCAGCGGGTTGAACGTCCCAACGACGCTGATGCGCTTGGCCAGCGCCGCTCCGACGCCGGCCAGGCGCTCTTCGAGGTCCGCCGGCTCTCCGGGCTTCGGGCGGCCGATGCCCGGCTCCGCCGCGGCTTGTTCGCGCTTCGCGCGGGCGGCGGCGATGGCTTCCTCGAGCTGCTTGCGGGCCTCGGCGAGCTGGCGCTGCGCCTCGGCGATGCGTTCCTCCGTGCCGCTGTTGAGGGCCTGCTGAGCCTCCTCGAACTGCCGACCGATCTCGGCCAGCGTGGCGTCGTTCACGGCGGCGGCCTGGTCGCGCTCGCGCTGGCGGCGGCCCTCGCGCTCGCGATTCGTGCTGCCGCGCCGCTCCTCGATCCCGCGGGCCGCAATGGCGAAGTCCTCGTCGGCCATCTGCTTGGCGAGTTGGGCCTGCTCGTCGGTGAGCTGGCCGAACAGCTTCATCAGGTCGAGCCAGCGCTGCGTGAGCCAGGTCTGGATCAGTCCCCAGGCCTGCTGCAGGTCGCTGGTGAAGTCCGTCCAGGTGGTCGAGAGGAACGCGGTCGTTTCGATCCACGCGACCTCGATCGCGTGAAAGCCCTGCTGCGACAGCGCCAGCGCGCCGAACCACATCGACTGGGCGGTGCCGATGAAGAAGCGCTTCGCTTCGAGCCAGGCCCGATTCAGCGCGGCCACGCCCTGTTCCCAGACGAGTCGCAGGCCCAGCCAGAGCACCCGCGCCGCGAGCGTCAGGTCGCCGGCCCCCAGCGCGTCCGTGATGCCACCCACGACACGCCCCACGAAGTCCCCCAGTCGCCCGAACTGCTCACCAAGCCAGGTGAGCGCATCACCGGCCACGCCGGTGTAGAGCAGCGCCGCCGCGCCCAGCCCGGCGATCAGCGTGATGGCTACCCCGATGGGTGATGCGATCGCGCTGATCGCTGCACCAATCGCGACCCAGGCGGCCTTCATCGCCGTCAGCACCGTCGCGACGCCGCCCAGCGCCGCCCCGAGCGCGGACACGACGCCGCCGATCACAATCAGCGCGGCCCCGGCGGCCGCGATGCCGACCGCAACCTGGAAGGCCACGACGACCAGCTGGCGGTTCTGCCTGATCCACTCGCTGACGGCAACCACCGCGCGCGTGACCTGCTGGGCGACCTGCGTGATGACCAGGGCGAGCGCCGCGCCGATCGTGAAGACGGTCTGCTTCACCACCCGCCACAGGATGTCCAGCGCGTCGGCCAGCGCCGCGGCGTCCTTGGCCGTCTCGGTCGAAATGGTCAACCCGAGCGCCCGGGCCTGTTCCTGGAACTGCTCCAGCCCGCGGGCTCCCTCCTGCAGCAGCGGCAGCAACCGCGTGCCCGACTTGCCGAACAGCTCCATCGCCAGCGCGGTCCGCAAAGCAGGGCCTTCGACGCGGCTCAATCGGTCGGCGATCAGCTTGAACTGCCGCTCGGGTGTTAGCGACAGCACGTCCTGCACGCTCAGGCCGAGCTTGCCGAGGGCATCCGCAGCAGACTGCGAGCCATCAGCGGCTTCGGCGATGGTCTTCTGCATCTTCCGCAACCCGGCTTCGAACGTATCGAGGTCCGCTCCGGCCAGCTCGATCGCCAGGCCCAGCTCCGACAGTGTCTCGACGCTCACGCCGGTGCGGGCTGACATCTCATCCAGCGAATCACCGGTCGCTGCGAACGAGCGCGCCGTCGCGAAGAGCGCCGTCACCGCGGATGCGCCGAGCGCGCCGAGGCGCAGGCCGACCGAGCGCAGCCCGGCTCCGAACGCGGCCAGTTGCTGCTGGGCCTTCTCCAGGCCCTTGGTCAGCTTGTCGCTGACGCCGAGCTCGACGAATGCCCGACCGGCGCGAATGCCTCGGGTGTCTGCCACGCATCATCCTCCGCGCACGCTGCCGGCCCAGAGCTGCGGCAGCTTGGGCCGTTCCTTCTCCAGCGCCGGCCCCATGAACGGTCGTGAGTCGTACGTGGCGCGCTCGCGCACGAGCTTGCCGCGCCGACGGCGGACGAACGTCGCCTTGCCGCCGAACTCCAGCACGTTCGGCGCGGTGCTGGCCGCGAAGCCCACCGGGCCAACGACTACGCTGTCGCTGGCGCGGTCGTAACCGAAGAAGATCAGCCGGCGCAGCGTGCCTTTGTGGGCATGCGGCGACTGCCCCGGCGGAGCCGAGCCCTTGCGGCGGCGCATGCTGTTCCTCGCCGTGGTGCGGATGAACGCCCCCGCCTTCGACAGCACAGCACGTCGGGCCTTATCCACGGCCCGGACGATTGGACCGCGATCGAAGAACAGGTCTTTGATTCGGAAGTCGATCATCTTCACGTCTTCTGCAGCGCCGTCAGCGCGAGGTCGAGCTTCAGCTTGTTCACCGAGATCGACCAGCCGACCAGCGACACGAACTGTCCGTTGATCAGGTCACCAACGTCCATCAGCTTGCCGGCCGTCGGAGAGAGCACGAGCAGACGCCCGACGCCGCCGAACGCGGCCGCATCCACGGTGACATCGCCCGTGGCGACGTAGCTGACCGGCTGGCCGGCGTACGCGCTGTTCACAACGATGCCGGCGACCTTCGCCTTGTCGACCACGCCGTCGCATTCGGCCTTCTTGGCCTTGTTGCCGTCGGCCGCGTCGAGGTAGATCACGTCGCCCGCTGCGAGCTGCTCGCCCGCGATGGCCCCGAGCGTCGAGCCGCCGGGAACCACGGCGCTGGCTGTGAACGTATAGACCGCCATGGGTTCACCTCACTTCAGAACGGCCCGCGGAGCGCGGCGGAAGCCGGCCCCGCGGGCGCGTAGTTGGTTACGTTGCGATCAGCCGCCGGTCGGAGGCGGCGTGGTCTGGGCGGTCTTGGCCGCGACCTGGCCGCTGCCCAGCGCGCTCAGCAGCGACGCGATCTTGCTGGCCACGTCGTCGCCGCTGAAGACCTTGTTCAGCGACGCGGCCTCCTCAGCGTCGGCCTCGGTCAGCGCCTTCACGATCTTGCCCACGGCGGCGGTCAGCACGGTGCCGAGCGCCTGCTGCTGGGCGATCGAGTTCTGCGCGGCCAGGTTCTGCTGGTTGACCGCGTTGCTCATCGCGAGGTTGTGGTAGAAAGACGGACCGTCGCCCAGCGATTTGAAGTTGGTGGACGACACGCTCTGGATCACTTCTTCCGGAAGAGGCATACGCTATCTCCTTGTGCTTGCCTCACTCGAACCCGCCCGGGCCTCCATACCCGGGCATCTTTCGGTCAATGAACACGTCCTTCAGGACGGTCACGTCTGCTTTCAGGACCGGCTCGCGCCGCGCGAACGGGTCGAAGTCGCGCGGCCGGAACGCCGCTGACTTCTTCGGATCGCGGTGCGCGTTGGCCAGCAGCGCCAGCAGCACGCTCGTCCGCGACCACTCATCCCGCTGCCGACCTTCGGCCATCGCCAGCAGTTCGCGCAGCGTCAGCCGCCCGGGTTCGACGCCGGCGATGCCGGCGCACTGCCAGACAGCCCGCCAGACGTCGCCAGCGCCTGGGCGACCAGGTCGTCCGGGCTGATCCGGCTCAGCCGCGCTTCCACCGCGTCGCGGGCTTTGTCCATCACCATCTGCGCCGTCTCCAGCACGCGCTGCAGGTTCGCCCGATCCCTCGGGCTCGGGGAAAAAAGCACCAGGTCCTCCAGCAGCGCCCGCGTCGCGTGCTCGATGGCGTCGCCCGCCATCGACCGGCCGAAGTCCTCGTCGCTCACGCCCTTGGCGTCCGCCTCGGGCTTGCACACGGCGTAGACCACGTCGCACAGCAGCACCGGGTCGCGGTACAGCCGTTCGATCAGCCGGCCCTCGACGATCTCGAGCAGGTCCACCTCGAGCAGCCCGCGGACGCGTTTGATCGCGTCCACATTGATCGCGAGAGTCCAGTTACGACCCGCGTTGTCGGTGAAAGTCCTCATGTGCCCTCCGTGGCACCGCGCGCTACGCCGTCAGCCAGCTCGGCGGCGTGGTCGAGTAGGTCACCTTCGCGGTGACGCTGACCGTGATCGCCTCCTCGAGCGGCTCACTGCGGCTGAAACTCGTGATCATGAAGTCGGCCTGCAGCCCCTGGCCGCCGGCCCCGTCGCGCACCTGGAGGCCGATCGGGTCGTTGCCCAGGTAGGCGTCCTTGATGGCCGAGAAGCCCGCATCGGCCGTGTCCCACACCATCTCGAACTCGACCGTGGCCTCCTTCAGCGTGGCGACTGTGGCCCGCCAGCCGGAGTTGGCCCGCGTGGTGACGTCGGCCTCGCCGGTCTCGAGCGTCAGCGTGACGTCGCGGACGTTGGCGAGTTCATTCCACGCGCCGCCGCCGCTCTGGCCGCCGGGCTTGTAGTAGAGCTTGGCTTCCATGCCGAGCTTGATGGGCATCGCAGCGCCTCCTTATCGCGTGTAGCCGACGACCAGCAGTTGATGGCTCGTCGCGCCCTGCACTTCGAAATCCGTGAGATCGACGCCCTCGAACATCGCCGCCGCACCGGGCGGCCACGAGGCGGGCGTGCCGCCTTTCCAGCGGACATTGACCGCGTTGGTGTTCTTCGAGCTGGCGACGATCGTCGCGCTCATCACCGTCGAGACGTCGGCCAGCTTGGCGTACGAGCCGGAGCCGAGGTTGAAGGACTTCATGTAGACGTTCGCAGCCACCGCACACTCCTCAGCCGCCACCGAGCGACCCGCTTCCACCGATCTCCTCGCCGCCTTCGCCAGGAATCGTCACACCACCACCGCCGCCCATGTACGAGGCGGCCCAGCTCAGCGCCTTCACGAAGCCCACGCCCTCGCGCGTCGAGCCGTGCGGCCGCTGTCCTGGCGCGAACGAGGCGATGAGCAGCGTGTCGCCGGCTGCGCCGAGGGCCTCGAGTTCCGACAGATCCACCGACTCAAGCGGCACCGCCGCTCCGGGCGGCCACTCCGCCGGCGTTCCCTGCCGGAAACGCATGCTCACGTTGCCGACGTTCTTCGGACTGGCGATCACGGTCGCCTGGACAACCGTGCTCGCACCGGCAAGCGGTCTCCAGTCCAGTCCACTGAGCGCCACCGTTCGGATGAACACATTCGCCGGCACGACTACCTCCGCACCCGGTAGGTGACCGTCAGAACACTCGTGAACACACGCTGCTGGTCCAGATGCTCGGACGCGAAAATCGGCTCGTTCTCGATGCCGACCCAGGCCGCCAGGGGCGCTTCCTCGAGCCGCTGCAGACGCAGGTGGTCGGCCAGCTGTTCGACCAGATTCATCAACTCGTCGAGCTCGGTCGGCTCATCCGGGTTCACCTTCTTCTGCACGCCGATGTCGATCGCACAATCGAAGTAGCTGCTGTCGCGGGCCGCGGCGCTGATTGCGACCGAGCGCGGCACCACGGTGACGCGCAGCGTCGGCAGCTCCTCCAGCTCGAACGACGGGCGGTACTTCCGCACCGCTTCGAACGCCTGACTGAACGTGCCGGCATTCAGGCTGGCGACGACGGCGTCGGCGATTTCAAGTACGGTGCTCATGGCTTGCGCTCCAGCAGGCGATCCACCTTTGCCTCGATTCGCGACAGCGTGTGCTCAACGCCGGTCAACCGGCTCTCATGCACGGCCAGCGTCGAGTCGTGCTGCAGCAGCATGGCGCTCGATCCGAGCGCCAGCACCACCAGCACGCTCAGCACGATGCCGAGCAGCCAGGCCAGCTTCTGGCGGGCGTTGCCGTTGATCGGGGGCGCATCGACCTTCACAAATCACTCCGTGCTCAGGTGTTTCGTGTGGACCCGCAGCGTGCGGCGATAGGGATCGCTGTAGCGCCACGACGGCTCACCGCCCGGGGACATCACCTCGTACACGAACGTCTGCGAACCGACCGTCTCGCGAATCCGGTCGCCGGCTTTCGGCAGCGTCTGCTCGTTGTTCAGCACCAAGTCGCTTGCCCGGACCAGGAAGTCCCGCGACTGCAGCTTGTGCACGATTCCAAACTCGTCGACCTGCTCGAACTCCGTCCGGCCGATGGTCGCCTGCAACTCGACGACGTAGCTGATCGTGCCGCCGTCGCGCACATACAGCACCGTCTGCGTCATGTGCGTGTGACGCTGCTCGTCGAGCCACGCCAGGCCTTTCTGCAGCACATCCGACACCGTTCTGCACCTCGCTACGGGACCGGCAGCGCCTGGTACTCCGGGAACCCGGTGTTGAGCCGCACACGCACCGCCGCGTCGTTCAGCAGGGCCAGCGCGACGGCGTTGCCGATACGCGGGTACGTTCCGCTGCCGCTCGACGTCTGTGCGGCCTTCGCGCCAGCATCCCAGAACAGCTGCGCGCCGGCCGGAATCACGCCCGGCCCCTTCGGCACGTCGAACACACCCTGCACCGCAAGCGAGCCGAGCGTGTTCGCCTTGATGCTGGTTCGCGCGACACCGACCAGCTGGTCGAGCACGACGACGTCACCGGCCGCAACATCGCTGCTCGGCCGGAAGTCGATTGCTGCTCCGTCATGTACGAACGCGGCCAGCGGCATCGCTTGCGAACCTCGCTACTGGAGCATGCGGACACGAACCGATGTGTCCGCGTCCACCGCCGCGCGCACGACCTTGCCGATGAGCTTGTTGCCCGTGGCGGTCGTCGTCGCGACCTTGTTGGTGTTGTCCCAGTACACGTTCGCGCCCATCGCGATCGCCGTTCCGCCGCCGGCCGTCTTGGGAAAGTCGAAGACGCCGTTGACGGCCAGCGCGCCGAGCTTGTTGGCGGCGATGTCGAGTTTCGCGACGCCGACAAGCTCGCCCTGGACGACGACGTCGCCGGCGCTGACCGCCGATCCCGGCGTGTAGTCGATCGATGCGCCGTCGTGAACAAAGACCGCAGGCATGTTCGAGACCTCCTTGTCTCAGTTTTTCGCTTACGCTTCACCCTTGAACTTCACACCGCCGCGGAAGTCCTGCAGCGCGACGCCGAAGTCGTGGTAGCCGCGCACCTGGATGCCGAGGATGTTGAAATCCGCGTCCGCAGACTCGACGGTGGGCTGCTCGCGGCCATTGAGGAACGCGACCTCGATCACCGGCAGATCGTTCGGATCGGCCAGCAGGTACCAGGCCTTCGTGCTGTTGCCGGTGTACTTCGTGTTGCTGAGGTAGCTGGAGCGCGCGACCCGGAACTTGCCGGTGTGCGGGTTGCCGGTGACGTACTTCTTGGCCGGCGAGTTGCCGTCCTCGCGAAGCTCCGTACTGTTCATCAGCTGCGTGGCCGGAACGAACAGCGCGTTGGGCACCAGCAGCAGCGTCGGATCGACCGCCAGCGGATACCCGTCCGGATCGGTCTGGTTGTAGAACGTCTCCTCGGCCTTCGACAGACTGTCGATGCCCAGCGCCGTGTCCGTGCCCGCGGCGTAGTTCTTGTTCCCGGCCGTGAAGAAGGCGGCGTTGTTGAGGAACGCTGTCCAGAAGACGTCGTTGAGCTTCAGCGCCGCTCCGCGACCGAGTCGACGCGGCACAGCCGTCAGCGCGCCGAGGTCGTCGTTGATCATGTGCTCGCGCGTGATCGAGAACATGCGGCCATAGGTGCGGGCCTGGTTCGTGAACGACTGCTCGCCGACGGTCGCGTGCTTGAGTTCGCCGTCCGGTCCGACCTCAAGGTACTCAAAGCCGCCTGTGAGCCGGTAGCTCGTGACGGCCTTGAAGTCCTGAACGGTGCGGATCGCGGCGATGGCCCGCCAGCTCGACTCGACCGCCTCGAATCCCTCGAGCAGGAACTTGTTCGCGATGTTCGAGAGGATGCCCGGCAGGCTGTTCGTGCTGAACGCCGCCTGCAGCACGCCGCGCATGTCCGCCTTGAAGCTGCGGCCGGAATAACCGTTCGCCCAGGCGGCCTCGAGCAGCAGCTCCTGCAGGCCGAGGCGGCCCTGGAAGCGCTGCTGCGCGGCGTCGCGGACGCGCGGATCGAACTGGTCATGGCGCGCTTCGAGCTTGCCGGCCTGGTACACCGCCGCCTCGAGCAGCTGAAACGGAGCGACTTCGTGGCCGCCCGTGATCACGCCCGGAGCCTTCGGGCGATTGGCCCGCAGCACCTCAAGCTCGGTCTTCTCGACGGTCCAGTTCTCCTCGATCGCCTTGGCGGCGATCTCAACGAACCGTTCGCCGCAGATCTTGCGAATCGCGGCCTGACGGCGAAGCTCGTTGGCGGCGTCGCGACGCGCCGCCCGAATCTCGGGACCAGCGTCGGCATCCGTTCCGGCGCTGGTCACTGGCGCGGCATCCGTGCCGGCGCTTTGCGGTTTCGGGTTCTCGTGGTCGTCCATGACCTGCGTCTCCTTCTGCGCGGCGATCTGCACGGAGGTGTTTCCGTCAGCGCCGAGATCGACAAAGCTGATCTCGCCCAGCACGGCCTTGCGGGCGACGTACACCGGCCCCTCGAACGAGCGGCCGTTCACCGTGACGAACTTCCCGGGCCGGATCAGTTCCGACTGCTGCACCGTCGCGCCGATCGAGGCCTGCCACGGAAAACCGCGCTTGCCGCTTACCACGACTTCGCGCGCCGCGGCCGTGTCGCGACTCACCAGCCCCTCGGCCACGAGCCGGCCGCCGTCGACTGCGATGCGTTCGGTATGTCCGATGCCGGCATGCATGTCGTGGCCGAAGCGAACCGGCCGACGCTGCGACGGCACCGAAAGTCCGTCCAGGTCGACGACCACCGGATGCCGCCAGCCCTCGACGCGCATCGCCTCACCGGTGTACGCAACCATCGCGAAGCGCGGCATCGCCTCGGCCTCGCCGTCGCCCTTGCGCGCCTCGATCGTGAGGTCCGTCTGGGCGCACACGAGCGAGATGTGGTTGGGTGTCTTGTCAGGCCGCGGCGCGGGCATTGGCCAGCTCCTCCTCGGATGCGGGATCGTCAGGATTGTCCTGCGGCTGCGCGGCGGACTTCGCGCCGCCGAACAGCGACTCGCGCAGCATGCGGCGGTACTCATCGAGTGAGACGCCCAGCGCCTCAGCCTGCTTGCGTTGCTCTTCCTCGTAGTCGAGGCCGAGGATCGCGTACTCGCGCGGGAACGACGTCAGCCCACTGCGAAGCCGCACGTCCTGCGCGCTCGCTTCCTTGGCCGGGTCCACGTGCTCGAAGCCGTCCCAGAACCACTGATGCGGCAGATCGACGTCGACGCTGCGCGCCGCCTGCGGCAGGTAGTTCTCGATCAGCACCGCTTCGCTCAGCCACGCGGCGAAGACACGATCGAGCACGACGTCCGCGAGGAACGCCTGATCGATGCGGATGGACTTGAAGAAGGCCTGGTGGTCGAGTCGCCCCGATGCGTAGTTGTAGCCCGACGAATTGCCGGCCGCGATGTTGAACGGCATGTTCAGGCAGCGGGCGATCTCGTTGATGATCTCGTGCTTGAAATCGCGGTAGACGGTCGTCGGCTGCTCAGCCTTGACCTGTCCGATCTTCCAGCCGAACGGCATGGTCAGCCACGTGCCGCGCTCCATTTCGACCGAATCCATCGGCTCCACGCCGGCGGCCTCCGCGTCTGCGGGCGCATCCGTGTAGATGACGCCGCTGGGAAGGGCCGCCTGCTCCGCGGAACCCAGCACCGCCAGCGTGTAGCGACGCAGCATCGCGAACAGCGGCAGCGCCGGCGTGATCTCCGGCACACCTCGGTTCTGGCCCGGGCGCTCGGTGCGGAACAGGTGGATCACCGTCTCGGCGGGTAGCAGTTCGAAGTCGCTGCCTTCGAGCGTGAAGGGACCGGCGTCGCCCGGATGCCGTCGCATCACGAAGTACGCGACCGGGTTGCGGAACTCATCGAGCATGACGCCATCGATGACGCTGTCCTGCCCGCGGGACGCGCGAAGCGTGATCGGCGTGCCGACCTGGTCGGCTTCGACGAGCTTCAGGTCGAGCTGCACGGGAGCCGCGATGCGCTGGTTCGTGGCCAGCACACCGAATACCTCGCCCGACTCTGCCTGCGCGATCCGCATCGTTCGCAGCTTGTGCGACAGGCCGATCGCACGTGCCCAGCGCATGAACTCGCGTTCGATCAGGCGGTTCGCGTCGGCGTCTTCCGTGAGCATCTGGAGCCGCGGGCCGGTGCCGACCACGTAGTGGGCCAGCGTCTGCACGATGCCCTTGGCGTAGCTGTTGTTGGCGACCTCGTAGCGGGCCCGGCTGCGCAGGACGCGGCGCACTTCGGCGCTGTTCGCCGCGTTCGCAGAGAGCAGATCCGCGTTGGCCCAGTGCCGGCGGTTCTCGTGCGTGGTCTGCGCCGCGTCGTACTTGGCGCGCACGCGCGCGAGGCGTCGCGGCGTCGCACTGGGCAGCACGAGTTGACGCAGCCAAGTCAGCACGTCACACAGCTCCCGGCGGAACGACCTTCGTCATGCGGATGCCCAGCCCCTGCTTCGACGCTTCAGTCGACGCGAGATACCGATCCGCTTCGATCTGCTCAGGGATCGGGTGCTGCTCGACCGAGCCAGCGTCGCCCTGCGCCTTCTTCGGCCCGGCGGCGTTGTCGCGGATGGCGTCCTGGATCGTCGTGTCGGGCATCGCCTGCTCCGGCTCGCGCAAACGAAAACGCCGCGCGAGCACCTGCTGGTGTCCCGCACGGCGTCATGCCGGTGGCTTGCCGCGATTACGCGGCGTGCCTCAGGGCTTGAGGTTCGGTCTGTCTACCCTATCCATACGCTGCGACGAGCCGCGTGGCAACGGCGAACAGCGTGCCAGGAGCAGATTCGTACACATCTGTACGCGCCGCCTCTGCAATCTCAGCATTCATTGCAGCCGTTCTCGCGTCGTGACGCGCCGACCGCAGTGCCGGCAGGCGCGGATGCGCATGACATGACCCGGGCGTTGGCGCGTGTAGAGCACCGGCAGGTGCTCGCAGCCGCATGCGGGGCAGCGCAGCCCGCGCTGGTCTTCCGGCTTGGGCACGGTGCGCTTCGGGACGTTCATGGCCGCCCCCGCTGAAGCTCCGACAGCTTCACTCGTTGCCGCGGTGCGGGTCGCGCGTCAGTACCCAGGAGGATCGCGCCCTCCATCGATGCCGCCACGGCGCACCCGACCATGCAATCAAACCAGTGATTGTCCGAACCGTCCACGCGGAGTTTCCATTCATCGACCGTGCGCCCGCGCCCCTCGGTCCTCACGCGGTACTCGCTGGTCAGGTGCTCGGCGAGCAGCCGGTGCGGCTCGGGCTTGCGGCCGAACAGCGACAGGCAGCCGGGATCGCCCATCGCAACGGCCAGGCGGGCGTGGATGAACGACTTCCAGAAGTTCGTGTCGAACGTGACGTGCCGCACGGCGCGTTTGCCGTTCACGGTCGGGATGCGCCAGTTCAACCCCACGCGATCACCGCGCCGCCGCTTGTAGTCCGAGAATGGGATCGAGGACGCCCCGACGTAGCGGCCGTGGGACGGCAGCAGGATGCTGGCGTGCTTCGATTGCCGGCAGAACTGGTACACGACGTCGGACGAGCTGCCCCAGTTCGCATCCACGAGGCAGCGGTCGATCCGTACCAGCGCACCATCGTCGCGCCGCCATTCACGATCGAACAGCCGGGTCGCGAGCCGCTCGAGGCCGGCGTAGATCGCCCCTTCGATGCCGGCCCGCGGTGCGGCCAGCGCGAGTGTGTGCCGCAGGTCGCGGAGCGTGAAATACGCCTCCGTCTGGTCGGGTTCCGTGCCGTAATCGACCACGTAGCCCGTGAAGTCGCCTTCCCACGCCGCCACGAGCCAGAACAGGGCCTTGGCCTGCACGTCGACGAACATCGTCAGGTGCGTGCAGCCGATCGGGACTTCACCGCGTCGCTGGCCGTTGGTCTTGGTCGCAATCTGGTCGGCGGTGAGCAGCTCCGAGTCGGCCTGCTCCTCCGGCAGCGGCTCGTTCTGGTACTCGGCCCAGAACGCGGCGTCGCCGCGATCCAGGCGCAGGTTCATCGCGTGCTGAATGGCGGAGAGCTCGTCGGGATGATGCCGCTCGGGCCAGGCGACCACCGCACCGGCATCCATCGCCGCGCAGTTGGCGCGGTAGAAGTCCGTCGCCTCCGCCATGCCGCGATCCGCCCGCATGCCGTCGCGCCACAGCTCGGCGTAGCGTGCCCAGAGCGCTTCGTTGGTCGGGAAGGCGTACACCATCTTGGTGCGTTCGCCTTGCCACTGCGGGTGCTTCTCGCGATCGAGGATGCGGTCGGCCAGATCGTCGGGCCGCACGACGGTCAGCGTCATCAGGCCCGCGATCTTCCGCCCGGGCCCGGCCAGACCGAGGATCGCACCGGAGAGAATGCGCTCGCGCGTCACGCATTGCGACGGTGAGCGCGCCGACTCGTCCGTCTGCGGATCGTCGATCAGCACCAGCGACGGGCGTACGCTGGTTCCATCGACGCGCTTGTGCTTCATGCCGCGGATACGGCCGGTGATGCCGGCCACGCTCATGATCGAACCACTCGCCCGGCTGCCGGGCATCGTCGGCAGCACGATCTCCTTGGCGGTCCAGCCGATGTGCGTCTGCTTGCCCTGGTACAGCTGGCCGGCGGCGCGCTGATGGATGCCCTCCAGCGCCCGGATGGGGAAAACCACCTCCGGGAAGTCGTCCAGCAGCGCGTCGTTCGTCTCCAGTTCGACCTTGATGCTGTCGAGCATGTTGGCGGCGTGCTCTTCGTCGCTGCCGATCAGGGCGACGAACTCGCGGTGCCCGTAAATCAGCGCCCACAGGCAGGCCGTCTCGCATAGCGACGTCTTGCCGCTGCCGCGCGGCATGGCCATCGCGAACAGCCCGCCCTCCAGCACCGCCTGCTCGATCTTCGCGATCACCTTCAGGTGGTCCGGTGACCACGGCAGGTGGAAGGTCTGCGGGAAGTACTGCTCGCAGAAGAAGCGGAAGTCCGTCGTCGCCCGGTCCTTGCGATGGCCGTTGACCACGGCCGGCAGCTCACCGATGTCACGCCCCAGCAGCGCCAGCTCCCGGTTGCGCTGCGCCGCCCGCTCCTTCAGCGCCTCGTAGCCGGTCAGGCCGGCGGGCTCTGGTCGGGGTCGATGCCGCTCCAGCACCAGCCAGGCCACGTAGCGCAGCAGGTCCACCGTGCGGTCGTCGCCGATGCGGAAGCCGGCACGTGAGCGATGGCGGTGCAGCTGCCGCTCGCTGATCACCTCGCCCAGCGGCGTGGAGTTCAGCAGGCGGACCGCTTCGGTCGGCTTCAGCTTGCGCGGGTCAATCGCCACGGCCGGACATCTCCCGAATGAGCCAGGCGGCGTAGTGCACGAGGTTCAGCGTGCCGTCCGCGTTGATCGGCGCGCCGGCTCCCCGGTCCAGCTCCAGCAGGTCGGGCGTGATCCGCTGGCCGCCCGCTGCGCTCAGCAGCCGGGCCGCGTCCGCCAGCGGCAGCGCCGCCGGGTTCAGTTTGGCGTCGGGTTCCGCCACTACGCCGCCTCCCGCCCGCGTAGGCCCCAAACGCGTCCCGTTGGCCACGGGGCGACGCGCCGGGCCTCCGCGTGGCGAGGGCAGCCGCCGTCGCGCCCCGGCGGGCTCTTGCGGCCAACTCGGACCTGCCGGCCCGCCGCCGCAAGAACTTCTTGAAATTCTCGGAATGTGAGTGGATTCCGGGCCAAACCCATGGCTTCATGTGTCTGTACGCACGACACGTACCGCAAGGAGAAACGCAGATGGCCACGAACCAGCCGAAACGCACAGCCGCCGAAACGTACGCCGCCCGCCGGGCCGACATCGCCCGCCTGGTCGACGTCCTGGAGATGGAGATGGAGAAGTACGACCAGCGCGCCGCCGCCGAGCCAATGCGCTGGGACTTCCCGGGCACGCTCGACTACGTCCGCACGACGCTCATCGACCTGGTCGAAGGGCTCTCGGGCATGGAGCGGCAGCGGATCGAGGAGTTTCTCGCCGAGTAGCGACCCGAACGCGACGGCCCGCCCACGCGGGCCCCAGCGCCCGGGCCGCATGGTGCGGACCGAGAACCCAGGAGCACAGCGATGAAGAAGAGCGAAGTCACGATCGGCAACGTCTACACCGCGAAGGTCAGCGGCAAGGTCGTCCGCGTCCGCCTCGACGGCGAGAACCGCCACGGCGGCTGGGACGCGACGAACCTCGAGACGAAGAAGAATGTCCGCATCCGCAGCGCCGCGCGTCTGCGGGCGGAAGCCACGGGCAAGCGCGGCCGCGCCGCCACCGCCGCCCCCGAGGTCGCGCCCGTCGAGGTAGTCAGCGACGCGCCCGACGCGAAGCGCGCTGCCCGGGCCAAGCGAGTGAAGCAGCCGGCCACGGCGACGGACGCCAAGCCCAAGCGCGTCAGCGCCCTCGACGCAGCGGCGCAGGTGCTGCAGGCCAGCGGCCAGGCCATGCAGTCGGGCGAGTTGATCGCCGCGATGGCCGAGCAGGGCCTCTGGTCGAGCCCGAACGGCAAGACGCCAGAGGCGACGCTCTACGCCGCGATCCTGCGCGAGATCACCGCCAAGGGGCCGCAGGCCCGCTTCTGCAAGGTCGAACGCGGCAAGTTCGAGTACGCGGGCTGAACCGCCGCACATCACGATCCCACCTCCGACACCTCGGCCGACGCCGGGGTGTTGCTTCGGCCAGAGATTCGCTCCGCCTTCCGCCCGGTGAACTTCTCCCACCGCTGCACGATGACATCTGCGTAGAGCGGGTCGAGTTCCATGAGGAACGCCCGCCGCCCAGTCTGCTCGGCCGCGATCAGCGTCGAGCCGCTGCCGCCGAAGAGGTCGAGCACGTTCTCGCCCGGCCGCGACGAGTACT
>CAZVWB010000008.1:0-151997 GCA_964631045.1 uncultured Planctomycetales bacterium
TCAGCCGTCGCCGCCCTTGCCCGATCCGAAGCGGCTCTTCCAGCCGAGTCCCTGCGCCTCGATGCCCGCGGCTTCCGGCTCCGCCCCCAGCAGCTTCGCGTCACCCGCGCCGTGCGCCTTGCCGAAGGTATGGCCGCCGGCGATCAGCGCCACGGTCTCCTCGTCGTTCATCGCCATGCGGGCGAACGTCTCGCGAATGTCGCGCGCCGCGGCGATCGGGTCGGGGTTGCCGTTGGGGCCTTCGGGGTTGACGTAGATCAGCCCCATTTGCACCGCGGCGAGCGGGTTCTCAAGGTCGCGATCGCCGGAGTAGCGCTTGTCGCCCAGCCAGGTGCTCTCCGAACCCCAGTAGATGTCTTCTTCCGGCTCCCAGATGTCCTCGCGTCCGCCGGCAAAGCCGAACGTCTTGAACCCCATCGTCTCCAGCGCGACGTTGCCCGCGAGGATCAGCAGGTCCGCCCACGACATCTTCCGGCCGTACTTCTGCTTGATCGGCCACAGCAGCCGCCGGGCCTTGTCCAGGTTGACGTTGTCGGGCCAACTGTTGAGCGGCGCGAAGCGCTGACTGCCGTTGCCGGCGCCGCCGCGGCCATCGCCGATGCGATACGTCCCTGCGGCGTGCCAGGCCATGCGGATGAAGAGCGGGCCGTAGTGGCCGAAGTCCGCGGGCCACCAGTCCTGCGAGTCCGTCATCAGTTTCGCAAGATCGCCCTTGACCGCCTTCAGATCGAGGCTCTTGAACTCGCGGGCGTAGTTGAAGCCCGGCCCCATCGGATCGGACTTGGCCGAGCGCTGGTGCAGAATCCTGAGATTGAGCTGATTCGGCCACCAGTCGCGGTTCGAAGGGCCGGCGCTGGCGGTGTGATTGAACGGGCACTGTGCTTCGGTCGGCATGCGTCGCCTCCTGCATTGGATCGCGCCCGAGCCGCGCCGCGTTCACGGCCGCCGGGCGACGAAAGTCGTCGTGCGTCGCGAGTCAGTTTATCTCGTTTGTTCTGTCGCGCACAGCGACGCCCGCGCCGGGCGGCGCCGCCGCGCGCCGGGCGGGCAGAAGAGAGAGAGAAGCGTCCCTGCGCGACCAGGCGTTGAAACGCCTGGCAACCATCGTGCGCCCTGCCGGGCGGAAGAGGGCGACCCGGCCGCGCGTCTCAATCCGGCGCCTACCTCGCCCGGTAGGGCACACGACCGTTGCCAGACGCTTCAGCGTCTGGAACCCGAGGCGCACCCCAAGAGTTCCCAATCCCATCCCCCCTCGCCCGGTAGGGCGCACGACCGTTGCCAGACGCTTCAGCGTCTGGAACAAGCAGCGCCGGCACTCAAGCGATCGACCGCATACAAAGGGTACAGGCCGGCGGGTTTGAAACCGCCGGCCTGTGGCCCATGCGTCCTTCTTCAGACACTTGCCGCCGCAGGTCAGTGTACGGCAGCGGGGGGACTCATCATCGTCCCGTGTCCGCCCTCCGGCTCATGTACTAGCAGCCGCTGAACAGGCAGGTCAGGAACGCGTCGATGTCGAAGAAGTCGACACCGCCGTCATCGTTGACGTCGGCGGCGCAGTTGTTGCCGCCGCAGAACGTCGCGGCGTAGGTGGTCGGGTCGAACAGCGCCATCAGGAACGGATCGATGTCGAAGAAGTCGACCGTGCCGTCGCAATTCGCATCGCCGTTGGCGCCCGGGCAACCGGTCGCGCAGATGATGTCGAGGTCCGCCTGCGTGACGAAGCCGTCGCAGTTCACGTCGCCCTGCGCCCAGCCGCCGGCCAGACCCAGGTTGGCGGTCGCGATGGCGCAATCGGCCGCGTCGCGGTCGCCATCGAGGTCCACGTCGCCGATTTCCGTCTCGAGAATCACTTCGACGATCTCGCGAACGTCCTCGTAGTTGACGACGCAGTCGCCGTTGATGTCCGCGCTCAGGTCCTTGCCGCAGGCCAGGTCGGTGTTGGCCCAGTCGCTGACGAAGTTGCGGCAGACGTAGTTGATGTCGCGGGCGTCGATGATCATGTCGCAGCCGCTCGGCGCCGCGCCCGGGCAGACCGGGTTGCCGGCGATGTCGGCCCGCGCGTCACCGGCCTTGTACGGAGCGCCGGTGCTGTACGGCTGGATGCCGAAGAGGGCCAGATTGCCCTTCAGAGCGAACCAGGCGTTATCCGCACGGGTGAAGCCGGCCTTGCGGTCCAGCTTGCAGCGCAGCGCCGGATTCGGATCGTTGAACTTGCGGGTCGCCAGACCGTCCGCGAAGTACTTCACGTCGGTCAGCGTGATCTCGCCGTCGCCGTCGAAGTCGGCCACGACGTGCACGACCAGGCGGTTCACGGCCATGCTGCCGTTGTCCGCCGCGTTGTTCGAAACGATCGGCTCGAAGTTCTGCAGGAAGGCGTCGATCGCGGCCGGGTTGCCGGCGGCGTCATCCAGGCGCCAGTAGGCTTCGACCAGCTTCTCGATGTCGTTGATGTCGCGACGGCCGTCGCCGTTCAGGTCGCCCTGGACCTGGTTGCGGCGCGAGAGGGCCTGACCACCGTTGACGGTGACGAACGCGGCGCCGTTGTAGTAGCGGAAGCCGCTGGTGCCGCCGTCGCCGTAGGTCGCGCCCAGCGGCGGACGGCGGTTACCCGCCAGACCGGCCGGACGAACCGTGCCGCCCGAGTCAACATCGCCCCACTGCACCGGCTCGAGCGAGCCGCCCGGACGCAGCGTGGTGTTGGCCAGCGCGTAGGCCTGAATGGCGGCGTCGGTCGGCGCGGGGATCGCAATCAGCGGCGCGGTCGGATCGACGATCGCGTTCACCGAGGCCAGGACCGCGTTGTTGACCGTCAGGAACTCGCCCGGCATGAAGTTCGGGGGCGTCGGAACGCCGAACGACTCTTCGATGTTGCGGACGAACTTGGCCGCCTCGACGTTGGTCATCAGCGGGCCGGTTTCGATCGCCGGAGCGAACGCGCCGAAGTCGTGGGCGCGCGGGTTGCCGCGGGTGACGAGCGTCTGCACGCCGCCGACCTGGTAGCCGGTGTCGATGTTGTCGTTCAGGTAGATGCTGTCGCGCGTGATCTGCACGTACTGCGTGCCGCCCAGCACGTCCTTGCGGACGGCGGCCAGCTCGTAGCGGCCCGCACGAGCGTCGCCGACGGCGCGGCTGCTGCCGAACACGCCGGTGTAGCCGACCGCGAGGCGGTTGTTCTCGACCGCGATCTCCATGACGCCCGAGCCCGCGCAGTTATTCGGCTGGTGGCCGGGACCGAGGCGGGCCATGAAGTCGGCAAAGCCGGCCGGGAACGGCGGGCTGTTGATGCGGATGCCGACGTGATCGCCGATGCCGCGGCTGGGATCGATGCCCAGCGAGTTCATGGCCGCGTTGCGCGTGCCCGAACCGACGTCGCGCGTGGCGAAGACCAGGTTCTCGCCGTTGGGCAGACGGCCGGTGACAAAGCCGTGCTGGAGCTGCGAGTAGGTGATGCCGCCGTCGTTGACGCCGTTGCAGTCGCGATCCAGCGCGGTGCCGCGGTTGGCGATGATCGCCACCGGGCTCCAGGCGATGTTCGTGTCATAGATCGTGTTGTTGTCGGGAGTGGCCAGATTCGTGTTCAGCGTCGTGCCGAACGGGCAGCCGCCGGTGAGGCTCGGCAGCAGGTTCGACTCGCCGGTCTGCGAGTACGGAATCGGCGTCGGATCGCCGACGGTTTCGGGGATCAGCAGGCCGGTCTTGCCCCACGAAACGCGGGTGTTCTGACCGTAGTTGGTGACGCCCGGCGCCACGTCCCACTCGCAATCGTCGACGAACGGCGAGACGCGCACGGCCCAGACGGCGGGCACGTCGAGGTTGGCGTAATCCACCGTCTGGATACACACCGGCGTGTTGCTGGCGTTCGGACCGTCGGCCAGAGCCGGATCGAGGTCCAGCGTGCAGGCGCTGCCGGGCGGCGTGCCCCAGCCCGCGGCGGCCGCAGCGCCATTCGGCGCGTTGCCGCTGGCGAAGAGCAGCGAGTTCAGCGAGCCGCGCTCCGACGGCAGGTTCTCGGGGATGTCCCCGCACACCTGGAAGCGCAGGAACTCGGTGAAACCCTCGACCGAGCCGACCGAGCGATACTGGTGAATCCACCAGACCTGCTGCGGGGCCGCGCTCGCGGGGTTGGTCGGCGCGAGCTGATCGGCCTGCAGGCCGGCGCCGATGTTGAACTCATCGCGGAGCGGAATCGTCAGACCGCTGACGAAGTCGATGCCGAAGTCGAAGTCCGCGTTGATCCAGTCATTCGTCAGCGCGGCGTTGGTCGCCGCATCGGCGAACAGCGTCGCGCCCGCGCCGTTGACCTGGTACGGCGGGCAGGGAACGCCCACGCCGCCGAAGACGCCGCCGGCCGTCGCGCACGCCGCCGCAGTTGTCTGCGTGCAGGTGCTGTTCGGCAGGTAACACGCGCCGTTCTGGGCGAGCGCGGTCGCGCTCGACAGAACCACAGCGCCCGCAAGCAGGGCTGTGCGAGTCAGGAAACTCTGCATCTGAAATACCCTCCAAAAAGTGGTAACGAGACCCACGAACCAACAGAAATCCGGAAGCACCGCACGTTCTTCCGGCCTAAGTCGCTTCAGAACCTTCGCCGTCGCCCTTTGTCCGTCGACCGCGACGAGCCGAGCCGAGCCGAGCCTTCGCAGCACTTGGCGCGCACCAAGACTGGTTCCCCCATCGCACCGCACCAGCCTTAACAGATTTGCCCGAGCGCTCGGGCCTCTACGCCGCGCAGCCGCAGGAGCGCCGCCGCTCACTCTCGTCGGCGCTCTGCGGGCCGCACGTGCTATTCCACGTTGGTGAACAGGTCATAAATCTCGATCAGGCCGTCGAGCGAGTAGAATTTCTCGCCCCACTCGCGATCCTGAAGCGTCTTCAGGACGGTCTTCTTCGACACGCCGCCGTCGATGTAGAGGAAGTTCGCCGAGCCGCCCAGGCGATCCGTGCCCGGGTGGTGCCGGCCGATCGCGTTCAGCGGGCTGGTCGAACCGTTGCCGATCAGGTCGACCGCATCGTCGTCCTGGCGAAGCTGTAGCCCATAGTTGCGATCGCCCGGCGATCGATAGTTGAAACCGGTCTGCGGGTCTACGTCGTACTCGCGATAGCTGGTCGACTGATTGAAGAAGGGATTCACCGAGCGGTGCGCCTTGCTCACCAGGCCGCCGTGCTTCTGCTCGGAGAGCGCCTTCCAACTGTTCTTGAAGTCGGCGGCGAGGATCACGCGCCGCGTCGAGCGAATCTCGGTGTCGGAGACGAGTCGGTTCAGCCGCTGCGAGCCGCCGCCGTCGATGTTGCTGTTGAACTTGTTTCGCGGAATGACCGCGGCGTTCGCAGTGTACGACATGCGCGACGCCTGGCGATCTTCGAGGCGGTTGCCGCCGCCCGGCCCCGGGCGCTGCTGCGCGCCGGGATCGTCGCGCTGCTCGTTCTCCCAGTTCTCGTCGCGCGGACCGGGGTTGGTGCGCGGCGCGCCGCCCTTGTCGAAATTCGGGCACTGGAACGCACCGTCGCCGACCTTGCCGCCCGAGTACAGGAAATATGACCAGTGCAGATAGCCGAACTCGCGGCTGGGGCTTTGACGGTTGGTCAGGCTGTCGGGCGTCAGCTCGAACCCGCCCTGCAGGCTATCCGGATACACGTACGCCGGCGGATACCAGCGCGACTCGACCAGATGCCCCGCCATCGCCTGCCCGACCTGCTTGAGGTTCGCCCCGCACTTGGCTGCTTTGGACTGATTCCGCGCCGCATTGAGTCCCGGCAGTAGGATCGAGATCAGCACGGCGATGATCGCGACCACCACCAGCAACTCGATCAGTGTGAATCCCCCGCTGCGACCGCGACTTGACCCACGCGAGAAAACTCCAGCCATCGATGCCCCTTTCTGAAGAAGGTTCCACTCGCATACCCCTCGGCGCGACGGCACTGACCAAAGTTTCCGCCGTGTTCTTACGCAACACTGCGACGCGGCACGGAGTCCGCGTCACTCGCCGAGTGCGTAGATAGTGACCCCGCCCGGTGAACGCCCGGTGTCCACCGCGCAAATGTTCCGGCAAGTTATCGTTAAGGTCGCATTGGGCGTGCGCTCAGACCCGATTGCCCTGAACGGCGGCTCGCACACGCTCACGGAACTGGGACGGATCGATCGGAAGCGTGATCGTAAATCGCGTGCCCACGCCCACTTCGCTCCCCACGGCCACGCGCCCGCGGAGGGCTGAGACGGCGTGACGCACGATCGAGAGACCCAGGCCGGTACCGCGCTCCGCACCGGAGCGCGCCCGCTCCACCTGGTAGAAGCGCTCGAACACGCGCTCCAGATCGCTCTCCGGAATTCCGCAGCCTTCGTCGGCCACTTCGATCTGCACAGACTCGCTGTCGTGATCGCGGCAGCTCACGCGAATCGTGCCGCCACGGTCCGTGAACTTCACCGCGTTATCGACGAGATTGTCCACCGCGAGGTTGAGCAGATGCGGGCTGGCCTGAATCACCAGCTGGCGGCAGCCGGCGAGATCCGCCTCCCACCGCAGCCCTTTGCGCGACAGTGCGTCGCTGAACCGATTGTGCAGATCATCGACCAGCTCGCCCAGGTCGATGGGGCGCGGCTCGAACCGCGCCGCCGGAGATTCGACCCGCGCCAGGTCGAGCAGGTCGGAAACCAGCGCCTCCAGCCGGGCGCTGTTGCGGTCGATCACCTTCAAGAAGTGCCGCACGCCGTCGGCGTCTTCCTGCGGCTCGATGCCCTGCAGCGTTTCGATCGCCGCCCGAATCGTCGACAGCGGCGTGCGCAGCTCGTGCGAGGCGTTCGCGACGAAGTCCGTCTTCATCTGCACCAACCGCTCCAGTTCGCTGATGTCGAGCAGCACCAGCAAGCGGCCCGGCGGCGACGCATCGCCGTGTTCGTTCGGCAAGGCGATGTCCGTCGCGTGCACCAGCAGGTGAATCGTTCCATCCTGCGTGTCGATTGTCACACGCTCGCCCGGACTGGCCTGTGCCTCCCACGAAGCACGCGGCGGCGCGAGCAGATCGTTCGCGTTCTCCGGGCGCGCAGGGGCTTCGCCCCGCGCCATCGCCTGCAGATCGTGATGCGGAATCCCGCGCTCGATCGACTGCCCCACCAGCGGCGTATCGCTCGCCGCCGGGCCGGCGCTGAGCCGCAGCAGGCGTGCGGCGGCCGGGTTCACCAGCTCGATGCACCCATCATTCCGAACGACAATGACGCCTTCGCGAAGCTGGTTGACCAGCGACTCCAGCGTTTGGCGCTGGCGATCGATCGTCGCCAGTTGCACCATCAACCGCCGGCGCATGTCGCGCAGCGAATCCGAAAGCACGTCCAGCGGCGAATCGCGGCCCATCTGCGGGGGCACCGAGAAGTCGCCGCGCGACAGGCTACGAACCGTATCCACCACACCGTGCAGTACGCGGCGACGCAGCCGAACGTGCATCCCGGTCAGCGCCACCGTAACGACGATGACCAGCGCGCCGCCGGCGGCGGCCAGACGAACCGCGGCCGCGCCGGCGCCTCCCGGCACCCACGCCGGCCGCGCCACCCACGCAACAACCCCGCCGCCTGCCGCCGGATTTATGGCAACCGCGGCCGTGACGAGCCTCGCCGTGCGGTCGCGCGGCATCACGCGGTCGTGGGCGCTGCCGGTCGAGGCCGCCGATTCGAGCATCACGCGCACCGCGGCGTCGGCGAGCAGTTCATCGCCATTGGCGGTGAGTGCGACGAGTTGTTTCGTGGAACGCTCAAACGCGAAGGCCGCGGCCTCAGTCCCGCCCGGCGCGAGCGACAGGAAACGCGCGACTTCCGACGCGCGACGCTCCGGCGGAAGGGACGCCATCTGGCCGGCGAGCAGCGCGGCCTCGAATCTGATCTGGGTCGTTGTGGCGGTGTCGAATGCGGTGCGCCACTCGGCGATCATCATCGCAAGCAGCGCGGCGGTGGCGGCGATCAGCAGAAGCACCGTTCCCAGAAATGCCTTCCAGGAGAACGCGCTTCCAGTCATGGATCGTCAGGCCTCGATGCTGTCGCCCGTGGGTACGCGGAAGGCGTACCCTACGCCGCGCACGGTCTGGATGCAATTCGAGGCCGGACCCAGCTTCTTGCGCAGCGCCGCGATATGCACGTCGATCGTGCGATTGGTGACCGCGACGCCGTGGCCCAGCACGGCGTCGATGAGTTGCTCGCGATTCAGCACGCGACCGTTGGCCGAGACCAGCGTAGAGAGAATGCGAAACTCCGTCGCAGTCAGCGCCACGGCCTCGCCGTTGACCATCACCTCGTGGCGCCCGCGGTCCAGCACGATCGGCCCGGCGGTCAGCACCTCGCGCTCGCCGCTGCCGGCTTGCTCGCGACGCAGCACGGCCGAGATTCGCGCCAGCAGCAGCTTCACCGAGAACGGCTTGCGAATGTAGTCGTCCGCGCCCAGCGCGAAGCCGATCAGTTCGTCCGACTCCTCCGCCTTCGCCGTGAGCATGATGATCGGAATCGCGGCGCTGCGCGGATCACGCTTCAATCGCAGCGCCACCTCATCGCCCGAGAGCTTCGGCAGCATGCGATCGAGCACCACCAGGTCCGGCGGCCGGCGATGCACCTCCGCAATCGCCGCGTCGCCGTCCGCCACGCGGCGGCAGGCGTAGCCCTCGCGCTCGAGGTGGTATGTAACCACCTCGGCCAGATCGGTTTCGTCTTCCACGAGCAGGATGGACTTTCCGGCCTCGACCGGCCGTTCGCTGCGCACTGACTTGGAGCGCGATTCCAGTGTCACACCAGTCTCCTCACCCGCTGAGCGGTCGCCGCGGCCGGTGGCGGTCGCGATCTCCACCACTTGTGTAACATGTTAACAGGCATGGATTAACGTCGGGTGGGCCGACTGTTAAGAAAGCGTGAGCGTCATCCGCGTGCGAGCCGGGCCGCGCGGTACGACGACGCTCGCGGCCCGCCGCGCCCCGCCGCTCGAAACCCTGCGGAATCTGCGAATCGCGGTGTATCTGCCGCGGATTATCCACCTCTGCTTCGGCGAGCCGGGAGCTGCTGGGCCCGGCTCCGCGTTCATCGCGCGGCGCAGGGCGTCCTTGCGGCGTGCGGTGAATCACGGCGGTGGGCGGGTGCCGCATCGGTCCGGACCGGGCGCCACTCGCTCACCCACCGGCGACAGATCCGCAGGCTCGCGGGCGCCGCGTCGGCGCTCTTCCTGGCGGGTGATCGCCACCGGCGACTGGGAGTGTGCGAATGAAACGAACGATCCTGGGGTCAGCAATCGCGGCGGCGGTCGGCCTGCTGATTGCGGCCGGCTGCATGTCCGAATCCGGCGATTCACTGCTGACGGCCGTCGGCCCGGCCGGTTTCGACCCGGCCACGGCCAAACCCGGCCTGCGTCCGATCGAGGCCGAACAGCCGACCGCACTGAAGCCCGAGTCGGACTTCGGCGGCGAGGCTGGCGGCGGCATCGCCAATGACAACGGCGGCGACAACACCAACGACAACGGCGACGATCGCGGCCGCGATGATGGCGAGGGCGATCCGTCGAACTCGAACGACGACGACGATCAGTTCAACGACAACGGCGACGACGACAACGACAACGGTGACGACAACACCAACGACAACGGTGACGACAACACCAACGACAACGCCGACCGCGACGAAGACGAGATGGACCCGTCCAACTCGAACGACGACGACGATCAGTTCAACGACAACGGCGACGATGACAATGACAACGGCGCCGGGAATTCGAACGACAACGGCACGGGAAACACGAACGACAACGGTACTGGTAACACCAACGACAACGGCACGGGAAACACCAACGACAACGGCACCGGTAACACGAACGACAACGGTACCGGAAACACCAACGACAACGGCACCGGTAACACCAACGACAACGGTACCGGAAACACGAACGACAACGGCACGGGTAACACCAACGACAACGGCGGCGGCGGCGGGCTCTGCCCGGATGGCTCGTTCCGCGTGCGCGCTCCTCTGGGCGCCGGTCGCGCCGAGTATCGCCTGCTGCCCGGCGGTTGCGAGCGCTTCCGCGTCCGCATCGACGGCGGCCTCGCGCAGGGCACGTACAGTGTGACCGTCGCCGGCGTCGTGGTCGGCACGATCGCGGTTGACAATCGCGGCCGCGGCGAGCTCGAATTCGACTCCACGATGGGCACGCTGCCCGCCGGCTTCCCCGACGTGATGCTGAACGACGTCGTGCAGGTCGGCAGCCTTAGCGGAACGTTCGGCCTCGACTGCTCCGCCGACCCCGACACCTGCAACGCCAACGGAAACGGCAACAGCAACACGAACACGAACACCAACGGCGCTCCGTAGCGCCACGCCGGCCGCGATCCGCGGCGCGGATGCCGCGCCGCAGCCCGGCCTGATGAGCTGACCCTGCGACCCGACCCCCGCAGGTCGGGAACCCTTGACGGCCCGCCGCGTGCAACCCCCGCGCGGCGGGCCGCGCGTTTTTCTTCGGTCGCTCCCGCGGCGACCGACTTCCCCTGGCCCGGAACCGACAGATGCTCCGCACGCAACCGCTACAATCCGCCGCGATGAACGATCAGACCGTCTGCGCCTCGAACGCCGCGCTGTTCGCGCCGCCGTCCGCCGCCCGCGGATGGCTGGCGCTCGAATCGATCGTACTGCTGTGCTGCGGCGCGCTGCTGATGAGCTACTTCTACGGTCCGGAGCGCGCCGCGCCCGGAGGCGAGATCGGCGTTCCGGGCAACGACTCGGGCTACCACCTGCGCATGGCGGCGATGCTGCCCGAGTGGGGCTTCGTTCGCGAGTTCCCGTGGCTCCGCTTCGTCTACTTTCGCAATCAGGGCGACGCATTCGTCAGCCACCACGTCGGGTTTCACGTGCTCCTGCTGCCGTTCGTGAAGCTCTCCGAATTGGTCACCGGCGATGCGATGGCCGGCGGCCGCTGGGCGATGTGCTTCTGCTTCGGCCTTGTGCTGATGCTGTTCAACCTGCTGCTGGCCGTGCAGCACATCCGTTTTCGCTGGTTGTGGATCCTGCTCTTCCTGTTTTTGCCGCACCATTTCTTCATGCGGCACGCCAGCATTCGCGCGATCTGCCCGTCGCTGGCGCTGATGCTGCTCGTCACGCTCTGCCTGTTCGCCCGCCGGCCGGTCCTCACCGGGCTGGCCGTGTGCGCCTCGAATCTGCTGTACCTGGGATCGGTGCTGTTTACGCCGATTCTCGTCGCCACCTACTTCTTCGCATCGGCGCTCGGGCCGCGCGGTCTGCGCACGACGCCGTGGAGCCTGGGCATCGGCGGTTTCGCGGGCTGGTGCGCCGGGGTGCTGGCCTATCCCTACCTCGGCGGCATGCTCGAATTCCTGCTGCTGCAAGTGTTCGGCACCGGGCTGAGCCCCGACATCGAGGTCGGCACCGAGTGGCGCCCGTACGATGGCGTTTGGTGGTTCGCGCAGCACGCCGGAGTGCTGCTCGCGGTCTGGGTCGTGGCCCTCGTCGCGCGGGTCCGCGCCGGGCCGCCGCTGGACGCCCGCGAAACGACACTGCTGGTGCTGAACTTCGCCTTTCTGCTGCTGACCCTCAAGTCGCGCCGTTTCATCGAGTATTGGCCGGTGTTCTGCCTGCTGAGTGCGGCGTCGCTGGCCTGGCCGCTGCTGAATCCCCTTGCGCACGCGCTCCAGCGGCCGCGCCGTCCCGCCGACCCGGACGAGTCTCTTCCCGCGCCGGTCCTCGCCTTCGCCGTCGCGCTGCTGGCCGTCTCCGTCGCAGCGATCGGCGCTGTCGCGTATAGCGGCCGCATCGGCCCGCTGCTGGAGCACTGGCAGCTTATTGTGATCGGCGGCCTGTTCGCGCTCGTGCCCACCGCCTGGGCGGCGATCGGACTGCGGGCGGCCCCGGCGGCCCGGATTGGCGCGGCGGCGGTGGTTGGGTTGACGAGCATCGCCGCCTACGCGGCGACGCTTTCGGCGACGGCCGGCCCGCTGCGCGTGATCCAGCGCTCCGCGCGGTGCGAGTACGACCTCCCGGCGATTCGCGAAATGATGGCGTTCATCCGCGAACGTTCGCAGCCGGGCGACGTGATTTTCACCGACGACTGGGACATCTTTCCGATCTTTTTCTATCACAACTGGCACAATCACTACGTCGTCGGGCTTGATCCGAAATTCACGCACGAGCGCCGCCCGGACCTGTGGGAGCGCTATATGCGCGTGACGCGCGGCAACGTGCCGTCCACCGGGACCGTGCAGATTCGCGCTGCGGATGGAACCTGGGGCAGCCAGCAGGTCGACGCCGAGCTTCAGGACATTCGCGAACACTTCGGCGCCCGCTGGGTGATCTGCGACCGCGACCACACCGCACTCGCCAGGTTGCTGCACGAATCGCGCGGACTGGCCGAACTCGTCTACCCCAGCCGCAACTTCGCGCGGGCGCGGCGTGCGCCGTTCATGGTCTTTCGCATCCGGCAGCCCGGCGAGCCTGCGGCGACGCAGCCCGCCAGCGATGCCGCCGGCGCGATCGACAGCGACCCGAACGGCATTCTGTATCTGAGCCTGCTGGAGCCCGTCAGCACGGAGCAGGGTTGGGGCGAATTGCAGATCGACACCGCCGTCGAGGGCGGCCCGCTGATGCTCGGTCGGACGCGCTTCCTTCAAGGTCTGGGCACGCACGCGCCCTCGCGAATCGAGTACCGCGTGCCGCCCGGCTATGAGGCCTTCGAAGCCACCGCGGGGGTCGATGCGAGCCAGGGCGACGGCGGCAGCGTCATTCTCAGCGTCACAGTCGACGGCCGGGAGGCGTACCGCAGCCCGTTGCTGACCGCCTCGAGCACCCCAGTTCAAATCCGCGTGCCGCTGGGCGAGGCGCAGCGCCTCGTCCTGATGGCCGACCCCACCGCCGACGGCCGGCGCTTTGATCACGTCAATTGGGCCGGGGCGCGGCTGGTCAAGCCGATCGAGTCCGACGACTGACGCGGGCCGGGCGGATCGCTCTGCGAAGCCCTACGCGAGGCGGCGGCAACGGTGACGATGGCGCGACGCACCCGCCAACTCGCCCGCGCTGGCGCGCGGCCCAGCCACGTCGGTCCCGCATCGAGCGAACCCCCGTCACGATTCTGCCGCCGCGCCGCGAGGCTACTCGCACCGCCCGCTACGTGTGCAGGATCAGCGGCGCAAAGGCGACGCCCGCCGGCGAGCGAGCCGGCGGGCGTCGGATGGATCTACTTCGATAGCGCCGCGGGGCGGACGAAGCGCGGTTAGCCGCCGACTTCCGCGGAACTGAACGTCGGGAACGCTTCTTCCTCGGTTTCTTCCTGAATGATGATCTTGGTCTTGATCAGGATCAGCAGCGTCTGCGTGTCCTTGATCGTGGTCGAGTTCGTAAACGCCCGCTTGAGAACCGGAATCTTGCTGAGGATCGGCACGCCGGCTTCCACTTCGATCTCGCCGACCTGCTTCTGACCGCCGAGCATGACCGTGCCGCCGTCGGGAATCGAGACGGTCGTGTTGATCGTCGAGAATTCCTGATCGAGCAGGTTGATGAACAGGCCCGGCGAGTTTCCGCTCTGCTGCTGAATGCGGAACTGCTGGAAGTTCGGCTCGCGAAGCTGGCTGGTCCGCACCGTGATTGTCACATAGTTGCGGTCGGCGCTGATCGTGCCTTCCACGTCGAGCGAGGTGCCGCTGAACGCCGCACCGATGACCGGCGCGACCGCGGCAACGCCTTCGGCGAGCTGCGGACGCAGGTTGCTGACGAACTGCCGAGCGCGGCCCACGCTGATGTTGGCCCGCTGGCCGTTAAACATCATGAGCCGCGGCGCCTGCACCACGCTGCTGCGGGCGCTGGCCTGCGTGGCGCGCACCAGGAAGTCGACCTGCAGGTTATCCAGGAACGAACCGGCGATGTTCAGTGCCGGGTTCAGGCCGACGCGCTCGGCCAGCGAGCCAGGAACCTGCGTGTTGAAGTTCGACGGGTTGGTCAGCCCCAGCGATCCCTGAGAGATCGGAACCGGGGTCATGTTGTTGAACTGCGGAACCACGCCCGTGCCCTGCGGCACAAACGCGGCATTGCCGAACGACTGCAGTACGCCGGCCTGCTGGGCCAGCGGCTGACCGAAACCGGCCGGGTTGGCGAACGCGCCGGCGTCCGTGAACTGTCTCGGCACAAGCACCGTGGCGCCCGTGAACGGATCGATCACCGGGTTCGGCACGCCGTTCGCGTTGACGAACGCACGGTCGAAATCAGCCGAGCCGCTGTTGAGCACGAAGTCGAGATCGACGCCGATTTCTTCCAGGTAGTTCGACGATACCGTCAGGAAGCGCGTCTCGATCGCGATCTGCAGCGAGCGCGTCGCGCGCAGTTGCGTCAGCAGATCCGTCACCTGGCGATGCGCGTCCGACGTGTTGTAGACGATCAGATTGCCGTTCAGCTCGCGCAGCGACCCGTCGCCGCCGCCGCTCTCGCGCCACGAATCCGGCTCGACCGTCTGCCGGATGATGTCCATGATCTCAGCGACCAGCGCCGGATCGCCGATGCCGTTGCGGCCGCCGGTGTCGCCCGCGCCATCCTCTTCTTCATTGTCCTCGAAGATGTTCGAGCTGCCCCCGCCGCCGCCGCTGCTGCCACCGCCGCCGTCGGCCGCAAGCGCCTGCGACGGATCGATCCGCGGGGCGTTGTTAAACCGCGGAATGTTCACGAGCAGGTCGCGAATGTCGTAGACGAGCACGTTCTTGTCGCGGTCGAGCTTTTCTTTCGACGCGACGCGGATCAGACCCTCGGTCACCGCGAAGGACAGGTTCACGTCGCCGCCGACCTGTCCGAGCACCTCTTTCAGCACGGTGCGGAACGAGAGCTCGTTCAGCTTCACGGTCACCGGCTTGTCGCGCTCGATCGCGTTGGATTCCAGATCTTCCCAGTCGACCGCCAGATTCACCTTCTTGATGTCGCCGAGGAACTCGACCACCGTCTCGAACGGCGTCTCTTCGAAACGCACTTCGGGCAGCACCTCGTCGAGCCGGCGGTTGAGCTCGCGGTCTTCCTCCGGGGTGCCGATGCCGGCCGCGGCCCCTTGCCGCCGCGCCGTCAGTTCAAGCCAGTTCCGCGGATAGAGCACTTCGTAGTCCCAGGGAACCAGGGCTTCATATGCGTTGCTCATCGTGCGGCGGAACTGCTGACCCTGGGTCGTGTCGAGCTGCCGCTGCTCCGCGAAACTCGCGAAATCCTCAGCCAGTTCCAACTGGTACTGCGCCTTGGCGTTGCTCGGGTCGATGAAGAGAATCTGCTTGAGCACGTCGGCCGACTCCGCGAACTTCTGCTCCTTGCGGAGCTGCGCGGCGGTCTGGAAGAGCTGCTCGATTTTCTCGATTCGCTGCGACTCCTGAATCGCCCGCCGCTGCTCGATGCGCTCGACGATGTCCTGCCGCTGCGTCTCGGCCCGCTGCGCCTGGAAGAACTCGTACGAATCCTCGACGTATTGCACCAGCGCGTCGGCCTCCGCCCGCGCGTCCTCATACTTCGAGGCCGGCTCCGCATAGCTCCGCGCGCCTTCGACCAATTGCACGGCTTCCTGCGCCAGTTGCCGCGCGTCTTCGTAGTTCTCCTGCGCCACCGCCTCGCGTGCCTTGGTCGAGCGATCCTGCATCTGCGCGACGGCCCGCTGCCAGAGCAGGTCGTCCTGCCGCCGCATCTCGTCGACGACCGTCAGCCGTTCCGGCGCAGTCGGCGTCCCCGCGGTCGAGCTTCCGCCCGAACCGCCGCCGCTCAGGTTAATGACCTGTACGGGCGCACCGCCCGAAGCCGTGCCGCCGGCGCCGGGCGCTGGCTGCGGCGCCGGCGCCGCGGGCGCTGGCGCGCCGCGCGTGCTCCGGCGGCGGATGATCTCGTTCTGCTGGTCGTGGGCGCGGACCTTCTGATCCTGCGTCGCGAAGTGGTTGGTGACGACGGCCTGATACATCCGATCGGCCTCGTCGTAGTTTCCGCCGTTAAACGCCCGGTCGGCGCTGGCGATGTCCGTCTCGGCCTGCTTGCGCCCGGCGACCGCCTGGCCGAGCAGCTCGATGAGCTGGTCGTACTCGGCTTTCTCCGAGTCGCTGAGCTTGTTGCGGTCGACACGCTTGGCCTCCTGCTGAGCGGCGGAGTAGTCCTGCCGATCAAACAGGTCGATCGCCTTGCGCAGTTTGTCGCTCTGCGCCAGCGCGCTGGGAGCGGCAAACGCCGTGAGCGCCAGGATGGCGCCCAACATCAATCGCGCTACGTCACGTCGCATGGGGGAGTTCCTCCACAATTCGGCGCGCTGCTCACGAGGAAACTTGCGGCAGCGCCCTCGCCGGTACGACACGCTGCGGCCGGTGTCGCCCGGCCAACCACATTCGCCAACCTTCGATTTCGACGGTCGGGAAGGATGTATGAGTGCACATTCAGGGCCCAGGTTCAGGCTCGCGGGCAGTGTAGCACGTTGTCGGCCGCACGCAACCGTTTCTGACACCGGATTTTGACGGAGGACCGCCATCAGGGCGCCGCCGCGCCCCATGCGGTCCACCGCGACGGTTTTCCGTCACCCGGCGGCAAATTCGATCCTCGCCGGAATCAACCGAACGCGCCGAAAGATATCATCCGCATCATGACGCCTGACCCGCAAGACGCTGGGCACCCCGTTCAACTGGCGATCCGCGGGATGCATTGTGCAGGCTGCGTCGGAAGCGTCGAGAAGGCGCTGCTGCGGTCGCCGGGCGTTCAGGCCGCCACCGTGAACCTCGCGACGGCGCGGGCCACGCTGCTCGCCGCCCGAGCGGACTTTGACGCTCAGGCCGCGATTCGCGCCGTACGCGCCGCGGGGTACGAAGCGGACGAAATCGCCGCCGGCGACGACCCGACCACCCGAACGAGCGACCAGCGTGCCGCCGAACTGGCCGCCGCCCGCCGGCGGTTGCTGATTGGCGCGATCGCCGGCGTTCCTGTCGTCGTTCCGCACCTCTGGCACGCGCTCGCGGCGCTCAGTGGAAATGTTCACGCCGCGCACGTCACGCTCGGCGGGTTGCTCGGCGTCGCGCCGCGCGTCGGCTTTGCGATCGAAGCGGCGCTTGCCGGCGTCGTCCTGATAGCCCTCGCCGGGAACATGATCGCCGGTGCGGTTCGCGCGCTGCGCGCCCGGTCGGCCAACATGGACGTGCTCGTCGCGCTCGGGGTGCTCACCGCATACACCAGCGGGATCGGTGGGCTGATCTTCCACGCGCCGCGGTTCGTTCTCTTCGGCGACGCGGCGATGATCGCGCTGTTTGTGGCCGTCGGCAAGTATCTGGAGCTGCGGGCCCGCGGCCGCGCGTCCGCGGCGCTGGAAGCCCTCTTCGCCCGGCTGCCCGTGGACGCCGCGTTGATCGTCGGTGATCAAACCACGCGCGTCGCGACGGAGCGGCTCGCACCCGGCGACCGCGTGCGCGTCGCCGCGCATGAGCCGATTCCGACGGATGGCGTGGTCGAGTCCGGCCACATTACGGTGGACGAGAGCATGCTTACCGGCGAGTCGCTGCCGGCGGAACGCGGACCAGGCGACGTGGTCCTCGGCGGCACGCGCGTGGAAGATGGCGCCGCCGATCTCCGCGTGACGGCAGTCGCCGCAGAGTCGGCCGCGGCGCGCATCGCGCGGCTCGTGGAACATGCCCAGACCACCAAGCCGCCGTGGCAGCGCGTCGCCGATCGCATCGCCGCGGTATTCGTGCCGGTCGTCATCGCCCTGGCCGCCGCGACGTTCCTGGGTTGGGCGCTCGCGGGCACGGGCAGCGCGCCAGATCGACTGCTGTACGCACTCGAACGCGCGGTCGCGGCGCTGGTGATCGCCTGCCCGTGTGCGATGGGACTGGCGATCCCGACGGCCGTGCTGGTCGGCGTGACGCACGCGGCGGAGCTTGGCATCCTGGTGCGCGACCCGGCGGCGCTTGAAGCCCTGGCGCGGATCGACGACGTGATGCTGGATAAGACCGGCACCCTCACCATCGGCCGGCCCGGTGTGACCGAGGTCGTTGCGATTCGCGGCGGCGACGCGGATGCCCTGGCGATTGCGGCGGCGGTCGCCCGCCCCAGCGGCCACCCGCTCTCGAAGGCGATCGCCGCCGCAGCCGCAGCCCGCAATCTGCCGCTTCCGACGGCGTCGGCCTATCGCTCCGCCGTAGGGGCTGGGTTGTATGCGGAACTTGCGCCGCGGGCCGTCGCACTCGGCGGGGGCCGCAGCGCCGCGTCGAACCCCGCCACCGCGCCCGCCGCGGGCCCGATCCGCGTGTGGTTGGGCAGCGCCGCGTGGATGCGCGCGAACGGAGTCGCAACCGACCGGCTGGCGCCGCGCGCGGACGCGATCTCGACCGAAGGAAAGTCCGTCGTCTGGCTCGCCATCGGTCCGCAAGCCGCGTTCACCCACGACGCCGCTCCGCCGCGGGTAACATCCGCCGCCGGCTCCTCCGAAACACCCACACCCAAACGGGTAGCATGGGCCTCCGGCCCGTGCGACTCTTCCTCGCAGCCGCCCCGTTCGCCATCCTCCGGCCCACCCGAACCCTCCACCATCGCGCCGGTAGCATGGGCCTCCGGCCCGTGCGACCCGCCGCAACCGCAAAACAACGCGGGCTCGCTCCGCAGCAGCCCCGGCGAGGTCGTAGCCCTCATCGCCCTCTCCGACGAGCTGCATCCCGATGCACGGTCAGCCGTCGCGTCGCTCCACGCCCTGCGGGTGCAGACCGCGATCCTCTCCGGCGACCGCGAAGCCGCGGCCGCCGCGGTCGCCCGCCAGCTGTTTGTGGACCGACACGCCGGCGACCTCTCGCCCGCCGACAAACTGGAGCGCGTCCACGCCGCCGTCGCCGCCGGCCGCCGCGTCGCGTTCGTCGGGGATGGCGTTAACGACGCCGCGGCCCTGAACGCGGCGACGGTCGGCATCGCGATCGGCGCCGGCGCGGACGTGGCCCGCGAGGCGGCGGACATCTGCCTGGTCGGCCATGCACCCGGCAACCTGCCGCGGGCGATCACGCTGTCACGCCGCAGCCTGGCGATCATGCGGCAAAACCTGGCGTGGGCGTTCGGCTACAACCTGCTCATGCTGCCGATCGCCATCCTCACCCCGCTGCCGCCGGCCGCGGCGGCGCTGGCGATGATGTTCAGTTCGTTCAGCGTAGTGCTAAACTCGCTACGCCTGCGGCGGGCTGCAAGTTAGCGTGCATTTCAGCGGCGCTGATGAGACGGTCGGGCGCGCTCGTCGCGAACCGACGCGCGCGAGCCGCATCGCAGCCCGCTCACCGCCGTCACATGTTCCCAAGCGCTGCGATGACCACTGCGATCAGCACACCGAGCAGCACGATCTCCCACGTGAGCGCCAGCGCCGACAAGATGACGCCCGCCTTGGAGATGCCGCGCGACTCCCGCCGCACCCACGCCGCCACCCCCAGCGTGATTCCCAGTAACGCCAGCCCCGCGGCGAGCGCGCGAACAAACCACACCGGCGGAGCCGTGGCTGCGGTTCCGCCGCCGCCGGCGTTCGACGCGGCGGGCGCTGCTTTTTGATCGCGCGGGCCCCCGGGCGGGTCGCCCTTCTGCGCCTCCCCCGAACTCGCCCCCTCCGTCGCCCGCGAATCCGGCGATGTTTCGCGCGACTTTCCGAAGCCCACGGACACCTCGCCCACGCGGAACTCGAAGCGCGGACGGTCGCCGGCGTCGCGCTCGCGCGAGTCGCCGCGGCCGGCGACACCTGAAGCATCCGGTCCGCTGCGCCCCGAAAGCCCAACCCACCGCCACCACACCGGCGGCTCGTGCCAGATGGCCGACGGTGCAATTGCGGTCATGAGCGCAGCTGCACCCACAACCAGCGAGGCCAGGCTCAGTCCGCACGGGCGCAGCGACCCCAGGTGCGGCGCCGGCGGCGTCTCGCCCAGCGCGTCGAGCGTGTCCGGTTCCAGCACGCGGTAGACCCCTGTCAGAGTGATCGGCACTGCGCGAGGCGGCGACTATGCCTCGTTCCCACCCGCGCGCCCGGCGTCCGCCGGCTTGTGCAGGTTGTATTTCTTGATGCGGTGCCGCAGATGGTCCCGCGTAATGCCCAGCACGCGGGCCGCCTGCGACTGGTTCCAGTGATGCTCCGCCAGCGTTCGCTCGATCAGCGCCCGCTCCTGCGCGTAAAGCGTCGTCGCCTCGCCGTTGCCGTTCACGTCGGGCGTCTCCGCAGCCACGCTGGCGACGATGTCCGGCGGCAGATGGCACGGCAGCAGCCGCTGGCCGTCGGCCATCAGCACGGCGCGCTCGACGACGTTCTGAAGCTCGCGGATGTTGCCGGGCCACGCGTAGCGCAGCAGCGCGTCCAATGTCTCGGCGGTGACGTGCAGTTCGGGAATGTGGAACTCGCGCACGGCCTTCGCCACGAAATGGTCGATCAGCAGCTTGATGTCAGGCTGCCGCTCGCGCAGCGGCGGCAGCCGGATCGGAAACACGCTCAGCCGGTAGTAAAGATCGTCGCGAAACACCCCGTCGACCATCATGTTCTTCAGGTTGCGGTTGGTCGCCGCGATCAGCCGCACGTCGCACGGCACCGGCTTGGTGCCGCCGACGCGCACGATCTCCTTCTCCTGAAGCACGCGCAGCAGCTTGGCCTGTGTCGAGCGGCTGATTTCGCCGATTTCATCGAGAAACAGCGTGCCGCCGGCCGCCGACTCGAACCAGCCCATCCGCTGCTGGTGCGCCCCCGTAAACGACCCCTTCTCGTGGCCGAAGAGCTCGCTTTCCAGCAGCGTCTCCGGCAGCGCGGCGCAGTTGATCGCGATGAACGGCTCATCGCGGCGGCGCGACGCGTTGTGGATGTAGCGCGCCGTCATCTCCTTGCCCGTGCCGGTCTCGCCCAGAATCAGCACCGTCGCCGTGCTCGGCGCCACGCGGTCGCACAGATCGAGCACGTCGCGCATCTGCGGCGTCTGGCCGACGATCGACGTGCGGCCCAGCGCCGACTTGTGCACCACCTCGTAGCGCCGCCGCAGCTCTTCGTGCGTCCGCGCGTTCTGAATCGCCGAGGCCGCCAGCGTGGCGAACACCTGCAGAATGCGGCGGTCGTTGTCGCTGAACTCCCCCTCGTCGAGACGATTGACGACCTGAATCACGCCGATCGCCGCCGAGCGGTACATCATCGGCGTCGCCAGCACGCTCGTCGTGCGCCGCACGGCGATGTCGTCGATCTGCGGGCAGTAGCGCTTGTCGCGGCGCACGTCGGAGACGATCGCCGCCTCGCCGCTGCGCAGCACGTGCCCGGGAATGCCGCGGTACGCGTCGAACTCCTGACCCACCAGCACTTCGCGGCGGTGCCCGAACGCCGCCACGATGTTGAGCTTCTTCGAGCGCGTGTCCAGCGAGAAGACGTTGCTCGCCTCGGCGCGCGTCACCTCGCAGGCCAATCGGGCGATCGTTTGCAGGACCGCGGGCAGATCGAGCGTGGAATTGATCGCCGCGGCCGCCTCGCACAGGGCGGTCAACGACGCCGGCGGGAGAGTTTGCGGCGGCCAGTTCACCTTGGAGGATCCTGCCGCAGCGCCGAGGCCCGCCGCGGAACCGGACCACATCGGCGGCAACGAGTCAATGCGCATCGGTGTTTCGCCGAAGGTTGCGACCCGCAGAACCTGCGCCCGCCGGCCCTGGCGAACGCAGCAGTCGCGGGCTCGAACAACCGAGCCGGGCTTTGACACACAAGCATGAGCGACAGCGACCCGGTGGCGCAACGCGAGATTCTCGCGGCCGACCCGAGCCGCAGCACCGACTCACGCAGACGATCCGACGTGGGAATGGAGACGACCGGGATCGAACCGGCAACCTCCGCATTGCGAACGCGGCGCTCTCCCAATTGAGCTACGTCCCCAAGTCTGGTTGACATTATAGAGCCGGACCGGCCACTGGCAACGAGGCGCGGCGGACATTCCACCGGGTGACGCCGGCCGGCCGCCGGCGGGCGACTACGCGCCGCCGCCGATCGACGCTTCGGCCGCGATCTTCGCCGCCAGCGCCGCCAAGTCATCGGGGCCGGACTCGCGGGCGTTCCAGCGATAACCCAGCCCGTCCCCGACGCGCCGCGGGATGATGTGGAAGTGCACGTGGCGCACCTCCTGCCCCGCCGCAACGCCGTTGTTCTGAAGGATGTTGTAACCGGCCGCACCCGTAACCTGCACGATACGGCGCGCCAGCGGACCCAGCACCCGCGCGACCGCCCCGATTTCCTCCGGCGTCAACTGGTCGAGCAGATCCACCTCGCGCTTCGGGACGACCAGCGTGTGGCCGGGCGCGAGCGGATGAATGTCGAGAAACGCGAGCACGTGCGCGTTCTCAAAGACCCGGTGGCACGGAATCTCCCCCGCGATAATGCGACTGAAGATCGACTTGCCCGCCGACATCGGCGCACCTCCAGATGAGAAAACAGAAAGCCGCGCAGCGTCAGAATCGTACGCCGCGCGGCTTGTTTCATGTCCGAATCGACCGAGGCCGTCAACCCGCCTCAGCGGCGCGAAGAATTGGCCGAATCACGAACTCGCGTCGGCCGGCGCGCTCGGGACCGCTGCCGCACGCTTCGCAGCCTTCCCCGCTCGGCGCTGACCACGCCGCGGCAGCGCCTTGCCTGCGTACGCGGCGTAGCGCACGCTCGCCCGCCGGCGGCGCTCCGTCTTGTCCTGCAGCTTGGGGCGCGGCTTGTCGCGCTCGCCGACCAGTTGAAGAATCGCGAGTTCCCCGGCGTCGCCCAGCCGCCGGTCGGGCAGCTTGATGATCCGCGTGTACCCGCCCGAGCAGTCGCGCGAGGCGTTGCGGCGCTGCATGCGCGGCCCGATCTCCTTGAACAGGCGGTTCATCACCGACTCGACGGTGAACTTCACGCCCGGCCGCGTCGTGGACGCGCGATAGCGCCGGCCGGAGCGCGACTGCCGCGCCTTGAGCCGCCGGGCATCGGTCATGCGGTCGTATTCTTCCTGGTGCTCTTTGGGGATGATGGCGCGATCGCCCAGCAGCGCCAGCGCCCGCTGCCGCGCCGCCAGGTCTCCGGCGATGCCGAGCGTAATCAGCCGCTCGGCGAACGCCCGCACCTCGCGCGCCCGCACGACGGTCGTGCGAATCTCGCCATGCTCGAACAGGCTCTGCACCAGGTTGCGGCGCAGGGCCCGGCGGTGATCCATCGTACGGGCCAGCTTGCGCCCGCGAACGCCATGACGCATCCAACACCTCGATCCGACAGTATTATAGCGCCCCGACCATCGTGTGGCCGGTGTCATCGCTCGGCGGGCGCGAAGCGCCTGACATTCCCAGGCTCAGGCCCATGACCGCGAGCTTGCGCTTCACCTCTTCCAGGGACGTCTTGCCGAAGCTGCGCAGCTCGAGCAGGCTGGTCTCGTCGTAGCGCACCAGGTCGCCCACGGTGGCGATCTTGGCGGCTTCCAGGCAATTGCTGGCGCGCACCGAGAGCTCCAGTTGCGCGATCGGCGTGTCGAGCTTGCGCCGCAGATCCTCGTCGATCGGCGACGCGGCCATCTCGTCGCGAACGTCGCCGGCCGCGTAGCGCTCGCCCAACTCGTGGTACTGCACGAACGGATTCAGGTGCTTGCGGAGGATCTTCGCGGCTTCGACCAGCGCGTCCTCCGGACGAACCGTACCCTTGGTCCAGACTTCCAGCACCAGCCGGTCGTAGTTCACCTTCTGGCCGACGCGCGTGTCCTCGGTGCGATAGCGCACCCGCGTCACCGGCGAGTAGAGCGAATCGATCGCGATGACGCCCGTCTCCATCTCCTCGGTGATGTGCTCGGACGCCTGCTGATAGCCGCGGCCGCGCTGCACTGTCACTTCGGCGGTGAACGGCGCGTCGTCGGTCAGCGTGGCGATGATCTGGTCCGGGTTCACCACGGTGATCGCCGGATCGGCCTCGAAATCGCCGGCGCGGATCTCGCCGCGGGTCTTGCGCTCGATGCGCATCTTGCGCGGCGTGTCGGCGTCGCACTCGACGACGATCGACTTGATGTTCAGGACGATGTCGGTCACGTCCTCGAGCACGCCCGGCAGGGAGCAGAACTCGTGGTCGGCCCCGGCGATCCGCGCCTGGCAGACCGCGGCGCCCTCCAGGCTCGACAGCAGGATGCGCCGCAGGCTGTTGCCCACGGTGATCCCGAAGCCGCGCTCGAACGGCTCGATCGTAAAACGGCCGTAAGTCTGGTTGCTGACCGCGTCGTCTCGCACGACGCGCGTCGGAAGTTCGAGGCCGCGCCATCGAATACGCATAGTTCTCCAAGCCTCGTTGCGCCAAGTTCGCCGCGACCCGCGGCCGCGGACACTCGGGCCCGCGCGCTTAGCGCGAGCAGAACTCGACGATCAGTTGCTCTTCGACCGGAATCTGCACGTCGTCGCGCCCCGGCAGGGCCACCACGATCGCCTCCGGCCGCTCCGCGTCCACCTGCAGCCACGACTGAATCGGACGGGCGTTGTCCTCGCCCATCTGGTCTTTGACGAGCTTCGCGCTGCGCTCGCTCTTGCGGACTGTCACCTTGTCGCCCACCCGCACCAGCAGCCCCGGACGGTCGACTTTGCGGCCGTTGACCAGGAAGTGACCATGCCCGATGCCCTGCCGCGCCGCGCGCCGCGACACGGACAGACCGGACTTGAACACGACGTTGTCCAGCCGCCGCTCCAGCAGCCGCAGCAGCGCGATGCCCGTGTTCTCGTCGGCCTTCTCCGCCAGCCCGAAGTAGCGCTGAAACTGCTTTTCCTGCAAGCCGTAGTAGCGCTTGACCTTCTGCTTCTCGCGCAGCCGCTTGCCATACTCGGAGCCTTTGCGCCGCGCCCACGAGTGCATCCCCGGCGGCTTGTTGCGATACTCCTTCTCCATCGGGCACTTCGCTGTTTCGCAGCGCGTGCCCTTGAGCATCAGCTTGATGCCCTCGCGACGGCAATAGCGGCAGACCGAGCCGATCAGACGTGCCATGAACTAAACCCTTCGCTTCTTGCGCGGACGGCAGCCGTTGTGCGGAATCGGCGTGACGTCCTCGATCGACTGAATACGCAGCCCCGCGGCCTGCAGCGCGGTGATCGCCGACTCGCGGCCGGCGCCCGGGCCGTTCACCCGGACTTCGACCTCGACCAGTCCATGCTTCTTCGCCTCGTTCGCGCACCACTGCGCAGCCCGCTGGGCCGCGAACGGTGTGCTCTTGCGGGCGCCGACGAACTTCTTTTCGCCGCCCGGAAGCGGCACCGACCCGGCCGACGCCCACGCCAGCGTGTCGCCGTTGGTGTCGGTGATCGTGACGATCGTGTTGTTGAACGTAGCCTTGATGTGGGCGATCCCCTTGGCCACGTTGCGCTTCACGCGCCGCTTTGCTGTCGCTGCCTTTGCCATTCCGCTTTCCTGTTAGGCCCGGAACACGTTCTCGCCGCCGCGCGGGTTGCCCGCCGCCGCACCGCCGCGCCGCGACGCGACGCGAGCGACGACTAGCGCATTTCCTTCACGCTCTTCTTGCCCGCCACGGTCTTGCGCGGCCCCTTGCGGGTTCGGGCGTTGGTTCGGGTTCGCTGGCCGCGCACCGGCAATCCGCGGATGTGCCGCAGACCGCGATAGCAGCGAATGTCGCGCAGCCGCGCGATGTTCTGCTGAATCTGGCGACGGAGCTGACCTTCGACCGGGAAGTTGCCTTCGATGCAGGTCTGGATGCGTCCGACCTCGTCCGCGTCTAGCTTGCCCGCCCGCTTGGCCGGGTCGATCTTGGTCATCGTCAGAATCAGCCGGGCCCGCGACGGCCCGATGCCGAAGATGTAACGCAGCGAAACGTCGATTCGCTTGTTGTTCGGAATGTCTACGCCGGCGATACGGGGCATACCAGAATCCTGCTCGCTTCAGTTTCGCGGCGACGCCGCAATCACGACATCGCGCCTGCCGGGCCGACCGCCCATCGCGGTCGGCCGTTGCCGGACATCACCCTTGCCGCTGCTTGTGACGCGGGTCGGTCTTGCAGATGACCCGCACCACGCCCTTGCGGCGGACGATCTTGCAGTTCTCGCAGATGCGCTTCACGCTGGCCCGGACCTTCATCGCAACACCTCGCTGGCCCGCGGCGCCGCGCATTGCGGCCGGCGCGAAGCCGTCAGCACTTCAACACGATCGCAGAGCACCGCGACGGTCTCCTCCGCGTGGGCCGCCAGCGCTCCATCGCGCGTCCGCGCCGCCCAGCGCTGCTCATCCACGTAGCACAACGTGCCGCAGCCCGTCGTCACCACCGTCTCGACCGCCAGCGTCATGCCCGGCGTCAGCACAAAATCGTTCGCGAGCGCATCGCCCGCACGACAAGCCAGCCGCGGCGGTTCGTGCAGCGCCCGGCCGACGCCGTGACCGAAGAAGTCGCGCGCCAGCCGAAATCCGTCGCGCCGCACCTGCGCCTCGATCGCGGCCGCCGCCAGCGACCACCGCGCCCACGGCCGCATCGCCGCCACGCCGGCGGCCAGCGCCGCCGCGGCCGCATTCACCAGCCGCGCACCCGGCTCCTCATCCGCGCCGACCACCAGCGACCGGGCCGCATCGACGCACAGCCCATCCAGCCGCACGCCGCAATCGAGCGACACCAGATCTCCCGCGGCGAGCGGCCGCGCATCCGGGATTCCGTGCACCGCAATCTCGTTCACCGAGACGCAGATCGCCGCCGGATAGACCGTTCGAGACTGCCGCGACGCGACACCGCGAAACGCCGCCTCGCCGCCATCGGCGGCGATCCAGCGCTCCGCAAATTCGTTCAACTCCACCGGCGTCACGCCGGGAACCGCGGCGGCGCACAGCCGATCGAGCACGTGTGCCGCGATCCGCCCGGCCGTCCGCATCGCGGCGACCTCCGCCGCGCGCTTCAGCACGATGCGATCTTCGGCGGCGGCGATCACGCGGCGACCAGTCCTGCAATGATCCGCATCGCGTGCGCTTCGACCCGCTCCGCCGGCTGACCGGCGTCGATCGCGTGCAGCACGCCGCGGCGATGGTAATACTCGACCAGCGGCGCCGTAAGCCGACGGTACGTTTCGAGCCGCGTGACCACCACGTCCTCGCGGTCATCCGCCCGCTGCACCAGCCGGCCGCCGCAGTTGTCGCAAACCTCCGCCTGCCTGGGCGGAAAGAATTCGGTATTATACGTCGCGGCGCAATTGCTGCAAATGCGCCGGCTTACAATTCTGCGGATCACCGCCTGGTCGTCGATCCGAAAGTCCAGCACGCCGCTGAGCGCCAGGCCCTGCGCCGCCAGATCGCGCTCCAGCACCTGGGCCTGCGGCACCGTTCGCGGGAAGCCGTCGAGGATGAACCCCTGCTGCGGCGCCAGTTTCTGAATCGCGGCGACCATCACGCCGCTGACGATCTCGTCGGGCACCAGCATGCCCGCGTTGTAGTACTCCGCCGCCTTGCGCCCGATCTCGCTGCCGTCGCGAATCTCGCGCCGCAGGGCGTCGCCGCTGGACATCGGCGCGAGCGAGAAGCGCTGCGCAAGCCGAGCCGCCTGGGTTCCCTTGCCGCTGCCCGGCGGCCCGAGGAAGATCAGGCGGGTGACCGGCATCACGCGCGTCCTTCCGTGATCCATGCGGTCATGCCGACAGTCGGCGGCCGGCCGGCGCGCCGCGCGCGGCGGCTAGTAGCGGCCCTTGATCGGGCCGCCGCCCTCGTCGGTCAGGAAGCCCTTGTAGTTTCGCATGATCAGATTCGCTTCCAGCCGCTGAATCAGATCCAGCGCCACGCTGACGACGATGAGCAGGCCCGTCCCGCCGAGGAACGCCGAGATTCGTCCCGGAATCGCAAGCTGCGTCGCGACGATGGACGGAATCACGGCGATGATCGCCAGGAATCCGGCGCCGACGTACGTGATGCGCTCCATGACGTTCTCAAGATAGTCGGCCGTGCGCTTCCCGGGCCGCAGCCCCGGAATGAAGCTGCCCATGTCGCGAAGGTTGTTCGCGAGCTCCTTGGGCTGGAACTGCACCGACGTCCAGAAGTACGCGAAGAAGTACACCATCAAAACGTAGGTCACTTCGTACACGTACTGTCCCGGCAGGAACACGTCGCCGAAGAACCGCCACATGCCTACCGGCGGAATCCCCGCGTTGCTCAGCCATCCGAAGATCACGCCCGGAAACAGCAGCAGCGAACTCGCGAAGATGATGGGCATCACCCCGCCGTGATTCACGCGCAGCGGCAGGTAGTGCCGCGCCCCGCCGACGACCCGCCGGCCGCGCGTCTGCTTGGCCTGCTGAATCGGAATGCGCCGCTGGGCCTGCGTGATCAGAATCGCCCCGGCCACCACCGCGACGAAGCTGATGACCATGAACACGACTTTTTCCGGCGTCAATCCGCCGCCGCCGCTGCCGCTGGCCGTCAGGCCGTAGTAGATGTCCACGAAGACGGTCGGTAGCCGGGCGATGATGCCCGCCATGATGATGAGACTGATGCCGTTGCCGATGCCGTACTCGTCGATCTGCTCGCCGATCCACATCAAGAGCAGCGTGCCCGCCATCAGCCCGGTGACGGCCATCAGCGCGAAACTGAACGAACCGTTGAAATCCTCGACGACGAGCTGGTTGGCGTTCAGATAGCGAACCCAGAACGCGGACTGGATCAGGCACAGCAGCACGGTGCCGTAGCGCGTGTATTCCGTGATTTTCCGCCGGCCGCTCTCGCCCTCTTTCTGCAGCTTCTCCAGCGATGGCAGCACCGTCACCAGCAATTGCAGAATGATCGAGGCGCTGATGTACGGCATGATCCCCAGGCCGAAGATCGTGCTCTGCCCCAGGTCGCCGCCGCTGAACATCGCGAAGAACTCGGCGGCTTTCTGCGTCGCGCCGCCGCCGCCCTGGTTGAAGTGCGACTCCAGTTGCGACTGATCGATGCCCGGCAGCGGGACGTAGAACCCGATGCGGTACACGCACAGCATCATCAGCGTGAAGAGCACTTTCTTTCGCAGTTCCGGAATGCGAAAGACGCTTGCGAATGCACTAAACATGCAGCGAGCTTCCTGAGCCGTGATGATGCCGCGCGCGGCCGGGGGCCACTACGACTTGGCCGGGATCCGGGCGGCGCGAGCCTTCTTGACCGTGTTTCGCTTGGCCTTCCACAGCGCGGCGGGCACGCGGGCCTCGATGACCGTCAGCTTGCCGCCGGCTTTCTCGACCGCCTCGCGGGCGGAGGGCGTCGCCGCATTGACCGTGATGTTCAGTTTGCGGGTGAGCGCGCCTTCGCCCAGGAGCTTGACGATCTCCGCCCCGCGCCGCACCAGGCCCGACTTCTTGAGCGCGTCGAGGTCGACGTTTTCGCCGCCGGTGAAGCGCTTCTCCAGCGCCCCGACGTTCACCACGTCGTACTCGGTGCGAAAGCGGAAATTGCTGAATCCGCGCTTCGCGACGCGGCGGAAGATCGGCATCTGGCCGCCCTCATAGAGCGGCCGCGCGCCGCCGCCGGCGCGAGATTGCATGCCCTTGTTTCCGCGGCCGGAGGTCTTGCCGAGTCCGCTGCTCTGCCCGCGGCCGACGCGCTTGCGTCGCTTGCGGGCGCCGGCCTGCTGGGTGATCTGGTCGATCATCATGACCGCGTTTCCTTCACGTAACAGCGCGCCGGAAGCGCCCGCCGCACGTTGTTATTCGTCCGAGTCGCCGCCGAATGAAACGGCCTGCTCCACTGCCGCCGGCGCCGCGCCGGCCGCGACCGCCTCGGGCGGCAGATCGAGCTTTACGCCCCGCAGCCGCTCGACAATCGCCCGCGTCCGCAGCCGCGTCAGCCCGTCGAGCGTGGCCTTCACCAGGTTTTTCGGGCTGGTCGATCCGTGCGCCTTGGTCAGCACGTCCTTGACGCCGGCCAGCTCCAGCACCGCCCGCGGCGCGGCGCCGGCGATGACGCCCGTGCCTTCCTGTGCCGGAATCAGCACCACGCGGCTCGCGCCGTACTTGCCGACGATGCGGTGCGGAATCGTCGTGCCCCGCAGCGGCACCTTCTTCATGCGGCGCTTGGCCTGCTTGGCGCCCTTCTCCACCGCCTGCGGCACTTCGTTGGCCTTGCCATAGCCGAAGCCGACCTGGCCCTGCCGATCGCCGACGACCACCAGCGCGCCGAACGAGAAACGCCGCCCGCCCTTCACGACCGTCGCGCAGCGGTAAAGCTTGACGAGAACGTCATCCATCCCGCCGCGGTCGTCGCCGCCTTCGTGTCGCCGCCGTGGTCTTTGTTGAGACATGCGTTCCAAATCCTGTGTGGGAGACTAGAAACTCAGACCGGCCTCGCGCGCCGCCTCGGCCAGCGCCCGGATGCGGCCGTGATACTGCCGCCCGCGACGGTCGAACGCCACCGCGGCGATGCCGAGCGACCGGGCCTTCTCGCCCAGCTTTTGCCCCAGCAGGCGCGCCGCCTTCACGTTCCCGCCGTACGGCTGCTCAGCGCGAAAGGTCTTCGCGCGGGTCGAGAGCGCACACAGCGTGACGCCGGTCGTGTCGTCGATCAGTTGCGCATACATGTTCTGAAGCGAGCGCGACACCGCCAGGCGCGGCCGCTCTGCCGTGCCGCGGACGCGCTTACGCCCGCGGATGATCCGCCGGGCGTGCCGGGCGCGTTTGATGAGCTGGGCTTTCATGGTCAATGCACCTCGAACGTCTATCGCTTAGCTGCCGCCGCCGGCGAAGACCTTGCCGGACTTGCGACGCACGTACTCGCCGGAATATCGAATGCCCTTGCCCTTGTACGGCTCGGGCTTGCGAATCTTGCGAACCTCGGCGGCCCACTGGCCGACGGCCTGCTTGTCGCAGCCGCTGACCGTGAACTTGGCCGGCTCGTTCTCGCCGCGGGCGGCCGGCACGTCCACCTTGACGTCCAGCCCCTGCGGCACTTCGATCACGAACTGCGCCGGCTTGCCCACGCCGCGGCCCATGAAGCCGCAGTTCAGCATGAACTTGCGGCCTTCGAGCTTGCAGCTATAGCCGGTGCCGTAAATCTCGAGGCCGATCGCGTAGCCCTTGGTCACGCCCTCGATCATGTTGGCCACCAGCGCCCGCGCCAGACCGTGCAGGGCGCGATGCCCTGGCTCGTCGCTCGCGCGCGAGAGCACCACCGTTCCGTCCTTGACCGCGGCGGTAATGCCCAGCGGCAGGCGGTAGTTCAGGTTGCCCTTCGAGCCGCTGACCTTCACGTCGCGGCCGGAGACGTCCACCTTGGCGCCGCTGACGACCGGAACAGGTTTCTTGCCGATTCGCGACATGCGCTCACCACACTGTGCAAAGAACTTCGCCGCCGACGTGCCGCTCCCGGCATTGCCGATCGCTGAGCACGCCCTGGCTGGTTGAAACGATCGAAATGCCCAGGCCATCGAGCACGCGCGGCAGGCTGGCCGAGCCGCGATACAGACGCCGGCCGGGCTTGCTGGCGCGCTGCAGATCCTGCAGCACGTTCTCGCCGCGATCGCCGTACTTCAGGTCGATCTTGATCTCGCCCTGGCCGGTGTCGTCGATCGAGAGAAAGTCGTTGATGTAGCCTTCGTCCTTCAGAACCTGCGCGATTCCGAGGCACACCTTGCTGCGCTTGATGCGCACCGCCGCCTGGCGGCTGCGAGCCGCGTTGCGGATGCGCGTCAGCATGTCGGCGATGGGGTCGCTGGTCGCCATGTTCGTCGTGTGTCCTTACCAACTGGCCTTGCGCACGCCCGGAATGCGGCCTTCGTGGGCCAGCTTGCGGAAGCACAGGCGGCAAATCTTGAACTTGCGATAGACGGCCCGCGACCGCCCGCACAACTCGCAACGGGTGTACGCCCGGACTTTGTATTTCGGCTTGCGCTTGGCGCTGATGCGCAGCGACAGTCTGGCCATGCTCGTCAGCTCCTGAACGGCATACCCAGCAGCGTCAGCAGCCGGCGGGCGTCGGCGTCGTTGCCGGCCGTCGTGCAGATGACGATGTTGAGGCCCTGCTGAAAAGTAATCTTGTCCGGGTGAATCTCCGGGAAAACGCCGTACTCGGCCAGGCCCATCGCGTAGTTGCCGCGGCCGTCGAAGCCGCCGGGGTTCAGCCCGCGGAAGTCGCGCACGCGCGGGATGGCCAGCGACATCAGCCGGTCGAGGAACTCGTACATGCGCTTGCCGCGGAGCGTGACCTTCAGCCCCACGTCCCAGCCCTGCCGCAGCTTGAAGTTCGAAACGGCCTTCTTCGACTTGGTGACCTGCGGCGCCTGGCCGGAGATCGTGGTCAGGTGCTCGACCGCCTCGATGAAGCGCTTGTTCTCGCGGGCCTTGCCCGACGATTCGCTCACGGCCTTGCCCAGGCCCATCGAGATCACGACCTTGTCGATCTTCGGAATGGCGTGGACGTTGTCCTGCTTCAGCTCGGTCTTGAGCGCTGGCAGGATTTCGGCTTTGTATCGATCCAGCAGGCGTGACATCAGCGAGCCTCGCTCTTCGCACCGGCCTTGGCGAACGTAACCTCGCTCAGCACCGCGCCGGAAACGCCGACGCGGCTCTTGGAGACGATGCGCCCGGCGTCGTCGCGCTTCACCTCGAACCGCACGCGCGTCGGCCGGCCGGTCTTGGGGTCGATCGGCATTACGTTCGAGATGTGGATCGGCGCTTCCTTCTGAATGCGGCCGCCCTGCGGATACTTGCGGTTCTTGCGAACATGGCGATAGACCATGTTTACGCCTTCGATCACCACGCGATCCTTGTCCGGAATGACGCGCAGCACCTTGCCCCGCGAGCCCTTCGCGTCGCCGGCCACTACCAGCACGATGTCGTCTTTGCGGATGCGGGCCGCCATGACTACCACACCTCCTCGGCCAGCGAGATGATCTTCGTGAAGTTCTTCTCGCGCAGCTCGCGGGCGACCGCCCCGAAAACGCGCGTACCCTTCGGGTTGTTCTCCGCGTCGATGATCACCGCCGCGTTCGAATCGAACCGCACGTACGACCCGTCCTTGCGGCGGGTGGGATACTTGCAGCGCACCACGACGCAGCGCACCTTGTCGCCCTTCTTGATGTCCGCCGCCGGCAGGGCCTGCTTGACCGAGCCGATGATGATGTCGCCCACCTTCGCGCGCCGCAGGCGCTTCTTGCCGAAGCCGGAGGTCGAGCCCTTCAGCACCTGAATGCACATCACCTGTTTGGCGCCCGTGTTGTCGGCCACGTCGAGCCAGGTGTACTGTTGAATCATGCCTCACCCCCGACCGGCGCGCCCGCCGCCGCCCGCACGATCCGCACCAGCCGCCAGTGCTTGGTCTTGCTGATCGGCCGGCACTCGGCCACCTCGACCACGTCGCCCAGCCGCGCCTCGCCCTTCTCGTCGTGGGCGTGCAGCACGGTCCGGCGGCGCAGGTACTTGCCGTACTTGGGATGCTTCACCTGGTAGGCGAGCGTGACCTTGATGGTTTTCTGCCGCGCCGTCGAGCTGACCACGCCCGTGCGCGTGGCGCGGGGGGCTCGCGGTGCGGGGTTTGCCGTCTGTGTGCTCATGATCCGCTTGATCCGTTCGTCTCGTCGCCTCGGCGCGGCCGCCTATTTGCGGGCCGCGACGCTGGTCAGGTGGTGCTGTTTCTGTTCGACGTTCTTCTCGCCGCGCTGATTCAGTATCGTGAGCACGCGGGCGATGTCGCGGCGCGTCGCCCCGAGCTGCGTGGGGTCTTCGAGCTTCTCCGTCACGGCCTGCGCCCGCAGGTCGAACAGGTGCCGTCGCAGCCGCTCCAGCTCGTGGTGCAGCTCCTCGGTCTTCATCGCCCGCACTTGCTCGATCTTCATCTCAACGTCCTAGAGGCTGTGCCGCCGGGTGACGAAACGCGTCTGCACCGGCAACTTGTTGGCCACGCGCAGCAGGGCCCGCTTGGCGATGTCCTCGCTGACGCCGCCGATCTCGAACATCACCGTGCCCGGCTTGACCAGCGCGGTCCAGATGGCCACTTCGCCCTTGCCGGTGCCCATGCGCACCTCGAGCGGCTTGGCCGTGATCGGCTTGTGCGGAAAGATCCGCAGGAAAATGCGGCCCTCGCGCTGCAGAAAGTGCGTCGCCGCGACGCGTCCGGCCTCGATGTGCTTCGAGTTCACGCGGCCCGACTCCAGCGATTGCAGCCCGAAGTCGCCGTACGCGACGTAGTTGCAGCGCGTCGCGTTGCCCTTCAGACGGCCTTTCTGTGCCTTGCGCCACTTGACGCGCTTCGGCATGTTCGCAGCCATAACCGGCTCCTACCCACTCGATTCGACGTCGGGCGACTAGCGGCGCGTCCGGCGGCGGAAGCGATTGTCCTGCCGCGGCACGATCTCCTCGCCGTACAACCCGCGATGAATCCAGACCTTGATTCCCAGCGTGCCATACGGCGTCACCGCGTGGACGATCGCGAAATCCACGTCGGCCTGCAACGTCTGCAGCGGAATCGACCCCATCATCTGCTTCTCGGTACGGGCGATTTCCGCCCCGCCCAGGCGACCCGAACAGACGATCTTGACGCCTTTGGCGCCCGCGGACATCGACGCTTCGCACTTCATCTTCATGATGCGCCGGAAGCTGCCGCGCTTCTTGAGCTGCTCGCCGATGCTCGTGCCGACCAGCCGCGCATCCAGATCGGGATGCTTGATCTCGACGATCGAAACCTCGACCCGCCGGTCGATCAGGTCTTCGAGCTTTTCCTTCAGCTTGTCGACGTCCGCGCCCTTCGCCCCGATTACGACGCCCGGACGCGCGGTGTGCAGGATCACCTGCACCTTTTCCGAGGTGCGCTCGATCTCGACCTTCGAGATGCCGGCGTGCGGAGGCTTGTCGTTCAGCTCCTTGTCGATGAAGCGACGGATTTTCTCGTCCTCGACCAGGAACACGCCGAACGCCGCCTTGGGCGCGTACCAGCGCGACTTCCAGCCTTCGGTGATGCCGACGCGAAAACCGCCGGGATGGCACTTCTGACCCATGGCCTAGTCCCTCTCCGCCACGGCCACGATGATGTGGCTGGTGCGCTTCTGAATCGGATGGGCGCGGCCCCGGTCCTTGGGCTGCCAGCGCTTGATGATCGGGCCGGGATCGACGCGCGCCTCGCTCACGTACAGGCGGCTCATCGCCGCTTCCTGTTCGTTCGCGTTGGCCATCGCCGACTTCAACACGCGCGTGACGAACCGCGCCCCGCGCTTCGGGTTGAACTGCAGCAGCGCGACGGCGTCGTCGCACCCCCGGCCGCGAATCAGATCGACCAGCAGGCGCGCCTTGCGCTCCGCGATGCGTGCGAATCGATGCGTTGCCTTCCAGGCCATGACAGACGACTCCGCTGGCGCTATGCCGGCTTCACGGCGCGGGCCGTGTGACCCTTGAACGTGCGCGTCGGGGCGAACTCGCCCAGTTTGTGGCCGACCATGTCCTCGGTCACGTACACGCGCACGAAACCCTTGCCGTTGTGTACCTCGAACGAAATGCCCACGAACTCCGGAACGATCGTACAGGCCCGGTTCCAGACCTTGATCGCCGCGGCCGACCCGCTGTTGCGAGCGGTGATCGCCTTCTCGTAGAGCACCGGATCCACGTATGGACCCTTTTTCAAGCTGCGCGCCATTCAGGAATTCCTCCGCGTTGATGACGCGACTAGCGCTTCCGCTTCAAGACCAACTGACCGTAGCGAACGCTGCGCCGCCGCCGCAGGATGCGACGATTCGACCGGGCCCGCGGGTTGCGCGTCCGCCCGCCCTTGGCGAGCTTGCCCCACGGCGAGCACGGGTGCCGACCGCCGCCGCTGCGGCCTTCGCCGCCGCCCAGCGGGTGCGACACCGGGTTCTGGGCCGTGCCGCGCACGTGCGACTTGCGGCCCAGGTGCCGCGTGCGCCCGGCCTTGCCGATGCGCACGTTCTGGTGGTCCAGGTTGCCGATCTGCCCGATGGTCGCGCGGCACTCGACGCGCACCTGCCGCAATTCGCCAGAAGGCAGTTGCAGCGTGGCCCACTGGTTCTCGCGCGCCAGCAGCCGGGCGACGCCGCCGGCGCTGCGCACCAGCTTGCCGCCCTGCCCGGCGATCATCTCGACGTTGTGCACTTCCATGCCGACCGGCACGCTCGCCAGCGGCATGCAGTTCCCCAGCCGCGGCTCCACCTTCTCGCCGCTCTCGACCGTCGCGCCGGCCTTCAGGCCCAGCGGGGCGAGGATGTACGCCTTGGTCTTGTCGGGGTATTCGATCAGGGCGATGTGGCAGGACCGATTCGGATCGTATTGAATTTCGAGCACGCGGGCGGGCTGGTTGTCGGTGCGGCGCTTGAAGTCGATCACGCGATACATGCGCTTGTTGCCGCCGCCGCGCCACCACGAGGTCGTCACGCCGTGGTGGTTCCGGCCGCCCGTCTTTTTGCGCGGCTCCACCAGCGCCTTGACGCGGCGGTTCTCGTGCTTGTGCGTGATCTCGGCGTAGTCGTTCACGCTCGAGAAGCGCCGGCCCGCCGACGTTTTGTTGTAGATCTTCACGCCCATGAGCGCTCGTCCTTCGCGGCCGCGGCCGCCGGATTAGAACAGGTCAATGTGGCTGTCCTTGTGCAGCACCACGACGGCCTTCTTGGTGCTCGGCGCCCGCCCCTGGTGCAGGCGGAAACGGTGGACCTTGCCCAGCTTGTTCGCCGTGCGGACGCTGACGACGCGCACGTTGTAGATTTTCTCGACCGCGTCGCGAATCTGCGCCTTGTTCGCCTGCGGATGCACCTCGAAGGCGAAGGAGCCGCCGCGCTCGTCGTCGCCGCCGCCGCGCGACTGATGCGTGCTCTTCTCGGTCACCAGCGGCCGGATGATCGTGTGATAGATGTCCATGATTACTCGCTCCGGCCCTTCGCCAGGGTCTCGCGGAACGCCGCGAACGCCTCGCGCGTGAACACCAGCCGCCGCCGCCGCAACACATCCAGCGCGGTCAGTTGCGCCACGTCCCTGATGTCCGTCCGCGGGATGTTGCGGCCGCTCTTGTACAGCAGCGGATCGATCCCCGCCGTCGCCACGACGCAGCCGGAATCGCCCTTCACCGCCCGCAGCATCGTGGCGAAGCGCTTGGTCTTCGGCTCGCTCAGCTTGAAGCCGTCGAGAATGACCGCGTTCTGCGCCTCGATCTTGGCGAGCACGGCCTGGTTGCGGGCTAGCCGCCGCATCTGCCGCGGCATGTCCTTGCGGAAGTTCCGATTGCCGGTCGGAAACGCCCGGCCGCCGCCGCGCATCACGGGCGTGCGGATCATGCCGCGCCGGGCGCGGCCCGTGCCCTTCTGCTTGTAGAGCTTGCGTGTCGAGCCTTCGACCTCGGCGCGCGTCTTGGTGCAGGCGTCGCCCTGCCGCAGGTTGGCCTGGTACATGACCACGGCCTGCTTCAGCAGCGACGGATTGACCTTGCCGCCGAGCAGGTCGGCGTCGATCTCTTCCGCGCCGACCTGGGCGCCGGTTTCGTTGAGTATGGGTATGCTCAGCATCGCTTGCTCTCTGCGGCGGCTTCTCGTCGCATTCGACGCCGCCGGGGTTCGCGTCAGCCTTTACTAGCTACGGGTTTTGCTCTTGCGGACCACGACGTAACCGCCGTTGGGCCCGGGGATGCTGCCGTGGATCCACAGAATATTCTGCTCCGCGTCGACGCCGACCAGTTGCTGGCAGCGGGCGGTCGCGCGCACGTTGCCCATGTGGCCGGCCATGCGCTTGCCCTTCTTGATGAAGCCGCTATGTCCGCGGTTCTGGCAGCGGCCGCTGTTCGTGCCGGGCGAGCGGTGCTTGCGCTCGGTGCCGTGCGAGGCCGGCTGTCCGCCGAAGCCATGCCGCTTCATGGCGCCCTGGAAGCCCTTGCCCTTGGTCGTGCCGATCACGTCCACAAACTTCACGCCGTCCTTGAAGATGTCCACCGTGACGGTGTCGCCCACGTTTTTCGTGGTCGGCTCGGTCAGGCGAATCTCGCGGATGAAGTGCTTCGGTGCGGTCTGCGCCTTGCGGCAGTGGCCGATCTGCCCCAGCGTCGAGCGGTGCGGCTTCACGTCGGAAAAGCCAAGCTGCACGCTGTCGTAGCCGTCCGACCCGTCGCGCTTCTTGACCTGCAGCACGATGCACGGACCGGCCTCCACCAGCGTCACCGGCACGCGCGTGCCCGACGGGTCGAAGACTTGTGTCATGCCGACTTTGCGGCCCAGAATCGCCGGGATCATGTCTCGGCACTCCTGCCGTCCGTGGCTCGCCGCGATGGCGGCCCGGATCGGCGCTGCAAACAAAACGGCCCAGCCGCTGCGATCGGGCTAGGCCTTGATCTTTACGAAAACGCCCGCCGGAACTACCAGGCGGGTCAGCAACTCCGTCGTGCGATTGGTGGGCTCGAAGATGTCGATCACGCGTTTGTGCGTGCGCATCTCGAACTGCTCGCGGGACTTCTTGTCGATATGCGGGGACCGCAGGACCGTAAACCGCTCGATCCGCGTCGGTAGCGGGATCGGGCCGTGCACCTTCGCGCTGCTGCGCTTGGCTTGTTCCACGATTTCCGCCGCCGACGCATCGAGAGCTCGATGGTCGTACGATTCCATTCGAATACGAATTCGTCCGCCAGCCATACGCTGTCGTTCCCACATGCCAGGGGTTAACGCCCACGCTTGCCCGGCCAAAAGTGCCGAGACTTGTAAGGATACAGCCTCAGCATCAGCCGTCAAGCCGCCCCAGCGCCAAAATTACGCCGGCTTAACATCCGCCCCGCGCGGGCCAACAAACCGGAAAAGCCCATTTTTCAGCGGCCGGGAACGATCACGTAAACATCCCGCAGCGACCACGGATCGCCCGGCGCGCGAATCTCCAGGTCAAAGAACAACGCCGCATCCTGGTCCTTCGCACGCCGCGCCCCCGTGACGCGCCCAATCAACAGATCAAACGGCAGTTCGCTCGAAGCCGCAGCCAGCACCAGCGAAACACCCGCTTTCTGGACCGTCTCGGCCACCTGCGCCGTCATCCGGCCGCCGCCGGAACCCGTCAACACCGCCTCCGACACCGCCTCCCACCGACCGTCGGGAAGCGGCTTCGCCAGCCGCACGCGGAGCTCCGCAGCCTGCGGATCGCTCGCCAGCCGCACAACGCTGTAGAGCGGATGCGCCTGCACGACGCGGCCCACCAGCCACACGCGGCCGAGCGTGACGCGCCCGTCGGATTCTTCCGCGCCGCCCGTGCCCGCCACCACCCACTGCCCGACATCTACCCCGTCGCGCTGCCCGCGCGAGATTGTCAGGGTCTCGCGCCGCGGCGACGCATCAGAACCGACCACCCGCGCGATCCGCAGCATCGTGCGATAGTCGCGGAGCTGGTCGCGAATCGAGCTCAGCTCGGTCACGCGCCGCTCGGCCTCGCCGAGCGTCAAACTCAGATGACCGACCTGTCGCCGCAGCGCCTCGACCTCTTCGCGCAGCGCCGCGGCTTCAGCCGCGCCGATGCCGCCTTCGAGCAGGCCGGCGGCGTCCGAGGCCGCCCGCGTCGCGGCGGCGAGCGGCCAGGTGGCGCAGCCCATCGGCTGAAAAACGCCGTCGGCGCAGCGTGTCCACGAGAGCGGCAGCAGCGCCGTCAGCGCGAACAGAAACATCAGCAGGGAAAACGTGCGCGGCTTGCTGAGTTGGAAGGACCGCAGCATGGATGTGTATGAGAACCGTATCCTCTACCGCGCGGCGTCTCGCCGGCGTTGCCGCGACCCGTCCGGCGCGGCGGCACGCCGCGCTCATCGCGCGGGGGGCGGCTAGTACTCGTCCTCGTCAGATTCGATCGTCTCGCGCCACTCATCCAGGTGATTCAGATACTCGGCCGTGCCGCGCGCCACGCACGTGAGCGGATCGTCAACCACTTTGACATCGAGCCCGGTGGCCTTGGACATCACGTCCGCCAGGCCGCGCAGCAGCGCCCCGCCGCCGGCCAGGTGAACGCCGTTGTCGACCAGGTCCGCGGCCAGCTCCGGCTCGACCTGCTCAAGCGTTCGCAGCACAGAATCGCAAATCTGTCCCACCGGCTCCTTGAGCGCCTCGCGAATCTCCTCGCTCGTCACCGTCGCCTTGCGGGGCAGGCCGCTGATCATGTCGCGGCCCTTCACATCCACCCCCGTCTCGGCCTCCTGCGGCGCGGCTGAGCCGATCTCGATCTTGATCCGCTCAGCGGTCTGCGGACCGATCATGAGGTTGTAGGTGCGCTTCATGTAATTGACGATCGCTTCGTCCATGTCGTCGCCCGCGACCCGCAACGACTCGCACACGGCGATGTCCGACAGGCTCATCACCGCGACCTCGGTCGTGCCGCCGCCGATGTCCACGATCATCGACGCGGTCGGCTCATGAATCGGCAACCCCGCGCCGATTCCGGCCGCTTTCGGCTCTTCGACGAGATAAACGCGCCGCGCGCCCGCTCGCTCGGCGGAGTTGTAGACCGCGCGCTTTTCGACCGCGGTGATGCCGGACGGGACGGCGATGACCACACGCGGATGGGCCAGGCCGCGATTGCCATGAACTTTGCGGATGAAATACCCCAGCATCGCCTCGGTAATGTCGAAGTCGGCGATGACGCCGTCCTTCAGCGGTCGAATCGCCGAGATGCTGCCGGGCGTACGGCCGAGCATCTCCTTTGCGACCAAACCAACCGCATTACCGTTGTCGAGCACCTGATTGGTGCCCTTGCGCACGGCGACGACCGACGGCTCGTTGAGAACGATCCCCTCGCCCTGCACGCACACCAGCGTGTTGCACGTGCCCAGGTCGATCCCCATGTCGATGCTGAACAGCCCCATCAAGCGTCGCAGATACACCGGAGCCTCCATTCTGCGGGTGCGGACGCTGCGAGCAAATGATCCAGCCAACGTCGCGATTCGCCCGGCCGCCGGCGGCGCGGCGCGGCAAGCGCGACCCGGCGATCAGCTCCCGCCCGGCGGCATGAGCGTGTTGAACAACGTCTGCGCACGGTAGCCAACATAGGCCGTCGCGGCCAGCATGAACAGAAAGGCGACAAACATCAGGGCCGTGTACACGTCATTGTCCGCCCGCGGGCGGGGGCTACGGCCGGGACCACCACCTACCGTACTCATCGGTCAACCTCCACCTTCGCCAACAGGCAGAATGTCGAGTCTTTATCGGGCCGCTGAACGCGTGAGCCTCTGGGTGGGGCGGGCATTCTGCCCGACCCGCTCGCTACCCGCCCACGGGGTTCGCGCACCGCTCAAGATTAGTAAGTGAACCCAGAAAGTTCACACGCTCCATGCCCCCGAACGGCCGCCGTTAGCGCCGAAGCCGGACCACTTTCGTCAGTTGCTGACGCCGAAAACTACCCGATCGCCGTTTTGAGGCACACCTACGAGCGTCATCAGCTTGCCGCCGGCCTCCTTCGGGCGGACCAACTCGACGATCAGGTCGCCGACGTACTTGCCGTCGCGATGGACCATGAACGTCATGCCCTTCTGCACCCCGGAGGTCTCGCCGACGCTGATGCTCGCGTAGCTGCCCTCGACGCTGATGATGCGGCCGTTGATCGGGCCGCGAACGCCGGCCACGACGCCCACCGCGCCGGGCGCCGATGGGCCGGCCTCGGCCACGGGCGTGGCGGTCGTACCGGGCGACGCCGCATAGCGCTGCTCGCAGGCCAGCAGCTTTTCCTGCATGTTGCGGATCTGCTCGGTCATGATCGAGGTGTCGGTCGTCAGTTGCAGATTGCGGGCGTTCAGGCTCGTGTTTCGGGTCTGCAGGTCGCGCGTCTGATCCGCCAGCGTGTTGTTCTGCGTTCGCAGCGCGCTGAGCTCTCCGACCGTCACCCGCAGGCTTTCCTGCAGGCTCGTCGCGCTGGCCTTCGCGGCGGCTGCGTCGTTGAGCGCTGCGGCGAACTTGGCGTCGGTCTCGGCCTTCTCGTTCGCCAGCCGCTGCAGCTCCTTCTGCCCGCCCTCGATCTCGCGCTGCTGATTCGAGATTACGAGATCCTTTTGCGCCAGCGCCGCCTGCGCCGCCGCCTTGGCGTGCATGCTCGTCATGATCGCCGCGTCGCGCTCGCCCTGATAGCTGGTCGCCAGCTCGCGCCAGTTATCCCACTGCGCCGCTGCGGAGACGAACAGCGCCGACGCGACAATCGACAGCACAGCGGTCAGAACCACAAAGACCTTGGTCATCGTGCTCACGCGCGAAATCCTCCAGGCGGCAGTGGAGCCAAACTCTCGGCACCCGTTCGGGCCGGCCGCGATCGGTGCGGCCAGCCGCGCTGGCGGGTGGGGCGGATTGAGACAACCGGGATTGTACGAGCCGGATATCCAATTGCAACCACCGCCCGGCGGGATTCGCGCTCGGGGGTGCAGCTCGTTTTTCGGCTGGGGCGGCCATGTTGCCCGCCAAGCGGCGCGGCATCTCTCAGGGTGGGGCGGGCATCCTGCCCGCCACTCTCCGGCTGGGGCGCGCAGACTGTCCGCCACTCTCAGGGTGGCGGCGGGCATCCTGCCCGCCACTCTCAGGCTGGTGCGGGCAGTCTGTCCGCCACTCTCAGGGTGGGGCGGGCATCCTGCCCGCCACTCTCAGGCTGGTGCGGGCAGACTGTCCGCCCCAGCCCGAAAATCGAATCCACTCGCGACGGACGCCCTACCGCCCCCTCATCCGTCCCCCGCATCTGTTTGATTTCGGCAGCGCCGCACTAGAATGCCCGGCACATGTTATCCCGCATTCAAAGCATGTCGCTGGCGGGGATCGACGCCCGTCTCTGCGAGGTCGAGGTCGACGTCACCGGCCGCGGTCTCGCGCCGCCGACCATCGTGGGCCTGCCGGATTCCGCCATTAAGGAAAGCATCGATCGCATCCGCAGCGCGCTGCACAACTCCGGCTTTTCGCTCGCCAAGTCGCGAACCACAATCAACCTCGCACCCGCCGACGTGAAGAAGGAAGGACCGGCGTTCGATCTGCCGATCGCCCTCGGCCTGCTGCTCGCGGATGACCAGGTCCGCTGCGAGCACGCGGATCGCTATCTGATCGCCGGAGAGCTGGCGCTGGACGGCCGCGTCCGTCCGATTCGCGGCGGTCTGGCGATGGCGCTGCTGGCCCGCGATCGCGGCGTTGAGGGCGTCATCGTGCCGCGCGAAAACGCGGCGGAGGCGGCGGTTGTAGATGGCATCGAGGTGTTCGGCGTCGCCTCGCTGAGCGAGGCGGCCGGATTCCTCGCCGGCGAGCTGCCGCTCGAACCGACCATCGTCGACACCGCCGGCGTCTTCGAAGTCGCCAGCCGCTACGAAGTGGACTTCTCCGACGTGCGCGGCCAGGAGCACGCCAAGCGGGCGCTGCTGATCGCGGCCGCGGGGCGACACAATGTGCTGCTGATCGGCCCGCCGGGCGCGGGCAAGACGATGCTCGCCAAGCGCATGCCCACGATTCTGCCGCCGCTGATCCTGGCGGAGTCGCTGGAGACCACTCGCATCTACTCGGCAGCCGGGCAGTTGAGCAACGGGCAGAGCCTGGTTGCGACCCGCCCGTTTCGCCAGCCGCACCATTCAAGCAGCGTTCCCGCGCTGGTGGGCGGCGGCAGCGTTCCGGGCGCCGGCGAAGTTTCGCTGGCGCACCACGGCGTGCTGTTCCTCGATGAATTCCCCGAGTTCAACCGCTCCGCGCTGGAGTCGATGCGGCAGGTGCTCGAGGACGGGGCCGTGACCATCGCGCGGGCCCATAGCGCCGTGCGCTTCCCGGCCGATTTTCTGCTGGTCGCAGCCATGAACCCCTGCCCCTGCGGTTACTTCACCGACCCCCGGCGGCCGTGCAAGTGTTCCGCCCCGCAGATCGACCGCTACCTGGCGCGAATCAGCGGCCCGCTGCTGGAACGCATCGACATTCATCTGGAGGTGCCCGCGGTGCCGATCTCCGCACTGCGCGACAGCAAGCCCGGCACCGACAGCGCAGCGCTGCGTACCGAGGTGCGGCGGGCCGTGGCGATCCAGCGCGAGCGCTTCGGAGCGGACTCGACCACGACCAACGGGCGAATGTCGCCGCGACAGTTACGCAAGTTCGCGGCGATCGACGCGGAGGGCGAGCGCGTCCTGCGACAGGCGGTCAGCGAACTGGGTCTGTCGGCGCGGGCGCACGACAAGGTGCTGCGCGTCGCGCGGACGATCGCGGACCTGGCGGGCGAGGCGAACATCACGGCGATGCACTTGTCGGAGGCGATCCAGTATCGGCGGCTGGATCGGAGTTTGTAGAGCGATGCGCTTCGATCAGCGGCTTCGATCTGATCACGGCGGGCGGGCGACAAGTTAGGTAGCACAAGTGCATGACGGCGGCGGCGCGAAAGCGGAGCGTCGCAGACGCGCGGCTCAAGTGCAAGCGGCCGCGGCGGGCTGGTATTCGCGCGCGGCGAGCCGACTGATTCGCCGTGATGCGATCAGTCCGATCTCATACGTTCGACGAGCGCTCGCCAGTTGACACACGACCACTGCAGTGAAGGCGGCATGTCGCTTGCTGCTACGTTTCCCCTGCACATTTCAGCGAGCTTCCTTGCGGCATCCGCCGCCTGGCGGGTGTGTTTAACTCGTGGCCCCTCTCTGCACTCATCGGTCCTCCCGGCCGCCAGGAACTCGATCCAATTCTCCAAGCGGTCTTTGGCGAGCGCGAACACAACGGAGTCAAACTGCTCGGTCGTGATGTGTCTCCGACTTGCTTCCTGCCAAAAAAGCTCCCGGAGTGCGTCCGGTGAGGCGCAGTCGTGATCGCAGTCGGCCCAGACCATTAGGGTTGTATTGCCGCCGGCATTGCGGCAGTTCGCCAACTCCGCCGGCAGCCGCTCGATGACTGCCTGGCGACCACCGCATGGAACCAGACGGATCGCATTGCTACCCGGCCAGGGTCGGAGCCAGGGCGGATGGAGCGACTTCATCAACCGACTGATGAACACCGCATCGGTGCTCTGGCCTTTGACGCCTTCGCAGAGACACACGATCTGCGTCCTACTCGCCACGGACCCACCCCCGGGCGATCGCTTCTCCGGCCGGCATGCCTTCCGGAACCCTCAGTGGACCGATGCGCGTCGGCGCGGTGTGGTTATCTCGCCAGAGATACCATCCATTCGCCTCGCCGCTGCTGCTCAGAATCTCCGGGTGGTGAGAGATGAGTACAAGCTGGCGCCGATCGTCCAGGAGTTCGCACATGGACAGCACCCACGGCTGCAGCTCCGGCAGCCCGACAAAATTGTCCGGCTCGTCAAACATGACCGTTCTTGCCGCGCCCGTCTGCAGCGCCGCCCTGACCATGTACAGCCCGATCAGCGCCCGTTCGCCGTCCGAGAGCTGGTCGAAGTACAGCAGCGTGGGCTTGTCGGATGCACCCTCAAATCGGAGCTGCAGAGCCTTGGTGTTCATCCCGGCGTCAACGAGCTTGAATGATCGAAAGTCCGGCCAGACCGCCTTGAGCGCATCCCGCAGTGCGTCGGTCCACTCCTGTTCCTGCGCCAGGGAGCGATACCAGGACGTGAGGTTGGTCATCGACAAATCCGGATGACGCGCTTCGGCCCGGCTCTCCCGCTCCATGCTGCGCGGATTTGAACGAAGGATGAGGAGCTTGGCCATCTCGGCCTGAAGCAATTCCACGTTTGCGAGTTTGACGCCGCGCGGTTGGATCGCGGCGAGCGCAGCTTGCCTCCAGTCAAGCGGAAAAGTCGCGCGCGTGCCATCGGCCCGCTCGAAGTCCACCCCGTCCAGGTTCCGCGTGAACAACCGTTTTCCATCGCACTGAGCACGTTCTGCAGTAATCCGCGGTTTCTCGTATTCCGCTTTCTGCTCGATGCTCAGCGCGTACTCAAACACGCGACCATCGATGTCAAACCCGATCTCGAACTCCTGGCTCCGACTGTCTTGCCAGTCCGTTAGCTCCAATCGCGGCACATCCTGCTCGCCAGCGCCGCCGAGCAACGCATCGCCGATTCCGAGGTTACGCAGCAGACGCAGCGCATCGAAAACCGAGCTCTTGCCCGCCCCGTTCGGCCCGCACAATACCGCGAGTGATTCAAACTGTGCGGTGAAGTTCACGAGACAACGAAAGTTGTTCACGTAGAGTCGCGTGATCATTCGCACTTCCTGGCCGGCGCGGCGCCTGTTTTCGCCCGCTTCGCAACGAATTGTCGACCGCCGCGCCGCCGGAATCGCGCCTCAGTCCTGCGAGCTCCGGTTCGCGCCGCGCGACGCTACCTCATCGCGCGCGCCCGCGTTCATTGCAGCAGGTCGATGGGCGTCACGTCGAAGATCACACCCAGGTCATCGAACGTGAAGATCACCGCGTCGCCGCAGATGAAATCGTCCGGGTTTACGAAAAAGGCGTCCGCGAGATCGAACGCCTCGACCAGCGCGCCGTCGAACGGGTCGTAGTACTCCTCCGCGATCAGCTCGATGTCGAGCAGGCAGAAGTACTCGAGCAGCAGCGTCTCGCCGTCGTAGACGAAGATGCTCTGCTCCTCGCCATCCGCAAGGAACACATAGTATGCGTCGAGGCCGGTCAGGTTCTCGAAGCCCACCAGCGTCACATCCGGCAGCTCCTCGACCACGATGTCTTCGCGAACGTTGTTGACCACCGTAACGTTGTTGTTGATGACCACCGTGTTGCCCGCGTCGACGGCCCCCGCCGGCAGGATGATGTCGCGCGGATCGTCGCGCTGCAGCGTGTCGACCTCGTTGAAAATCTTGAACTCGATGTCCGACAGCACGTCTTCCAGCTCGTCGACGCAGCCGATCGTCGGGACCAGCAGCGCAAAGGCAGCCGCAGCGAGGGTCAGCGTCCGAGGCGTTACTGCGAGCATCGCATTCTCTCCTGATTGGGGTTCAAACTCATTCTGCGGCGACCGGCAAGCTCCCGGCGGCTGCCTTGCAGCCCCGGTCCGCGCTCGCGTCGGCGCTTCGCTTCAACCGCACCCGACGCCGCGGGCGCTTGTGCGGATAATACGCGCGGCCGCCGCCGTTGCCCCCGGATTTCTCTTCGGACACGCACCGAGCGCCGGGGTTAATCCAACCTCGTACTATCGGAAACTTACTCCGGCGGCGCGGACGGCAGGCGAATGACCATTCCCGGCTTGAGTTCGTCCGGCGAACTCAAAACGTCGCGATTCATGTCGAAGATGTCGTACCAGCGGGTCGGATCGCGTAACTCGCGCTTCGCGATGCCGATCAGCGTGTCGCCGGTGCGCACGGTGTATTCGCGCACGCCCGGCGGCGGCGCCGGTTCGTCCCCCTTCGGAGGCGGGGCCGGCTCGTCGATCTTCACGGGCGGCGGGTCTGCGGGCGGGTCGGGCGACGGCGCCTCGGGCCGCTCCCTCGGCGGCGACGGCTCCGGTACAGGCGACTCGCGACGTTCCGCCGGCCGCGGCTGAGTGGGCGGAACGGCCGGAGCCGGCGCGTGCGGCGCCTCGCCTCCGGTGCCGACCGCTTCACCGCCTGCGGCTGGCGCGTCGCCGCCCGTCCGCTGTTCCTCCGGCGCGACGGGCGGCGGAGTTTCCCCGCGCGGCGCCGTCCGCCGCTGCGCGATGCGCGCGGCCGCCTCGCGCGAGCGCGGCGCCCCCCTCCCAGATCGCGCCGTCGGGCTTGTGCGGCGGGTGAGCGAATCCGCCCGAGCCGCCTCGCGCCCGGTAGGCGATGCTCGGTTGGCCCGCGCCGAGGGCCGCGGCGGGGCCGATTCGCTGGCTCCGTCGCCGCCGGCTACCGCGGCTTCGGTTGATTCGGGCGGCGCGGCGGCCAGCGGCGCTCCCGAGTCCGGCGGCGCGGCGGCCGCCTCCGCCGGCGTCGCCGATGCGGCCGGCAATTGCGCCATGTAATCCGCCGGGAGTTTCACGCGCTGGCTGGCGAGCACCTGACTCTCGGGCGTGAGTACGCGGAACTCGGCCCACGCGGGCCGGTCGCCTTCCACCGCCTTCAACTCCGGCCCCGGCAGCGTCAGGATGACATTTTCAAACGTCCACGGCGTTTTCAGCACCATCAGCGACTTGCCCGCCGCGATCACCCCGGCGGTATTGCGGTAGGACGGCGTGCGAGCCATCACCGGCCGCCAGCGGTTGTCGAGCAGGCGGACTTCGAGCAGAAGCTGCTGCGACACCAGATCGCGCGTGTCGATGTTCGTGCCGAACGCCAGCCCGGGAACGCCGCTCGCGTCGCCCGTGGTACGCACGGCCGGCCCCAGCAGCGCGACCTGCCGCGATTGCACGCAGCCGGTCAGCACGGCCAGCATCGCAGCGGCGACGATCAGCCGAAGTGTCATACTACGTTTCTCCAGTCATGGGCGACGGCGACGACCATTGGCGGCAGCACGTCGCAGCGCCCGGCGCGCCCCGGGTCCGCCGCGGCGCGAATCGCCCGCTTCAGCCGCTCTCAACTCAGCTTGTTTTAACAGGGACCGGCAGGCGCGGCCACGGATAAACGCGACTTCACGCCCCGGAAACCCGCGGCGCTCCGCCGCCGGTGAGCCACGAAACGGCGAGCCGCTGATGCCGCGGGACGGGCGCTTGCGCAGCGCGGCCCGTCATCCCGCCCATGTGCTTAGTCGTCCTCTTCCGTCAACTCGCGCTCCCATGCCTCAGCGTCGTTGGGAATGCGGAAGTAAATGCTGTAATTCGAGCGATAGCCCTTGCGCCACTGCAGCCACGTAAACGCCGCGTGACCATCGACGAACGCCACGTTCATCGCCGTGCCCGTGCGCTCGTGCCAATACGCCTTGTAGATTCGCGTGCCCTGAGTCGTCCAGTACAACTGTTGATCGCTGGCCAGCACGACCTGCGCTTCCGGAAACTCGATGTGGTGCAGTCGCACCGGCGGCGGCGGACCCACCCACTGCGGCTCCGGCGCGACCGGCGCGCGCCACAGCGGATCCTGCGTCAGAAGCTTGAAGTTCGCCGGGTAGCTGTTGCCCCAGAAGTCATAAGTCGTCACGCCCTGCGACCCCGGCTGATGCGTGAGTCCGGTCGCGCCGGTGTCGGACGGGCAGTGATAAACCTCCGCCGTCTTGGGCACCTGCGGGTCATAGCCCACATACGGGTTCAGCGGGCGCTTCTCGAGCACGCAGCCGCCGGAGCGCTCCGCAGAGTAGCCGTGCTCCCGGCCGCCGTAGTAGAGCCGCGCGTTGCACGTATTGGGATAGAAACAACCGCCGTTGTCGGCCAGGTAGCTGTGCCAGCCGACCGCCACCTGCCGCAGATTCGCGAGGCAGCGGGCCCGCTTGCCCTGCTCGCGCGCGGCCGCCATGCCCGGCAGCAGGATCGCCAGCAGGATCGCGAGGATGGCGATGACGACCAGCAGTTCCAACAACGTGAACCCGCGCTGCTCCCTGCGCATCGTCAGACTCCGCGTCGGAGACGAATCTCGGCGGCTCCAGTATAGCACGGGGTATTCAGAGACCACCGCACAGTATAGACCCAGCCGCCGGGCCAACGGCCGTGACCCCGGCCGCCCGCGGCGATAAACTGGGCCGCACATCGGGCGATTGGCGTTCGCCGGCGCACCCGCCTCGCGGCGTCGCGCGGCGACGCGCGTCGCGTGCAGGAGCTCGACGTGTCCAAGATCAGAACCGATTTCGCCCGGCGCTCCGGCGACCTGGTTTCCGAACCGGAAGGCGACTTGCGGGCGTATGAGGTCTTCACCCAACTGGAGCGCGGCAGGCCGCACGTGTATGCCGGCAGCGTGGACGCCGCCGACGGCGAGATGGCCCTGCGCTTCGCCCGCGAGCACTACGGCCGCGATCAGCCGTGCGTGCAAATCTGGGTCGTGCCGCGCGAAGCGATCCTGGCGACCGACCACGACGAGGTCGTCTGGCGGCTGAGCGACCAGAGCTATCGGCAGGCCAAGGGCTACGAAGTCGGCGCCAAATGGCAGGAATTCCGCCAGAAACGCGATTACGACGAGTACAAGAAGGACGATCTGCGCGAAGCGTTTTAGTGTGGTACCTTCAAGTTAGGCGCGCGTCATCCGAATCGGGGGCACAGCCCTCCGAGCGCGTGAATTCTTGCCGTGGGGCGAGCAACCTGCCCGCCCTTGGGGTGGGGCGGGCATTCTGCCCGCCCTTGGGGTGGGGTGGGCATCCTGCCCGCCCTTTGGGTGGGGCGGGGTGGGCATTCTGCCCGCCCAAGAGGCTCGCGAACCGCCCACGAGTGTGACAAGGTAAGCAGTGGTGCTTCTGATCCGCTACACTAATCCCAGCCGCAGGGGTGCGAGGATCTCGGCATGAGCACGATACCCGCCGCCGAAAAGGCGGCGCTCCGCGAGTTGCTGCTGTCGATCGCGGACGACAAGTTCATTCTCGCCCAGCGCAACGCCGACTGGACCGGCCTGGCCCCGATTCTCGAAGAGGACATCGCGTTCTCCGCGCTGGCGCAGGACGATCTGGCGCACGCCAAGTCGCTCTATGAGTTCATCGCGGCCGAGCTCGACGCCAGCGGCGACCCGGACGCGATCGCCTACGCCCGGCCCGCCGATGCCTATCGCTGTGCGGCGCTGGTCGAGCGCAGCGACGATTTCAACTGGGCGCTCGCCATCGTCCGGCTGCTCTACTTCGCCCACTTCGACTGGCTGCGGCTGAACCGACTCTCGGCCGCGACGCACGCCGGCCTTGCCGCCCTCGCCGCACGCATGGCGGCCGAGTCGCGCATTCACACCGAACACGCCGATCAGTGGGTGGCGCGGCTGGGCCACGCGCAGGGCGAGGCCCACCGCCGCGTGCAGGAAGCCCTCGATCACCTCGCGGCCGACGCGGCCATGCTCTTCGAGCCCACCGCGGGGGTCGAATTGCTGGAAGCCAGCGGGCTGTATCCGCGCGACGATCGCGACATGTTCGAGCGCTGGCGCACCGCGCTCGAGGACGCGGTCTATCGCGGCATGCTCGAGATCAAGCTGAAGCGCCCCGACAGTGCGACGCCCGGCGGCCGCCGCGGGCGGCACAGCGACGAATTCGGCGGGCTGCTCGGCGAACTGACCGAGGTCTACCGCGTCGAGCCGGGCGTGGCGTGGTGACGAGGCGGCACTCTGACGGAGCCCGATCACGCATGTCCGCCGAAAGCTCCACGCCGCTGAGCCGCGACCGGGTGCTCGATCTGCTGCGCGCGATCGACGACCCCGAGATGCCGATCAACATCGTCGATCTGGGAATCGTCCACAACGTCGCCCTCACAGGCGCGGATGAAAACCCGCCGCGCGACCGGCCGCTCGCGCCGCCCGACGTGACCATCGACATCATCCCCACGTTCGTCGGCTGCCCGGCGCTGGACATGATCCGCGACCGCATCGCGGGACGCCTGCGGGCTGCGGGCGCCGCCGGCGTCACGGTCCGTTTCGTTCACGATCCGCCCTGGTCAGTGGACCGCATCACCGCGGCCGGCCGCGAGGCACTGCGGCGGCACGGCATCACAGTTCCGACTCCCCCCGCCGGCGGCTCGTGCGGGCACCCCCGCCCGGACTTTCCCGAACCGCGGCTCGTGCCGCTGAACCTCCCGCACCGCGACGCCCCCCCGGCGGCGCGCAGCCCGCACCGCGACGCCCCGCCGCCGCCGGCGGCGCGCTGCCCGCTCTGCGGCGGCGACGACACGCAAATGGAAAGCCCATTCGGCCCCGCCCGCTGCCGAATGATCTACTACTGCCGCGCGTGCCGCAGTCAGTTCGAACTGCTGCGGCGCGTATAGCCCGGCGGTGCAGCGGCCTGAATCCTTCACCGGAGGAGTGCGTGGGAAGGCTTGCCGCTGATAGTAGTGATTTGCCACGGGGCCACTGCGCCGCGAGCCGTGTTCTTGCGAGGCGACGTGTGGCATGCTTTCGCGGTACTCCGCGTAAGCATGCCGGCGAGTGGCACTGACGGTGTGCCACTGCTCTGCGAGCAGTGTCTTCGACCGCGGCGCGCCGCCCCAAATCGGCTCGCATCGCCGCCGCATTCCCCCTTCGTTGAAGCCGGGTGCAATCGCGACAGCTGTTCGCGATGCGATGCGCCCCCTCAGCATCCGCCTCCCCGCGTCGCGACTCTAACTCGCTCGTCCTCCTTCTTAACTCGCTACGCCACCCCGCTCCATCGCTTCTGCTCTTCGTCGCTTTGTCGCTCCGTCGCCCCTCTTCCATTCGCTCTTCGCCATTCGCTATTGTGTATTGCCCGGTGCCAGCGCCACGGCGGTTCGCGTCGCGATGCGCGTACCAGCGTCTTTCAACCCGGCGCCGGGCGAATCCCGCCCGCTGCCGGGCGCAATACCAGCCGCGCCGTGGTTGAAATTCAACCACGTTGCGGTTGATTTCACACATGGATGTTCTGAAAAACAAGCACTGCGTGACTTTTTTGCTTACTGGTTCCTCGAACCGTCGTTAGTCGTTCGCTTCGGGTTCGACTATGTTGCGAACCGCGTCGATCCGCGCCTCCCGGGCCGCCCCGCGGATGGCGCGCTCCGCCTCGAGCGTCGCGCGCTCCGCATCAGATTGCGCGGAGTCGTCGTCAGCGGACGCGAGGGCCACCGTGAATTCCTCGAACCGCCCCCGAATCTCGTCGCCCGAGTAACGCTCATGGCGCACGGCGAAACCGAGAAAGTCGAGATAGGTAACCAGAAACACGTCTTCCTCGGGCCGTGCCCGGTCGTAACGAATCTCCATGATGACGCGCCCATCGTCGAGCGCCTTCTCCGACACCATTCGCAGGCTGTCCACCCCGTTCTGATGCAACTGGTAGAGCATGATCGCATCCGCGAGCATCTCGCGATCCAGTCGATCGACCGGCGTAAGCAGGTTCCGCCACTGATTCTCCACCGCGCTTTGCTGCTCGGGGCCGAGACGGTTCACCATCGGTATCGTCAGCAGACCATTGCACCCCGCGAGCGCAACCGGCAGGCACAACGCCAACGTGCGTGCGATCATGATGATCTCCTACCAGCAACTCCCGGCCGCGTCGCCGCAAAGCGCCGTCCGGCCGTCCGCGAATCATAGCGTGCCGGGCGCCATCGCGACGGCTGTTCGCGTTGCGATGCGCCCCCTCAGCATCCGCCTCCCCGCGTCGCGACTCTAACTCGCTCGTCCTCCTTCTTAACTCGCTGCTCCACCCCGCTCCATCGCTTCTGCTCTTCGTCGCTCCGTCGCTCTCCCGCTTCGTCGCTCCGTCGCTTCTCCGACTCGCTCTTCGCTCTTCGCACTTCGCTCTTCAGCCCCCCCCGCTCGCTCCGCACAAAAAACACCACCCGCCTTGACCACCTAACAAAAACCGACTATATTCCCCGTGGCGTCTCCGGAGACCCCGCGCATGCGACCCGTCAGCAACCCGCCCAACCCGTTCCTCAGCGAGTATCGCGACTGGCTCGGAGAGCCGCCCGCTGCCCGTGTCGAAGTGTACGAGGAACGGGCCCGGTCGATCCTGTCCGAGAATTACAGTCCTGATCTCGCCTTCCGCTGGAGCCTCAACCCCTATCGCGGCTGCCAGCACGCCTGCGCCTATTGCTACGCCCGCCCCACTCACGAGTACCTCGGTCTCGGCGCCGGCACCGATTTCGACACGCGCATCACGGTGAAAATCAACGCCCCCGAGCTGCTGGAGCAGGCCCTGGCGCGGCCGCGCTGGCGGCGCGAGCTGATCGCCTTCTCCGGCGTCACGGACTGCTACCAGCCGCTGGAGGCCGTCTATCACCTCACGCGCCGCTGCCTGCAGGTTTGCGCGCGCTACGAAAACCCGGTCGGCATCGTGACCAAGTCTTATCTGGTGATGCGCGACGCGGACGTGCTCGCGGCGCTCAGCGCCCGCACCGGCTCGCGGGTCTACTTCAGCATCGCGTTTTCGGAGTCGCACTGGCCGCGGGCGCTGGAGCACGGCGCGCCCCCGCCCGCCCGGCGCTTCGAGGCGATGAAGCGCCTGCGCGACGCCGGCGTCCGCGTCGGCGTGATGATCGCGCCCATCATCCCGGGCCTGAACGATCGCGACATCCCCGCGATTCTGCAGCGCTCCGCCGAGTGCGGGGCCGAGGCGGCGGCGTACGTACCTCTGCGGCTACCCGGCAGCGTGCGCGACGTGTTCCTCGCGCGCCTGCGCGATGCCCTGCCCGACGCCGCCGCACGGGTCGAGGCGCGCATCCGCGACATGCGCGGCGGCGACCTGCACTGCGGCCGCTTCGGCGAGCGCATGGGCGGCAAAGGCCCCTACTGGCAGAGCATCGAGACGCTCTTCGACAGTGTCGCACGGCGGGTGGGACTGCACACCACCGACGACCCGCCCGGATGGCGCGAGACGCCGCGCAGCGTGGGTCTGCAACTGCCGCTGTTCGGTTCCGACAGTGACGCGGACGATCCGCCGCCGACCCTGCGCGTGGCGCGCCCGCCGCCCGACGGCGATCTGACGCCGCCCTATCGCGCGCGTTCCTGCCAATAAGCACCACCGGCCGGCGCTGGTGCGCCGGCCGGCGAAGCGGCGGGTACGCCGAGGTTCGCGCACGGCCGTTACGGCAGTACTGTGATGTTGTAAGTCACGTCCAGCGCGAACCCCGTGTTTGGGCTGTTCGCGGTGAAGTGAATGACATGTTCCCCGGCGGATAGCGGCCGCAGGATCAGCCAGTACCCATCCGCCACCGCGGTCCGCACGTATGGCGCCGGATAGCCGAACGCCGCCTGCAGCGCCGGGTTCATGTTGAAGCTGAACACGGGCGACTTGACACGCTGCCGCCGCAGACCGCGGACCGCGCAGCCGTCGATCTCGCAGGTCAGCTCCGCACCGTCCATGAAAAAGGCGGTGATGGCGCGAATGTCGCGCACCGACAGCGGATCGGGCAGGTTCAGAGGATTACCCAGGCCCGGGACCGTGTCCCACTCCGCGTTCGCGATCGGCAGCAACAGGTACTTGTCGGCCGGAATCGTAACGGTGCGCACCGCCGGCCCGCCGAAGGTGCCGGCCAGGAACCAGACCGGTCCGGATTGCCCGACCGCCGCGTCCGAGCCGTCCGCGTCGATCACCGGATTCTCATCCGGCCCAAACGCCGTGATCCAGCCGTACCACGCCGCGGTCCACTCGGCGTAGGTACGGCCGTCGACGCGGTGGTCGCGCGGCACGATTCGCGCGTCGCGACAGTCATCGTCATCGGCGATCGCCGCCGGCGCACACGCGGCGGTGAGCACGGCGCTCGCCGACAGAAGCGCGCGCATCCACTTGTTCAAAAAGGCACGATCGGAATTCTGCGCAGACATACGGTTACTCCCATGATTCGAGTTGCACTGGGGGACGTCTCTCGCCGGCACGGCGCCAGCGAGCGGCGACTCCCCGCCCGGCGGCACAATCAACGCCGCTGCGCAGCCCGGCCCGTCCGCGAACTGCGGCGGCGGGTGCTGCATAGTTAGACTTGATTGCCGTTTCCCAAAACGCGACAATGCGCTCGGAAGCACGCAGCGGCCGCGATCAATTTCTGAGCAATTCGGCGAGATACATGGGCGAGGCGGGCGTCACGGAGCTGCTACGCGAAGTCACCGCCGGGAGCGATTCCGCCGTAAATCGACTCCTGCCGCTGGTCTACGATGAACTTCGCGCCCTCGCCGAGCACTACCTCCGTGCGGAGCGGCCCGACCACACCCTGCAAGCCACGGCGCTCGTAAACGAGGCCTATCTGCGACTCGTCGACCAGCGCCAAACCGACTGGGCCGACCGCAACCACTTCTTCGCGATCGCCGCGCAGGCGATTCGCCGCGTGCTGGTCGATCACGCCCGCGGCAAGAACCGACAGAAGCGCGGCGGCGACGCCCGACGCGAGTCGCTTGACGACGCGATCGGAAGCACCGCCGGGCTTTCCGACGCCGTCGACCTGCTAGCGCTGGACGAGGCCTTGAACGACTTGTCGCGACTAAATGAGCGGCAGGCGCGGATCGTGGAGCTGCGATTCTTCGGCGGGCTGGCGATCGAAGAGATCGCCGAGCTGGTGGGCGCCTCGCCGCGTACGGTCGACGGCGACTGGGCGATGGCCCGCGCCTGGTTGCGCCGCGCCCTCGCCGCCGACGCCTGACGTAATCGGACGCGAAGAAACCGGAGGGAGGCGGCGTGACGCCATCGCGATACGAGCAAATCCGGACGGCGTATCTGGAGATTCGCGAGCTTTCGGGAGACCAGCGGAGTGCGGCGCTGGGCGCGCTGTCGGCACGCGAACCCGAACTGGCGGCGGAGGTCGATGCGCTGCTGGCATCCAGCGACGCGCTCAAGGGTTTTCTGGACTCGCCGATGTTGGGCGGCGCTCTCGGCGCTGCGGAGCTGCGGGCTATCGCGGCCAGCCCGGCCCGCGAAGCGCCGGACCGGCCGCACCCCGCCCGCATCGGACCCTATCGCGTCCTGCGCCTGATCGCCGAGGGCGGAATGGGGGCGGTTTATGAAGCCGAGCAGGTCGAGCCCTTCCACCGGCGGGTAGCGCTGAAGATCCTCAAGCCCGGCATGTACTCGCGCGAGACGGCCACGCGCTTCGCGCTGGAGCGCCAGGTGCTGGCACTGATGAATCACCCCGGCGTCGCACAGATTCTCGACGCCGGAGAGACGAACGAGGGCCGACCGTTCTTCGCCATGGAGTATGTTCCCGGCCAACCCATCACGAGCTTCTGCACCGCAGCGCGCCTGGACCTGCGGGCCCGCTTGCAACTGTTCATCCGCGTCTGCGAAGTTGTTCAGCACGCACACCAGAAAGGCGTCATCCATCGCGATCTGAAGCCGTCGAACATTCTCGTGACCGGCGGTGCGGACGACGGCGAAAACGACGCCGATACGGGGCAACGCAGCCGCGCAGCCGAGGCGAGCCACCACGGCCTGACGCGGGCGCACACCCAGGACGAAGCGATCGAGCGATCGAGTCGCGGCGGCGACCGGTCGCCGGCTCATCCCGCGCGGTCGCCCGCCGCACGCAACCGCACCGCGGCGCCCTCTCCAAAAATCATCGACTTCGGTCTCGCCAAAGCGGTGCTCGCCGACGCGATCGGCCCGGAGACCGCTCACACGCAACTTGGGCTGTTGCTCGGCACGCCGGAGTACATGAGTCCGGAGCAGGCGGAAGACCCGAGCCGCGGGGTCGATACCCGCAGCGACATCTATTCGCTCGGCTCGATTCTGTATGAGCTGCTCGCCGGATCGCCGCCCTTCGACCCCGCGCGGCTGCGGGCGTCCGGCGTCGCTGAACTGCGTCGCGTGCTGCGCGAGGACTCGCCGCCGGCGCTCGACGCAATTCGGCCAATTGCCGCATCGCCTGTGCCGCTCCTGCTGCTGCGCGGCGACCTGACGACGATCGTCAGCAAAGCGCTGGACCGCGATCCCGCGCGGCGCTACCAGTCCGCGGCGGAGTTCGCGCAGGACATCGAGCGCTACCTGACCCACCGCCCGATCGAGGCGCGGCCGCCGAGTCTCGCGTATCAGTTCCACCGCTTCGCCCGCCGCCATCGTGCGGCGGTGGCCGGCGGTGCGGCCCTGGCGCTGGCGCTGCTGGGCGGCCTGGTCGCCACAACGACGATGTACCTGCGTGCCGATTCGCAACGCATCCGCGCGGAGGCCGCGGAGGCGGAGCAGCGGCGTCTGGCGACGCTCGCCGCGGAAGAAACGGGCCGCGCGAATGCGGCCGCGGCGGCGGCGGCGGCCAACGCCGAGAGCTACCAGAAGGAAGCGCAGCGCGCGCTGCGAAAAGGCAAGTCTGCCGACGCCGGCGTCACATTTCTGGGTCGGTTGATGAGCGGTATGGGAACGCGGGATCGGAAGGCACTCGCGGCGCTGACCGTAGAGCAGTTACTTGCACAGGGCGTGAGTGCGCTCGATAGGCAGAGCCCGCCGTATCCGCCCGACGAGGAGGCCATGTTTCGAACGCTGCTGGCCAACACGTACAACTCGATGGAGCGGCCGGACCAGGCCGAGCCGCTGCTTCGTCAGGCGCTGGATCTCACGCGAAAGAGCGCCGCGCCGCGCGACGAAGAGCTGGAGAACGCCACGCAGAACTACGGCAAGGTGCTGGTGTACATGCATCGCTATGCCGATGCGCTGCCCTACCTGCAGGAAGCCGTCGATCTATCGCGCCGCGCCGATCGGACCGCGAACACCGCGCTGCGACTCTACGATTGGGCCTACGCATTGAAGCGCCTCGGCCGCCACCGCGAGGCCGTCGAAAGGCTGAATGAGTCGATCGCGATATACCGCGAGATTGACTACGCCCGCGACCCTGCCTGGAAACGCCAATACATGGTCGCCCTCAATGATCTGGGCAACTCGCTCCGCTCGCTGGAGTCGTTTGACGAGGCGGAGCGCGTCCAACGCGAAGTGCTGGCGCTGCGCCGCGACGCGTTCGGCGACAGCAGCGTGCCCGTCGGACAGACTCTTGTAAACCTGGGAAACATCCTCAGCGACACCGACCGGCACGCCGAAGCTGTGCAGCTCTTTCAGGGCGGGCTGGAGCGATTCAAGGCCGGCGGGCTGGAGATGCACCCGTTTACCGCGAAGACGCTGATGAACCTCGCAAACGCGCTGCGAGCGCTCGAACAACTGCAGGACGCCGAGCAGGCCCTGCTCGCGGCCGACGCGCTGAACCGCCGGCTGTACCCGCCGGACGCACCGGACATCGCACAGAGTCTGACCGTGCTGGGCGAGGTGCTGGAGCGGCGCGATCAGCCGGAGCGGGCCGAGGCGGTGCTTTGCGAGGCGTTCGCGATCTACACGGCGAGCCAGGCGCGGCAGTCGCTGGAGGCGGCGCGCTGCTACTACGCGCTGGGGGGGTTGCTGAGGCGAACGCGGCGCGAGGCGGAGGCGCTGCCGCTCCTGACGGATAGTCTGGAGATCCAATGCACCGAGTTGGACTCGTCCAGCGCCCAGCTCCTCGCGGCCCGCGTCGAGCTGGCCGCGGCACTGCTCGGCAGCGGCCAGACCGCCGCGGCGCGGCGGCAATTGCTGACGCTCTTCGAAGCCACGCGCGTAGAGTCGCCGGAGACGGGAGCTTTGCTGCGCGAAGCTGTGGACCTCTGGCACGAGCTGGACGCGCGCCACGCGCCCTGACCGGCGCGGCGCCGCGGCTTCAACCAGAGCGCGCTGCCCGCCGCGCTGCGAACCTGTGAACTCTTGAGTTTCGCTGATCTTCGTGAGCGGTTCGCGAGCCCCGTCGAAGGGCACAATGCCCGCCCCACCCAAGAAATCACAGGCACGGCGCCCTGCTCTAGGCGCCCGGCGTCGCCGCCGCTCCCGCTGGCATCTCCTTGGTCGACGTGCACTTCGGGTAGCCGCTGCACCCCAGGAACTTCCCGCGACGTCCGGCGCGGATCACCATCGGCTTGCCGCACTCGTCGCAGGGAATGTCGGTCATCTCCGGCTTGGGTCGCGCCGGGGCGGGCATCAGCTCTTCCGCCGCCTTCTTTGCCTCGCCGCGCAGATTCGCGACGAAGCGGCACTTCGGGAAGCCTGTGCATGAGAAGAACGGCCCGAAGCGGCCGCGCTTCATCGTCATCACCTCGCCGCACTCCGGACACGGCAGCGTCCCGTCGTCCGGCAGCACTTCGACCACCGGCTTGCCCGTGCGCGTCATCGCAAAGCCCGGCGGCGGCGCGCCGTCGGCCGCGGCCGCCGGCTTGCGGCGCTTGGCGCCGCCGCCCGCCGCGTCATCGCCGGGAGCCGCCGTGTTCGCCGCGCCCGCCTCTCCCGCCGCGGCCTGCGCCGCCTTGATCTCTTCCAGTTTCTCGATAGGCCGCGCGTTGCGGCACTTCGGAAAGCCGCTGCACGCGATGAACTTGCCGCGCTTGCCGCTGCGGATCACCATCGGCCGCCGGCACTTGTCGCAGTTGACGCCCGCCTGCTCCGGCGGCGGCGCGGGCTTGCGCTCCAGCCGCACGTCGGCCGGCAGCGACTCGATGTTCTTGCACGCCGGGAAGCGATCGCATCCGAGGAATGCCCGCGCCCCCTTGCGCTTCACAACCAGCGAACCCTCGTTGCAGACGCTGCACGGGCGCTTCAGCTCGGCCTCGGTGACCAGGCGAAGCGGCACGCCGGTCGCGTCGCAGGGCACGGTCGTGCGACAATCCGGGTAGCCGCTGCAACCCAGGAAGAACCCCAGCTTGCTTTGCCGCAGGAGCATCGGCTTGCCGCACTGCTCGCAGGCGTGGTCGGTCTGCTTGACCTCGACGGGCTGCCCGGAGCGATCGACGTTGATCGTTGTCTTGCACTTGGGGTAGGCGCTGCACGCCAGGAAGCGCCCGGTCTTGCTCCAGCGATAGACCATCGGGCTGCCGCACTGCCGGCAGGCCACGTCGCTGGGCTCGTTGCGGGCGGCTTGCATCTCCTCGCCGGCCCGGCTCATCAGATCGCGGAACGGGTCGTAGAACTCGTGCAGCACGTGCACCCAGTCCAGGTGCGCCTCCTCGATCTTGTCGAGCTCGTCCTCCATGTACGACGTGAATTTCACGTCCATCAGTTTGGGAAAGTGCTCGACCAGCTTGTCGGTCACCAGTTCGCCCAGCGCCGTGGGGAAGAACTTGCGGTCTTCCTGCTCGACGTAGCCGCGATCCTGGATCGTTTCCACGATGCTCGCATACGTGCTCGGCCGGCCGATGCCTTCGGCCTCCAGCGTCTTCACCAGGGACGCCTCGGTGTAGCGCGCCGGCGGCGAGCTGAACTGCTGCCGCGGCGACAAGCCCAGCGCGCCCAGCGCCTGCCCCTCGCTCAGCGGCGGCAGAATGGCGTCGTCGCTCGTTACGCCTGCGACGCGCATGAAGCCGTCGAACACCAGCTTGCGGCCGCTTGCGTTGAAGCGCGCCGGGCCCAGCCGCGTCGGGCCGGTGATCTGCGCCGAGGTCGAATCCCACTCCGCCGGCGGCATCTGGCACGAGACGAAGCGCTTCCAGATCAGGTCGTAGAGCCGGAACTGCTCGTCGCTGAGCGCGCTGCGCAGACTCTCCGGCGTGCGGGACGGATCGGTCGGGCGGATCGCCTCGTGCGCTTCCTGGGCGCGCTCCTGCCGCTTGCCGAACACGTTGGGCGCGTCCGGCAGATAGCGCGGGCCGAACTCGCGGCTGATGAACCCGCGAACCGCGTCGATCGCCTCCCTCGCCAGGTTGGTCGAGTCGGTTCGCATGTACGTGATGAGACCGACCGGTCCCTCCCCGTGCAGATCGATGCCCTCGTAGAGCGCCTGCGCGACTCGCATCGTGCGCGACGCGGCGAAGCGCATCTGCGTGCTGGCCTGCTGTTGCAGGGCAGCGGTCGTGAACGGCGCCGGCGGCCGCGTCTGCGTGCGTTTCGTCGCCAGCCGCGACACGGAGAGCGCCACGGCCCGCGCGGGGTCGAAGCGGCCTACCAGCTCGACCTGCTCCAGGCCGAGCCGGCGATACTCCTCATACGGCCGCCGATCGACGCGCTGCACCACGAACCCCAGTGCCTCGGCGACGGCCTGCGCCGCGGCCACGTCGCGCGGCTCGAAGGGCGCGCCGCCCACCTCCGCCAGTTCGGCCTGCAGGCAGCCGCGCTCGCTGAGCCACTGCTGAATGTCTTTCTGCGTGCGCTCCGCGGAGGTGAAGGCGTCCCACCCGGTGCGGTGCGCGTCGGCGGCCGCGGGCGACGCCGCCAGATACGCCGTGAGCTTCCAGGTCTCCTCCGGCACGAACGCCCGAATCTCGCGCTCGCGATCGACGATCAGCCGCACCGCGACCGACTGCACGCGCCCCGCCGACAAACCCTTGGCGATCTTCCGCCACAGCAACGGGCTGAGTTCGTATCCGACGATCCGGTCGAGAATACGCCGCGCCTGCTGGGCGTTGACGCGGTCGATGTCAATCTGATGCGGATGGGTGAATGCGTCGTGAATCGCCGACTTGGTGATCTCGTTGAAGATCACGCGGCGGACCTTGTCGGGGTCGAGCTTGAGCGCTTCGACCAGGTGCCAAGCGATCGCCTCGCCTTCGCGGTCGCGGTCGGTCGCGAGGTACACCTGATCCGCGGTGGATGCGAGCTTTCGAAGCTCGTTGACAACCTTCAGCCGGTTGCGAACAACGGCGTAGGTCGGCTCGAAGCCGCGGTCGACGTCGATGCCGAAGTCGCTCTCGGGCAGGTCGCGCACGTGGCCCATCGAGGCCTTCACGACGTAATCGCTGCCCAAGTATTTGTTAATGGTCTTGGCCTTCGCCGGCGACTCGACGATTACGAGCGTCCGGGCCTCGGCTTTCGCTTTTGCCATCGCAGTTCACCTGTTTTTCGCCGCCGGCGGAGCGGAAATCGCTCAGATCGCCGTCGCTCCCCTTATCGGCGTGCCGCGCGGGCGAGCTACCCGCGGGCCGGCCGAATCGGACACTGGGGCGGACCATCGTTAGAACCCTGGGCGGCGATGTCAAGCTTCCAGAAAAATCGCACGCGGTCAAAAACGGTGCTCCGGGATCGGTTTCGAACAACGCCGGAACCCCCGGACGAGCATTATTATATGATCTTGATTCAACCCATTGCTCTTGATAATCTTATGCTCACGCTTCGCATGTGTGGCGAAGCCCAGTCGGCGAGCGATCGAGGAGGCTGAAGCATGCGGGCGCGACTTTTCCTGGCGGTTTTGTTTCCCTTGGCCCTGTCCGCTTCGGCGGCTGGCGGTGTCCTGCTGATTCCCAACTCCGGAACCGGTTTTGACAATGTCTGGGCTTTCGATCCGCAGACCGGAGCGCTGCTCAGCAACGCATTCATCCCCGCCGACGGCCGAATGACGCAGGCGATCAACGCCGTCGATAGCGGGCGCGGCACGATCCTGGTGAGCGACGAGACCTCCGATGCGATCTTCGAATACTCCTACGGCGGCGCGTACCTGCGGACCGTAACCAACCTCGCATCGAGCGGGCTCGACGCCCCGTTCGGCATGACGGTTCACAACGGCGACATCTTTGTGGCCAGCACCGCGTCGGACAACATCCGGCGCTTCTCTTACGCCGGCGGCGATCTCGGCGTGTTCGCAGCCGACGCCAACGCGCTCAGCCCGCGCGACATCGTGTTTCGGGCGAACGACATGCTCGTCAGCGAGTCAGCCGGCGACGACATCGAGTCGTTCTCGTCGGCCGGGGCGTACGTGGGCACGTTTCACGCCTCCGACGGCGTCAGCGGCGTCGACTTTCCGCAGCAGATGCACGAGCTGCCCAACGGGAACATCCTGGTCGCGGGCTTCTCGCCGCCCAACGGGATTTACATCTATGACTCGGCGGGCGTGCAGCTCAACTTCTTCACGCTGAACACCTCGCCGCGCGGGGTGTACCCGCTGGGCAACGGGCAGATTCTGTGGGCCGGCGGCACGCGCGTCGGTGTGCTCGACCCGACGACCGGAATCAGCGTCGACGTGGCCAATGTGGCCAATGCGAGCTTCCGATTCATCGAATTTTCGCCCGCGCCGGAACCCGCCGCAGGATTGGCGCTCGTGCTGGCCGCGATGTTGGGGATGCGGCGGCGATAGGGCGCGATCACTGATCGCGGGATTGGAGAGTGCGCAAACGAACAGAGCGGGCGCGAAGCCCGCTCTGTGTGCTTTTTTTGAGAACAAGTCGCGGACGGGTCGCACCGAACCGCGAACTGCCGCCGCCGACGCGATGTTGGGCGCGATCCGCGGCGATGCTCAACAGTTAGTAATCGTCGCCGCCGCCACCGTAGCCGCCGCGACCCCGGCCGCCGCCCCCACCGCCGCCGCCGCCGTATCCGCCGCGTCCGCCACCCCCACCGCCGCCGCCATACCCACCGCCACCACCGCCGTAGCCACCGCGACCGCCGCCGCCGCCGCGTGGGCCGCGATCCTCGCGCGGCTTGGCCTCATTGACGGTGAGCGGGCGTCCGGCGTGCGGCTTGCCGTTGAGCGCGGTCATGGCCGCCTGGGCCTGATCGTCGCTGTCCATCTCGACGAAACCAAACCCCTTGCTCTGTCCGGTCATGCGATCGCTGATGACCTCCGCCGAGCGGATGGTGCCGAACGGCGAGAAGAGTTTCTCCAGGTCCGCGCTGCTGATGGAGTACGGAAGGTTGCCGACGTACAACTTCTTGCCCATGAAAGCACTCGCTACGAAAGGGCAAACCACGACCGCACGTTTCACTTTCGGGGTCGAATACGAAAGAGGCCAACGTTCTGGCCCAGAACGGTGGGAAGCGAAGCGGGCGACAAGCGGCAGACACGCATCTCAAGCTGCACGACAGGCCAGCTTACAAAACCTACCAAGCTTAAGTGTACATTCAAATTCGGACGTTGCAAATTTCAGGCGTGATTTGCACACAAAAACGGGCCAAATCTGTAGCACACAAAGGCTTAGCGCGGCTCGCGGCACTTGCTTTTCGCGCCGCCGGGCATGATGGAACACAATTGCTTCACAATTGACGACGCCGAAAGCGCTTTCAGCCGCGTCGGCCGCCAGCGTCGCCTCGCCGCAGACCCGGACTTCGAGTAGTTTTCATCGCGCCATGGCGGAACGCCCCTTCTTCGATCCGGACCGCATTCGCCGCGACGCACCGGGAGGCGACAGCGGCCGAGGAGCGCTGCTGCGCGTGCGGCAGGTCAACGAGCTGGTGGCCGGCGCCATCTCCCGACATTTGCCGGCGACGCTGCACGTTGTCGGCGAGGTCGGCGATCTCTCGCGCCCGGCCAGCGGTCATCTTTACCTGACGCTCAAAGACGCCGGTGCGGAACTGCGGTGCGTGATGTGGCGCAGCGCGGCCGGAAAGCTGCGATTCAACCTCGATAGCGGCATGGAAGTCATCGCAACCGGAGCGATCGAGGCTTACGTTCCGCGCGGCACGTATCAACTGATCGTCAGGCGGATCGAGCCGCGCGGTGTCGGCGCGCTGGAACTCGCGTTTCGACAAATTCGCGAGCGGCTGGAGCGCGAAGGGCTGCTGGATCCGCACCGCAAGCGACCGCTTCCGCAACTGCCGCGGACGATCGCAGTGGTCACCAGCCCCAGCGGCGCCGTGCTGCATGACATCATCCAGACGCTTCAGCGGCGCTATCCCGCCGTCACGGTGCTGCTCTTCCCGGTGCGCGTGCAGGGCGAGGGCGCGGCCGCGGAGATCGCTGCGGCGATCGGCCAGATGAATGCCCACGCCGCGTCCCTGGGCGGCATCGACGTGGCGATTGTCGGGCGCGGCGGCGGCTCGCTCGAAGACTTGTGGGCGTTCAACGAAGAGGTCGTCGCACGGGCGATCGCCGCCAGCGCGATCCCGATCATCAGCGCGGTCGGGCACGAAGTCGACGTGACCATCAGCGACCTGGTCGCGGATCAGCGGGCCGCGACGCCCACCGCGGCGGCCGAGCTGGCCACGCCGCGGCTGGACGTGCTGCGCGAAAGCCTGGAGCAGGCGGCGCTGCGGACGCGCCGCGCGCTGCGCGGTCGGCTCGACCTGGCGGCGGCGCAGATGCAGCGGCTGGAGGCCGCGGAATGCCTCGCGCGACCGACGGCCCGCTTGCTCCGCGCGGCGCAAGGGGTCGACGAACTCGCGCATCGGTTGCGGGCCGCGCCGGTCGAGTGCCTTCGCCGGGCGCGTGAGCGACTTCGGGCGGCCGAGCCGGCGGCACTGCGCGCCGCCGCCGATGCGCGCATGGCGCGCGGCGCGCGCCGCCTGTCGCAGCTCGGATTGCGGCTGGAACGCGGCTGGCGGCGCTGCGGGCTGCAGATCGAGCGGCGACTGTCGGCGGCGATGATGCGACTTCGCAGCGCCGACGGCCGCGTGCAACACGGCCGCGCCGTGGAGCGCCTGGCGCAATTGCTGCGCCGCGCGCAGACCGCGGCGCTCGCTGCGCTTTCGCGGCGGAAGCAGGAAGTAGCTGCGAAGGTGGAAGCGGCCGCGGCTTGCGATCCGCGCCGCGTGCTGGCGCGGGGTTACAGCGTCACGCGCGACGCCCGGAGCGGCGCGGTTATCCGGGCCGCGGGGGAAATCCGCGAGGGGCAGTTGATCGAGACCGAGGTTGCGACCGGACGGTTCCGCAGCGTGGCGCACGATCCGCAACAAGGCCGACTGTTCGACTGACGCGGCCGGCGCCCCCGCGCGACAACACGTTAACCAAGCCCCCGCGACCGCCCGAAGGAATAGTGCGCCCGCAGCCGCCTGTCGAGTCGACGAGCCGGCCGCGCCCGCGCCGGAGCCGCCCCGATGGACTTCGCATCACAAACGGTCGAACTGCGCCCGATTACGCGCGACGACTGGGAGCAGATTGTCGCCCGCCACGCCATGGACGAAGAAGAGCCGCCGATCCGCCGCGGCGACCGGCGGCACGCGGTAGACTACGGCACGGCGAAGCTGGTGTTCATGCAGGACAGCCTGGGGCGCTTGCGCACGATCGTGCGGACGGCGCCGCTGCTGCAGATCTCCCGCGAAGGCATGATGGTAAAGAGCCACGCCGACGTCCCGGTCGACGCGGTGGTGGGCATGCGGGTCGAACTGGGCGAGGACAGCTTCGCGCTGCTCGGGCGCGTCATGCACAGCACCCAGACGCTGGCCGGCTACAAGGTCGGGCTGCAACTGGCGTTTCTGGAGCCGTCACGCGGCGGCGCGTAGCAATCGCAGGCGTCGCGCCGCGGGCTCACGGAAACAGCGCCGCGACAAACGGATCGATGTCGAAGAAATTCACCTGCCCATCGGCGTTCAAGTCGGCGCTGGCGATTTCGCAGTCCGGGTACGCCGCGGCATAAGCGGCCGGGTCGAACAGCGCCAGCACGAACGGATCGATGTCGAAGAAGTTCAGAACACCATCACAATTCGTGTCGCCGCGGAGCACGCTCGGCGGCGTCCAGGTCGCGATGCCGCGCGGACCGATTCCGGTGCTGGGCACGATCGAGCCGTTCTGGGTGAGCGACCCATCCGTCCCGAGCGTGAACGAGTAGAGCCCGGTCAGCCCGTCGATAGCCGTGGAATTGTCGGTGACAAACAGCAGGTCGCCGCTGACGCGCACGTCGCCGAGCGTGCCCTGCAAGCCCACGTCGAACACAAACCCCGTGGACGTCAGCGCGCCCGTCGCCGCGTCGATGGAGAAGGTCCGCGCGGTCGCATCCGTACCGTGTCCGACGACCAGGAAGCGATCGTCGTCGCTCACATACACATTCGAAGGCGAGCTGCCCGGTGATTGAAACGGCGAGCCGTCGAGCGGCGTGAGCGAGCCATCCGCGGCGATCGCGAAGCCCAGTACGTTGCGGCCGCCGGAGCTGATCCCGCAGGCGGCATACAGAAAGCGCCCGTCGCGCGTGATGGCCAGCTCCAGCGGGAAGATCGGACCGGTCGCTTCCGTTTCGATCAGCGTCAGGCTGCCGTCGGCCTCGATTCGATAGCACCACACGGCGTAGCCGCTGCCGCCCAGCCCCGAAGTCTGTGCGTATAGAAACGCCCGCGACGGGTGCAGCGCCAGGTACGCGCTCTGTTCGCCCGTGACGACGCGATCCAGTTCGGTCAGCGACGGACCGTCGGGGTCGAACGCATAGACGGCGACTTCGCTGGCCGGCGAGAACGACACGGTCTTGAGCACCGCCAGCCGATGATCGTCGATCCATTGCAGATCGAGCGGGCCATCGGGCACCGGAAACTCGGCAAGCAACGTCAACGTGGCGTCTTCCGCCACCGTCATCACGGTAACTTGCTCCGACAGGCCGAAGTCGCCGGAGGCGTGACAGGTGGCCAGGTAGCGGCCGGACGGCGACAGCGAAATCTCGTAGGCGTTACAGCCCGGTTCGTACACGCCGGTGTTGGGACGCGTGCCGATGACGTACTTCATCACGAACGTCAGGGCGCCGTCAGGATTCACGCGATAGGCCGAAGCGCTTCCCTCGAGATTCCCGTTGTTGCAGACGAACACGGCGGGCGAACCGGCCTGTCCAAAAGCCGCGCGGGGCGGCAGCAGCGCGCACGTCGCGACCAGCGCGAACGCCGCGCCGCACTTCAGGGTGGTATTCATGAGAACCTCCAACAAGTCACGTCGGCCCGCCCGCGGATGCCGCCGGCGTTGCGACTCGCCCCGCGGCACGCCCCGCCCCACGCAAAGCAGTATATCATCCGCAGGCATGACCCGTATCGAACCGCTTCCGCGACAATCGCACACTGCGCCGACTTATCAGCCGCGCCCCGCTGCAATCGTGACTCGCATCGTCGCAGCGCTCGCCGCGCTCGCAACGCCCCCCGCCGCGCTCGCTCAGAGCACGCTCTCGCAGGCGGACCTCATTCGCCGCAGCATCGCGCTGGATCGCCTGACGCAGCCGGCCGGACCGGAGCGCCTGCTGCGTGCCGGCGGCGAGAAAGACGGCGTCGTGTCGCTGGAAGGCCCCGGGTGCGTCAGCCGAATCTTCGCCGCCGGCGACGAGGGGCAGATTCGCATCACGGTCGACGGGCAGGTCGTGGTCGAGACGACGCTGGGCGCGTTCTTCGGCGGCGCGAAGCCTCCGTTCGTGCCGCCGCTGACGATTCGTCAGTCCGACGGCTCGGCCGGCTCCGCACGCCTGCCGATCGGATTCGCCAAGTCCTGCGAGGTGCGCTTCAGCGGCTGCCGCGGCGCGTTCGCAGTCGAGCATCTGGCGCTGCCCGCAGACGTGCGGGTTCAGCCCTTCGGCGGCAGCCTCGACGACGACGCCAGGGCGGCGGTTGAAGAACTCGACGAAGTTCTGAGAAACGGCTTCACACCCAAGCAACTGTTCGGCGATCGCCGGCGGCTGCCGATCGCCGTCGAGGCGAATTTCAAGGGGGCGCGCGACGAGCGCGTCATCCGCGAGCAGGTCGAAGGCTCCGGCACGATTCGCGCCCTGTACGTCGCGCTGACGGATCGCGCCAACCCGCGCACGCTCTACGCGCTGCACGGCTGCATTCTGCGGCTGTACTGGGACGGGCAGAAAACGCCCGCAGTCGAAGCGCCGCTGGTCGACTTCTTCGGCAGCGGCTTCGAGCTGACCGGCTATGGCGGCGTGGCGATGGGCACCGATCGCCTCTTGGAGTTGCCGCTGCCGGATCGTCGCGTCGGCGAGAGCACGTTCCTCTACTCCTACTTCCCCATGCCGTTTTCCAATGGCGCGACGATCGAAATCGAGAACGTCGGCGGAGCGCGGCTCGGATTGCTGCTCTACGTGGAGGTCGAGCGCACGCCGCCGGACATCGGGGCGACGCGCTTCTACGCCGCCTATCGCCGGGTGCATCCCACAACCGCGGAGACGCGCGAGCTGCTGCGCATCAACGGCGCGGGGCGGCTGGTGGGTCTGGTGCTGAACGTCGATCAGGACAAGCGCGGCTGGCGCACGGACGATTTGCTGGGGCTCGCGACCGACGGCGCGACCGGGTCGGAGAGCACATCCTCGGTGGCGGCGTTTTTCGGCGTGGGGTCGGTTCCGACCGGCGGCTCGGCACTGGGCGCCGGCGCGACGCGCTTTGATCCGTTCGGCAAGTGCTCGGTGTATCGCTGGCTGATCGACGACGCCATCTCGTTCCAGAAATCGATGTCGATTTCGCTGACGCCGCAGAGCGAGCCGGGCCGCGCCGTCGGGCGCTACGTCGGCGTACTCGCGTACTGGTACGCCGCCGCCGGCTCGCGGAGCAACGCGCCGCCGCTGGGCAAGAAGGAGTGGGCCCCACCCGGGCTGTATATGCCCGGCGCGGTTGAAATCGAGAATCGCGTTCGCGGCGAAGGCTGGGGCGCGGAGGTGAAGCAGAAGCACGCCGGCCTGGTCGAGTTCTCCGGCGAAGCCGCTGTACGCATCACCACCGCCGAACCGGTTCGCATCGCGCTCATCCACGAGAAAGGCGGCGCGGCGCGCCTGAAGCTCCGCGTACACCCACGGCGGCGGTTCGAGACCATCACCGTCGCGACCGCCGACGGCGCGACGATCGGCGTGCTCACCTACGGCCAGTCCGAGGGCAAGGCCGGCGTGTACGACCTGGGCGACGTGACCCTCAAGCCGGGCGAGAACGAGCTGGTCGTGACCTGCTCGAAGCCCGCGGTGCTCGACTGTTGGATCGTCGAGCCGAAGTAGCCGCAACAAGAGCAACCTGCGGCGGTCCGCGGCCCTCGCGCCGGCGGCCATCGCCGCGCGATTGGGAGTTGATGCATGCGATATCGCCGGCTGGGACGTTCGGGCGTCAAGGTTTCCGAGATCGGCCTCGGGAGCTGGCTGACGTATGGCTTCGGCGTCGGCGACGAGGCCGCCCGGCAGTGCGTGCGCCGCGCGTTCGACCTGGGCGTGAACTTCTTCGACACCGCGGATGTATACAACAAGGGCAGCGCGGAGAGCGTGCTCGGCCGCGAGTTGAAGCCGCTGCCGCGGCGCGAGTTCGTCGTCGCCACGAAGTGCTTTTTCCCGTTTGGCGAGGGCGTCAACGACCGCGGGCTGTCGCGCAAGCACATCTTCGAGAGCGTGCATGACTCGCTGGAGCGGCTGCAGGTCGGCTATCTCGATCTCTATCAGTGCCACCGCTACGACAGCGAAGTGGAGATGTACGAGATCGTTCGGGCGATGGACGACCTGATTCGCCAGGGCAAGATTCTGTACTGGGGCGTCAGCGAGTGGCCGGCCGAGGCGATCCGCCACGCCGCTTCCCTGGCCCGCTCGCTGGGCGCCAGCCCGCCGGTGTCCGAACAGCCCGAGTACAGTCTGCTGGCCCGCCGCGTCGAGACCAACGGCGTGCAGCGGGCGTGCAGCGACTGCGGCCTGGGCATGGTGCTGTGGAGCCCGCTCAAGCAGGGCGTACTGACGGGCAAGTACTCCGGCGGCAAAATTCCCGGAGGCAGCCGCGCCGCCAGTACGGACATGAACCGCTTTCTGAAGTCGGTGGATCGGGCGGTGGCCGATCGCGTGGATCGCCTGCGACCGATCGCCCACCGGCACGGGGCCAGCTTGGCGCAGCTGGCCCTGGCGTGGCTGCGGACGCGCGAAGCGGTCGCGAGCATCATCATCGGTGCGACGCGGCCCGAGCAGGTGGACGAGAACTGCGCCGCGGCGGAGCTGACGCTGACGGCCGCCGACCTGGTGGAGATCGACGGCATCTTCCCGGCGGCGGATAACCCGGGATAGCAAAGCCGCGCTGCTCGGAGAACCTGTGGTCAGCGGTGTGCCTTCGCGACCAACCGCATGAGCAGTTAGGACTGGGCGAGCGCTGCGATTAGTCGACTCCCATCGCCTAACACAGAATCGCTGCCCTACTACGCCCCGGCAGGCTCACCACATTAGCGCGCTCGATGCATATATGGCGCAATCCTCAGGAGTAGCCGCCGAATACCTTGATGACCACATAAATCGCGCTTCGCCGCACGGCACGGATCCCAACGTCCAGATGACGTCACACCATCGCGAAGCGCTTACACGCGCTCTGCGCTCTCGATCCGAACGAACAGAGGAGGGCACGTCGAAGGCGTATTACGCGAGGCAATCCCCCAGCCTTCCAGCGTCTCAAGGGGAACGTTCTGCAGCGTCACTTGCCCGTACTGTACATGCTCAAACGACTCCACGAAGTGGCGTAGTTCGCGAAGTGAGATATTCAACGGCAAGTCATAAAACACCTGCAGCACCGGCTCAGCGATCTGGCGAACATCCGGAAACGTCGCTTTCACCAGCGACACACCTAAGTAAACATTCTCAGCCCGCTGAAGCGGACACGGTGGCACGTTTAGATTCACCGTTCCGGCCGTGAGTCGCGATTCAAAATCGGATGCCTTGTCTGATTTTGCCCTCGTACTTTGCTCACTTGGGTCCGTAGTTCCTGCAAATAGCCACACGCACGGCCTTATCGCATACGTTTTCCCTGAACGCACGAAACGCCCAGACTCTAGCGGACCAAGGAACGCAGAATATACCGTTTGCCCCTCGATTGACGCGTTCACCTCATCGACAAAGACCAAGACATCCTTGTCATCACGTTTTGCTGTCGTCTGGCGCGTCACGATCGTATCAAAACAATCTAAAATGTCAGTTCGGCGAAACATCTGGGAGATGTCGAACTCCAACAGTGTCATGCCCGCCTCGGCGGCGAGGCACTGGGCCAAGTATGTCTTGCCACTTCCTGGTGCAGCGCGCAACATGCAGCTCAGCGGCTGTCGGTCCGCGCGCGGCCGGCGCGCAAAGTCTCGCACTCGCCGCAACACGCGTTGTATCGATCGCTTGCGCTCCGGAACCAAACACACATAGCCATCGAGCGTCGTCATCGCACGCCACAACTGAATCGTCAACTGCCCTGAGCCATCCCTAATGCAGCAGAGATTCTCACGCGATGCGCGCCACTTTTGATATTCTGCATCCCAACTATGAAACTCTCGCCAGTCAGTTCCTGAGAGTTCGCTCGACCTTCCGATGGCTGGTTCAGCCAAGTACATGGTCGGTGCTGCCCATACTCGCGGTTCCCGAAGCCGCTCTAACTCGGTGGCGACTCGCCCACATGACTGCTGAAACGCGTTCCGGATCGTTTGCTCAGACCACGATCCCGCAGCCGCAGCTACGAGGCCAGCCATGAATGGCAGCGAGGTTGGTCCGTCGCGGTTTACCTTGCCTGGTGCCTGATTTGACTGAACACAGGTGTGGAGCGACGGCGTCCCTGATGCATTCGCAAGCTTGGCGAGCCCGGCGATGGCCCATCCGCCAGGCATGACCAAAACGAGTTCTGCTCCCGTGCGCGTGTGGATATCGTGAAGACACTCCATCGCATCAAACGTCAACGTCCCGGTTCTCGTAATCCAACGGTCGACTTTATGTTCCCTCATGGCCGCGCGCGCTGCAGCCTCATGGAACAGCAACAGCCGGAGTCTTTTCACACCGGAAAGCTGCGATATCCACGACGCTCGCCAATTCTTCGTTGAGACGTACCACTCACAGTCCGGGTTCTTTCTCCCGACAAGGTCAACAAGGACTGTTATCACTTTTGGCGATACGACACCTTTTACGAGATCGCCGATGATGAGTCTCTTGATCTTGCTCAGGTCGATCACCCTGTCGACAAAATTCCGCAACTTCTCCGCGGTATTGTCTTCTGTAATCCATTCTGCCGGGTGGGCGGGGTCGCCCATGTCGGGAGCGACTAGCTGCCAGTCGATGCGTCCGACTTGCCTCAGCTCTTTTCCGAGCTCGCGATACACGCGAATAACCCTGTTTGTCCCGTGCCAGTCGAAGAACGGCAGCGACACCGGAGACTCGTTGGCACCAGCATGCCTGGGGCGTCCGTCGAGTTCGTACTCTCGCAGCAGTGACTGTACCGACTGGGAATCCTGAAGCACTGATGCAAGATTGACCAGAGACGGCTTCGTTGGTGAAGAAGAATCTCCCGTTCTACGCCCTTTCTTGGGTAACACCGCAGACAGCCGAAAAGGTGTAACTTGCGCCAACCATGGTGGCCAAAACATTCGCCGAATCACGCCAGTATCAAATCCATTCCAGATTCCGACGCCAATGACACCGAACAGTGGATTATCAGGTTGTTCCGCTTTCCGCGCTAGGTGCAAGAGTGAGGCGACGTGACCTACCCCACCAAGCGACGCAACGGCGGAATAGACGCCATGAAGTGATCGGACGTGCACATCGCCCGCGCGACTGGCGGTCTCCGACCGATGCGTGCCGGTTACCCAATGTTCATCAATCGCCCAGTCACCTAGCACAAGTGTATCGCCAGGGACCGGCCGTGCTCTCGGGGCAGTATCGGCGTAGCTCAAGCGCGGGTCAGCGATTCCGTCTGGCTCACCGGACATGCTGTAACCTACTCCCGTAGCTTGCAATTACTCGTGCAATAAAGTTACCGGGACGCCGCGTCACGGTTTAACAGACGATCAAGGCCGCTCTTCCCGACTTGCACGCGTATGGTAGTGCGCCGGCGCGGTAGCTGCAAGCGGTCCGAAACCGGGCGCGATGCCAATGACTGTTCGGGTCGTGATGAACTCGCCACGATGCGTCACGACGCAGGCGACCATCGCGCGGCGGCGTTCGGTCGCCTGCCGAGCGTGGATGTGTCACTGCCGCGCACGGAGGAAAATGCGCGCGGCGCGGTTGAACTCCGGCATCGCACGGACGGGCTCTCGCGAGAATTGGCCGCTTGACCCAGGTCCCCGACCGTCCGAGCCGGGGCGAGGTCGAGCGCATCGGCCGTGCAATCTGGCGCGTGTTTCTTGTGGTGCGCGTAACCGGAAGAGGCCCGCAAAGTTACGCATGGGCGCCTATCGACTCCGTTGCGGACCGAGCTTAAGGCGTGGATTCAGGCGCCAGACTAGTGCTCAGGGGCTAGCGTGAGTCGGCTTCAGCACCGCTCCCGCGCACGCCTGCCGGTCACTCAAGACGATGCTCAGCGGGCGCTGGGTTGGCTTCAGCCGACCGGTGTTTGCCACCAGCTTTAGCTGGCGGTTGGCGGCCAGGGTGTCATCATTTGTTCTTCGCCTGGTGAGAGCCGGCTTTAGCCGGGCTTGACTCAGCTTCAGCGGCCATCTTACGAGCCCTCAGCCGGGCCTGAGCACTGCCGGTTCACCACCGGTTGAAACCGCTGGCAGATACCGGCCGGCTGAAGGCCGGCCTTCCGAGCCGCCGGGGCGAGGGCGATGGTCTCCAGAACGTCGAGCCAGTCGCCGGCGCTACCTGCGCCGCTTGCACCTCCGACGCCGACTGCGCGTGCCACCTCGATCGCGCCGGCCGCAGCGCCTGCGCCGCTCGGGCATCCCATGCATTCCGCACCGCTCGCGCATCCCACGCAACCCGCGCCGCTCGCGCTGCCCGCACTGCGCGCGCCTCCGGCGCAGCCCGCGGCGACCGCGGGCGAGTCGGCGTCTTCGCGAGCGCTACTTCCCGCCCGCGGCGTCAGAAATGGGCAGGCCGAACCGGCGCCGGGCGGCGCGGCAGTCGTCGGAGCCGGCCTCGAACGCGTCGCAGAGCATCGGGCGGTCGGGGTAGATGGTGCAGGCGCACTCCCCGAGCCGCCCGGCTAGAGCCACGCACCGGCCGCTTGCGTCTTTCTGCATGAACCGAATCGGCGGACCGGTTCGGCCCTGATGCAGGATCGTGAGCGACAGCAACGCCGGCGCGCGCTCGAAGCGCTCGACATCCCCGGCGAACAGGGCGACGTCGAACCCGGCACAGCAGCAGGCGCCACAGGCTTTGCAGTCGAAATCCATGTGACTCCACGGACGCGCGAGGAAGCCGCCGGGCCGGCGAGACGGGCACTGGTCGGAGAACGGCGCCGGATGAACGCGGGTCGAATCCTCCGCGCGGCAGCGACCGATCGGAACCGATCGCCGCCGAGTTCCGGCGTCGCCTTTCTGCGCCGCGCGATGCACGCCGAGCGGTTCAAGCCCGTGCGGCGGAAGCGAACGATCTTAAGATCATACGGCGAAACGCGCGGGTGTATTTGTGCTGCGCTCACGGGCCTCGATTAATCGCCGATGCGACGCGAGGGTCGGCGCGCGGTCCGCGCGGATGTGCAGCGGCGATCCGGGCTGGCGCGCGGGTGACGCTGCGCGGGCAGAATGCCCGCTCCACCCAGAACAGGCTGGATGCGCGGGCGACGCTGCGCGGGCAGAATGCCCGCTCCACCCAGAACAGGCTGGATGCGCGGGTGACACTGCGCGGGCAGAATGCCCGCTCCACCCAGAGCAGGCTGGATGCGCCGGCCGCCCACCCAAAACAGGCTGAATGCGCGGGCCGCCCACCCGGAACAGGCTAGGTGCGCGGGCCACCTAGCGCGCGAACTCGCATCGGCGGCGGCGGGCGACTACGATCCGCGATTCGCCGGGCGGCCGGGGCGTAACCCCGACGCACGGCGGCCGACGGCAGGAGTGAGCAGCGTGGCGCTACCGTACAACCAGCGAACGTGCTACTGCGGAGAGGTCTCCGAGCAGCACCTGGGAAAACCGGTGATCCTCTGCGGCTGGGTCGCGACCTATCGCGACCACGGCGGGATGGTGTTCATCGACCTGCGCGACCGCGAAGGCATCGTGCAGCTCAAGTTCAATCCGGAGACCGACCCCAAAGCGCACGAAGTGGCCGGACGGCTGCGCAGCGAATTCTGCATCGCCGTGCGGGGCGAAGTCTCGCGCCGGCCGGAGGGTCTGGTCAATCCGAGACTGCGCACCGGCACGATCGAGGTCAACGTCCACGAGATCGACGTACTCAGCCAGTCCGAGACGCCGCGCTTCCCGGTCGAGGACGAGATCAACGTCAATGACGAGCTCCGGCTGCAGTTCCGCTACCTGGACCTGCGCCGCCCGGTGATGCAGAAAGCGCTCATCACGCGGCACCGCGCCGTGCGCGTCATTCGCGACTATTTCGACCAGCACGGCTTCGTCGAGATCGAGACACCGTTCCTCACGAAGAGCACGCCCGAAGGCGCCCGCGATTTCCTGGTGCCCAGCCGCAAGCACCCCGGCACGTTCTACGCCCTGCCGCAGTCGCCGCAGCTATTCAAGCAGCTTCTGATGATGAGCGGCTTCGACAAGTACATGCAGATCGTCCGCTGCTTCCGCGACGAGGACAGCCGCAAGGACCGCCAGCCGGAGTTCACGCAGCTCGACGTCGAGATGTCCTTCGTGCAGGTCGACGACGTGCTGCGGGTCGCGGAGGGGTACTTGCAGCGCGTCTGGAAGGACGTGCTCGGGCACGAACTGAAACTGCCGCTGCCGCGCATGACCTACGCACAGGCCATGGCCGAATACGGCATCGACCGGCCCGACACGCGCTACGATCTGCGCATCCGGGACGTAACCGAAATCTGTCGGCAAACCGACTTCAAAGTGTTCACTTCGCCCATCGCCGCCGGCGGCTGCGTCCGCTGCATTCGCGTGCCCGGCGGCGCGGACATCTCGCAAAGCGAGATCGAGAAAGCCGACAGCAGCCTGCAATCGATCCTCAAGGGCATCGGCGCCGGCGGGCTGCCCTATCTGAAGGTCGAAGCGCTCGACGGTAAGCCGGCGTTCAAGACCGGCGTCGCCAAGTTCTTCTCCCCCGAGCAAACCGCCGCACTGTGCGCCGCCACCGGCGCGCAGCCCGGCGACGCAGTGTTCTTCGCCGCGGACACCGAGGCCAATGTCTGCAAGTTCCTGGCGCGGCTGCGCGAAGAGCTCGGCCGCCGCCGCGGTCTGATTCCGGCGGGATTGTGGAACTTCCTGTGGGTGATCGATTTCCCCCTGCTGGAGCACCACCCGGAGGACAACCGCTACTACGCGGTGCATCATCCGTTCACCGCGCCGATGGACGAGGACATCCCGCTGCTCGCAACCGAGCCGCTGAAGGCCCGCGCCAAGGCCTACGACGTTGTCGTTAACGGCGTCGAGCTGGCGGGCGGCAGCATCCGTATCCACCGCAACGACGTGCAGCAACAGGTCTTCCGCCTGCTGGGCCTTTCGCCCGAAGAGCAGAAGGCGAAGTTCAACTTCCTGCTGGAGGCGCTCAAGCACGGTCCGCCGCCGCACGGCGGTTTTGCGATGGGCGTGGACCGCATGGTGATGCTGCTGTGCGGGCTGGACAGTCTGCTCGACACCTTCAGCTTCCCCAAGACGCAGGAGTTCTTCTGCCCGCTGACCGAGGCGCCCAGCCCCGTGGCCGCAGCGCAGCTCGACGAGTTGTTCATTCGCGTCGCGACGGCGAAGAAATGAGCAGCGCGGTCCCGCCGCCAGCGATCAGCCGGCGCTGCGCCCGGCGCGCTGCATCGTGGTGGATGGCGGCGCTGCTGGCCGGCAGTGCGGCGGCCGCGTTCGCCCAAAGCGCGAGCGCGCCGGTCGCGCCGGCCACGTCGCTGTATCTGTCCGGCGGCGACCGCACGCTGTGGATCGCGGAGGTGCAGGGCACGCGCTCCACGCTCTTTCATCGCGCGCCGCAGTCGCAGTTCCGGCGAGTTCACGCGCTGAACGGGCGCGTCACGCTCGCGACGCCGGTGGAGGAGGATCTGCTCGTCGTGCTCGACGACGGCGCCATCTTCCGGCATCCGCCGGAACCCGGCGCCAGTCCGTCGCGCGAGATCGACCTTCCCCAGCGGCATCGCCCGCTGCATCTCCTGGCCGTGGGGCGCGACATCTACGGGCTGGTTCCGTCCGCCGCCGCCGCCGGCATGAGCACCACCACGCAGACCGCCAGCGCCGCGGCCGCGGAGCGGTTCAACCCCGGCGACGCCGCGCTTTCCATCGTTCGCTACGACGGCCGGCGCTGGGTCGCCGTCGCGCCCTGCCCGCCGGTGGTGCAGCGCGGCGACGGCCCGCTGGGGCCGCGGCTGCATCACGCCGTCGGCGAATTGCTGCTGTTCTGGGCGGAGGCCGACCAGGTGTTCTTCCTGCGCCTCGATCCGCAGACGCGCGTGTGGCGCTCCGGCGGGACGCTCGGGGCGCCCGGCGTGCGCGGCTTCTGGCCGACGACGGTGAGCGAAGTTCCCACGCTGATCGTCGCCGGTGAAGATGGGCGCGTGCTGGCGTATCGCCTGCTGGGCGACAGCTATGCGCGCGGCGAGTGGTCCCCGGCGACGCTGGAGTTCGGGCCGCCGCCGGGCGATGGGCCGCTGCGCGCCGTGGCGGCCGCCGGGTTCAACCAGCACGTCGTCGTACTGGCGGAGCGCGGCGGCCGGCACATCCTGACTTACGGCGCCTTCGGCGCGCCGCCGCTGGAGGCGCCGCGCGATCTCCGCGAGATTCTCGCGCCGCAGTCCGATCGGCTGGCGATCGAAGCGCCCCTGCAGATGCTGGTCTTCCTCGCGGTGCTCTCGGTGTTCAGCGCCCTGCTGCTGCTGCGCCGCGGGAGCATGACGCAGCTTGTGCCGCTGCCCGCGGGGTATTCGCTGGCGCTCACCACGCAGCGGGCCGCCGCGTGGATGATCGACCTGCTGCCGTTCACACTCGCCGCGAGCGCCGCGCTGGGCGTGGTGTGGACCGACGCGGTGCGGCACATGTTCATCTGGGCGGTCAGCGCTCAGCCCGGCGGCGACATGAGTCCGGACGAGCGGCTGCGCTACATGCTCTGGTGGGCGCTTTCGGCCGGCGGCTACGCGGTCTACTGCCTCGTGATGGAGCTGACGGCCGGGCGAACGGTCGGCAAGCTGCTGCTGGGCGTCGTGGTTCTCTCGACCACGGGCGCCGCGCCGACGCTGACGCAGGTGCTCGTCCGAAACGCGTCGCGAATTCTCGAGTTGCTGCCCCCGATCTGGGTGTTGGGCTTCCTGGCGCTGCTGACGCGCAACCGGCAGCGGGTCGGGGACATCTTCGCCCGCACCATCGCGGCGCGCCGCACGCGCGACGCCGGCGCCGCGCCGACCGGCGGTGACGACGGGCCGACCGACCGCGACGGCTGAGGCCGCGCGGCCGGCGTGCGCGCCGCGCGGGTCACATTCCCTCGAACAGCGCCTCGACGAACGCACGCGGATCGAACGGCTGCACGTCGTCCATCGTCTCGCCCAGACCCACGAACTTCACCGGAATATCGAGCTGATCGCGAATGCCGATCACGATCCCCCCCTTGGCGCTGCCGTCCAGCTTGGCCAGGAACAAGCCGCTGACATTAACCACTGCGGAGAACATCTTGGCCTGATTGATCGCGTTCTGGCCGATCGTCGCGTCCAGCACCAGCAGCGTCTCGTGCGGCGCATCGGGGATGCGCTTTTGCACGACCCGCTGAATCTTGCCCAGCTCGCGCATCAGGTGGTCCTGGGTGTGCAGTCGGCCGGCCGTGTCGATCAGAATCACATCGGCGCCGCGGGCGATTCCGGCTTCGCAGGCGTCGAACGCGACGGCGGCCGGGTCGCTGCCGTGCTGGTGCTTCACCAGGTCGACGCCGGCGCGGCCGGCCCAGATCGTGAGCTGATCGATGGCCGCGGCGCGAAATGTGTCGCAGGCGCCCAGCAGCACCTTTTTTCCCTGCGATCTCAGATAGTTGGCGAGTTTCGCGACGCTCGTGGTCTTGCCCGACCCGTTGATGCCCACCACAAAAATCACGGTCGGGCCGCTCGCCGCCATCCGCAGGTTGCGGGCCGCGGGGCTCCAGGCGCCGGCGATCCGCTCCTTGAGAAACGGCAGAATCTCCTGGGCTTCCTTGACCTGCCCCGCCTTCCAGGCGACGCGCACTTCCTCCTGCAGCGCCGCGACCGCCTTCGGACCCATGTCGCCCGCGAGCATCGCGTCGGCCATTTCATCCAGCAGCGTCTCGTCGATCTTGCGGCCGAACGGCAGGATCGCACGCAGGCCGGCGACGAGCTTGTCGCGGGTCTTGGCCAAACCTTTCTTCAGAAAATCGAATATGCCCATGCGTTTGGCGCCTTCTCCACACTCCGGCGGCTGCGCGACGCACCGCGGACTCGCTCGTAAGTTCCTGGACGTTGCACGCGATCAATGGCCGTACGCACGGGCCGGAGGCCCATGCTACCCACTCCCGCGTCGAAACTCGCACAAGCCCGGAATCTTATTGCGGTGCGGGCGCGGGCGTCTCCGCCGCCGGCGGCTCAGGCGGGCGGGCCGCGTCGCGGCGCTTGCGAAACTCGTCCATCCCCGGCGGCTCGGGGAACGCCTTCGCGAAGTCCAGTTCCCAGACCTCGCACTCCGCGGCCAGTCCGTCCCGCAGATCGTCATAGAGCGTCTGCCGGAAATCGACCCGCGCCACCTTCCAAAGAAAAACCTTGCGGAAAATGATGTTCTGATCGGTCGCCGGGATCATCAGCCACGCGGCGAGCGCATCGACCTGCATGTCCGCAAACGGCGGCAGCTTCTTCGCCTCGCTGAGCTCGCCGATCTTGTCCTCCATGAACTTGCGGTGCAGATCGCCGGCCCGGCGCACGAGGTTGTCGTAGGTGGTGAAGTTGCCCTCGGAAAGCTCCAGGTACGCCGCGAACAGAATCTGCCCGATGGCGCGGTTGGTCTCGCGCGCGCCCTCGATGCCCTCATAGAACACGTCCGTGACGAAATCGCCGAGCGGTGCGGCGTACTTCGGATCGAGCGAGCCGTCCGGGCGGGTCTGGTAGGTCGTTCGAATGTAGTCGTAATACTGCTGCGCCTCCGTCTCGCGCCCGGCGAGGAACAGGGCCACGATCGACTCGCGCAGGAAGTTGATGTGTCCCGTGCGGAAGGTCTCGCCCACGCCGCGGCCGGGATCGGGGTCGATCATCTTGCCATACATCAGATACGCGCGGTGCAGCGGCTCGATGAAATTCATGTCCGGCAGCGCGCTGAAGTAAGACTGGTGAATCGCGGGCGGAAACGGCTCGAAAATGATCTTGTTGCGCTCGCGCAGGTTGCGAAGGCTGAAGAACAGCATGCGGGCCGTGTTGGTCTTGTCGTTGCCAAAGCGGCTGATCGACTCGCCGCCGGCCACCAGCCCCTCGTTCACCCAGTAAAGGCTGTGGGCGTCCACCGCGCGCCAGTCCATCGGTCCGAAGATCTTCGTCAGCTCGACCAGCACCTCGGGCTTCAGTTCGTAGACCTGCCGCAGAACCTTCTTCTGCATGAAACGAATGAGGGCCTGTCCGTCCTCGTTCTTTTCCGCAATGCCCAGGATCGCCGCGAACCGCTCGCGGGCGGCCCGGTCGCGGTCGTCGGTCTTCAGCAACGTCAGCTTCGCCTGAATCGACGGCCGCTCCGTCAGCAGCCGCACGCGATAGAAAAACGTAAACGCCAGGCCGGTCTCGCGGTGCCAGTAAGCCTCTTCGCTGAGATCGTCATCGGTGATCCGCACGTCCATCTCGCGCAGCGCCGCGACCATCGCGCGCGTGCCCGGGTGCCTGGCGTACAGCGCCTCCAACTCCTCCGGCATGGCCGCGATCGCCTGCAGCCGCTCGACCGCCGCCTTCAGCACCACGCTGTACGGCGTGATCTGCGCGGCGGTCTCGGCCGCGGTGAGCACCGCTCCATCCGCCGCGGCGCCCGGCGTGGCGACGCCCTCGGCTCGCAGCCGCGCGTCGCGCCGCTCCTGTTCGATCCGCGCGGCTTCGAGCAGCCGATCCTCCGCATCCGCGGGAACCGCCTCGAAAATCTCGTCGGGGTCGTAGTTGCCCAGCGGATTCGGCGGCGGCCCGAGCACCAGGTGCATGCGCCAGGCCCACTCGCGCTTATAGGTGAAGTGGTGCTCGTCGATGTTCTCGCTCATCTTGTTGACGAAGATCCACGCGAGCTGCTTGTACATGTTGATCGCCCGCGGGTTGTACTTCAGCCCGCGGTCGCGCAGCAGCTTCACCCCGTTGTAGACCCAGTTCCAGCGCTCCTCCGGCGTGTGCGTCGCCACGGAGATGTTCCACGCCATGTTCCAGGCGTTGAACTCCCAGACCGACGGAAAGCGCGGCTGCAGCTCGCAGATGAACTGCGCGAGCTGGTAGGCGTCGAAGTAGCGGCCGGCCTCTTTCAGCTCCGTCGCGCGGATGAACAGGATGTCGGTAACCAGTCCGCGGAACGCCCCGAGCGCCTGAATGAAAATCGCGTACTGGGGCGGCGCGTTCTCCGCCGGCGTGGCCGATCCCATCATGTTGAGATTGCGGCGGTGCTCGTTGATCCGCGGGGAGAACTGCAGCGCGCCCAGCACGGCGGCCCCCATCGCCAGCAGCGCCACGACTTGAATCATGCGTGCGTTTGACATCACCTCACCACCCGGCGCTGCGCGGCCGCGTCACGCCGTGACTTCGGCCACCTCGCGCCGCTGGAAGACCAGCGCCCCCAGGACGATCAGGATTACGCCGCCGAAGACCAGCAGCCGCAGGGCCGACACCGCGATCAGGTCCAGCGGAATGTAGCGCCCTTCGATCAACCGGTCGGCGCCGTCGAGCGCCACAAAATCAGGAAAGAAAAACCACAGGATCGGCACCATGACGAAGCGAATCGGCTTGCCCCACCAGCCGCCGTAGGGATCGATGCTGGGCGTGTACATCTCGATGTTCGCCCCGATCGACTCCATCCACGTGGGCATCCCCAGGCACAGCACGTACGCCGCCAGCATGCAGAACGCGGCCACGGGGAAGGACACGAATGCGCTGAAGAAGACGCCCACCGCGGCCAGGAACGCCAGCCGCAGAAAGACGATCAGCAGCGCCCGCAGATAGTTCGCCTCGAACGAGCCGACCTTGTAGAAAATCTGGAGCGAGTCCTCGCCCTCGAACGTCAGCGAAACCTGTTGCCGGTCGCTGGGCGGGTTGATCACCGCAAGGGCCGCCTTGCCGCCCTCGAACGCGCCGGCCCGCACGAAGAACTCGTGCTGGTCGCCGGAGCGCTCCACCGTCTCGCGCGGCTCGTGCAGCGGCGCGCGGGTCTGCGGATCGACGAACAGCCACAGAATCCGCAATTGCTCGTTGGGCGGAACCGGAATTCCGCGCACCTTGTAGCTGACCTGCACGACCTCGTCGGCTCGCGCCGGGGGCGGCAGATTCTCGAATTCGTAGATGCGCCCGATTTCCTCGGCCGTCGCCGGGGGGACGATGCGCCACGACCCCAGCATCTCGCCGGCCCGCTCCGCGATCATCCGCTTGCGGTGATTCTCGTCGTCCGGCCGCAACTCGTTGCGCGCGATGCGTTCATCGACCCACGCCGCCGCGGCGGCCGTCATGTCCGGCCGAACCGGCTTGGCGCCGACGCGGGCCGTCCAGACCACGTCGCGCAGCTTCGAGCCGTCGCGCGCGTTGATCGGCGTCTGCTGCCGAATGGTCCACGCGAAGCCGTAGATCGCCCCGCCGCAGATCGTCAGCAGCACCAGGTTCAGCAGCATCACGCCGTACCACTTGCCCAGCAGAATCTGGACGCGCGTCACCGGCTTGGTGACGACCAGGTGCAGCGTGCGGCTGCGGACCTCCTCGGACAGGCTGTAGCAGGCCAGGAACACCGTCGTGAGGCTGAGCAGGATGCTCATCGCGCCGATGGCGTAATAGAGAAACGCCTGCAGCCGTCCGCTCAGCGTCTGGTCGCCCTTCATCACGGTCGGCAGAATCAGCATCAACACGCCGAGCAGCACCAGAAAGACGAGGACGATCCGCATGCGGATGCCCTCGGCGAACGTCAGCCGCGCGACGGCCAGCACCGGCACGCGATAGGAGCGGATCAGCAGGCTGGCCGCGACCAGCGCCAGCAACACGACGGCCGCGGCGATCGGCAGGTACAGCGTGCGCGACGTCGTGAACCAGTCGGCCGCGAGCGTCAGTCCGGCGCTCATCGCTTGCCCCGCTTTTCGTCGAGCAGCCCCTCGAGCATGCCGCGATCAACCTCCGGCTTTGCCGCATCTTCCACCGTCGGGCCGGCCGCCGCCTTGCCGCCCGACAGCGCGTCGAGCACACCGGCGTCGACCGCCTGCGGCGCGGGCGGTGCGGCCGCGGGCGCTGCCACCGGCTCGGTCCGAACCAGCGCGTCGAGCACCGCCGCGCCCTGCGCCTCTCCACCGAGGAAGCCCGCGATCTCGCCGACCGCGGCGCTGCCGGCCGTCTCGACGCGCCGCGTGTGCGCTTCCTGCACGATGCGCAGGAAGAGCGCTTCGAGCCGATCCTTGGGCACTGCGACGTCGACCGACTTGCCTTCGCGCTCGGAGATCAGCTTGCGAATCGCGGCCAGCGTCTCGGCCGAGAGCCGCTCGCAGGTTAGTTGAATCATGTCGTTGCGGCTGAGTACGGCGTCCATCGTGCCGGTGGTCTGCACGCGCCCGCCGTAGAGAATCGCGACGCGCCCGCAGACTTCCTCGACATCCGCGAGCAGGTGACTCGACAGCACGATGGTCTTTTTGAAGTCGCGCCCGAGCCGGATGATGATGTCCTTCACCAGTTTCGACCCGACCGGGTCCAGCCCGCTGGTCGGCTCGTCCAGGATCAGCAATTCGGGGTCGTTGATAAGCGCCTGGGCCAGGCCGATGCGCCGCGCCATGCCCTTCGAGTATTCGCCGACCGGCCGCCGCGCCGCCGACTGCAGCCCGACCATGTCGAGCAGCTCTTCGGTCCGCTGCTTGCGCACCCGCCGCGGAATCTGAAACAGCGTGCCGTAGTAGTTCAGCGTCTCGCGGGCGTTCAGGAACCGGTAGAGATAGCTCTCCTCGGGCAGATAGCCGATCCGCATCTTGGTGCGCACGTCTTCGGGCGGCCGCCCGAAGACGCTGACGCGCCCGCGGGTCGGATAGAGCAGACCGAGGATCATCTTGATCGTCGTGCTCTTGCCCGAGCCGTTGGGCCCCAGCAGCCCGAAGATTTCGCCCGGCTCCACGCTCAGGTCGATGTCGTTGACGGCCCGCACCCGCGCCCGCCGCCAGAAGTCGCGGAAGATCTTGGTCAATCCGACGACGGAGATGATCGCTTGCGACTCCACGGTCGATCCTCGAGCGGGGGCTGTTAGTTACGCGGCGGCTGACCCGTAGCCCGCGACCGATACGCCTCTTCCATCCGCTGCTGGCGCTTCATCGGGTCGCGATTGGTGGTGATCTGAATCAGGTCCGAGTTCGGCACGTAGATCAGCTCGTTCGACTTGCTGCCCAGCACCGCCTCGCGCATGTCCACCCAGGCGCGCCACAGCGCCACGCGCGGCTCCTTGCGGTACAGCGCCAGTTGCTGGGTGAAGTCGCTCACCTCGCGGCGGATCTTCTCGCGGGCTTCGCTCGCATTCGACTGCGCCGTCCGCAGCAATCCCGCCACGTCGCCGCCGGCGTCGCCCGCCTGCGACAGCGCGGCGTCGATCTGCGTCTCCAGCGCGTGCAGCTCCTCCGGCGGCGCCGCCCGCACCTGGGCCGCGCCGTAGCGCTGAATCAGGTCGAGCAGTTCGCGGTAGCGCGGCCCGGCGGTCTTGGTCAGCATCTGCGTCGCGCCGCCCTCGGCGGTTTCGATCGCCGCCTGGCGGCGCTGCTCGGCCGCGGTTACCTCGCGGAACGCCTCGACGACCTGCAGCGGCTCGATCGTCTCGGCGACGACCGCGTCGATCTCGACTCCGCTCTCCAGCACGGCGAGCTGCGCCTGCAGCCGGCTGCGGACATCCGCCGAGATGCTCACGTTGCTGCCGATCACGTCCTCGACGCGCCGCGTCGCCGCCACCTGCACGACCGCGTTCTCCGTCAGCCGCTGCAGCAGCCGCGCGAACGCACCGGGCGAGTCCGACACGTTACGCACGAACCGCGCGCCGTCGACAATGCGGTACTGAACCGTGAAGCGCCCGTGAGAGAGGTTTTTGTCCCCCGTCAGCAGCGCCCCGTCGATCCCCGGGCGCAGCGTCGGCGAGACTTGCAGCGATTCGCTCAGCGGCTTGCCGCGGTCTTCCTGCCGGCGCTCGAAGAGAAACGTCTCCACCGTCAATTGCTGCTGATTACCGGGAATCAGAATCTTCTCGTCGAACGGATCGGGCAGCGCCACGTGCCAACCGGGTTCGAAGATCGGCGTGTCCTTGAACTCGGCCGCGCCGCTGGTGTTCTGACGCAGCGCGCCGAACCGCACGATCAGCCCCTGCTCCCCTGGCTGCACGCGAAACGCGCCGGAAAACGCATACGCAACGAGCAGCGCCACCATGATGATGCGCAGCACGTTGAAGCTGGACTGTAGCGCCCGCACCAGCGACTGCTGCGCCGGATCGCTCAGTTCCTCCGGCGCCAGCGGCGGCTCGACGCCGTGATCGTGAGCATGGGCGTGCCCGTGGTCATGCCCGTGATCGTGAGCATGCCCGTGGCCGTGATGGTCGTGATCGTGACCGGGTGCCATCGCAGCGCCCTCCTATTCGTCGCCGCTGGTGGGGGCGGCGGCGTCCGCCGCGCCCGGCTCGGGCCGTGCCGCCGGCGGCTGCAAGTCCGCGGCCTGCGGTAGTCGGCGGTTGACATCCGGCGGGCGCACAAAATCGCCCATCAGGTCGGTCGCGGCGTCGAGGAAGATCGTCGATCGCTCCTGCAGGCTGGCCTTAAGCGCTTCCATGCGCCGCAGCCAGATGTAGAACTCGCGATACTCGGGCGGAATCTCGTTGATGATCCGCGCTGCGGCCCGCTGCCCTTCCGCCTCGATCTGCTTGGCCTTGCTCTCGGCGAACGCGAGGATGCTGCGGGCGGCGGCTTCGGCCCGCGCGGTGATCGCCGCCTGTCGCGATAGGCCTTCCTGCCGATACGCCGCCGCGATCGCCTCGCGCTGCGCCTTCATGCTGTTGAACACTTCCTGCGTCACCTGCTCCGGCAGCGACAGCCGCCGCACGCCGACGCTGACCAGCTTGATGCCGAAGTCGTTCAGCAATCCTGGCGCGGCCTCGTCGGCGATCGTCTTCAGCAGGTTGTCGAAGTTCTGATTGACCTGCTCGCGGTCGAGGCCGACGAACGAGTTCAGCGCCATCTGGCCGATGGCCGCCGCCCGCGCCTGGTTGATCCGCGCCCGCATCTTGTCTTCGGCCTCGCGCTCCGAGACCGCCCGCACCGAGAACTTCTGCGGATCCTCGATCTTCCACAGCGCGAACAGCCCGACGATGATGTTCTTGCCGTCGAGCGTCTTGGTCTCGCTCTCCGGCAGGTCGGTCGTTTTCAGCCGGGCGTCGAAAGTTTCGACCCGCTCGATCGGCGGCGGCCAACGGAAATACACGCCCGGGTCGCGCACCACCTCCGTCGCGGCGCCGCTGCGAATCCGCACCGCGACCTCATTGAACCGCACCTGGAAGCGGAACGCATACACCAGGAACAGCGCAACCAGCAGGCCCGCCGTCAGAATCGTGAAAATCGGAACGCGTCTCACGCTCACTCCTTGCCATCGCGCCAAAATCGCCCGTCACGCCGCGTCGAACGCCCTTCGTCAGGGCGTGGTCGACCGCCGCGTCGGGCCTTCGAGCGGTGTGTCTTCCGCTGTGTCCTGTGCCTCGATCCAGACGTTCACTTTCCGATCGCCGGGGTCGAACGCCAGAAAGAACTTCCGCGCGCCTTTCAGCCCCTGCGTCAACGACTCCAGGTAGCGCCGGGCCTGGTACACATCCGGCGCGGCCGCGTATGCCTGATACTCGCTGCCGATCGTCGCGGCTTCGGCCACGGCTCGCAGCTCCTGCTGCCAGCGTGCGGCCTGGGCCCCGGCCAGCCGCTGCGCCGCGTCGCCATCGACCGGACGGATCGCCGCGGCGGCATCGCCGATCAGCTCCGCGTCGAGCCGCGCTGACCACGCGCTGAGCGCCTGCTGCGCGGTGAAGTGCGCGATCAGCGCTGCGGCCGGGTCCGCGCCCACGGCCGCCGCGAGTTCGGTGCGGAGCGGATCGACAGCCGTGCGCAACGCACCCTCGGCCTGCTCCAGTTGCCCCGCCGCCTGTTTCGCCAACGCCTCAGCGGTCTCGCGATCGCGGGCGCTTCGTCCCAGGCCCAAATCGACGTCCTCGCGAACCAATTCGAGTTCGGCCAGCGCCTCGTCATGCGCCGCTTCCGCCGTGGCCCGCGCCTTGCAGTGCTCGGCGAGCTGCTGAATCTTCGCCCAGAGCTCCGCCGGAACTTGCGCACGGGCGGCGGCGGCCGCCGATTCGTGCCGCCCGACCTCGCTCTCGTAGTCGCCGGCCCGCTGGGTCGCGCGAAACAGACGCAGGGCCTTGCGGGTGTCGCCGGCCGCCTGCGACAGCTTCTGATTCTCGGCGACGCGGGCCCTGCGAATCTGCGTGATGCGCTCCTGGTCGGCCCGCACGACGTTGCGATACGCATCGGCCACGTCTTTTTGCGGGTGCACTTCCTGCAGGCCGACGTAGACGACTTCCAACCCGAGCCCCAGCTCCGCCACGCGGCGGCTGATGCGCTCGCGCAGCTCGCGCCCGGCGACCACGCGACTCTCGCCCAGCAGGGCGTCGATGTGCGCGCCAGCGCAATAGCGCAGAACTTCTTCCCACGCCAGATCGCGCAGCAGGCGGTCGGGCTCGGCCGTGCGCTGCGTGAACGCCGCCAGGGCCTCATCCTGAATTCGATACTGAACGGCTACGTTCATCCGCACCATGTGGACGGGAGCCGCCTCGCTGACGCGGGCTTCGCTGGGCGTCAGCGGCGACGCACCGGGAGACGGCGCGGCCAGGTCGGCCCTCGGCGCGATCAGGAAGTTGTAATGCGTGCGCCCGAAGTGCTTCTCGTCCGTCCAGAGGATGACCGACTGCTCGTCATCCGCCTTGGTCTCGGCCGGCGCTGCGTCGCTGGAGTAACCGATGATGATCTGGTGCAATTGCCCGGTGTCGTACTTGCGAGCGACCGCAAGCGGCCAGGGCCACTTGAAGTGCAGGCCGGGCTTCAGCGGGCTGTCGGCGTTGCGCTGCGCGCCCAGCCACTCGATGATCGCCCGCTCGTTCGGCTGAACGATCACGATGCAGGTCAGCGCCCACAGCGCCAGCACCCCCAGCGCCACCAGCGGAATCACGGTCCGCTGCAGCAACTGATAGAACCACGTCTGCGAGACGGGGAAGCCGAACTGGTAGTTCAGCGCTTCCGCGATCGAATGCGCCAGCCCGCCGGGCTCGGAGAGCAGCCCCAGAATGCGGCTGTCGAACGCCGCCCGCGGCTCGGCCCCCGGAATGCGCGGCCGGTAGATGTCGAGCACCAGATTGGCAAACGTCTCGACCGCCAGCAGCATCATGACGATCGGAATCGCATACGCGACGAAGCGGTGCCAGCGGTCCAGCCCGGCGTACAGCTCCAGCCCCAGGACCAGAATCAGCGCCAGCAGTGCGACCGTGTTCCCCAGCATGTACGAACCGCACGCCCGCAGCAGTTGCCACCGCGGAATGCGGCCCATCCCCGACGCATAGCGCGAGAACAGGAACAGCAGCAGCATCACGACGGCCGCGCCGATCATCGCCAGCGGCACGTTTCGCAGCGGCGGCCACGCCTCGACGCGATCGGTGTAGAGGTTCGGCAGCGCCTGCCAGTTCATCCACGCCATCACCGCCAGGTATCCGCCGGTGACCAGGCTCAGCGCCGGAACCAGCCACTTCTGCATCCACGCCAGGCGGGCGGTGGCCACCATGAACCCCAGGCCCGTGGCCCCCTCTTCGTCGAACAGCCCCGCGCCGCCGCCGGCCGCCTGCTTCTCGCGGCGCAGCGCTTCGAGGTCCATTTTCTCCAGGTCGGCCAGCTCGTGCTGGCGGAACACCAGCAGCGCCGCCACCCAGATCGGCAATCCGCCCAGCAGATACCAGCCGATGTTCAGCAGCGCGTGCGAAGCCGCCATCGACCCCAGCAGCATCGCGCCGCCCGTGGCCAGCGCCTGCAAAAACAGGCCCAGCAACGCGGCGTTGCGACAACGCGAAAACGAAGACTCACCCACGGCGGTCCCTCAACGCATGGCCGCGCTGCGGTGCAGCGCTGCATTCGTCCAACGGAAAAGAACTGAAGCGCCGGCGCCGCGCGCCGCCCCGCGCGGCCGGCGCGGTCGCGGGCCGCCGCGCCCGGCGGTTGTAGCCCCGACGGCCGCCCGGCATAATGCCCGCGCGTCGCTCGCGCCGACACCCGGCGGCAGACGCACGGAAGATGCGATGTTCAGCAAGCTCTACGCGATCGCGGGCAACACCTTCACCGAGACGATTCGCCAGCCGATCTTCGTGATCCTGATGCTGGCGGCCGGCTTCCTGCTGGTAATCAACCCGAGCCTGGCGGCTTTCTCGCTCGAGTCCGGCAAGGACTCGAAGATCATGATCGACGTCGGTCTGGCCACGCTGCTGCTCTACGGCCTGCTGGCCTGCTCCTTCAGCGCCACCAGCGTGATCACCCGCGAGATCGAATCGCACACCGTGCTGACCGTCGTGTCGAAGCCGGTCAGCCGCCCGCTCTTCATCACGGGCAAGTACTTCGGCGTGGTGGCGGCGCTGCTGGTGGGCTTCTACTTCCTGTGCCTGATTTTTCTGATGACGGTGCGGCATGGCGTGATGGAGACCAACGCCGACAAGCTCGATGGCCCGGTGCTCGTGTTCGGCACGCTTGCCGTGCTCGTCAGCGTCGGCGCGGCCACGTTCTGCAACTACGTGTACAGTTGGCACTTCACGACCACGCTCACGGCGTTCCTGGTGCCCACCGGGTCGCTCGCCCTGCTCGGCGTTCTGCTGCTCTCGCGCGAGTGGAAGCCGCAGCCGATCGACACCGACTTCGGAAACCTGCAGGTGCTCTACGCCGTCCTGCTGATTTTCTTCGCCGTCGCCGTGCTGGCGGCGTTCGCCGTCGCGATCGCCACGCGTTTCAGCCAGGTCACGACGCTGATCCTGTGCGCGGGCGTGCTGATCGGCGGACTGATGATGGACTACGCCGTCGGCCGTCATCTGGATGGCGCCCGCGGCCAGTTGCAGAAAACCGAAGTGCGCCTGGCCGCCACACAGCCCGCCGTGGGCGACGAACTGGCGGCGTTGCAGCGCGAAAAGTCGCGGCTCAGAACCGAGTGCCTGCGACTGGGCATCGCGTACGCGCTGCTGCCCAATTTCCAGTATTTTTGGGTCGGCGACGCCATCACACAGGACGAGAAGATCGTCGGCGATCAGGTCGCCGCGGTCGCCGGTTACGCCGCGCTCTACGCGCTGGCCGCGCTCGGACTGGCCGTCGCCCTGTTCCAAACCCGCGAGGTCAGTTGACCCGTCCGGATCGTGGGGACTCAGACCAACCGCGCGTTCTCGGTGTGGCGAATCAACCGCACGTTCTCGGTGTGGCGAATCAACCGCACGTTCTGGATGTGGGGGGCATGGGCCTCCGGCCCGTGCGAACCGCTCACCACGGCGACAGGCTGCGCGTATCGATCTCGGCGTCGCGGCGGTGGCGGCGCGAAGCGCCGCGTGCTGCGGCGGCCGCGCCCGTCGGGACTCCGTCTGAACTGGTTCCATCGCGCCTCTCGTGACTCGCCTGACGCCCGCCGGCATGACGCCGCCGCAACCGCCTCCGCCCCTGACCGCCGCTTCCCTACGACACCGCCTGCAACTGCACGCGACCCGCGGGCAGGGGCGACGCCGCCATCTCGCGCGGCTGCGGCACGTGCGGGGCCAGGTTCTCGCCAAAGCGCACGATGCGGGCGCTGTTGAACACGACAATGGCCGAAGACACCGTGTGCAGCAGAGCCGCCAGCATCGGCTGCACCTGGCCCATGATGATGGCCACCTCAACCAGGATGATGAACATCACCCCGAACACCAGGTTCTGCCAGATCACCGCCGTGGTCGTCCGCGACAGCCGCACCAGGAACGGCAACCGCCGCAGATCGCTGCTCATCAGCGCCACGCTGGCGCTGTTCATGGCGATGTCGCTTCCCGCCGCGCCCATCGCGATGCCCAGGTTCCCGGCGGCCAGCGCCGGCGCGTCGTTCACGCCGTCGCCCACAACCGCCACGATGTGATTCCGCGCCTTGAGGGCGTCAACCAGCGCCAGCTTGTCCTGCGGCAACACCTCGGCCTGCACGTCGGTGCAGCCCATCTCGGCCGCGACGCGCCGCGCCACGGAGGCCCGATCGCCGGTGACCATGATGAGCTGCCGCACGCCGATCTGCCGCAACTCGTCCAGTGCCTGCCGCGCCTCGGGCCGGGTGCGATCCTCCAGGCCGATCCAGCCGAGCACCCGCCCGGCCTGCGCGACGTAGAGCGAGCTCAGGCCCTCCGGCTCCTTGAATTTCTCGTCCTCTAGCGGCGACATGTCCACCCCCTGCTCGCGCACCCAAACCGCCCGCCCGACGAACACGGGCTTTCCGTCGACCAGTCCCGTGACGCCCTTGCCCGAGACCTCCTTGAAATCCACCGCCGCCACCGCGGGCACGCGCGCCTTCTCAGCGATCGCGCACACCGCGCGGGCCACGGGGTGCGTGCTGTTACGCTCCAGCGAAGCGGCCACGCGCAGCAACTCGGCCGCGTCGACGCCCGGTGCCGGCGTAAGCCGCGAGACGGCCAGTTGCCCGGTGGTCAGCGTGCCGGTCTTGTCGAAGACAACCGCGGTCAGCTTGCGAGCCCACTCCAGGTTGCCCGCTTCTTTGATATAGATCCCCAGGCGGGCGGCGGCCGAGAGCGCGGCCACGATCGCCGTCGGCGTCGCGAGAATCAGCGCACACGGACACGCGATCACCAGCAGCGAGATCGCGATCTTGGGGTCGCGCGTGAAGAACCACACCACGCCCGCCAGCATCAGCGTCACCGGCGTGTACCACGAGGCGTATTGGTTAATCAGCCGCATCAGGGGGATTTTGGTCCGCTCGGCGTCGAGGATCAGCTCCTGAACGCGGCCCAGGGTCGTGTCCGCGCCGACTTTCGTGACGCGCACCTGAAGTGCGCCGGTCACGTTGCTTGTGCCGCCGAATACTTCGTCCCCGACCGACTTTTCGACCGGGAGCGATTCGCCGGTGATGTTGGCTTCGTTAATCGTGGAACTGCCTTGCATGATCTGGCCGTCGGCCGGGATGTTGTCGCCCGGCCGGACGACCACCACGTCTCCGCGCCGCAGCTTGGGCGCGTCCACTTCTTCCTCGCGGCCGTTGTCGAGCAGCCGCCGGGCCCGCGTCGGCGTCAGGCGAATCAACCCCTCGATCGCGGCCCGCGCGCCAAGTGCCGTCCGCGTCTCGATCAGGTTGCTCAGCAGCAGAAAGAACGCCACGACGCCGGCGGTCTGAAAGTCGCCGATGGCCATCGCCGCCAGAATCGCGAGCGCGACCAGCTCGTCCATGTGCATGTGGCCGGAAAACAGGCACTGCGCCGCGTGCACGAACAGCGGCGCCGCCAGCAGCACCGCGCCGATCAGCGCCAGGTAATCCGCATAGGTGCGCGCAGTCTCCGCGGCGGCCGCGCCGCCCGCAGGATCCCAGAAAATCCACTGCGCGGCGAAGGACGCGACGATCAGCACTCCGCCGAACATCGTCGCCATCAGCTTGGCCGTCGCCCGGCCGGTTTCGGATTTTACCGAGAGGTGATCGTGCGCCATGTGCTGCCTGATTCCGGGGACTCGACAAAGTCAGAAAAGACGCGAAGTACGATCGAGGCAATCGGAAACGTGCTTACGATCCGAAACACACAGTCTCGAACGGCGCCAGACCGACGCCGCGACGCGGTCGCACGGCCCGCCTGTCAACGCGACGCCATGCTCGCCCGCCACGCGGGATTCGAAGTGCGACAATCTAAGCACGCCGATCCTGCTGTCAATCGTGATCGCCGCGCGCGACCGGTTCGCCGTCCGTCGCCTGATCCCGACACGCACGCCCTGCGGCGCTGCCGCTTCGCTCGCGCTACTATGAACCAGTACCTCATACGGCGGCTGCGCCGGGACGGTTCGGGGCTGATGATCTGAATTTTGTTTTTTTCGGTCGTGGGCCGGCCGGCCCCGGCAGTCGGAGTTGTCGGCGAGGCGGCCATTAGCGCGTTGCGCGTGGAGAATGGCGCGTGGCCTGCTTTCGCGGTACTCAGCGGGTGGCGGGTGGCATGCTCTCGCCGTACTCGGCGTGAGCATGCCGAGCGCGCGTGGCCAAAAGGCGGGTGGCATGCTCTCGCCGTTTTCGGCGTATGGCGGGTGGCATGCTCTCGCCGTACTCGGCGTGAGCATGCCGAGCGCGCGTGGCCAAAAGAGACCCAAAAAACTCGCGCCGACTAGGCGGCGCGCATGGAGTGTCTAGCGTCTCGGCGGGGCCTACATAGCTGGGGCGTCGCAACAGACCATCGCGCGTGCCATGCTCGGCATGCTTACGCGGCGTACCGCGAAAGCATGCCACCCGCCACGCGCCGCTCACCAAGCTCGGCAGGCTTACGCGGCGTACCGCGAAAGCATGCCACCCGCCACGCGCCGCTCACCAAGCTCGGCAGGCTTACGCGGCGTACGGCGAAAGCACGCCGCCCGCCGCCGAATGCCGGCGCGCTTCCCAGGTTCGCCCCCGGCCGCGCGACTACTTCTTGGCCGGTGCAGCAGCGGCCGCCGGCGCGGCGCCCGCGGCCGCCTCGGCACCTTCCGCCTTGGCCGCTTTCTTGCCGGCCTTGGGCTTGCGGTTGCCGACTTTCGGCAGACCGAGCACCTCGGCGCTATCCGTCCACTTTTCCATCTGCTGCAAGCGCGCGACACGCTCCGCCCGCTTCAGCACATTCCGATGACGCGCCAGCGAGCTCTTCAGCCGCAAAGAGGCATCGATCGACATGGTTCACCGACTCCGCAAAGACCGGGTTCCGTTCCGAGCCATGTATATATACCGTAATCCGCGTCTTTGCACCACCCCCCTTCTCGGCGACCCCGGGAGCCCGGGGGCAACCTCCGAGCGCTCTCGTTTCGGAGTGTGAAGCGGGCATTCCACCCGCCCGCGGCAGAAGCGCTGGTAGCTGGAGTTCGCGCGAAACGCAACATCGCGCTGAATCAACCACGGCCGCGCGACCCCGGTGAAATCGTCGTGCGCGTCGCAGAAGTCGGCGGCTGGATTCGGGGGGCCTTGTAGAAAAACGCGACGGGCCGGTCGCGGGGAAGCAGATCGCGACCGACCCGTCGTGAGGGTGCGCGGTACGTACCGCGACGGTTCACGCCCCGGCAGATGGAGCGTGAACAAGACGTTCACTAGCGGCGGCGACGCATCGCGACCAGCGCGCCGATGCCGAGCGCCAGCAGGCTGGCGGGCTCGGGCGTAACGCGCAGGCTGTCGAAGTCGCCGGTCTCGCCGGGGTTCTGGAAGTTGTCGTGCAGCACAACGACCTGCTCCATCGCCGAACCGGCGAACACGCCGGCGATGCTGGTGTGGATCAGGACATTGTCGTAGAAGTACTGGATCGAATTCGCGCCGGGGTTCACGACCACGCGGAGGTTCTTGTAGACGCCGGGCGTGTACTCGGCGCCCGTCGCCACGAACCCGAGACCGCCGGGGCCGGGGCCGTCGGCGTCATCCAGAACGAGAATGTCGCCGCCGACCAGGTCGCCGTCGGCATCGCCGTAGAAGAACTTCACGCGAGCGGTCAGGAAGCCCTGCGTCGGCGCCTGCGGGACAACGTCATAGTCCGCGCCGCCGCTGCCGGAGATATTCACGTCGATCGACAGCGCAGACGGTCCCGGCGGCTGCGCGCCGAGCGCCGGCGAGAAGCCGAGCGAAAGGCTGCCGCTGCCGACGCCGGGGTTGTCGATGCCGCGCAGGTGCTGCACACCGCCGGCCGGGTTGGCATTGGCGACCAGCAGCGAGGGGCCGCCGGCGGCGTTCGTCGTCCAGCCCTGCTGAGTGTTGATCGACCCAATGACGTACGGGGCCTCGAAGTCGGCGCTATACAGCGCCGGGCCGGCGATCGCGCCGGCATCGTTCGGCGACACGCCGAACGCGTTGACGCTGGTGTCAAAGGTCTTGGCCGCCAACGCGAAGGCGGGCAAGCCGGCGACCAGCGCCGTGGCAAGAAGTTTGCGCATGCGGACTCTCCTCCAGACTGCCTCTACACACGAATCCTAAAACACAGGGCGCCTGCACCGCCCCCGCGCGATGGCGCGCCGGCGGTGAAACGCTTACGAACAATCGGAAGTGCGGAGAAGCACCCGCATCGGCCGACGCGGGCTCCTCAGCCTCTTTCCCACACACCGATACCCGACGTTAACACTCGCGCGGCGCAGAGTCAATGAAATCCTATACCGCTCCCGGAATTCTGCGCACGGAAGCCGGTTATCGGGACACGGGACGCGCCGCGACGGGCGGCGCACCGCAGGTCCGATTGCTTTTTTCCGCCAGCAATCCGATTGGAGACGCCGCTCGCACGGTCCCGCCGCGCGATCCGACGCCGCGATATTTGCGGGGCGCTCCACTATCATCCGCAAATCGGACCGGCGCGAGTTGCGCGCCGCACCGGCCGCCGAGCGCTGCCCGGCGGCATGACCCCCCGGCGGAGAGAAACCGTGCTGGAAACGCGTGCGAAAACTCACGATGTGGAGGCTCCGGACTACTTCAATCTCGAAGCGCTGCTGACCGACGACGAGCGCCAGGTGCAGGCGATGGTGGCTCGCTTCGTCGACGAGCGTGTGCTGCCGATCATCGGCGAGTGCTTCGAGAAGGAGCGTTTCCCGCACGAGCTCGTCCCGGAGATGGCGGAGATGGGGCTGTTCGGGCCGACGTTCCAGGACTACGGCTGCGCCGGACTGTCGAACGTCGCCTATGGCCTGATCATGCAGGAGCTGGAGCGCGGCGACAGCGGCATCCGCAGCTTCGCCAGCGTGCAGAGCGGGCTGGTGATGTACCCGATCCACCGCTTCGGCAGCGGCGAGCAGAAGCAGCGCTGGCTGCCCGATCTGGCCAAGGCCCGCAAAATCGGCTGCTTCGGGCTGACCGAGCCGGACGGCGGCAGCGATCCCGGCACGATGAAGACGCACGCCAGGCGCAGCGGCGGCGACTGGGTGCTCAACGGCGCGAAGATGTGGATCACGAGCGGCACGCTGGCGGACGTGGCGGTGGTCTGGGCGATGACCGACGACGGCGTGCGCGGCTTCCTGGTCGAGAAAGGGATGAAGGGCTTCAGCGCGCGGGACATTCACCGCAAGATGTCGCTGCGCGCCAGCCACACGAGCGAACTGTTCTTCGACAACGTGCGCGTGCCCGAGAGCAGCCGCCTGCCGCTGGCGGAGGGGCTGAGCGGGCCGCTGAGCTGCCTGACGCAGGCCCGCTACGGCATTACCTGGGGCGTGATCGGCGCGGCGCAGGCGTGCTATCGCGAGGCGCGCAGTTTCGCGCAGCAGCGCGTGCTGTTCGGCGAGCCGCTGATCCACAAGCAGATCATCCAGCAGCGGCTGGCGGAGATGGTGCGCGGAATCACCTGCGCGCAGCTCCTGAGCTATCAGCTTGGCCGCATGAAGGACGAAGACCGATTCCACCACTCGCAGGTCTCGCTGGTCAAGTGGAACAACTGCCGCATGGCGATGGACGTGGCCCGCGACGCCCGCGACCTGCTGGGCGCCGGCGGCATCAGCGTCGAGTGCTGCCCGATCCGGCACCAGCTCAATCTCGAAAGCGTCATTACGTACGAGGGGACGGAGACGATTCACCAGCTCGTCGTCGGGCGCGAGCTTGCTGGCGGGCATGCGGCGTTTTAAGTAGCGAGTTCCGAGCGTCGAGTGGCGAATTAGAGAAACATAGGGCGAACGAGGAAGAGCGGGGCCGATTCAACTAAGGGGGGGTCGGTGCCATTACCTGACAGAGTCGCGACACCAACCTCATGCAGTGCGCGCAGCGACTGCGGTTGCGCAGGCGCCCGCTACGGACAGACTTTGCCGGGTGCTTGGGGTTCGCGACTGCGCGGGTCGGCGCCGTAGCGTGGCGACTCGAAAACCGGGGTTCACCCGGTTGTTGTCGCCGGCGGAACGCACAGGCCGGAGTCCTCCGCTCCTCTTACGGAACACACCCGGTGATCCTGAGCTAAAGTGATCGCAGTTCGATCAACCCGCCGCGCCCAGCAGGCCCTTCGCGTCGTCCGCGAACTCGTCGCGTAAGCGCGCCATCGCGCGGCATTCGAGTTGGCGGACGCGCTCCTTGGAGACACCGAAGAGCTTGCCGATCTGCTCGAGCGTCTGCGGTTCGCCGCCGCCGTCGAGGCCGAAGCGGTGCCGCAGGATGCTCTGCTCGCGTTCGTCGAGCACGCCGAGCATGCGCTCCAGCAGGTTGCGGGCGGCGGGGAGGAACTCGTTTTCGGTCTCCATGTCCGCCGGGCTGGGCGCGACCTGCAGCAGCTCTTCGCGGCCGGTCTGGTAGCGCTCGTGCAGGTTCTTCTGCTCGGGGACGGTGCGGGCGTAGTTCCGCATGATCGCCCACGACGCATACGTGCTGAACTTGAAACCGCGGGTGAAGTCGAAGCGGTCGACGGCCCGCATCAGCGACACGTTGCCGTCGCTGATCGTCTCGAAAAAGTCGCTGCTGTAGGACGCGTGCCGCTTGGCGATGCTGACAACCAGCCGCAGATTAGCCTGCGTGATCTGGTTCTTGAGCGCCGCGGCCTCGCTCAGCAGGCCCTCGATACGGTCGAGCTCGCTGGCCGACGCCGTCTCGGGGTCGAGCTGCTGTGCGGCCTGATGCGCCTTGAACCGCAGGTAGTTCATTTTGCGGAACAGCGCATGCTCGCCCGCGGGCGAAAGCAGCGGCATGGCGAAGAGTTGCCGCAGGTACGGCGGCAGATCGGACGGCGCACGGCGCGGGGCGGCGGCCGTCGCGTAGGGTTGCGCGACGTGAGCGCAGCCGAGGACGGCGGCATCGGCATCCGCCGCGTCGAATTCCGGGCTGGGCATGAAGTCGATCTTCCGCTGTTTCAAATCGCGGGCCCGCATCTGGGTGATGCAGGCGTAGACCCACTGCACGCTCTGGCCGAAGCGCGCCGCCAGCGCCTCGATCGTGGCGCCGTCGAGATACGCCTCCCAGACGGCGACGCGCTGCTCGTCGGCCCCGCTGCGGAGCACCGAACGGTTGAACACGCCGGCCTTGGGATGCGCGTCGTCGTAGTGTTTCAGGATCAGGCGGATCGTCTCTACCGCGCGGGCCGTTTCGGTCGCGATGACCTTGGCGACGGCGTTCACCGACCGACCGCCGGCCTCGACCAGCTCGCGGGCGCGGGTGATGATTCGATCGCGCTCGGCAGCGCTGAGTTGCGAGAACGAACTGCCGCGCTGTACGAGATCGACATTCTCCGCGACGAAGCGCCGCACGCAGCGATCCGGGAAAGCCAGGCGCATGCGGCGATCGGGATAGCGGAACTTCCAGCCCACCAGGCCGCGCCGCCGCCAGCGGAAGATCGTCTTGGTGCTGACGTCGAAACGCTCCGCGAGATCGTTGACGGAATAGAGCGGGTCGGGCCAGTTGCCGACAGGAATGGCCGCATCGTCGCTCACGTCCTCGGCGAGCGTGACCAGGTCGCCGCGGAGCGCGTCGCCGTCGATCAGGGGCACGTCGACCGAATCCGCGGAGGCGCGCGGGCGGAAGCCGGTCAGGGCGTGCGTGACGAAATCGGAGGGGTAGGCCTTGCTGGCTTCCACGACCGACAGCAGAAACTCGACATTGAGCAACTGCTGGGCGCGAAGACGCACCGGGCCGCGCTTCAACTGACGCGCAAGATCCGCCACGAAAGGCGAGTGATACTGATACATTCCCGTGGAAACCCTTCTTGGTGCACGACTGCTGCGAGAACTCCTTCACGGCTCAAGCGGGAATGACGAGCGTATGAGGCAGGGTGCTCAGGGTATACGCTTGAGTCCGTTGCGGGCCGCACCAGCCGGCATCAGGTTTTCGGGGCGGGCACTCCTAAACCGTCCTACAACCAGCGATTCACGAGCGCCTGATATTCTTCACTATCGGCCGTCCGCCGTCAAGCAAAAACCGCCGCCGGTTTCTTCGGACGCATCCATTCCGACAGTGTTCATCGGCGAAGGTTTGCGGTGGTTCAACCCGAGCCGACTTCCGGCCGCACAAACACGTAGTAGAGCCGGCCTTCCGAGCCGACGCGGCCGGCGACGGCCTCTGCGCCGTCGCCGATGCCGATAAAGATGTCGCACCGGCCCGCCGCTCGGATGCCGCCGCCGGTGTCCTGGTCACAGGCGAACTGCATGAACCGCGTCGGTGCCGTGCCGCCTGGGCCGGGCACCTGGGTGACGAGGTAAGCCAGACCGGCGCGGGGGAAAACTTCCTTGTCAGTCGCAATCGTGCGGTACGGCGTCACGGGCACGCCGATGCTGCCGAACGGACCGCCGCTGGTTTGTTTGAAGAAGATGTAGCGGTCGTTGAGCCAGGTGTAGCGGGCGATCTGGTCGGGGTGCTGCTCGAAATAGCGCAGCAGGGTTTGAAGCGAGAGCTCATCGCGGCGGATGACGCCGTCGTCGATCATCTGTTTGGCGATCGGGCGGTAATCGTGGCCGTTGTTGCCGGCGTAGCCGAGCTCATAGAGGCTGCCGTCGGCGAGCCGCAGCCGGGCCGAACCCTGCACATTCACGACGTACGTCTCGAACGGACTGCGCAGGAACGCGATCTCGAGGCCGCGCAGCATGCCGGTGCTTTCGATCTCGCGGCGGGTGGGGAACGGAACGGTCTGGCCGTCGGGCAGGCGGCGGCCGAGCGTGCGGCCCTCATCATCTTTCACCAGGTCGGGCGGGGCCTTGTAGAGCGGGTAGACGAACGGGCCTTCGGGCTGCAAGCGACCGTCGAAGATCGGCGTGTAATAGCCGGTGAAGAAGACGGTGCCGCGGTCATCCCAGCCGACAGACTCGTAGACCTCGAAGTTGCGTTTGATCAGATCGTCGAATTCCTGCGGCGACTGCGCCTGGCTCAGGATGCGAAGAAAGACGTTCAGTGAATCGACGGCGCGTTCGTGGGTGACATCGCCATAGGGGAAGTAGCGCTGACTCGACGGCTTGGCGAGATAGACAAGGCTCTGCTGAATCGACTCGGCCAGGCCGGCGCGATTCTGATAGCCCTGCGAGAAATCGGGGTACTGCGAGGGCGGGATTTTTCGCAAGGCGAGCTGGCCCGGCGCGAGCGGCCGGCTGTAGTCCTTCTCGGGCGGGGCGCTGATGGGTTCGCGCGGCGTCCACGGCTCCAGGTCGGTGTTTTTCTTCTCGCACGCGATGAGCGCGGCGAACGCGAGAACGACGAAGCTCAGCCCCAGAAATCGCGACATGCTCGGCTCCTTCCGGTCAAGACGCATCCTGCTCGAAACCGGCGCGTATTCTGCGGCGCGGGGGGCGGGGAAACAACGGGGAAAGGGCGAGTGGTGAGTAGCGAATAGCGAGCAGCGAGTGAAAACCTGGGGGCAACCCTGTCGTAATCCAGTTCTGACGCGACTCGCCGGCGATTCGCGCGATCACCGGGTCCGTCATGCTCTTAGCTCGCCATTCGCTACTCGCTACTCGCTCTTTCTGCGACCACCACCGCGTCCACTTCGATCTCGATCAGCATCGCGGGATCGATCAGGGCGCGGACCTCGACCATGGTGGTGCAGGGGCGGTGGTCGCCGACGAACTCGCGGTGGGCGCGGCCGAACGACTCCCACATGCGAATGTCGGTCACGAACAGCCGCGTGCGCACGACGTGCTGCACGCCCGCGCCGAGGGCGGCCAGCGCCTCGCGGATGATCGCGAAACAGCGCTGAGCCTGCGCATACGGATCGCCGGGGGCGTGGACGGTTCCGTCGGCGGCGATCGGGGCGGTTCCCGTGACGAAGACCATGTTCCCGGTGCGCAGGGCGCGGCAGTAGCCGACGATCTGCTCCCACTTCGCGCCGCTGAAGTGCCGCTGCACGCTCATGATCGCTCCTTTGCCGGGGCGCCCCGGGCACAGCCGCCGCGCGGCGGGCCGCCGGCCGCGCGCCGCGGAGAGCCCGCTTGCCGCGCGACGCGCCGGGCGCCGGGCTCGCGCATTGTTCCGTGGTTCTGGCACACGTGCGCTCAAGACTCTTCGATCGCGTTTCGTTGCGGCCAGTCGGCATGCGGGGAATCGTGCGGCGCGGCGCGAATTCCGCGCAGGGCGACGACGATGACGCGCGCCGCCAGCGCCAGGGCGAGAACCGCTTGAATGATGATGATCTGAACCGTCGTCAGCCGCAGAGCGATCGAGAGGCCGCTGAGCAGTGCGTAGCGTAGCGCCCGCCCGAGGAAGTAAGCACCCGCGTAGCGCGGTCGCGGATAGCGCCGCAGAATCGCGATCCAGCGGACCACGTCGACGGGGATCGGCACGAACGAGACCAGCATCAGCACGCGAAACGGCGACACGTCGAACCAGCGGGCCGACCAGCGATAGGCGCGCGTGCGGCGCACGCGGTCGCCGAGCCGGGCGCGGAAGAAGTAGCCGAGGACGTGATACTCGTTCAAGTTGGCCATCGTCGTGGCCAGCGCGCCGCAAACGCCTACGAGCGCGATGCGCAAGAGCGGGTCGCGGATCAGGGCCATTTCATCCGAGCCGGCCAGCAGCACGATCCACGTCGTCGGCATCGGCAGGAAGATGTTGCACAGCGAGAGATAGAAGCAGGTGAGCGCCAGCAGCCACAGGCCGCGCGATGCGTCCGCGCCGTCCTCGTATTGCTGAAACATGGCCCGCGCCAGCAGCGCCAGGCCGCCCATCCAGAGCAGATACAGCGCGAACCAGCCGCGCAGGCCGGGCAGCGGGCGGGCCGCGGCGGGCGGGTCCAGGTTCTCCGGCACCGGTGCGTGCTGCGGCGCGTCAGCCATCGCGGAACCGCCCGTCGCGCATCCGCAAGACGCGATCGGCCGCGATCGTGAGTCCCTCGTTGTGCGTAATCATCACGATCGTCTGCCCCCAGGCGCGGTGGAACTCGGAGAGCAGCCGTAGCACAGCCTCGGCGTTCTCGGAATCGAGGTTGCCGGTCGGCTCGTCCGCCAGCAGCAGCTTCGGGCGGCCCACCAGGGCCCGCGCGATCGCAACGCGCTGCTGCTGACCTACAGAAAGCTGGCCGGGCTTCTTATGGGCCAGAGCAGCCAGGCCGACGCGGTCAAGCAGGGCGTCCGGCTGGCCATCGACCGCGGCGCCGCGGATGTTCAGCGGCAGGCAGACGTTGCGGCGGACGCTGATGGTCGGCAGCAGGTTGAAGCGCTGAAACACGAAGCCGATCGTGTCGCGCCGCAGCGCCGTGCGGCCCGTTTCTCCCAATGCGAGTGCATCCTGGCCGGCGATGCGGAACGCGGCGGCGCGCGTCGGCTGCGTCATCAGTCCGATGATGTTCAGCAGCGTCGTCTTGCCGCAGCCGGAGGGCCCCATGATGACGACGAACTCGCCGGCACGGACGTTCAGGTCGATGCCGTGCAGCACGCGCTCGACCACGCCGCCGGTCGATGCGTATTCGTGCTCGATGGTTCGGAGTTCAAGCATGCCTGCGTCACTCATAGCTGAGGGCCGCGGCCGGGTGCAGCCGCGCAGCGCGATAGCCGGGATAGAGCGCGCTCAGCACGCCGCCGAGCACGCCGAGGACGACGGCGACCGCGACCAGTCCGCCGGTGAGGGCGACGGTCAGCAGCGGTCGCGCCTTTTCGATACCCCACTTGGCGGCGAACGCGAAGGCGACGCCGATCGCGACGCCGGCCAGGGAGATCAGCAGGGCTTCGACGATCGCGAGCCGCATGAGTCCGCCGCGCGAGACGCCGAGCGATTTGAGGATGCCGATTTCGCGGGTGCGTTCGATGATCGCGGTGTGCATGGTCAGCAGGATGAAAAGGAAGCAGACGACCAGCGCGGTGCCGCTGGATGCGGTCATGTAGAGGTTGACCTGCTCGAACGCTTCGTTCAGCAGCTTGCCGTAGTCGCCGGTCAGTTCGACGCGTGCCGCCGGCCCGAGCGCCGCGCCGAACGCGGCGACGCCGTCGCGAGCGCTGAGTCCGGGGCGCAGTTTGACGAAGAACATGCTCGACCAGGCGCCGCCGTTGTTGAGCATCTCGCGCAGCGTCTGAAGCGGTGCGAAGACGCGCCCGGCGACTCCCGCCTCGACCACGCCGACGATGCGGAAGGTCTGCCCCATGAGCTGCACCGCGTCGCCGACTCGGTACTTGCCGGCTTGCTGCAAGCGATCATCGATGATCAGTTCGAGCCCGTCGGAGAGGAACGCGGTCAGCCCGGCGTCGTCGTCGCCGCTCAGGCGCTCTCCCGCGGCGATGCGGGCGGCGAAGGCATGCGCGCGGTCGAAGAGCTTGCCTTCGAGCAGCCGGCGATGGCCGAGGAAATTCTGCATCTGCCGCGGATCGACGCCGAAGAGCCGCTGCTGCTGATCGGCCATCCGCGCCTGGGCGAAAAACACGGGAATGATGGCCTGGGCGTATGCACCGGCCGCATCATGGTGCCCGGCGAGGCCGCGCTCGACGCTGCCGGGAAACGCCGCACCGCTGGTGAAGATGACGTTTTCCTGCGCCGGCAGGATTACGACCTCGGCCTCGACGCTCTGCATGCGGTCGGCGACTTCGTTGATCGACCCGCCCGCCAGGCCCTTGGATACCAGCAGCAGCGCGATGCCGACGCCGACGGCCAGGGCGCTGAGCAGCGTGCGTACGGGGTGGTGCGAGAGGCTTGCCCAGGCCAGAGACAGGAACATCAGCCCTCCGAGCAGCAGGTCGGGTGCATCCGGTTGTGTTCGCGCGCCGCGCGCGGCCCGGTACGCCGCGGCGCATCGCGCGGTGCGCGGCGACAGCGCCCGCGCGGGCGACGCGAGACTACGGGCGCAGCGCACCACCGTCAATCGCGCGCATCACGGCGCCGCGCCACGGCGGGACGGTGCACTTCCAAGACACGCTGCTGGGCGAGAGGTTGTGGGCAACGCCGGCAATCGGAGTGAATGCAGCATGCGCGGGGTAACGGGCAAACGGAGGTGGGGCGCGCGGCGGCCGCTGGGGCGGGAGTTCCGCCGGCCCGGCACTTGAGCGGGCAGAATGCCCGCTCCACCCCGTCGCAAAGAGCGGGCAGAATGCCCGCTCCACCCTGTCACCGAGAGCGGGCAAGATGCCGGCGCCACGCGGACGGTGGCGTCTGACGTTTCGCAGCAAGCAGGCCGCAGAACACGCCAAGCGCCGCGCCCAGCGCGCCGAAGCCGCAGGGCGCGGGGACAGGCGAAGGGACGGGGCCGGCGGCGTCCGTATCAGGCTCGGGGACCGTGGAACTGGGCACGTCCCCCGCGCTGCGATGTGAGATTCGCCGAATCCTTCCGGCGGCAATCTCGCAGTAATACAGACAACCGTCCGGCCCCTGGACCAGGTCTACCGGTCCGCCGGAAGCCTCGACGAACAAGGTGTGGCTCGCGGCCCTGTCGCCGTCGAGTTGCACGCGGTAAACCCGGTTGAGCACGTACTCCAGGTGAAAGAGGCTCCCCTGATACTCGGTCGGAAAATTCTTGCCCGTGTAGTAGACGATGCCGACGGGCGACGCGCCCTCGGCGGTGTATTCCAGCAACGGATCGACGAAGGTCGCGTCCGGCGGCTCGTCGCTGACCCGGCGGAATGTGCCTTCGCGCAGCGGCCAGCCCAGGTTGTCGCCGGCGCGGATGACGTTGATCTCTTCGCGGCGAAACGGACCGATCGAGCCCACGTCGCAGGCGAACAGGCGGCCGTCGGGCGCGAAACAGAAGCGGAACGGGTTGCGCAGCCCGAGCGCGTACGTAGCGCGCGGCGCGCCCGTGGGGGTCGTGAACGGGTTGTCCGGCGGCGACGCGCCGTCGGGCGTGATGCGCGAAATTTTTCCGGATAGCGTGTTCATGTCCTGCGCGTTTCCATCGACCAGGTTGTCGCCGATCGAGAAGTAGAGCATACCGTCGGGACCGAACTTCAAACCCCCGCCGCTGTGAAAGACGCCGCGCGTCGGCAGATGATCGCGAACGACGACGGGCGCGGCGTCGGCGGTCGGATCGTCGCTCGTGGCCGCCCGCACTCGCAGGATTTGCGATTCGCTGCGGCTCACGGTGGCGAAGAGGTATACGTAGCCGGTTTGTGCGAAGTTCGGATCGAGCGCCAACCCGAGCAGGCCGTTTTCGTTGTCCGAAAACACGTCGATTTGTGCGAGCGGGGCGTCGGCGGGCCAGCCGCCGGCGTGCAGGGCGGCGAGGCCGCCGATGGGGTCGATGATGCGGACGCGCCCGAGGCGCTCGGCGACGAACAGGCGGCCGTCGGGGGCGAACTCCATGGCGACGGGTTCGACCAGGCCTTCGCAGTAGGTTTTGAGTTCGAAGTCGGGCGGTGCGGTGTCGGCGATCGCGGCGTCTGCGCCGAACGCGAGACCGGCCAGCGCGGCGAATCGGGCCGGGCGAGTGCGGGGCCTTGGCTTCATGGATCTCCCCCGGACGTTGATTTCGTTCGTGCGTCCTCCGGACGCGGGTGCGAGCGGGCGATGCGAGCGGGCGGCGCGGCGCCCGTGCAGCCAGTGACTGAAGTCACTGGCTACGTTCGTGCGCCCTCCGGGCGTGAGCCTCTTCGCGCTAACCCCGCGCTCGTCGTCGTTCCGACGCTGTGTCGCTTCGTCGCTCCGCCACACTCGCACGGGCGGGACGCCCATGCTCCCCTTCGTCGCTTCGTCGCTCCGTCGCTTCGTCGCTTCGTCGCTTCGTCGCTCCGTCGCTCCGTCGCTTCGTCGCTCGCGAAGCGATCCGCAATCACACAAACAGCGCCGACCCCACGTTTTCGTCATACGTCTCGCCGTCGATCTGGAAGATCGGCTTCGGATCGAAGCCCAGCCAGTCGCGGATGCAACTGCTGAAGACGGCGCGGAAGTCGACGTAGTAGGGCAAGTTGTGGCGATTCAGGTCCGAAGAGCTCACGGCCTGCCCATGCAACCCGCCATTCGCGCGCGGTCCGGCCAGGAACATGTGCGTGCCGTGGCCGTGGTCGGTGCCGGGGCTGCCGTTCTCCTCATTGCGGCGGCCGAACTCGGTGTAGAACAGCACCGCAGTGCGATCCCAAAGGCCCAGGTTCCGCATGTCCTGCACGAACTGCGCGAACTCGTCGTTGAGCCGCGGGAACAGTCGGGCGTTGGCGTCGATCTGGGAGCCATGCGTATCGAAGCCGCCGTACTCGACCTTGAATATCTGCGTGCCGAGATTGGCCGAGGCGAGCTGCGCGGCGCGATAGAAGTCGCCGCGGGCCTGTCCGCTGGATTGGAAGGTGGCGGTCTTGGTGCGCAGTTCCGCGCCCAGCGCGTCGATCTTGCCATAGGTCTCGAGGATGCGCTGCTGCTGCGGCGTCGGGTTGGCCTTCATCTCGGGCAGACGGCCGAAGGCGTCCTGCGCACCGCGGCGGTAGGTCGAATCCGGATAGCCGTAGCGGGCCGGGTCGCCGATGGTGCGCGTGTCGAGCACGCCGAAGGGCAGATCGAAGTAGGTCCGCCGCAGGCGCTCGTACCACGTCGCGCTCGTGCCGACGCCGGAGGCCAGATTGCGCACGCCGAATTCGTAGATTTCCTGGCTCTCGAAGTGCGAACCGTTGCCGTCCGGGTAGGCCACCTGCTGGATGACGGCCAGGTCGCGCTGCGTGTAGAGCTGCTGGAAGAACGGGAACTGGTTGTTGATGCCGTAGTCCGGGTTGTCGGACACGGGCATCACCTGGTTGGCCGCGAGCTTGAGTCGCGGCCGCTTCTGCTGATAGACGCTGTTCGTGAACGGGGCGAGAAAGCTCAGGGCGTCGAAGCCGCCGTTGAGCTGGCAGAGCACCAGGATGTTTCCGGTGCCGCCGGAGGACTGGGCGTAGGTTGACGCCATCCAGTGCAGGAGCGGATCGGCGAAGGCCGCGCCGCCCATGACCATGCCGGCCTTCGAGAGAAACGACCGCCGCGACATCTGTTGGCACTCATTGCAACTCATCTGGCTACCCCCAACGAATTCGCCCGGTTCCCGATCTTGAGTCCGCTTCCCAATCTGCCCGCTACGCGAAACGCGCCGAAGTTTTTTCGTGGCTTCGTCGGCCCGTCGCTTCGACTCGCACGGGCGGGACGCCCATGCTCCCCATCGTCGCTGCGTCGCTGCGTCGCTCCGACTCGCACGGGCGGGACGCCCATGCTCCCCTTCGTCGCTCCGTCGCTTCGTCGCTTCGTCGCTGCAACTCGCACGGGCGGGACGCCCATGCTCCCCTTCGTCGCTCCGTCGCTCAGTCGCTGCAACTCGCACGGGCGAGACGCCCATGCTCCCCTTCGTCGCTCCGTCGCTTCGTCGCTCCGTCGCTTCGTCGCTTCGTCTCTCAGTCGCTCCGTCGCTCTCCCGCCTATCTCCCAATCACACGCTCATCCATCGCCATCAGCCGGATCATCTCGAAGACATGCTGCGGCTGATAGCGCGGGTCTTCCAGGTGGAAGGCCTTCCAGCCGTTCTGGTCGAGCACTTCGACGTACACGGCCCGCTCCTCCTCGGTCAGCGCGACGTGGAACACGGCGGCGATGGCGTTGACGATCTGCTCGCGCACCTCGCGCTGGTTCCAGGTGTCCGGCGACGGCAGCAGGTGGTAGGGCAGATCGGCGGTGAACGCCGGCCCGTACTCCATCGTGCGGCCCAGGGCGCGGACGCGGTTTATGATCCACTGATCCTTGAGCCAGCCGTCGTCTTCCTTCCAGCCTTCGACGCCCGGCGGGTTCAGCAGGTCCTGCCCGGACTGCGAGAGGTCGGAGATCAACTGGTCGAACACGTAACCCTGCGAGTCCTCGCTGTAAATGTGCATGTCCAGCGTCCGCGCCACGCCGACGACGTGCTCGACCGGCGAGGTGACCTGATTTCCGCGGGCCTCGGCCGAGAAGAATGCCTGCGACGTCAGGATTTTGCGAATGACCGGGGCCAGCTCCCAGTTCGAGGCCCGCAGCAACGCGGCCAGTTCGTTGACGACCTCGTCGGACGGATGATCGTGCACGAAGCAGGCGAACAGGTTGCGGGCCACGTACTGCCCGGCCTCGGGCTGGGCGAGGGTCAGCTCGATCAGAGTGTCGTAGTTGTAGTTCGCGGCGGCGCCGTTCGTCCGGCCCGGAAACACCATCTTGTTGGTTTCGTCGTGGTTGAGAATGTCGAAGATCGGCCGCGCGTCGAGGTTGTTCTGGCGCAGCAGCGTGATGCCGGTGAAGGCCCGCGCGCCTTCGCGAATGTCGTCCTCGGTGTAAAGCACGTCGCGGCCAAGCGTGAACAGCTCCCAGAATTCGCGGGCGTAGTTCTCGTTCGGGTCGTCCTTGGGGCTGTTGGCGCCGTCCAGCCAGATCAGCATGAGCGGATCGAGCGTCAACTGCTCCAGGAAGGTGCGGTAGTTGCCCAGCGCGTAGCCCCGCAGCAGGTGCCAGTGCAGCACGCCCAGGTTGCGGTCGCGAAAGTCGGTGACGCGCCGCGACGTGGCGAAGCGGTCGTGCCAGAAGAGCGCCAGACGCTCGCGCAGCGGATTGTTGCCCTCGATCATGTAGAGCATCCAGCGATACTGAACGCTCTCTTCGTACTCTTCCGCCAGGATGTTGACCCAGTCGGGCTCGTTCTTGACCGTCATCAGGTCGTCGACGGTCGCGCCCAGCCCGCGCTGCACCGCCTGCGCCACCTGGTCCGGCTTCGCGCCGAACGCCGCGCGGCGGTACAGGTGGTAGGCCTCGTCCGAGCTCAGGTTGTCGCGATATGCCGCCACCGATTGCGGATTGCCGGAGAACTCGCCGCCGACTTCGACGGTCAGGGCGGCGCTGGCGGTCGATTCCGCTCCGCGGCTGTCGCGGACTGCGACGGAAAAGACCATCTGCGTGCTGCTGGAGACCGATGGCGCATCGAAGGTCGGCGCGGGCGCGGCCGTGTCGGACAAGGCGACCGCCGGGCCGCCGGTTTGCGTCCACAGGAACGTGAGCGGGTCGCCGTCCGGATCGGTCGATGCGGAGGCGTCGAGTGTGACGCGCGAACCGGGAGGCGCGCTGCCGCCGGGCAGCACGGTGACGATCGCCAGAGGTGCTTTGTTCAGCGGATCGCCGCCGGGGAAGAGTCCGCCCGGCAGCAGACCGCCGCCGCCGTCGGTGCCCGCGGTCGGGCAGCCGCACAGGGCGACGATCGACGACAGGCACACGGTCAGTCCTACAGCGCGCGTAGCGGCTGCGTTCATCGGAAGTACTCCCCTCGAATCTTCGGCAGGCGTCTTCCCGGAGCGTCGCACAGCGGCTCATCGGGCCCGGGATGTCGGCGCGTGCCGACAGCACCGCAGCGGCGGAACCGTGCGACTTCCCCCAATTGGCTCGATTGCCGGCGCTGCCCGCCGGCCGGCCCGTTGGAATGTCCCCCACACCCACAGCCTAGATTACTGCCGGGGCGCACGCAAGAAATTCCGCGGGGTTGACTCGGAATCGGGCAAAACTTGCGAGCAGCGCCGCGTTGCAGGGTGGGGCCGGAGTTTTGCCGGCCGGATGGGTGTCTGTGGGCCGGGGCGGCCGCGTGCGCGCGGATGTTGCGGCCCGCGCGCCGCGGCCGAGAACGCAAACGCGGCGCGCCGCAGAATGTTGCGGCGCGCCGCGGTATTTTTTTCCGGTGCGCCCGAGCGGCGCTATCTTGCGCCCTGCTACGGTTTGGTCGGCGCCGGCTGCGTTGTCGCCGCGGGGGCGGGAGTCGGGGTCGCGGTCGGCGCGGGGGCGGGCAGCGGATCCGGCCGCATCTTCTCGATCTGCTTGTCGAATTTCTCCTGCTGCTTCGGCTCCAGCAGCGCCCGGACCTGCGAGACGAATTCATCCAGCAGCTTAGTCTGCGCCGCCGCATCCGCCGCCGGCGTGGACGCCTGGCGCGAACGCAGCGCCTCGGTCAGTTCGACCAGCTTCTTCTCCTGCGGCTCGGCCAGGCCCTGATCGCGCGCGGCCTTGACCACGTCCGCCGGGGTCAGTTGCGGGTCGGGCTTCTCTTCGAGCCGCTTGCGGACTTCGGCGAGCGTGGTGCGCTGCTCCGGCGTCAGGTTCGGCTCGAGCGCCTCGTAGAACTGCTTCTCGGGCTTCACCCCGGGCCGCATTTCCTGGAGGCCGCGCTCCAGTTCCTCGGCCTTGGCGTTGTCGCCGGCGGCGCGCGCGTCCTTGACTTCCTGCATTCGCGCGCGGATTTCCTGCAGGAGCTGCACGCCGTTCTGGCGCTGCTCCTGACACTCGGCGTTGTAGGTAACGATCAGCGATTCGGCGATGTCCTTCTGACCGGCATCCAGATCGAGTTGTTTCAGGACATAGCGCAGCTTGGCCTCGCCCTGCAGGCCGGCCCGCTGCTTGGTGGGCACCGCGGGACGAGCGGGTTGCGGCGGGGCGACTTCAACCTGGGCCCACGCCAGCGAGGCGCCCAGCGACAACAGCACGATCGAGATTCCAACGCGGCGCACGGCGAACTCCTTCCGTTTCGACAATTCACAATCCGGTCACGGCGAGTAGTGTACCCTGCAATCGGCGGCGGCGCTGCACGCCAGCGCCCGCGAACCGTGCAAATGCGCGAGTTTCCCACAAAACCGGACGAAAGCGGCCCGGCGGGCGCGGCTAAGGGATCGCCGCGTCCGGCGTCAGCCGCGCGATGGCGGCGTCGAACTTCGCGACCTGGGCGGCGTCCAGAATTCTGCGGACCGCGTGCACGAAATCTTCCAGCAGCTTGGCGCGGACGTTCGGATCGCCGGGGAGCGCGAACTCCTGGCGCGTGCGCAGCGCGGCGATCTCGGCCTCCAGCCGGGCCGTCTGCTCCGCGGAAAGCCCCTGCGCCCGCGCCGTTCGAACGACATCCAGCGGAGTCAGCTCGACCACCGGACTTGCCCGCAGCCGCTCGCGGGTGGCGGCGAGGGTCGCTTTCTGCTCCGCCGAAAGCGTCGGCGCGAGCGCCGTGTAGAACGCGCGTTCGGGCGCAGCGCCGATGCGCAGATCATCGAGCTGCTGACGCAGCTCCGCGGCCCGGGCGTTGTCGCCGGCCTTCTCCGCGGTTTGCAGCTCATTCATCAGAGACTTCATCCGCTCGGTGCGGTCTTCCGTCGCGCCGCGCTCGGCTTCGCAAGCCGTGCGATACGCCGCCAGCAGGTCCGCGGCGGCGCTGGCCTGCTCCGCCGACAAATCCAGTTGCTTCAGGACGTAGCGCAGCTTCGCCTCACCGGCCAGGACGGCCCGCGGCGGCCCGGAGGGTTGGGTTGACTGCGCCGCGCACGGAGCGGCGAGCACCCACAAGCCGGCCAGAAGCAGCGCGGACGCGCGGATTGACGCACGCATGAAGCACCACACTCCGGTTGAAGACAAACGGCAATCGAGGAAGTGAGTCTAGCGAGCGGAGCAGGCTCAAACAACGGTCCGGGCCGGGCCGGCGCGAATCCCCATCAGCCCATCAGCGCCGGGGCCAGATAGCGCTCCATGACGACAAACAGCGCCAGCGCGAGCAGGCCGGCGGCGGCGAGCCGCAAGCCGACGCGCCCGCCCGACGGCGGTGCGGCGCGAGCGCTGCGGTGCGCCGTGCGGCCGGCGGAGAGGAACTGCAAGTCGTCGCCGAATTGCACCTGCGCGATGAGCAGTTGGGTCTGAAAGTCCGAGAGGCCGATCCGCCGGCCTTCTTCGAGCAGCGCCTGCCGCCGCGAATGCCGCAGCAGATCGTATTCGAGGCTCGCGGCGATCTGGCGTCGAAGCCGGTCGATGGGCGGTTCATCGTCGCGGAGCGCCGCGAGGTACTCCTTCTGGCCGCGCGGATCGCGGAGCACGCGGTAGGCGACGTAGAGCACCTCCCGCTGCGCCCGGACCGCGTCGTCGTCCGGCGTGATGCCGGCGAGGTGATCGCGCAGGGCGCGGAAGCGCGCATCGACTTCGCGGGCGGAGTAGCAACCCGGCGTGAGTCCCAGAATCGAGAAGTAATCGCGCTCCATCCGCTCCTCGCGTGGCGGCGTGCGGAATGCCCGATGCGGCCGGCGTCCGTGCGCCCTGCTGAACTGACATTAGCGCGGGGCGCGGAAAAGGCAATGATGTTTCTTGCGCAGTTCTGCGGAAGTGCGCGGCGCACGGCGCTGCGGCTGATAAGCGCTCGGTTTGGCGGCGGGATTTGGCGGCCAATCGCAGACGGCGGGAATCAGAAACAGCGCCAAAGCGGGGGATGACGGTTCGCCGGGTGGAGCGGGCATTCTGCCTGCACCGGCCGCGCATAGTGATCAAGCCTGCAAGCTGCCGGCCCCACCCACAGGCGGGAACCCCCCGGCTGATGTCCGCGCTCCTCCGCCCCCCGGCTCCCAAAGCTGCTCGCCTCCCCACCACCCAGCCAGGACGCCTAAGGCTCTTCGGCTGGTTCTTCGGCCGGGGCGTTATCCGATGGCGGCGGCGCCGGTGCGTCGGCCCCGCGCGGCCGGGCCAGACCCGCGAGGCTGTCGAAGTAAACTCTCAGCACGCGTTCGTATTGTCGCGGCACTTCGTCGCGCTCGATTGCGTCGGAGGCGTCGCGCAGTTCGGAACTGATCGCGGCCCGCACCTCGGCCTGCGCTTCGCCCTTGAGCTGCGGACCATCGACCAGCATCTGACCGATGATCTCCCCGCCCTGCCGCTGCGTCTTTTCCTTGGTCGGCTTGAGCTTGTGTGCCGACTTCTCCTCGCCGATTCGCGCCCCATATCCGAGGCCTTCCTGGCCGCCCTGCTGGCCGATCTCGTCGTTCTTCTTGCCGGGCTTGTTGCCCTGGCAGATGCCTTCGCGCAGCTCGCCAAGTTCGGCAAGCTGCCCCTCAAGCTCATTCATCATCTGCTCGGCCATTTCCATGTCCGAGAGCTGCCCCATCGCCGCGTCGAGGCCCGATGACTGCTGCCCGTCCTGACCCTCGCCCTCGCCGCCGGGCTTCTGACACTGCTGGGCGGCCTGCTGCATGGCCTGGGCGAGCTGCTTGCACGCTTCCTGGGCCTGCTTGTTCTGCGCGATCTTCTGCGCGAGCTGCTTGAGCTGCTCGGGCGTCAGCTTCGAGTCGGCCAGCGCCTTCTCCAGCGCCTTCTGGACATCCTTCGGGTCCATCTTCTGCACTTGCTCAAGCAGCTTCTTGGCGGCTTCTTCGCTCAGGCCCGCCTTGTTCTCCAGCTCCTTCTGCAACTGCTTATTGTCCGCGAGCTTGTCGAGCTGCTTCGAAAGGTCCTCGAGCTTCTTCTGGATCTCAGCGATCTTCTTCTGCGCTTCGGCGTCGCCCTTGCGGGCCGCGTCTTCAAGCTGCTTCTTCACGTCCTGCAGGTTCTTCTTGGCGCCCTGAAAGTCGCCCTTCGCCAGCGACTGCGTCAATTCATTGTCGCCGCTCTTCTGCAATTCGGGCTTGAGCCCCGCGAGCATGCGCTTCAACTCGCGCTGCGCCTCGCTGTTTTGCTCCGATTGCTTCTGCTCCAGCTTGCTGGCGATCTGATCGATCTTCTTGATCGCTTCGCGCCGCACGTCTTCCGGCGTGCGCGTCGGCTTGTCGACCAGATCGAGCGGCTTCAAATCCTTCGCCAGGGCTTCGAGCGATTTGTCGCCCTCCGCCATCTCCTTGATCTTGTTGATTTGCTGATTTACCGCCGCGGTGACGGCCTCGCGCTCTTTCACCACGGCCTTGCTGTCGGCCGCGTCCTGGACCGGGTCGGCGGCGAAGAGCTTCAGCGTCGGCATGAACATCACCGCCAGCGCCGCCAGCCCGCTGCCGGCGATCGACCACGGCCACAGCCGCGGGGCGCGGAGCGGCATCTGCGTCGGCAGATGGACGCGATCCGCATGCTGCTCGGCATCGCGCAGCGCGGCCTGAGAGAATGGGTCGGCGCTGGCCGCGATGGTCAGCGCGGAGCTCAGTCGCTCCTTCAACCCCGCCGCCTCGTCCAGCGCCAGGGCCGCTCGCAGGCGATTCGCCCGCCGCAGCGCGACCCCTGCGATGGTGACAACCGCCGCGACCAGCCCGGCGCCGCCCAGAGACGCCCACAACGGCCAGTGCACGCCGAAGGTGCGCCCGACGATCACCGCGAGCGCCAAGCCGACCGCACCGGCCGCGACCCCCAGCGCCAATTGCTCGAAGAACAGGTTCGCGTTGAGTCGTCGCTGCGCCCGGACGATTTGCGACAGGTAGGCCGACATTGATTACCCCTTCGGCCAGCGCCGGCACGGCGCGGCCACAGAATCATAGATCGGCAATCGGGCATCCACAACGGAATTATCACACATGTCCCGGCGGCCTGCTTCCCGGGCGGCACGAAACCGACACCTTCAGACAGGACCCGCCGTCCGCATTGGCGTTCCGACCGGCGGCGCGGGCCCAGCGCCGCGATCGGCCGCCGCGGACCCCGCCGGAAACCACCCTGCGCCCTGCCCCTGAACACGGCCCATAATGGCCGAATCTGACTGAAGGCGCGCTACTCCCGCGTGGACACAACCGATTCCGCCGTCGAATTCGCGAGCAGACGCGCGAGCGGACCGGCCGGGACGGCTTCATCGGCGGCAGCGGCGAGCGCCGCGGCGCGGACCTGTTCGCCGGCCGCGCGTAGCGCCGCGCACTCGCGGCGGGCATCGGCGATCGCCTGCACCAGTCGCTCGCCGATCGACCCGAGCGCCGCCGCATAGGACTGCCGCAGCGCGCGCTGCGCGGTCGCCGCCAACGACGGGCGCAGGGCGCGGTCGAGCGCGAACGGCAGGAGCCACGCCACGAGCACCAGCATCCCGCTATGCAGCGCGAACTCGCCGCCGAGAAACGGCGCCTGACCCGTGGCGGCCTTGTGGTAGCCCATCACCACCTGGTACGCGACGGCGGCGAGCGCTACGCAAGGCAGAAAGCCCATCAGGAACCCCGTGCAGCGCCGCGCGAGTCGCTGCACGCGCGTCCCGGGCGACGCCAGCGCCAGCCGCGCCGCCGCATTCGCTTCGCCGCTCACGCGAGCGCCCGCCGCCGCGGTTTGTTCGCTCAGCCGGCGCAGCACCGGCTCGTGCGAAATGCGGTTCCGCCGCAATTCCAGTTCAAGCGGCTGCGCCAGATCCCCCAGTTTCTGTTGCGGCCATTCGTCCCAGAGCATCTCGCGGAGAAACGCCAGATCGGCCGGCGCGGCCCCGCCGGCCGGCGCTTCCGTCGCATGCGCGGCCGACGCGCCCTCGGCGTCGGCCCCCAGCGCGACCGATCGGGCCGTCTGCAACCAGCCGCCCACGCGCCGCAGCGCCCCCCCTTCGCGCGTCGCGATGCGCGCCGCCGCGGCGGCGATCGGCCACTGGGCGGCGCCCAGCAGCGTTTCGCGGGTTTGCGCCCACTGGGTCGCGAGCACGCCGCCAACCTGCGTCCAGCGCTCGTCATCGCCCAATGCGTCCAGCGCCGCCTCCAGCGCAGCGGCCAGATCGGCGTAGCGGGCACGCGCACCGGCCCGCGCGACCTGGTCGCTGCTGTGAGCCGTCAGCAGGTGGTTGATCGACGCCTCGATCCGCACGAACTCGTCGGGCGTCGGAAGCGCCGCGCCCGTCGCGCAACTGGTGGTCAGCAGCAAGGGGTCCGCAAAGCCCGCCCCGATCAGCAGCCGGCGAAAGTCGTCGCGCTGCGGCGGCGCCCCTTCGTCCCAGTGATTCAGCACGAACATCCAGGCGTGCCGGCCGCCGCGCTCGCGCAGCACGCGCCAGCCCGCATCGTCGCGATAGCGTTCCGGACTGACCACGTAGATCAGCAGGTCGACGTGCGGCAGCCACGCCAGCGCCACGTCGCGATTGTGCCGCTCGGTGCTGTCGATGTCGGGCATGTCGAGCCAGACGACGCCGCGGCGGTTGGATTGCTCGTGCCGCACGACGCGAACGGCGCTGATCGGCGCATCGGCCGGGATCGCGGCCAGAGCGACATCGCGATGGGCATAGAGCGTGGCTTCGCGCGACGTGGGCCGCTCGACCGCCACCCGCGCCAGCGGCGCGCCGGCCAGACGGTTCAGCAGGCTGCTCTTCCCCACGCCGGTGCCGCCAAACAGCGCGACGACCAGCGGCCGCTGCGCCTTCTCGACGAAGAGATCATCTGGCGCTGCGGTCTCGAGCGCGGCCAGGCGGGCCGCGCCCGCGGGCGTCAGCCACGCGGCCGCCTGGGCGTTTGCCGCCCACGCCCGCGCGCGGGTCAGCAGATTTGCGAACGGCTCAGCCATGCGATGTGCGCTCCCACGCATCCAGCGACCGCGTCGCCGCGGCCAGCGCATCCGGCGGAATGCCGATCAGTCGCGGACCTTCCACATCCTCGCCGCGCGCCAGCAGCGCGGGCTTGATGGCGGATTCGACCAGCGTCGTTCGCACGTGCTCCAGTTGCCGTTGCTTCAGCTCGGCGGCCACCCGGTTGAAGTAGACCCCGACCGCGCCTTCCGTCAGCAGCGACATCAGCATGAACATGGCCGGCGCGATCAACAGATCGTGCAGATGCGCGCCGCCGGTCTTGATCGTCAGCGCGATCGCGGCGACCTCGGCGGTGGCCCGCGCGCCGCGCAGCGTGTTCAGCAGCGCCGGCCGCTCGCGCAAAATGCCGTAGAGCTGATTCGCCGCCCGATTGATCTCTGCGCCCACCCGTGCCTGATGTTCGCGAATCGCGGCGCTGAAGCGCTCGCGCAGTGCGGCTTCCTCCGCGGCCAGCCGATCGCCCAGCGCCGTCCAATACGCCCCGTCGGCCGCCGCGGCGCGCCGCGCGCATTCGGTGCGCAAACCCAGCAGCAGACCGGCGACGACGTCCTCCAGCGCCTGCTCGTCACCCATCGGCGTAGGTCGGCTGCCGCGGCGCGCGTCCCACGCGTCGCGCCCCGCCGCCAGCAACCGCCGCACGGGCCAGGTCAGCACGTTCCGCACTTGCGTAAGACCCCGGCCGATCCCCGGAAGCTCCAGCAATTGCAGCATCTCGATCGTGGCCCGGCGGAAGCTGTCGTAGCGCTGCGGATGATCGAGATACTCGCGCCGATACGTTTCGATCAGTCGCCCGATCGCCGCGTCCACGTCCTGCCGCCACAGCGCCGCCGCCGCATGCTCGGCGCGCAGCGCCGCGGTCCACTCCTCCCAGCGCAGCCGCACGAACGCTCGCGCCCCCGCCTCTCTGCCACCCGCGGCGGCCCGCGCCGCGGCCCGCTGCGCAGCCGCGACCAACCGCGCCGCGGAACTCGCCAATTGCCGGTCGCTCTCGCCGCCGCCGGAGACGTAGGGCAGACCGACCGGTTCGACATCCGGCCAGTCGCCGACTTGCTGCGCGATGCGGTCGCGCAGCGATTGCAGCAGCGGCGCCTCGGCGTCGGGCGTCAGCTTGTTCAGCACGATGATCAGCGGGCGGCGCAGCGGCGCGAGCAGTTGCACGAACTCCCAGGCCGTCAGATCCGAATATTTCTCTTTGCTCAGCACCAGCACGTACACATCCGCCAGCGCCGCCAGTTCGAGCACGGCTTCGCGATAGCGGCGCGCCGCGAGCGAGTCGAAGTCCGGAGAGTCCCACACCACTGCGCCCGGCGGCAGCGTCGCCGACGCCGACTCGCCGGCGCTGCGGACGACCTCGAGCGACCAGGTGTCCAGCCGCTCCGGCGTCAGGTGCTCCCGTGCAACGCGCTCCGCACCAGGGAACAGCGCTTGCGACCAGGCCGAACTGGCCTCGCCGCCGATTTGAAATCCCTGGGCGTGCACCGTGTATCCCGCCAGGGGGCTGACGCCGGCGGCGGATTGCCCGAGCAGCAGGTTCGTCACGGTGCTCTTGCCGACCTGCGTCGGACCCAGCACCGCAAGCTGGAGCGGTCGCGCGGCCTGTGCGCTGTCGCCGCCGTGCCGTAGCAGCGCCACGGCCAGCGCCAAGCTGTCCAGACGGGCTGCATCCACGTCGCCCCGCGCCCCGGCGGCATGCAGCGCCATGATGCGATCGAGCAGCCGCCGCAGAAACTGCTGCACGTGCGAATGGGCCGACGGCGAGTCGGCGGGCGGCGGTGCCGGTGGGGGTGAATTCACGGGGGCGTATTCTGGAGCAGCGCGCGGTTATTCGCGAGCGGCCGCGGAGTGGTACGCGCGGGCCAATGAGTCTGTGAGTTTTCGGGGTGGGGTGGGCATTTTGCCCGCCCACGGGGCTCGCGAACCGCTCACGATAGTAAGCGAAGCCAAGAAGTTCACAGGCTCAATGCAGCGGGCCACGCGGCGCCGGGTGCGACGCGCGGCTTACGGATTCGTCGCGGGTTGAGAAGCCGGCGGCGGGAGCGGCGCGCCGACCATCGGAATGTGGAACGGACGACCCTCGCGGATGTGCTGAATCATGTCGAAGATCATGGACTGCGTCAGGGCCCGCAGCCGCGCAGCGGGATACCCGGCGGCCGCGTATTGCAGCATCGCATTGTCGGCGTGATGGCAAGCGCCGCAGTCGAGCGGCGTCGAGCGCCGCAGCGGATGCACCGCGCCAAGCAGTTGCTCGCGCTCGGCGCCGCTGGTTTGCGCCCCGCGCGCCAGCCACTCGGCGACCGCGCCCTCGGCGCCGGGATGCGACAGCATCGGCCGGCCGTTTGCGTCGCGCAGGGCCAGCTTCGCCCCGTACGACCCGCGCAGCGACGTGCGCACCGCATCCCGCGCCTGCTCCAGCAACTGCATCAGCGGCTCGCTGGCGGGGCGGACGGCGGCGATGTCGTCGGCGAGGCGATTCAACACGGGAACGCCGCCGCCCTCTTCCGCGGCCGTGCGGAGCAGCCGCGCGATTTCGCGCTGCGGGCCGCGGTCGAAGTCGGCCGCAGTGTTACGCGCCCGTTGCTCCAGCCAGTCGTACGCTTCGAGCAGCGTGGGCCGCTCGCGCACGTTTCCATTTCGCAGGTCGTACCAGACGACGTTCAGCGGCGTGCTGTCGGACTTGAAATGGCAGACGCCGCAGTGCATCGACGTGGCGTGCATGTTGGCGAACGCACGAACTTCCTTTGATTTCGAGTGTGGGAGCGGCCCATGACAGCCGCTCCGCGTGCAATCGTTGTAGGGATCGGCCTGAATCCACGTCTCGAAGCGGTGAAAGTGCGACGGGGGCGAACGCGGATTGTCGACCGCGGAGAGGCCGAGCCAGTCCGTCCGCGCGCCGTGCAGCAGCGCGTCGTCCATGCGCAGCGGCACACCGGAAATCTGCGCGGGCGTCTGAATCGGCGAGATCAGCGAGACGATCAGGTAGCGCACCGCCGCCCAGCTCACCCACACGATCGCGACGATCATGGCGGCGGCGTAAATGCGCTGCAGCACGCCGAAGGTCAGAAACCGCAGGAGCCCGGCCAGCAACCGGCGAGCGCGTTTGGGGGGGTGGGAGGTGCGGCTAGCCATGCGCAGCCTCCGAGCCCGCGGGCACCGAGACGCCGAGATCGCGAGCCGCGTCCAGCACGAAATCGCCGTGTTCTTCGGCCAGCTTGTGCGCCGGCGTCTCGCCCGTCAGCGTCGCCCGCGAGAGCGGGAACACCGCCGGCGAGAGGATCACGTTGAAAATGTGCAGAATGCCCACGTGAATCAGCGCCAGGAACGCCTCGTAGGTGTGGATGATGGTCGCGATGTTGAAGGCCCGGCCGCCCAGAAAGTGCGAGGTAATCTGCTCGCCCCACAGCATCAGGCCCGTCAGCCCCAGCAGCGTCGTCCCCCACAGCACGCCGAAATACTCGAACTTCTCGGTGGCGCTGAACCGCCCGAAGGTCGGCCGCTCGCGCCGCAGGCCGAGCAGATACGCGAGAAGTTGATTGACGCGCTTGAAATCGCTCCACGACAGCACGAACGGCAGCGTGCCGATCGCCTTGAACAGGCCATGCGCCTTGCCGTCCGGGCTGCGCTCCGCGGCGCGAACGAGCACGCCGCGCAGGATGTTCATCAGGTGCGCAGCCAGTCCGATCAGCAGCGCCAGGCCGACCCAGTGATGCACGACGCGCGCGTTGCCCAGGCCGCCGAACAGGTCGATGGTCGCGGCGGCCCATCCTTGTTCAGGGAATTTCAGCGGGAAGCCCGTAATGACCAGCAGGGCAAAGAGGAGCGAGAGCAGCCAGTGCTGCACGCGCTGCAGCCGCGTGAAGCGCTGCAGCCGCACCGGGCCGCGCGGGTGCTGCATGACCGCATCGACCACGTGGTGCAGCGGAACCGACGGCCGCGCCCGACGCCCGATCACCAGTTGCAGCAGTTCCAGCACGACGATCAGCGCCGACGGGCCGAACGAAATTACGGTCAAACCGATGAACGCCCAAGCAATCAGATAGTCGATCGTCCCGCGGGAGAGCGGCAGGTCGAGGTGCACGGCCGTCGCGCCGATGCTCTTGTCGGCGCCCGGGTGGCAGTCGGTGCTGCGGCATGAATCCGCCACCCGCGTCGCAAAAACGGCCGAATCGGGATGGTCGGCGCCGAGCATCAGGTGCGCGCTCTGGTTGGGGCGTACGTGGCAATCGACGCAGCCGGCGGTGTCCTGGTCTCCCAGTAGCGCGGCCTTGCCGTGAAAGCTGCGGACGAAGCTGGCGACCGGGTCGCTTCCTTCTCGCTCTGCGCGGAATTTCGGATCGCTGTGGCAGACCGCGCAGGCCTGCGCCAATTCCAGCGTCGGGCGGGTCGGCTGCAGCCGGGCTACCACGTGCCGCAGGAAGTACCCGGTGTCCATCGGCACGCCCACACGGTGACAGACGTCACAGCGGCCGACGTTCAGGTTTCCCAGATTCGCATGCCGGAAATCGCGGGAAAAGACCGGCTCGTCGTGGCAGTAGAGACACGCGGACTGCCCCGGCGCGAGCAGTGGCCCGCCCTGGAGCTCAACTTTCGAGAGCGCTTCCAGGCTGTGCGCGCTCTGGTTCAGCAGCCGCTCGACGCTCTCGTGGCTGAACTGCCGCGGCGGCGCGTCCGGCCGCGCCAGGTGGCACTGTCGCGTGCAATCCACCGGCGTCACGGCGCGGTGCGGGACCACACCCACTTCGTCGCGCGGGTGGCAGTCGGTGCACGCCAGCCGCGCGTGCGGGTGCAGACCATCCCGAACGTGGCTCGGATCGATATAGAACAAGCGCACGCTGTTGGACTGCGTGTCGAAGCGGCTCAAACCGGGAAACTGATGGCAATACAGGCAATTCTCGCGGTCCTGGCCGCGCGCCGGTTGCAGCCACAGGCCGAGCAGACACGCCGCCGCCGCCGCAAAAGCCACGCAGCGCCTCGTGAAAACACCGCGCCAGGTTTGGAGGAGACTGCAACCAGACATTGGGCCGATTCCCTGCATACTCACCGCACCTTCGTGGCACGCAGCATACCGCGAAGCGACCCGGCGGGCCGGGCCGTGCGGCGTGCGCGAGAGTTTCATCCGCCGCGTTTGGGACCAACTCGGTGCGAATTACATCAGGAATTGCCTTACGCCCAGTTTGCTTGTGCTTGCCGGTTGTGCTCACTACCGTGTCGCAGAGAAGCGAATCAGCGATTCGCGAATCTCAAGACCGCTTCGCCCCGCGGATCGACCGGATCGCTTTCTTGAGGCACGCGAATTGCTAGTTCAAACTTCCAGTGGGCCGAAGAAGGCACACGTCGTCACGGACTCGTACTCGAATCTGCTCGGAGGCTCCACATGACACGCTCGCGCGGACGAATCCGATTCGCAGCAGTTGCGACGCTGACCGTCGCACCCCTGCTTCTGGTGCTGTCGACCGGCTGTCCGAATTTCCCGGTCCCGGACGGCAACACGAACGCGAACACCAACACAAACACAAACACGAACGACAACACTTCGGGCAATACGAACGACAACACCTCCGGCAACACGAACGACAACACGTCCGGACCGCGTGGGAACAGCGGTCTGACGGGCAAGTTCGTCGGCTCCGAACGCTGCTCGCTCTGCCACCAGAACCAGCACACCGACTGGTCGGCGACGCTGCACGCCAAGGCTTATGAGACGCTCGAGGCCATCGGCCAGCAGAACAACGCCCAGTGCGTCGGCTGCCACAGCGTCGGCTTCGGCGAGGCCGGCGGCTTCGTCGACCGCGCGACCACCGATGCCCTCGCGGGCGTCGGCTGCGAATCCTGCCACGGCGCCGGCGGCGACCACGCCAACAACGTGAACGACGAGTCCCTCCGTCCGGTGATCAGCATTTCCGCAGACGTGTGCGGAAAATGCCACACCGGCGAGCACCACCCGAACTTCGAAGACTGGGCGATGTCCAAGCACGCCGCCGTCGAGCCGGAACTGGTGCCGCGTTTCGCTGCTGGAACGTCGCTGAGCTCCTGCGGCGTTTGCCACTCGGGCGACTACTTCTACCACAAGGTGATCCAGGGCGAGACCGTGCCCGATACGCTGCTTTCCGGCAAAACCTCCGAGCAGATGGCGGGCATCACCTGCGCGATTTGCCACGACCCGCACAAGCGGACCGGCAATGCGGCCACCCCCGAGGACGGGCGCGACTACCAGCTCCGCTTTGAGCAGATCAAGTTCACTGAGCCGAGCACATCGGTAGCGGACGCGACCAACCCCGCCCGCTTCAACATCTGCGGCCAGTGCCACCACTCCCGCGACCGCGTCTGGACCGACGGCTCGCGCGAGCCGCACCCCAGCGACCAGGTCAACGTGTTCTTCGGCGAGATGCCGGTCCCGGCCAACACGCCGCCGATTGTCGCTCCGCGCGCCAGCGTGCACCTGAACGTCGCCGAGCAGTGCTCGACCTGCCACGTCTTCCGCAAGCCGATCGTCGAGGGCATCGCCCCCGCGGTCTCCGGCCACACGTTCGAGGTCAACTTCGAATCCTGCGCCGAGTGCCACGGTTCGAAGGAGGCCGCCGAGGCCAAGATCGCCGGACTCGAAGCCGAGATCGACTACCGCGTCGATCTGCTGCTCGAAGCCCTCGAGGCCTGGGCGTCGAGCAACGACATCAACAGCAAGGGGCTGCTGAGCTGGGAATACACCAGCGAGGGCGGACCGAACTCCGCCGGCCAGGCCCGCATCCCCGACAACATCAAGAAAGCCCGGTACATCTACTACTACGTAATCGCCGGCGGCGGCAACGGCGTGCACAACCCCGACTTCGTCCGCGATGCGCTGATCCAGGCGCTGGAGTACGCCGAGACGGCGCCGGCCGCGCTGCCGTAGCGGCCAACGCCGCTCGCGCGGCGCTCCGACAGGTTTTGACGAGTACCGTGTGCCGCGGGCGCTGATCGATCTGATCGATCAGCGCCCGCGGTGTTTCGTTCGCCGCGGCCGCACCCGCCGACGCACCGCGGCCACGCGTCACGCCACCGACAAAACTCCGGTCATGCATTCGCCGCCCCACTGCGAGGTGACTACACTGCGCGACCGCAGCGCGGCCTCCGCGCCGCGCGACACCGGGCCGGAGAACGCGACATGGCTGGCGCACCGAATTCGCAGATTGAGTCCACCCCCCTTGCGCCGCTCGGCGCAGCGCCGGATTGGACCATCCAACAGCGGATCTACATCTGGCTCACAGCGCTGGCCTCGGCCTGCCTGATCATCTCCGACGTGGTCGGCATCAAGCTGTTCAGCATCCCGCTGCCGTTCCCGATCTTCGGAATCAAGGCGATCGACCACACCTGCGGCATGCTCGCCTTCCCCGTTACCTTCCTGCTCACCGACCTGATCAACGAATACTACGGCGCACGCGGCGCGCGGCGCGTCACCTACATCAGCCTGACGATGGGCCTGTTCGTGTTCGTCATCATGAACATCGCCCTGGCGATGCCGCGGCTGGACGCGCCCTTCAACGTCAGCGAAGACGCCTTTCAGACCGTCTTCGGCAGCAGCCGCATCATGTACATCGCCTCGCTTGTCGCGTACCTGATCGGCCAGTTGTGCGATATCACCATCTTCGGCGTGCTGAAGCGCATGACCGGCGGGCGCGCGATCTGGCTGCGGGCCACCGGAAGCACCGTGTTCTCGCAGATGATCGACAGTTTCGTCGTCTCCTACATCGCGTTCGACCTCGGCCGTCGGGCGTTTCCCGCGCCCGGCACGCCGCCGGCCGGTTTCGACAGCATTCTCGGAATCGCCGCAACCGGCTACCTGCTCAAGTTCGCGCTGGCGATCGCGATCACGCCGCTGATCTACGCCGGTCACGGCATTCTGCGGCGCTGGGTGGGCCTCAGGCCCGTGTCGCCCGCGGCCGCATAGCCGTCGCGCCGCCGGCGCAGCACGCACCCGCAGCGGCGACCGTTCGCGCCGCGCACGAACCCCGATCGGCGAAAGGAGCCGTTCGATGCCCGCCAACGCAGTCGCGATTATCACCGGCGGCAGTCGCGGAATCGGCCGCGCGACCGCGCTGCGCTTCGCGCGCGGCGGCTACGCTCTGCTGCTGGTCGCGCGCGATTCCGCCGCGTTGAAGACCGTCGAGCACGAAGCCGTACAGGCCGGCAGCCCGCGCGTGGAGACTCTGGCCTGCGATCTGGCCCGGGCGGATGCGGCCGGGCGCGTCGCCGATGTCGCGCGGCGGGCGTTCGGGCGCGTCGATGTGCTGGTGAACAACGCCGGCGTCGCGCCGCTCGCCAGCGTCGCGGAGATGACCGCCGGCGATTTCGATGCCTTGCTGGCGACCAACGTCTCGGCCGTGTTTCGCCTGACGCAGGCCATCTGGCCCCTGTTGCAGGTCGCCGGCGGCGGGACGATCGTCAACCTCTCATCGGTGGCGGCCTACGATGCGTTCCCCGGGCTGGGTGTGTACGGCGCGTCCAAGGCGTTCATCAACGCGTTCACGCGCTCCACAGCGGAGGAGGGACGCCCCGCGGGCATTCGCGTTTTCGCCATCGCGCCGGGCGCGACCGAAACGCGCATGCTGCGCAGCGTCGCCCCCGACATACCGGCGGAGGTCGTGCTCGATCCGGATGCGATCGCCGCGGCGATTGAGGCCGTGTGCGGACCCGCCCTGCAATACTCCAGCGGGCAGGCGATCACGGTGCGGCGCTGATCTCGCCGCCGCGCACGTTGAGGTGCAACGCAATCTGGGCGGGGTGGGCATCCCGCCCGTCGCAGAGTGGGTGGGGTGGGCATCCTGCCCGCCCGTCGCCGAGTGGGTGGGGTGGGCATCCTGCCCGCCCGTGTTGGCCCGCGCAGCGGGCAAAATGCCCGCTCCACCCATGCCCCCACGTCCATTAGAGTCACCCAGTGCCCAAACCGCCCACCCGCTTCAAAACAGCGCGTCGACGAAGCCATCGATGTCGAAGAAGCTCACGCGGCCGTCGCCGTCCATGTCCGCACTCCGCAGATCGCAGGCCGGATACGCCTCCGTGTACGCCTCGGCCGACAGCAAGGCCAGCACGAACGGATCGATGTCGAACAAGTCGATCCGCCCATCGCAATTCGTATCGCCCGCGGCCGGCCCGGCACAGCTTTCATTCCACAGCACGGCGAGTAAGGCCGCAGCCTCGTCCATGACGATGATCTCGCCGTCGCCGTCGCGATCCAGATCCGCCGCCGCCAGCCCGTCGCCGCCCGTCAAGTCGCGCAGCACGACCATCGGAGCGAAGTCGCGCCCGCCGCGGTTCATCAGCGCTCCGGCCATGCCGAAACCGACGTCGCCGCCGGCCACAATCAGGTCCGCCGCCCCATCGCAGTCCGCGTCGGCGACCACGACCGCGTTCAATTGCGCGGCGGGCGGCAACGGCTCGACCGCCTGCGGGGCGAACACGCCGCCCTGATTCCAAAACACGCTGAGGCTGTCGTCATCGACGTTCGCCGCGACGATGTCCGGGCGACCGTCGCCGTCCAGGTCGGCGAGCTGCACACTGCGCGGATCGTTGCCGCTCGCCAGCGTCGCCACCGCCGTCAGCCCGCCCGCTCCGTTGTTGTGCAGCACCGTGACACTCGCGCCGTCGCGGTTGGAAGCCACCAGGTCAACGTCCCCGTCGGCGTCGATGTCGCCTGCGGCGATCGAGACGGGACGTAGACCGACCGCGACGTGCATCGGGCTCGCCAGCGTCCCGTCTCCAAAGTTAAAGAAGACCGAGACCGTGTTCGCCCCGCTGTTCGCGACCGCCACGTCGAGCGTTTCGTCGCCGTTGAAGTCGGCGATCGCCGCCGCCTCGGGCCCGAGTTGCGTGACGTACGTATCGAGAAGCTGCAACCCGCCGCCGCCGATGTTGCCCAGCAGCACCAATCGCCCGGCGGTTTCGCAGGTCACGACGACGTCGGCGCGGCCGTCGCCGGTCAAATCGCCGATCGCGATATCGCTCGGCCCCGCCGGCACGTTCGTGAGAAGCGGCGGAGCGAACGCGCCGTCGCGGAGGTTGCGGAGAACCGCGACCGTGTCCGACCCGGCATGCGCGATGATGAGTTCGGGATAGCTGTCGCCGTCGAGATCCGCCGCCGCCACCGCCGCCGGCTGTGTCCCGCCGGTCGCGTGGGTGGTCTTCGAAGAAATCAACACGTCGAGCGCCAGCGCCGCCGCGGCGTCGAGCCGGCCCGCGCCGAGCAGCCCCGCGTAGCCCGGGTTCAGCGCGTCGATGTTCGCGGCGGAGGCCTGCAGGAAGCCGGCCACCTGCGCCGCCCGCGTCGGCCCGGCGCTCCACTCCGGATGGTGAGAGATCAGCAGCGCCGCAGTCCCGGCGACGAGCGGCGTGGCGAAGCTCGTCCCGTCCCATTGGGCGTAGTGCGCGCCCGGCACCGCCCCGTAAATGTCATCGCCCGGTGCGCACAACGTCAGCAGCGTATTGTAGTTGCTGAAGCCGGCCCGCCGGTCCGCGGCGTCGACCGCGCCGACGCTGATGACGCCGGGGAACATCGCCGGATATTCCTGCGGCGCGGCACGGTTCAGATTCCCGACGGCCGCGACAACCACGATGCCGGCCTGTCCCGCCTCGTCCACCGCGTCCTCGATCAGGTCGGAGCGATACGTCGATCCAAGGCTGACGTTGATGACCTGCGCTCCCGCATCGATCGCGTGGTAGATACCGGCGGCGACGATGAAGAGGTTGGTGTCGCCGTCGCTATCGAGCACGCGAACCGGCAGGATGGTCGCGCCCGGCGCGACGTGCGCCGCCAGCGCGGCCACGTGCGTGCCGTGCCCGCGCATCTCGTCGATGTCGCCGTCGTTGTCGTTGTCGAGGCCGTCGCCCACGTCGGCGATGTCGCCCGGACCCGCGCCCGGAACGAAGTTTCGGCCGGCCGGGCTGAGTCTCCCGGCGAAAATCGGGTGCGCCGCGTCGATGCCGCTGTCGACGATCGCGATCAGCACGCCGCCGCCGCTGCTGACGGTCTGCGCGCCGGGCAACCCGATCTGTCCCCACGCCAGTTGATTGTCGAAGGGCGAAGGCGACGCCACTTCGTTCAGGAAGAAGTTCCGGCCGCTGGCCTCGGGTGCGTCCGCAGCGTAGTTCAACTCCGCCCATTGCACATCGGCGTCGAGCCGCAGCGCCGCTTCGAACTGCGCGTCGCTCTGAGCGGCGGGCGTGGCGAAGACGTAGATGCCGCGCGAGGCGATTTCCGCCTGAATCAGCGGGTTCCCGTAACGGGCGCGAAATGCGGTCACGTCCACGCCCGGCTGCAGGCGGGCCATCACCGCGCCGGGCAGAAGGGCATCCTCGCCGGCGAGCGCGGCGGCCGCCGCGCCCATCGCGATCATCGCCGGAACGAGCACGGATCGCAGCGAGACTCGATACCAGGGCGTATTCATGCGTCACCCATCATGACAAAAGGCGCCCAGAACGCAGGATGCGGCCGCGACGCGGCCAATTCCTGCTGCGCAGCGCGAAAACACTCGGCAGCGCGGCGCGTCCCGCGCCCGCCCTGCCAGTCGGTGTAAAACCGCGTCATCAGATCGGCGGTGCTGGCGTCATTCACCGTCCACAGGCTGACCAGCAGCGCGGAAACGCCCGCCGCAAAGAACCCGCGCGTCAGCCCCACCAACTCGTCGCCGGACGAAACGACGGTGCGGCCCGTCTCGCACCCGCTCAGCGTCGCCAGCCGCGCCGGCGTGCGCAGTGCGTAGATGTCGCGCATGGTCAGCCAGCCGTCCGCCAGCTTCAGCCCGGACGCCAGCGGGCTTTCTGCGGAGAAAAACCCGTGACAGGCGATGTGCAGCAAGTCGGCCTCGCGGGCCGCGGCGGCGAAGGCCGCGGTCGTCGCGCTCGCTCCCAGCAGCGACCGCGCCCCGCGCAGCACCGCAGCCACGCGCGCCGCTTCATCGGCGATGCACGGCGCCGCCTCATCCGGCACGCCCAGCACCAGCGCGGCCAAGTCGCGCGGCGCCGGTCGCACGGCGCGGCAGCGCGAATAGACGCTGGCGCTCGGGGCGGACACGACCTCGAATTCGTCCATCAGGTAATGCCGGCCGCTCCACAGCGCCGGAAACGGCACGGCGTGCAGCGGACCGTGCGGCACGATCGCCACGCGGCGTGCGTCGCCCAGCGCGCGGCGCAGCGGCGCGATCAGCGCCGAGTAGAGCGCTTCGAGCTCGCGCTGTGTGTCTTCCAACAAGCGCAGGCCGCGCGCGCCGTCGGTCGCGCCCGGCCGCATGGCGCGGCGCACCTGGAAATACAGGCGGCGCACGCGCTCCGTCAGCGCGTCGACCGAACCGAGCGCGCCAACCACCACGACCCGCGCATCGCCGGCCACGAGCGCCAGCACTTCCCCGCCGATCGCGAAATACTCGACGAGTCGCCCGCCGCTCGGAAGCGCGGCCAGCACCGCCGGCGCCTCGATCGGCGGCGCGAACAGCCCCGCCACGCCGCGGGCGTTGGCCAGCCGGGCCTCGAGCTGCGCGATCGCCCGCTCCGAGACGCCGATCTGCTCGCGCCAGCGGTCCAGCGGAACCGCGGGGTCATCGCCCAGGGCGGCATCCGCCAAACGACTGTAGAGACCGTTGAGCGACTGCCGATGTTGCGCGAGTTCACGCGCGAGCGCCGCGGCCGCCGGGTCGTCTTCGCCGGCGGTGTCGCACTCCGCCGCGTCCAGACCGCCGACGAGATCCAGCAGCGAGCGGCTCTTCGCGCGTTCGACCGCCGCGAGCGCTTCCTCCGCATCCCCCGCGTCGAGCGCGGCCCGCACGGCGTCCTCGTAAATCCCCATTCGGTCGGCGTGGAACGCGGCGCGAAAGCGATCGGCGTGCAGCGAACCGCGAATGCGCTCCAACTGGTCGATGGCCGCGCGCAGATCGGCCCGGCAGCCGTCGCTGTCGCCCCGCGCCCGCGCGAGCGCCGCGCGGGCGTGCAGCACGTCGGCCGCCAGCGGGGCCAGGTCGAGCGACGCGGCGGACTGCATGGCCGCCGCCAATTGCTGCTCGGCCGTCATCAGATCGCCGTCAGCCAGCGCGGCGCGGGCCAGATGGTAGCGCGCCGCCGCCTCCTCCGCCGGTCGATCGGCGAGCCGCTCGACGGCGCTCTGCAGCAGATCACGGACCCTGCGGCGATCCTGGTGCACGTCGGGCAGCGCGCTGCGCAGCACGTCGAGCCGGGCGCGGGCCGTCGCCAGGCCCAGCGCGTCGAAGCCGCTCGCCGCCGCTTCCAGATGCGGGCGGGCCTCTTCGGTGCGATCCAGGCGCATCCACACCCGTCCCAGACCGGCATGTGCGCGGGTCGCCTCGGCCGCCATGCCGGCGGCCTGAAGCTGCGGCAGCGCCGCACGATACGCAGCGACCGCCTCGTCGAGCAGGCCCAGCGTCGCCAGCGCATCGGCCTGCTCCGCCGCCAGCCGCGCGAGTTCCGCCGGCGTTTCGTCGGCTTCCAGCAGGCGACGGGCCCGTTCGAAACGCGTGAAGGCCGCCTGCAGGCGGCCCTGGCGCGTCGCAAGTTCCGCCAGGTTTCCGGCGACGATCGCCGCGGCCCAGCTCATGCCCTCGCGTTCGAACGTCGGTTGCGCGGCCAGGTATGCCTGTTCGGCTTCGGGAAAAGCGTCCATCCCCAGAAAGGCATGCCCGCGGTTGCTGTCGATCTTCGCCAGCGTGACCGGATCGTCGGCAAAGAGCGGACGGGCGCGATTCAGGTGGGCGATGGCGTCCGCGGGGCGGTCGCACATTTGCAGCGTCGCGCCGAGATTCACGTCCGCCCGCGCCGCCTGAACCTGTTCGCCCGCAGAGAGAAACGCCGCACGGGCCGCCTCACCCGCCGCGATGGCCGCATCGTAGCGACCGAGACTGGCCAGCGCGTGCAGCGACGACATGCGGGCGTGCGCCGCCTCGAGCATCGCGCCGGCGCCCGTCGCGGCCGCGGCCGCCTCTTCGTAGAAACCCAGCGCCTCGTCGAAGCGGCCCGCGTAGCCGAGCACCTGCGCGCGAGCCCGCAGCGCACGAGCACGGACCGCGCCGTCGTCCAGGTCGCGCGTGAACTCGGTGAGCATCTCACTGACGGCCATGGCGCGCGTCACCTCGGTAACGGCCAGTCGATCGATCTCGTCCGCGAGCTCCTGGGCCACGACGGTCGCATCGCCGCGGGCGCGCAGCTTCGCCGCGCGCTCCGAAGCGGGTAGCGCAAGCAGATCGCTCACCAGTTCGGTGATCTCCGCCACTGCCCTTCGTCCCTGCGAGGCGCCGCCCGCGACCGCCATCGGCCCGGACCGGCGCTACCCCAATCCGCGCGCACGCGTGCTCCGCGTACGCGACCCCGGATTTTCTAATTCTTCTAGCGAACCTCAACGCCCGGCAGCACCAGCACGCCGTCCGCCGTCGTGATCGTCAGCTCGAAGCTGCCCGCAGTCATCTCGACGCTGAACAGTCCGCCGTCGTCCGCCGCCGCGGTTCGCACCGCCGCACCCTCGCCCCCGATCGAAAACACCACCGTCGCCGCCCGCGCCGGGCCGCGCGGCGTAATCTGACCCGTCACCCGGCGCGTCGCCGCGCCCGCAACCGGCTCGACCTGCAAGTCCACATCCGCAAACTCGCTCTCGAAGCAAAGCTGATACCCCTGCTCCGCACCGCGCACCCCGACCAGCGCCGGCTGCCGACGACTGTCGTACACCAGCTCCGCGATCACGCGCCGAACGCGGTCCAGCAGCGACGGCGACGAGACCGGGCGGAACAGCGCCCGCGCCGCGGCCAGCGACTCCGCCGGCGGCGCTTCGGTGCGATCAGTGCGAACCGCATCGGCGACGGCGCGGAAGCGGCTCACTGTGGCCGCCGCGTCAGCGTCGTTGCGGGCCGCCTGTTCGACGGCGCCGACCGCCTCGCCCGCCAACTCGCCGGCGGCATAGGCGATCAACTGTTCGTAGTCGGGCTTGGCATTCGGGTTCATGGCAGCTCCTGATCCATGCTACCAGAGGCGGCGTGGCCGCCCAAAATACGCCCGACGCGTTCATTTTGGCACGGGCGGCAAAACCCACGGCCCGCCGCCGCAGCGTATTCGAGTGATAACGGATCTAGCCGTCCGTAATTTAATATCCCACAAATACTTATAGCCCAAGAACCCGTAGAACATCTTCCAGTTTCTTGAAACACCGGGCCCGCGTCGGACCGATGCTGCCCACCGGCATCCCCAACCGAGCCGAGATCGCGTCATAGCTGCCCGGCTCGGCTTCCAGAAACAGCGCCGAGAGCAATTCGCGACACCGCGCATCGATCTGCGTAAGTGCTTGTCTCACAATCTGTTGTCGTTCTTCTCGAAGAACCACTTCCTCGGCCGGAACCCCCTCGGCGCTATAACTGTCGTCCAAAGCGCGGTCTGCGCCCCGGCCGCGCTTCATCCGCCAGCACTCCCGATACGTCGTTCGGATCAGCCACGCCGAAAGCCGGGTGTCGTCGCGCAGCGCCTGAAGCCGGCGAAACACAATTCCGAACACCGTTTGGAAGACGTCGTCCGCTTCCGTCGGTCCAAAGCCCAGCTTGCGCGGGATGGAGTAGACCAGCCGGCCGTAACGCTCAATCAGCGTGTTCCACGCAGCCTGCTCGCCGCGAAGGCACGCCTGTACAAGTTCGCCATCGGTTGGTTGCATGCTCTTCTTCGGCCGGGGACGTCGGTCGCCCAGGCGCGGGCCTTGTGTTGGCGCTGCCGCGGAATCCTAATCGCTTGCGCGCCGGGGTCAAACCGCGTGGACCCCGGCGGCGGGCTTTGCTGCACAGCTTCCCCGCCGCGCCGCCCTGAGCACGCCGCAGGGTCGCGGGTAAACTCCGCGCGTATGTCGACGGACGCCGCCAGCATGCCCGAGCGGATTCTCGTGGTTCTTCCCAACTGGGTCGGCGACGTCGTGCTGGCCACCCCGACCCTGGCCGCGATTCGCCGGCATTTTTCGAAGGCGCGCATCACGTTTCTCATGCGGGGCTACGTGGCCGACGTCGTCGCCGGCGGCGGCTGGAACGACGATCAGCTTCTCTGGCCGGCCGGAATCGCCGGCGCCTGGCAGGTGGCGGCTACGTTGCGCGCACGCCGCGTTGACCTCGCGCTGCTGCTGACCAACTCGTTCAAGGCCGCGGCGGCGATCTGGGCGGGCGGCGCTGCCCGCCGGGTGGGGTATTCGCGGGACGGCCGCGGCTGGCTGCTGACCGACCGGCTCTCGCCCCAGCGGCGTGAAGGCGAGTTCGTCCCGGTGTCGATGCTGCCCTACTACGCGGAGATCGCCCGGCGCGTCGGCTGCACCGTCGATGTGCTCGCGCCCCAACTCGTTTGTACCGCGCAGGACGAAGCCGCCGCGGCCGAGCTCCGCCGTCGGCACGGCCTGAGCGCGAATTCCCCATACGCCCTGATCGTTCCGGGTGCGGCGTTCGGCGCGGCCAAGTGCTGGCTTCCGGAGCGTTTCGCCGAAGTCTGCGACCAGCTTGCCGTGCAGCGCGACCTGCGCTGCGTGTTGGCGGGCGCGCCGGGCGAGATGCCGCTTCTGCGGAAGATCCAGGAAGGGTGCCGCGCCCGCCCGCTCCTGTTCGACCGCCCGGGCACGACGCTGGGATCGCTCAAGCCGCTGGTGCGCGACGCGGCGCTACTGATCTGCAACGACACCGGTCCCCGGCACTATGGAAGTGCATTCAACGTCCCCACGGTTACAATCTTCGGGCCGACCGACCCGGTGTGGACCGAAAGCGAATACGCCGGCGAGATCACGCTGCAGGCGCGGGTGGAGTGCGGGCCGTGCCAGTTGCCGCGCTGCCCGCTGGATCATCGCTGCATGCGCGCGATCTCGGCCGAGCACGTGATGCAATCGGTCGACGAACTGCTGGCGGCCGCCCGCCCGTGACGGCGGCGACCCCGCCAACAAAGTCCACCGGTCGGCGCAGCTCCGACGCCGGCCGCACTTCGCCCGGAAGTCGCAGGCCGTGGCCGCAAACAGGCGACCGATGTTCAGAAGCGACCACATTCGAATCGAACCTGCCTATCGCGACGGACTGCGCGCCTGCGGGCTGGACCGCGTCGATGCGGTGCTGAGTCGCACCGAGGGTCGCATCGTCGCCTGGAGCCGCACGACCGACACCCTGCACGTTTCCGGCCCCGGCGGCGCGCCGGGTTTCTTCGTGAAGCGCTACCTCTACACGCGCTGGCGAAAGCGGCTGCGCGGTGCGTTTCGCGGTACGTTCATCGGCGAGCATCGCGGACAGGCCGAATTCCGCTGGCTCTCGGCGATGCGCAGCCGGGGCATTCCGGCGGTGCGTCCGGTCGCCTGCGGCGCGCGGCGCATCGCACACTTCGTTTCGGCCTGCTTCCTCATTACCGAAGAAGTTCCCGACGCCGCGAATCTGACGACTTTCGCCGCCGACGTGTGCGCCGGCCGCCGCCCGCTGAGCGGATCGCAGCGCAGTGCGATGCTGGACCGCCTCGCCGATCAGCTCGCCGCGATGCACGCGGCCGGCTTCGCGCATGGACAGCTCTTCTGGCGCAACATTCTCGTCCGCATCGATCCCGACAGCGGTCCGGAATTCTTCTTCCTCGACGCGGAGCCGCCGCGGCGGTTGCCGGGTCGCGCCGCCCGAATGTGGCCCGAAGAGCTGGCGGCGGTGACGGCGTCGGCGCTGCCGTTCACCACGCGGTCGGAGCGGCTGCGCTTTCTGCTGCGATATTTTGGCGCGGAGCGGCTGACGCCCGAGCTCAAACCGCGCGCCCGGCAGATCGAGGCGATCTCGGCCCGCTGGGAGCGGCACGAGCGGCAGCGCATCAAGATGAATGGGCTGTTCGAGGCCTGGACCCGACAGCTCGCGCTCGAGACGCCGCGTGCCGCCGGCGAACGGGAGCCCGTGTGAGCCGAGTGAGCCGCATCGATCCTGCGTGGCAGGCGCGCCTGGCCGAAGTGGGCATGGCGGACGTGTCCGCCCTGCTCGACGAGAGCCCCGCTTCCGGCCGCTTTCCCGGCAAGTGGCAGGCCCTGACCAAACCCGGCCTGGGTCGCCGCGAGCGCTGGCGCTGGGAGTTCCAGTGCGGCGGCGCGGCCCACGTGCTTTACGTCAAGCGCTATGCCCGCGCTCCGTGGCGGGCGCAGCTCGACCGCATTCGGCGGCAGTCCGCGCGGCACAGCACCGCATGGTGGGAATACGATCAGGCCGCGCAACTGGCCGGGGCCCACGTGCCCTCGCCCACTGCGGTGGCGGTGGCCGAAGACATGGTCGGTGCGATCGAGCGGCGCAGCGTGGTCGTGCTCGAAAGCGTCTCGGGCGATGCTTTCGACCGGGCCTGGCCGGCGCTCGAGCAACGCCGCGCGCCGGTCACGCGCCACCTGCACCGCCACGAGATCGCGCGGCGTCTGGCGCGCTTCGTCGCCGCGTTTCATCAAACCGGGACGTGCCACCGCGACCTGTACCTGTGCCACGTATTCGCCGTGATCGACCCCGAAGGGCGGCAGCCGCCGGAGTTCGCGCTGATCGACCTGGCGCGAACCCACGCGCCGCGCCTGCGGCGGATGCGCTGGCTGCTGAAGGACCTGGCGCAGTTGGACGCCTCCGCCCGGCAGATTGGCGCGCAGCGCAGCGATCGCTGGCGCTTCCTGCTCGCGTACCTGGGTCTGCAACCCCGCGCCGCGCGGGCCCGCTGGTATGCCGCACGCATCCAGGCGCGCAGCAACCGGATTCTGCAGCGCATCCGGCGGCGCGCGGCGTCATGAGAGTGGCGATCGTGCAGCACGGCGTCGACGCACGCCGGGGCGGGGCCGAAACCTCCACGGTCGAAATGGCGCGCTGCCTGGCGCAGGCCGGCGCCGAGGTCACGGTGGTCTGCGTCGCCGGAGCGCTGCCGCCGCCGGCCAAGGGCCTCGCCTTCCACCCCATTCCGGTCGGCGGATTGGGCCGCGCGCAGCAAATCGTGCGCTTCATGGACGAGGCGGCGCGGTACTGCCGCATGGAAGCGTTCGACATCGTGCACGCCATCACGCCGTGCTTTGCGGCGAACGTGTATCAGCCCCGCGGCGGCACATACCCGGAGACGGTGCGGCGCGGTATTGCCGGCGGGCGATCGCCCTGGGGGCGCTTCATTCGCTGGGTCGGCCGCGCGACGAATCTGCGGCAGCGCCTGTTGCTGCGCGCGGAACGCGCGCTGTTGTCCGATCCCCGCGGCCCGGTTGTGGCGGCCGTCTCGGCTTACGTCCAGCGGCAGGTCATCTCGGACTACGGGCTGCACGCAGACCGCACGCCGGTCATCTTCAACGGCGTAGACATCGAACCGCTGCCCGACGATCAGGCCGCGGCGCTACGCGCCGCACGCCGGGCGGCGCTGCAAGTCCCGGATTCCACTCCCGTGGCGCTCTTTGCCGCACACAATTTCGCGCTCAAAGGCCTGCGCGAGTTGATCGAGGCCGCAGCTGCGCCGGCCGGCCGCGCCGCGCGGTTTATCACCGTCGTCAGCGGACGCGACGCAGTGCGGCCGTATGAACGACTGGCCGCGCGACTCGGCGTGAGCGCCCGGTTGCAATTCTGCGGAAGCAGCGATGACATGCGCGGCTGGTATGCGGCGGCGGACGTGCTGGCCCACCCGACCTGGTACGACCCGTGCAGCCGCGTGGTGCTCGAAGCGCTCTGCTGCGGCCTGCCGGTGGTGACGACCCGCTGGAACGGCGCGGCGGAGGCGATCGCGGATGGCCGGAACGGTGTAGTCGTCGATGAACCGCAGCATGCCGACGCGCTGGCGACGGCCATCGCCGCCGCGGCCGGCCCGGCGATGCGGGCGGCGTTGCAGAAGGACGGCCCCGCGCTGCGCACCCGGCTGTCGATGAGCCGACACGCCCGCGAACTGCTTACGCTCTACGCCGCCGTGGCGCGGCGCGGACGCGCATCAGGAAGCCAGCCCGGCGAGCAGCGCCCTGACGCGGGCCTCTGAAACCGGGTTGCGGGCGTCGCCGCCTTCTTTGAGCGACGAGCCCACGATCAATCCGTCAACCAGCGGCGCGTAGCGTCGCACGTTCTCCGGCGAGACTCCGCTGCCCACGAAAACGTGGCACTCGCCGGCCGCGGCGCGGGCCGCTTGCAGTTTCTCGAGGTCCGCGGGTCGCCCGGTGCCGCTGCCGGTAACGACGATCCCGTCCGCCCCGCCGCGCTGCGTGACTTCGGCCACCTCGTCTTCGAGCGACCGCGCCGCGCCCAGCGCTGCGGCGTGCTTGACGCTCACGTCGGCCAGAATCCGAATCGACTCGGCGGCGAGCAGGGCGCGATCGCGCAGCAATCCGTAGGCGATGCCCTGAATGATGCCCTGATCGGTAACCATCGCGCCGCACAACACGTTGACGCGGATGAAGCGCGCCCCGACGGCGTGGGCGATGGCCAGCGCGCTGCGGCCGTCGTTGCGCAGCACGTTTACCCCCAGCGGCACGTCGTGCCGCCGCCGCACGTCCGCCGCGAGGCGCGTCATGTGCGCGAGCACCCAGCTCGGCACGCGGTCAGGGTAGAACGGGCTATCGCCGAAGTTCTCGATCATCAACCCATGCACACCGCCGCGCATGAGCGCCTCTGCATCCGCGATCATGCGGTCGGCGACGCGGCGCAGGTCGCCGCTGTAGCGCGGCGCCCCAGGCAGCGGCAGCAGGTGCAGCATGCCGATGACCGGCCGCGCGACGCCCTTCCACTCTTCGATGAACGGGGTCATGCGCGGAGCGTAACGCGCGAGTCGCGTTTCGAGTAGCCGCGGCTGGAATGGCACCTCGCGCGGAGGGTGGCGTGGCTTCTCGCGCGGCGGGTGGCATGGCTTCTCGCGCAGCGAGTAGCCATGCCAAACGTAGCGCCCGCCTGAGTCGGATGGCATGGCTTCTCGCGCAGCGAGTAGCCATGCCCGCGCGTAGCGCTCGCCTCAAACCACACAAGGGCCCACGCCTCGTCGCGCCGCAATCACGTCAAACCACGCCCCACCGTCACGCGCCGCGCAACCACCCATCAACCCACGCAACCAGCCGCCCCAGCCCGACAAACAACGCGAGCGGCGCGGCGAGCAGCCACACCAGAACGGCGACAGCCCCGAACCACATCCACGCGCGGCGGACGCGCCCGAACCCCACCGCCGCGATACCCAGCGCCGCCGTCGCCAGCAGGATCCCGACGCCCAGCAGCAGCACTCCCGCCGCCTCAGCGTAGACGCGCGGCGGCCAATGCTGCTGGCTGTTCAGGTTCCCGATCTGTCCCTCGACCAGCCCCGCCCACCCGATCGATGCAACGTTTACCGCTACGTTGCCGAACATGACGGCGAAAAACAGGCCGCCCGCGCGGAGCGTCAGTTGCTCGCGCCACGTGGCCCGCGCCCCGCTCGGTCCCGCGTCGCCCGCCATCGATGGACTCCGCCCGCGCGGCGCAGCACCGGACCCGGCCGCCCGGGTGGCAAGCACTCCAACCCCCGCCGTTCGCCAGGCCCGTTCGCACCGGCGTCAACGCCGGCCCTGCGCCTCTTCGCCAATCCCTACTTCGCCTCCGCCGGCGTCACGACCGTGAGCACGTCAGACAACACGATGTCCGTGCTCAGCCCCTCGGCCTCGCCCTCGAAGTTCAGCAGCAGCCGGTGGCGCAGCGCGGGCTGCGTCGATTTCTTGACATCATCGAAGCTGACGTTGTAGCGCCCGTCCAGCAGCGCGTAAATCTTCGACGCCAGCGTCAGGGCCTGCGCGCCGCGCGGGCTGCTGCCCCAGCGGATGTACTTGTTCACCGACGGCGTCGCGAAGGCCCCCGCCGGGTGCGTCGCGAGCACGATGCGGATGATGTAGTCCTGCACGTGCGGCGCGATCACCACGCGGCGAACCAGGTCCTGCCCGCGCAGAATCGTGTCGCCGTCCATCACCGGGCGAATCTCGGGCTTGAAGCCGGTGGTCGTGCGGTCCAGGATCGTCTTCAGCTCTTCGCGAGTCGAGTAGCCCACGACCAGCTTGAAGAAAAAGCGATCGAGCTGCGCCTCCGGCAGCGGATACGTGCCTTCCTGCTCGATCGGGTTCTGCGTCGCCATCACGAAGAACGGCTCGCGCAGCCGGTGCTGCACGCCGCCGCTCGTGACCGCGTGCTCCTGCATCGCCTCCAGCAGTGCGGACTGCGTCTTGGGCGTGGCGCGGTTGATCTCGTCGGCCAGCACCATCTGCGCGAACAGTGGGCCGCGCTGAAACTGGAACTGCCGCCGGCCGGTCGCAGGGTCATCGACGATAATGTTCGTGCCGATGATGTCGGCGGGCATCAGATCGGGGGTGAACTGCACGCGGCTGAATTCGAGGCTCAGGGCCTGAGACAGCGTTCGAATCAGCAGTGTCTTGCCCAGGCCCGGGACGCCCTCCAGCAACACGTGCCCCCCGGCGAACAGCGCGACCAGCACGCCGTCGACGATGTCGGCGTGACCGACGATCATCTTGCCGATCTCGGCGCGGAGCGTCGCGAACTGATCGCGAAACTCTCGAACCTGCTGTTCAACCGCCGCGTTGTCGCTGGCCGCCATTCATACCTCCCATTCTGAGCCGCGCCCCGGCCTCGGCCGGCGCGCAGATGGGGCGCCTCGCAACCGCGCCGCCGAGCATGGGATTGTATGGAGGCGCTGGCGGCGTGTCGCGGGCCGCCGGGGCGACCCGCGACTCACCGGGAGGATTGCAGTGCGCCGACCGCCCGCGACTTCAGCGTCGCCGACGCCGCGGCATACAGCGCGCGCCGACGAGCGACAGAAGCGTCAGACCCAGCGGGAAGAAGCCCAGTGGCCCGCAGCGCGTGATCTGATCGCTGGGAACCTCGACGACCGAGTCATTCACCGGCGTCAGGAACTCGTCAAAGACGCGCAGCGCCAGCTCTCGCCCTGCCGCCAGGCCGTCCTGATTGTCGTACTCCCAGTGAATTCCGCCGTAGATGCGGCTGCGACCGGCCTCGTCCGCGGCCTCCGACAGTTTCTGGAAGCTGCGCGAGACGCCGGGCACGTCGCCCGAAGTCGTCGTGAAGGGGATGTCGTCGCTACCGTAGAACAGCTCGATGATCTTCAGGCCCGCACCGCTGAACGTGCTATGCCCGGATGTGTAGGCGGGGAACCCCGGCGTCGGAATGAGCGGCTCCCAGGCCCCATCCGCCTCGGTCGCGTCGTTGCCGTCCGTGCCCGCAGCGCGAATCGCGGTGAGCGGCCGCCAATGGTCATAGGCGTATTTGTTGTCCCAGGCACAGATTCCGGCGTCGGCCACCGCGAGGCCGATCAGCGCAAACAGCCGCGCGTTCTCGACCAGCGTGTTCTGCTGAAGAACGGCGACGTCGCGCCCGATCTGGAACGCGTGTCCCGGCGGCGTGGCTGTGCCGGGGCCGTCGACCCAGAACTGCGCGATCAGCGTCTGATCCGCGGTGCGCGTCGCGCTTACCTTGCTGCCGAGCTCCTTCACTTCGTTGAACGCAACCGTGTACTCGGCGCTGGTCAGCGCCGGCGGTCCGTTGCGGCGGAACTCCCTGCCGCTGGCCATGCAGAACGGCGTCACGCTTGGCCACTGCGGCAGCGCCGGGGCGGCGAACGCCGGGGGTGTCGGCTGCCAGTCGCCGGGGTTTGTTCCGGCGGTGTATGCCACCGTTGCCGTCGCGCCGTCATTCTGCCGCAGCGCGAGGATCGCTGCCGCCGCCGCCTGCCCGACCGCGACCCCCTCGTTCCGCGCCGCCCCCGCCGGGATCGTGCCGAGCCAGCCGGCGAGATAGGTGTCGAAAGTCGCGCTCTGCGCCGGGAAGGCGGCGACCAGAACGTCACGCGCCGCCTGCGAAGCGGCGGCCTCGCGCGAAGCCAGCGGCGACACCGGGAAGGAGAAATCGGCGTAGGCGCGATGCGATCCGTCGATCGCGTTGACCGCGTTGAACACTGCGATCTGCGTCATCGCCAGGATTCGCGCCGCGCGCGGCGGCGCCGTGCGATCCGCCCGAATCGCGTCGAGCGCGACCTCGTTCCAATCCAGGATCACATCCGCCGGCGCCGGCGCCGCACCCAGCGCCGCCATAGCCAGCCCCAAGCCCAACGCGCGAACAGACGCACTCCGCGACAGCATGATCGGCACTCCTCAAGGAACTGACTTCTCGCTCGACAGGGTTGCGCTCGCGAAAATCGCGCCGCTAACCGGATGACGCTCGGCGCGACCGGCCGGCGGTTTGACGCACTCTGTCGCGCTACGAACAGTGTCGAATCGCGACGACTCCGGGTCGCGCGACAAGCACGCACCCGATGCAGGTTCGCGTGCCGCGCCGCGCATGCGTAAGCCGCCGCGGTAGGGAGAACTGAAAATCGGGTCTGCGCCGCGCAGCGCGCCCCTCGCATTGCTCGGCAGCACCCACATCACTATACTCTCGGCGTTTTGGACGTGATAGAGGAACCGGCGTGCCCGTATACGAATATCGCTGTTCAAGCTGCCAGACCGATTTCGAGCAGTTGCTGCGATCGGCGGCCGACGAGCGCAAGGTTGTCTGCCCCGAGTGCGGCACGCGCTCCGTCACGCGCAAGCTGAGCGTCGTCGCGACGCCCCGGTCCGACGCCGGCCGTACGGCCAGTGCGACCCGCCCCGTCGGCGGCTGCGGCCGCTGCGGCGATCCCGAGGGACCGTGCGGGTTATAGGTCGCAGACCGCAACCGGCGACCGGCCGCGCGGAGAGGAGCGCATGAGTAAGCCCGATTCGTCCGGAGCACGGGCGGCACAGGCGGTGATACTCGCGTGGGTGCTTCCCGGGGCCGGGCATTATCTGCTCGGGCACCGGGCGCTGGCCGCCGTCTACTTTGCCACGATCACCCTCACGTTCTGGACCGGGATCGCCGTCGGGGGCGTCAAGGAAACCACGGGCGGCTTCGGCTCCTATGCGACCACCGACCCGCGCTTCAACAAGTGGCAACTGCTGGCTTCCGTGGGAGTCGGCGGGTACCAGGGCGTGTGCGTGCTCGTGGGGCGGTCGCTGCCCAACGCCGCCCCCGGCGAGCCTTCGCCCTATGTCAGCTATTTTCCCGAGGCGGAGATCGGCCAGATTTACGTCGCGGTCGCCAGCTTGCTGAACGTTATGGCGATTCTGGATGCGGTCAGCCGGGCGCAGAATCGGGGCGAGCCGGTGTTTCACCACGAGCTCGCACCGCGCGAGGCTGCGTCGTGAGCCTGGAGTCGCTCGACACGCTGGCGGTGCTGTTCATCCACCCGCTGAAGCTGCCGGCCGGCGCGCGGCTGTGGATGTTCCTGCCCCTGGCGCTGAGCATCGCCGTCATCTATCGCGCCACCCGCGCCCGCCACGCCTCGGAGATGCCGTGGCCGACGCTGGTGAACTTCATCACGATCGTGCTGTCGATGTGCCTAATCGCGGCGGGTTTCTACGCCCTGCACTGGCTCGTGATCCAATTCGACTGACTTCCGCCCGCGTCAGAGCAGCGGCGAGAACAGCCGCGCCGCCCCCTCGGCCACCTGCCGCAGCAAGCCGGGCTGCCACACGTCGCGCGGCCGCAGCCGCCGGGCCGCCGAAGCGTGGCCGCCGATCCACTCGGACAATCCCCGCGAGATCGCCGCGTCATAGAGCAGCGCCGTAATCTCGAAGTTCAGCCGAAAACTGCGCACGTCCATGTTCGCCGAGCCGACCATGCACCAGCGATCGTCGACCGTGATGATCTTCGAGTGCAGCACGCCGTGGTCGTACTCGAAAATCTCGACGCCCGCCGCCAGCAGTTGCGCATAGAAGCTGCGGCCGGCCATCAGCACCAGCGGCGCATCGGTCCGCGTCGGAATCACGATCTGCACCCGCACGCCGCGATAGCAGGCATGCTCCAGCGCCGCGAGAAACGCCGGCCCGGGCACAAAATAAGGCGTCTCCAGCCGAATCTCGCGCTGCGCCGTCGCGACCGCGGCGAAGACGATCTGCATCAGCGCGTCCGCCCCCTGGTCCGGACCCGTCGGCAGAATCTGCACGAGAGAGTCGCCGACAACCGCCGGCTGCGGAAGGTGCGGATCGATCTCCAGCGCCTGCCGCGTCGCGAAGCACCAGTCCTCGACGAACGTCTCCTGCAGAAACAGCGCCGCCGGGCCGCGGATGTGCAGGTGCGTGTCGAACCACGGACTGAGTCGCTTGAGCCGCCCGCGATACTCGTCGCCGATGTTCTGACTCCCGACGAACGCATCCTGCCCGTCGATCACCACGATCTTGCGATGATTCCGCAGATGCGGACTCACCCGCCGCCGCAGCGGCCACAGCGGCAGAAAGAACGCCACCTCGACGCCGGCGTCCAGCATGGGTCGGATGAAGCTGCGCCGCAGCGACCAGCACCCGACCGCGTCCAGCAGCAGGCGGCAGCGTACGCCCGCGCGGGCCCGCTCGATCAGCAGATCGCGAAACGCCGTACCGGTCTGATCCGGCTGCCAGATGTAGTATTCGAGGTGAATGTGCTGCCGCGCGCCGCGAATCGCCCGCTCCAGCGCCGCAAACGTCGCGTTCGCGTCGTTGAACACTTCGACCGCGTTGCCGCCCACCACGGGCACGGACACGAGCCGCCGCCCGAGCTGCGCCACCGCGGCGAGATCGGCGGGGAGCGCCTCGGCCGCCTGGCGCTGCGGAGCGGCCAGGCCCTGCTCCGCCCACTCGCCGAAGCGCGCGATCAGTTGCGCCAGACGCCGGCGGCGGCGGCGGGCCTTGCGGTGCACGCGGCTGCCGCCGAACAACATGTATGCCGCAACGCCGAGAAACGGCAGCGTGACAATCGCGAAGAGCCACGCCAGCATCGCCATCGGCTCTTTGCGCTGACGGAGCACCGAGACGCCCGCCAGCGCCGCGACCGCGAAGTTTGCGACGATCAGCAAGGTGAGCAGCGGCCCCATTCCCGGCAGTCTTGACCCCGGCGCGGCGCGTGTCAACGTGCGCCGCGGCGCGAATTCGCCGTCCACCGGCTACACTCGCGAACACGCGATCGCGCGATTCGAACCGGGAGCGAGCATGTCCGATTCTGCGCCGATGAACCGTTCCGCCGCCGGCAGGGATGAGCCGCCACAAGCCGCCGTCGCCGCGTCAATCACGCCGGCGGCCGGGCAGGACGCGGGCGCCGCGTCCCCTACCTCAGCGGCAGATAACGCGGCGAGTCCGCCCGCCGCGGCGGCGGTGCTGCCCGTGCTGACGATTCACGAGCGCGACATTTCGCCGGCGGTCTGCCAGCGCTGCGCCCGCTGCTGCCAGATTGAGATCAAGCTGCCCAACACCGACTCGCGCTATCGCAAGTTTCTGCGCGGCGTGGGCATGAACCTCTCGCCGCCGGTGGCCGACGGCCAGGACGACTGCTGCGACGATCCGCACGAGGCCACCCTGCGGCTCGGCCCGTGCATGCACCTGCGGAGCGAGGAGACGCCGGGCGGGCCGCGCTATGCCTGCGCCCTGTATGGCGACAGCCGCCGGCCGGAGCTCTGCGAGCACTTCAATTGCGTGAGCTGGGCCAAAGTCGCAAACCTGTACAACCCGCGAAACGAGTTGATGGCCTGCGCCCAGCGAGCGTTCGAGCAGGCGCGAAGCGACGTCGCCCTGCCCGTCGCCGCGCCATGACGCTCCCGCCGTGGCACCGGTCTCCCGACCGGCGCGCCACTGTGGCACCGGAGTCCTGACCGGTGTCTGTCTTTCCGGGTCTCCGACCCGGCCGCCCCTCCGACCCCCTGTCCGCCTCTGGCAAACATGCTGCCTGTCGCCTAAGATCGTTTCGTCGCACAATCGTCGCACCGTAGACGATGTGCAGCCATGATGGTGAGCGTAGCTCAGCTGGCCAGAGCACCAGGTTGTGGTCCTGGGGGTCGCGGGTTCGAGCCCCGTCGCTCACCCTTCTCGCATCGCCACCGGTTTGCTCCCGGCGGCCCTGCGCGCCGTTCGCGGTCAGGCCGCGAACGGTTCCGCCCGCCGGGGCCGAATGCCCGTCCCACCCGGCGAGACGCAACTGCCGCCGCGCCGCACCCCGCTTTCTTGCCGATGAGAGAGGTGTCCGGTACAACTCCGGCTCGTTTTTCCGTCCCCCATTACGTGCGACGCCCGCGGAGCCCGCAGCATGAGCCTGGCAGACACCGTCGAAAAGAGCATCCATGACCACTCAGCGGTGGTCGGCGTCATCGGTCTGGGATATGTGGGTCTGCCGCTGGTGCGCGAGTTCTCGCGGCCCGGCTTCAAAATTATCGGCTTCGACATCGACCCGGAAAAGGTCCGGCTGCTGAAGGCCGGCAAGAGCTACATCCGCCATCTGCCGGCGAATGTGTTCAACGGCTCGATCAAGAGCGGCCAGTTCACGCCCACGACCGATATGTCGCTGCTGCGCAAGTGCGACGCGATCATCATCTGCGTGCCCACGCCGCTCGACAAAATGCACCAGCCGGACATGACCTACGTCGCGGGCACCGCGGAGACTATTGCGAAGAACCTGCGCAAGGGCCAGCTCGTCGTTCTCGAATCGACGACCTACCCCGGCACGACGCGCGAAGTCGTTCAGCCGCTGCTCGACGCCACCGGCCTCAAGCTCGAAGAGGACTACTTCCTCGCGTTCTCCCCGGAGCGCGAAGACCCCGGCCGCACGGACATCACCACCAAGGACATCCCCAAGGTCGTGGGCGGCGCCGGTCCGCACAGCGCGCGGCTGGCGACCGCGCTCTACGGAACGTGCTTCAGCCGCGTCGTGCCGGTGTCCACCTGCGAGGTCGCCGAGGCGTGCAAGATCGTCGAGAATGTCTATCGCTGCATCAACATCGCGCTGGTCAATGAGCTCAAGCTGTGTTTCGACCGCATGGGCATCGACGTGTGGGAGGTGATCGAAGCCGCGAAGACCAAGCCGTTCGGCTTCCAGGCCTTCTACCCCGGCCCGGGGCTGGGCGGGCACTGCATTCCGATCGATCCCTTCTACCTGTCGTGGAAGGCGAAGGAATTCGGAATGACTACGCGCTTCATCGAGCTCGCCGGCGAGATCAACACGCGCATGCCCGAGCATGTCGTGAACCGCGTCGCCGAGGCGCTCAACGAGCACGGCAAGCCCCTGAAGGGGTCGAAGGTGCTGGTGCTTGGCCTCGCGTACAAGAAAGACGTGGACGACGTGCGCGAGTCGCCCTCGGTGACGCTGATCGAGCTGCTGCAAGCCCGCGGCGCCAAGGTCAGCTACCACGACACGTTCATCCCGGTCGCCAAGCCGATGCGCGAGCACAACATCACGCACATGCGCAGCGTGCCCCTGACGCCGGCCAACCTCAAGAAGTTCGACTGCGTGCTGATCTCGACCGATCACTCGGACGTGGACTATGGCATGGTGGTCAAGCACGCCCGGCTGGTGGTCGACACCCGCAACGCCACGGCCAAGACCAAAGCCCCCCCAAAACGCGTCGTCAAGGCCTAGCGCCGCCGTCCCACTGTGCCACCGGTCTGAAGGCCGGTGAAGGTCTTTCCGAGTCTCCGTCCCGTGTGGCACCGGTCTGAAGACCGGTGGCTCCTGTGGCACCGGTCTGAAGACCGGTGTCTGTCTTTCCGGGTCTCCGACCCGGCCGTCCGCCCCTACGCCCGCCCGTCCTGCCGAGCCATCAGCCGCGCCCCCAAAGTGAAGCCCGCCGCCCCAATCACCAGCAATATTCCGCACGGCAGCACCATGTCCGCCGGGCCGAACCCGCGCCATAACGAGCCTTCCAGCGCCCGCATCGCCCACATCACCGGGCTGACCACCGCAATCTGCTGCATCCAGCCCGGCATCAGAAACGTCGGCACCATCCCGCCGCCCAGCATGGCCATCACGGTGAGGACGGCCCAGCCGATCCCGCCCGCAGCCGCCTCCGTCTTGCCGCAGACCGCCAGCAGCATCATCACGCCGACAAACCCGGCCGCAATGCACACGATGGCCACGGCCAGGAGCGGCGCCGAGGTCGGCCGCACGTTGAACACCAGCGCGGCGAAAATCAGCAACACGGTCGAGAGAGCGACCGTCGTCACAAAGCACGCCAGCGCCTTGCCGCCCAGAATGTGCGCCCGCGAGATCGGCGCCAGCCGCAGCCGCGTCAGCGTGCCGCCGGTGCGCTCGGTCACCAGCGAAATCCCGAACCCCGCCGTGCAGCCCAGAATGCCCCAGATCAATCCCTGCGGAAAGCTGACCGCAAAACTATTCGGCGGTCCGCTGCGGCGGGCGGCGATTTCGGTCGTCTTGATGCGCACCGGCTCCCAACCGGCGAGACCTGGCGCCGAACCCTGACTTGCCGCCGCGCTGGTCGGGGCGCCGTCCTGCGGAATCGTCGCGATGAACGCCTCGAAGGCCGTGAGCATCGCCGGCAGAAACACCGGGGCCGCCGCGCCGCCTTCATCACCGCCACTGGTGCGAAACTTGTCCAGCATGCTTCGCGGATTGGCCATCATCCGCTGAAAGCCGCGATAGGCCCGCTCGACGATCAAACCCTGCAACAACCCGGACTCGGCGGCTCGCGACGGATCGACGCCGATCTCGATTTCCGCCGGGTCGCCCCAGAAGGGCCGGTCCTGCGCCAACCCGAAGCCGGGCCGCAGCACGACCAGCGCCGTCTGCGCCCGCTTACGAACCGCTTCGCGGGCCGCGTCTTCGCTCGCCATCGGCGTGACGGCGAGCTGCTCGCTGCCGGCCAGCCCCTGCGCGAATTCGCGCGACGCCTCGGATTGGTCCAGATCGACGATCGCGATGGGCATCTTGCTGCGCGTGCCGCCGCCGCCGCCGGCGCCGGCGAAGATATAGCCGAACATGACCGCCATCAGCAGCGGAAACCCGACGACGAAGAAGGCGCCGGTCGGGTCGCGGAAGAGCAGCCGCAAGTCCTTGCCGGCCAGCGTGAAGATGGTGTTCATGCGTCGCGCAGGCTCCTTCCGGTAAGGTTCAGAAAGACCGATTCGAGGTCGGGCCGCTCGACGTGCAGCCCCAGCACGTCGTTGCCCGCGATGAGCGTTGTGATGTCGCGAAGCGGTTCCGCGCTGACGCGGCGTTCCACGCCGCCGGCGCGCTCGACGGTAATCGTGCTCTGGCCGCCGTGGGCGCGGATCAACGCATCGACCGTGTCCAGCGCCAGGACGCGGCCGTGATCGACGATCGCGACGCGGTCGCAGAGCTTTTGCGCTTCCTCCATGTAATGTGTGGTGTAGACGATCGTGCGGCCCTCGGCCCGCATGGCCTGCACCAGCTCGAACAGCGCGTTGCGCGACTGCGGGTCCACGCCGACGCTGGGTTCATCCAGCAGCAGCAGCGGCGGGTCGTGAATCACGGCGACGGCCAGATTCAGCCGCCGCTTCATCCCGCCGGAAAAAGTCTTCACCCGGCTGTCGGCGCGGTCGGCCAGACCGACGCGCTCCAGCAAAGCATCGACCCGCCGGCTGAGGTCCGCGCCAACCAGGCCGTAGAGCCGGCCGAAGAATCGCAGGTTTTCGCGGGCGGTGAACTCGTCGTAGAGCGACAGCGACTGCGGCGCGACGCCCACGAGGGCGCGAACCGCCGGATGCGCCGGCGAGCCCCGACCATCCAGATCGACGCTGCCCGCGTCAGGATTCAGCAGGCCGGTCGCCATCGAGATGGTGGTCGTTTTCCCCGCCCCGTTCGGGCCCAGCAGGCCGAAGATCTCGCCGCGACGAATCTCGAGCGTAAGCCCCTGAACCGCGTGAACATCGCCGAAACGCTTGTGCAGGCCGGATAATCTGAGCACATTCACCCTCGCAGCCCGTTGGTCTCGACTCCGAAATCGAATTCGATTGCGTTCGTATTCGTCACGCGCGGCCGATGCTTCGGGCGAATCAAGTTGATTCGAAAAATCGCGCCGTCGTGTAATCCCAGCGCCCGCGTACGACCGATCCGAAGGCCGGCGCCCGTCTCAACCGAGCTCCGACCGGCTGCTCGCGGTTCAGCGCCCGCCCGCCTTCTGATACCGCACCCGCCCATCCACAATCGTCATCAGCGCCCGCCCCCGCACGCGCCAGCCGTCAAACGGCGTGTTCCGGCTCTTCGACCGCATGCACTCCGCATCGATCACCCACTCCTCCGCCGGGTCAATCACCGTCACGTCGGCCGGGCCGCCGACCGCCAGCGTTCCGCCCGGAACGCCCAGCAGCCGCGCCGGCCGCGTCGATAGCGCCGCGATCAGCCCCGGCCAGTCGAGCACGCGCGGCTCGACCAGCGCTCGCACAAACAGCGGCAGCGCCGTCTCCAGCCCGATGATCCCGAACGGGGCATCCTGAAACTCCGATTCCTTGTGCTGCCGACTGTGCGGCGCATGATCGGTCACCAGGCAGTCGATCGTGCCGTCGCGCACGCCCTCAATACAGGCCGCCACGTCCGCCGCCGACCGCAGCGGCGGATTCATCTTGAAATTCGTGTCGTAGGTCGCGCAGTGCTCGTCGGTCAGCAGCAGGTGATGCGGACAGACCTCGGTCGTGACGCGCCCGCCCACCTGTTTCGCCCGCCGCACCGCCGCCACGCTGCCCGCCGTCGAAATATGGGCGATGTGCACCCGCGCGTCGCACTGCCGGGCCAGCAGGATGTCGCGCTCCACCATCGCATCCTCCGCCACCGCCGGAATCCCCGGCAGGCCCAGCCGCGTCGCGGTCGGGCCGGCGTGCATGCAGCCGCCGCCGGCCAGCGACTTGTCCTCGCAATGTTCGATATAGAGCCTGTCGAACATACCGATATAGCGCATCGCCTTCAGCGCCACGCCCGCATCCGCCACGCCGTCGCCGTCGTCGCTGAAGGCGACCGCCCCGGCCCGGATCATCAGCCCGATCTCGGCCAGCTCGCGGCCCTGCCGCCCCTTGGTGATCGCGCCGATCGGATACACCCGCGTGTGCCCCACCCGCGCCGCCTGCCGCAGAACGAACTCGATCTCCGAATCGCTGTCGAGCGGCGGATTCGTGTTCGGCATGCAAGCCACCGCCGTGAACCCCCCGGCGGCTGCGGCCGCGGTGCCGGTCTCGATCGTCTCGCGCTCCTCCTGGCCCGGCTCGCGCAGGTGTACGTGCATGTCGATCAGACCGGGGACGACCAGCTTGCCGCCGACGTCGATCACCGTGTCCGCGCTGCGCCCGGCGGCGCGGCCCAGCGCGGCCACCTTGCCGCCAACCAGCAGAAGATCGGCGATTTCGTCGATTTGTTGCGACGGATCGATAAGCCGCCCGCCGCGAAGCAGGATCGCGTCTGACATTGTTGTTTCCAGGAGGAGTCGGGAATCCGCGAGCATCATAGTCGCGCGGCCGCGCGGCGAGTATTCCCGCCCCCACGGCCCCGCCGCCTTGTCGGCGCGCCCGCGTTCCCGACGCCCACGCGCCGTCAGCCTTCCGCCGCCGGCGACTCGGGCGGGGCCTTCGGTCCGAGGACGCGCTTGTCGCCGAGGCGCCGCGTGATGCCCGCGGCGTCCAGCCGCTCCAGCAGCGGCACAACGTACTTGCGAGTCGAATTCGTCAGCTCGCGCACATCCGCCACGCTCAGCGGACCACGCGCCCGCACCGCCGCCGCCACCGACCGCGACAGGTCGCGCCACAGATCCCCGTGCAGCCAGACGCCGTCCTCGATCCGCACCAACTGCCCATGCGCCGTTGCCAGATCGATCAACTGTCGCAGCCGCTTGTCGTTCTTCGCCGTGCGCGTGCTCAGCGCGGCGAACTCCGGCGGCTGATACGCGGCCGCGCGGAATTCGGCGAGTACGGCGTCGAGCAAGTTCTGATCCTCGGGCGAAATCGCGCCGGCGTGGCCCCGCGGAACGACATATCCGCTGCGCAGCGCGACCGCCCCGCTTCCCAGCAGCCACTCCGCCAGCGCCGGCCGCAGGCGCGCCGGGCACGCCCGCGGCATCCACCCGGGCCACTCGCTGCGATTGACGCCGGGCAGCCGCGGGTTCTGACGCAGGTGCTCGGCCAGCCGCGGCGTCACCGCGTCTGCTGCGGCCTTCAAAGTGTCGATGTGAATCGCGGCCCCGCCGCCGGGCGCGTCGAGCACGATCAGGCGGCGCTGCGCGATCAAGTTCGCGACACAGCGCTGCGCCGACCCCGCATCCGGCAATCCGGCCTGCGTCGCGATGCGGGCGGGCGCGAGCACCTCCCAGCCGCGCAACCGAGAAAGCACCTCGACGCGCTGCGCCGCTCGCTCCGCAGCCACAGTGGAAGCCGCAACGTCGCCCCCGTCGAGCAGCGCGAGCGCCGCCGGGTCCGGCGGTCGCGCGGCGCGCCAGGGGCGATCGGGCGTCAGCAGCAGCGCGCCGCCGCCGAGCGTCCGCGCGCCGCCGTCATCACGCAGAATAAACCGTTGCCCCAGCGCCGCCACGATCGGCGACAGGGTGATGAGCTGCGCCAGCTCGCCGCGCACCGCGTCGCCCTCGGGCTTGCGGAGCAGACGCAGCTCCGCGCGCGTCTCGGTGGTCGCGGTGTGCAGGCGGACGCGCACACGCTGGCGGCGGGTGCTGCCGGGCATGCGGAAGCGCGTCACCCGCACCGCATGACAGCGACCCTCCGCCAGATAGCCCGGCGTCGCCAGTTCGCAGCCGCGATACAGGTCGGCCAGCGCAGCCCCCGTCAAGTTCAGCGCCAGCCGCATCCGACCGTTGGCGGCGGCCCGCCCTTCGTTGTGCGATTGCAGATCGCGCACGCGCACCCGCCGCCCCGCCGGCCACAGCTCCAGCTCGTCCTCGCGCTGCACGCTGCCGTGTGCGACCGAGCCGGTAACGACCGCGCCGCGGCCGGCCACTCCGAACGCCCGGTCGATGGGCATTCGGAACCACTTCGCCGGTTCGTGCGCGGGGCCGCCCGGCGTGGGGTCAGATCGGGCCGCCAGCCGTTCGAGCAGTTCGCGCAGCGCATCCAGCCCCGCGCCGTTCTGCACGGAAGTGTGCACGCACCCAACCGGCGCGATGCCCAGCGATGCGA
>CAZVWB010000008.1:152097-154003 GCA_964631045.1 uncultured Planctomycetales bacterium
CCGTTCTGCACGGAAGTGTGCACGCACCCAACCGGCGCGATGCCCAGCGATGCGAACAGTTCGCGAGCCTCGGCTTCGACGACCGCAGCCCACTCGGCATCCACCAGGTCGATTTTGGTCAGCACCAGCACGCAGCGCCCGATGCCCAGCAGCGCCAGCAGTTCCGCGTGTTCGCGCGTCTGCGGCATGATCGAGTCGTCGGCGGCCACCACCAGCATGGCCACGTCGACGCCGGTCGCGCCCGCCACCATGTTGCGGATGAACCGCTCGTGCCCCGGCACGTCGACGAACCAGATGTCGGCGTCGCCGAGCCGCAGATGCGCGAAGCCGAGGTCGATCGTCATCCCCCGCGCCTTCTCCTCCGGCAGGCGATCCGGATCGACACCCGTCAGCGCCCGCACCAGGCTGCTCTTGCCGTGATCGATGTGCCCCGCGGTGCCGACCACCAGTTGGCCTGGCGCGCTCATCGACGATTCTCCGAGCCTGTGAATTCTCGGGGTGGGGCGGGCATTCTGGCCGCCCAGGGGGCTCGCGAACCGCTCACGCAAGGATGTGAAAGCAAGAAGTTCACAGGCTCTCCGTGCCGGCCGTGCGGCGGCGAGCCGCGTCCGGCGGGTGCGCATCTTAGAGGCGTGCGCCGCGGCGTGCGTCACGCGGGGGGGTTCGCGCCGGGCGCGCGGCGCTGACCGGTATTCCGCTCAAGCCGCCGCCCGGCCGCCGCGCGGCCCCGATTCTGTGCGACTTTCGAAAAATAGCACCGCAACGGTCCAACTTACTCTTGACGGTTCTGTCTGCGCGGGTATCAAGGATGTCGGGAGTGTTTGGGATGTCGGCGCGGATGTCGCAACCCACCGCAACTGCGGATGGTTTCTGACGTTGCCGCCCGCCGCCGACGCAGATCGGGCCTTGGGCGCCGTGCAACGCGGCGCGAAGCTGCAAGAAAGCAGGTGAGCTAGTGGTCTCTTCGCCCACTTCAGGCGCGGCCAGTATTCGCTTGCCGGTGTACGACGAACGAATTCGGGAGCAGGTGGCCGCCGAGCGCGCCCGCCTGCTGGCCGAGGCCGGCCTGAGCGCCGACCGGCCGCAGCACTTCAAGCGGCCTGTGGAGCGCCCGTTTACGCGCGCCGATCGCGACCGCGTCACCGTACTTTTCGGCGGGTTCACGGTGCGGCACGACAAGCTGGTGCAGGCCGCACTGCAGGGGCTGGGTTACAGGGTCGAGCGCGTGCCCGTTCCGGTGAAGGCCGACTTCCAGACCGGCAAGGAGTTCGGCAACAACGGCCAGTGCAATCCCACCTATTTCACGGTCGGGTCGCTGGTGAACTACCTGCGCGATCTGCGCGACAACCGCGGGCTGAGCACCGAGCAGATTCTGAGCGACTATGCCTTCATCACCGCGGGCGCTTGCGGGCCGTGCCGCTTCGGGATGTACGAAGCCGAGTATCGCCTGGCGCTGCGCAACAGCGGCTTCGACGGCTTCCGCGTGATGCTGTTCGACCAGAGCGGCGGCATCAACCAGCGCGACATCGAGCGCGGATTCGACTTCAACTTCGATTTCATGCTGTCGCTGGTCAACAGCATCTTCCTCGGCGATCTGCTCAATGAGGTCGCCTATCACATTCGCCCATACGAAACCACGCCCGGCCTCACCAACGCGGTCCTGGAGCGCGGCACCGACATGCTGCGCGAGAAGCTGCGGGCCAAGGCCTACGCCGACATGAAGGCCGGCGCGTTCGCCAGGCTGCTTTCGAAAGTCACGCCGGTCGACAGCCCGGAGATGGCCGAGAAATTCATCGACCAGTTGCGCAGCGACTACTACACGGCGGCGTGCGCCGAGATCGTGCGCTGGATCGACGACGAGATCGAGGTCGATTACACGCGGGCCAGGCCGGTCGTGAAGGTCACC
>CAZVWB010000009.1:0-25587 GCA_964631045.1 uncultured Planctomycetales bacterium
CCATGTGCCACCTCGCGGTTGTCGACGAACTTCGATGATCGAATGCAGATCGGCACATCGCCGCTCATGCGGAAGGCGGTTCCGCGCTGCCCGGTCGATTGCGCTGCGCGGCCTTTACGGCCGTCGAACTCGCAGTCCTCCACGAGCAGGGCGGCTTCGCCTGTGAGGGCGTAACTCCCGCCGGCGCCGCTGTTGTAGCCGGTGATCGTACATCGATCGAGCTGTAGGGCTCCGCCGCGCCGCGCATCGAGCAGCGGGTCGTTGTCGCAGTCGATCGTGACACCCGAGATGCGAACCCGCTGCGCGACCGAAAGGTGGATCTTCAGGCGCGTTCGGGCGGCGCCCCGCCCGACAAAGAAGACGTCGCCAAATGCGAGACTCCCGTCCTCGAAGATGTACTCGCCGTCGCCGAGTACGACGACCGCACCCTCCGGAATCCAGCCCTGCGGCTGCACACCCGGCTGGAGCGCGAGCACCCGGCCGGACAATCGCGGCGTCGTGCGATAGACGTAACCCGTGTAGTCGAGGATCCGCAGGCCGACCGTTTCTCGCCCAATTCGCACGGAGTAACTCACCCACGACAACGCGGCGACCATCGCCGCCAGCCAGCCGACCAGGCACACCAGGACGTGCCGGCTGCTCAGGGCCAGCGGCCCTGTTTGTTTCGAAGCCGGCGCCGGAGGCTGCCGGGCGGTTCCGCACTCCGGACACTGATCGCCGGAGGCGCGAAGGTCGTACCCACACTTGCGACACAGCCCCAGCCGACGTCGCCGACGGCTCACACGCCAGTTACGAAAGGCCAACAGCCCGGTCGGAAGCATGGCCAGAATCAGAAGATACGCAAGCGGAACACTCGCAGAGTAGACTCCGCGTGTTCCGAGTGACTGCGCGTAGTTGGGCCAGTACCAGTGCCAGGCGGGAACGCCGGTGCGCAGCGCGGAATGCGAACCCACGCTGATGCCGAAGGACGGTGCGGCGAACTCATCTTTCGGCTGCGAATCAAACACGAGTCGGACGCTCAGCGATCCGCCGGCGACGTGGAACTGAAACGTGGCTCCCTGGTTGCGGTAATCAAACGTAACCGGCAACACACTGAGCGGAATCGCCAGCACCAGCACAATCGCGGCGGAGACTCCGACTGCGGCCGTCCAGCGTAGAAGCATGCGCGTAGGATACGGCAGGCCATCGCAGCAGCTAGATGCGACTTCGCGCCGAGCGAGTCAGCCGCACACTCCCAGCCGACGCACGGGATCCCCGAACTCACCCGAATTTCGGCTCCGGCACCGTCTCGATCAGCTTCTGCACGATCTTCACCACGTCCAGCCCCTGCGCCTGCGCCGCGAAATTGCAGGCGATGCGGTGTCGCAGGACCGGCATCGCCACGGCGCGAACGTCATCGAGGCTGACGCTGGCGCGGCCGTCCATCGCCGCAAGCGCTTTGCCGCCCCAGATCAGATACTGCCCGGCGCGCGGCCCGGCGCCCCAATCCACGAACTTGCGGATGAAATCCGGCGACGCCTTGTCCTGCGGTCGCGACGCCCGCACCAGCCGCGCGGCGTAGTCCACGACGTGGTCAGTGGCCGGAATCGCCGCGATCAGCTTTTGCATGTTGAGCACCTGTCGGTCGTTCAGCACCGTGCGCAGCGGCTGCGGCTCGCCGCCGGTGGTGGCGCTCAGTATCCGCCGTTCCTGCTCCAGCGTGGGATAATCGACCCAGATGCTGAACATGAAGCGGTCGAGCTGCGCCTCGGGCAGGGGATAGGTGCCTTCCTGCTCGATGGGGTTCTGCGTGGCGATGACGAAGAACGGGCTGGGCAGCGGCCGCGTCTCCGCGCCGACGGTGACCTCGCGCTCCTGCATGGCCTGCAGCAGCGCCGCCTGCGTCTTGGGCGGCGTGCGGTTGATCTCGTCCGCCAGCACGATGTTCGCGAACACCGGCCCGGGCACGAATCGAAACTCGCGGCGGCCGTCGGGCAGTTCGTCGATGACGTTGGTGCCGGTGATGTCCGACGGCATCAGGTCGGGCGTGAACTGGATGCGCTTGAACTGCAGCGAGGTGATCCGCGCCAGGGCTGAGACCATCAGCGTCTTCGCCAGACCCGGAACGCCCACCAGCAGACAGTGCCCGCGCGAGAACACGGCGGCCAGCATTTGCTGCACGACGGCTTCCTGACCGATGATCGTCCGCCCCAGCTCCTCGATAATGAGCTGGCGCGAGCGCTGAAACTGCTCGAGGATACTGTCGAAGGATTCCTTGGCCATGAGGCGTGCAGGATAGCGGGGGAGGGGTGAATAGCGAATGGCGAAGAGCGAATAGCGAATGGCGAAGAGCGAATAGCGAATGGCGAAGAGCGAAGAGCGAATGGCGAAGAGCGATAGAGGGCGCTCGCACTTCGAAGCGGGACGGCGGGTGAGGGGAGAGCACACACCAAGGATCCCGCGCCCGATTTTCGCGGGTTCGTTTCATCGCGCGAACGGCATGTGGGCGCACTATCCCGCGGCTCTTCGCTCTCCGCGATCGGTTCTCTGCTCTCCGTCTTTCGCTATTCGCTATTCGCTATTCGCTATCCCGCATTCGCTCTTAGCGCCCTACGGCCGAATCCCCGTCGAAGTCGTCACGCCGCTGAACCGCCGCGAGCCCAGGGCCCATTCCGGGATGCCCTCGGGCCACATGGCGATCGACAGGTTGTAGTCGTCGTCCACGTTGCTGTACTCGAAGTTGATCGAGAAGTACCAGCGCGGCAGCTTGCGGATGTACGACAGCGTGTACTCGCCCAGGTCGCCGCGCTCCACGTCGTACCAGGCCCGCACCGCCGTGATGTGCTTTTCGTTGAGCTTGTAGTTCCAGCCGCCGCCGACCAGCGTCAGGTCGATGTCGCCGGCGTGCCGCACGCCGATGATGTACGCCAGCCGCGGCAGGCGCTCGACGGCGATCGACAGATTGTGGCGGTCGAAGCTGCGATCGTTGGCGTCGACGTTGAAGTCGTACAGGATGCTGGTGGTGTCGCTCAGGCGATAGATCGCCTCGCCCGCGAAGTAGTTTCGCGTGCGGCTGTTTTCCGGCCGCAGCGGATTGCCGAAGCCGTTCGAGCGATCGAGCCGTTCGTCGGCGTCGCCGAAGAAGCCGGTCTCCAGGTTCAGCGTCAGCAGGTCGACCGTGCGCTGCGCGCCTTCCGGGCCGCGCTTGGTCTGCCACGTCTGCCGCAGACCGAGCGTGGCGCCATAAAACCCGTCGATCGTCTCGATGCCGTAGTCGAACGGCGTGATCTCTTCGCTCTTGGCGCTCGCGCCCGAGTACCACGCGGCGAAGTCGGGCTTGACGATGTGGCGGATGCGGTTGATGTCGAACAGTTGCGACTGCACCGCGTCATAGATGCGGCTGAAGCTGATCGCGCCGCGCACGCCCGCCACGCCCAGGCCGCGCCACAGGCCGCCGTCGTCGAGCGGCTGGCCGTCCCAGTAACTGCCGCGGACGCTGCCGAACGGCACAAGGCTGCCCGCCCCGATCTTCAGCGGCCACTCGAACTCCTGCCGCGTGTCGCCGCGGAGCGTCGCATCGGTCAGGCCGCGGTTGTCGAACCGCCGCGTGTCGAAGAACTGCCGGTCGTCCGGCCGGTAGCGGACGTTGCCGACGCGCGACTCGTGATACGAAAGCACCTGATCGAGAATCACGTCGCCGATGCGGCGGTAGGTCAGGTCGGGCATGTGCTCGGTCTGCGTGGTGAAATCCAGCAGCCGCCAGTTGGCCAGCAGGCTGATGGCCTCGACGCCGCGGACGCGCTTCAGATAGACCAGCGTCTCCTGCTCCTTGCCTTCGAACCACTCTGATTTCTCATAGGTTTCGAGGAAGTTGGGATCGCTGACATAGCTGAGCTCCAGCGTCAAATCCCAGTCGTTGGGCAGGAACTGGCGGTGTCGCCAGGTCAGGCGGCCGCGGTTTTCCGTCGTCGGCTCGTTCTCGCGCAGCGGGCCGAGGTTGTCTTCCCCGTTGTCGTGAATGTAGAAGCTGCGGAACAGGCCGAAGTACTTCTCGCGCTCGTAGTCCACATTCACCGCCGCGGCCGGACCGCGCTTACCGTAGTAATTCAGCTCCAGCGTAGCGTCGAAGCCCGGCGGCGTTTCCAGCCCCAGCAGATTGAACAGGTACCACGCCGTCTCGACCGATGCGCCGAACTCGTCGCTGGCGAACGCGCGGAAGCGGCGCAGCAACGTCTCGCTGGTCTCGAAATTGCCGCGGCTGTACGGCCAGAAGAGGAACGGCACGCCGCCGACGTTGAACGAGCCGTTGCGCACCTCGTACGTTCCGGCGACCGGGCCGGCCGCGTCGCCGTCGGCGTCGCGCGCCGTGCGGTCGCGCAGGTACACGCGTTCCGCACCGATGTGATAGTGGGGCGTGTGGAACTCGCTGGTGGTCAGCCTGGCGCCTTCGGCGGCGTACTCGCGGGCCGAGAGCTGCCGCACTTCGGCGGCGCGGATGTACAGCGGAATGGCGCGATCCGGCACGTCGGCACGCAGCACGGCATCCAGAATCAGCGCCCGATCCAGCTCGAAGTCGTAGTACAGGCGCTCCGCGCGAATGAAGCGGTTGCCCGCGGAGAGGATTACGTCGCCTTCCAGGTACACGGCGCGAATCGGCAACCGATCGCCGACGTCGCGGGCCGGCGCCTCCCCCGGCTGCGACGCCGGTGGGGACTGTCCGGCGGCGCTGCCCGCGCCCGGCGCGCTGGCCGGCCCCGGCGGCGGCTGACCATCCTCCGCCCCCGCGGCGGCGATGAACGTGCCGGCGGCGCCCTCCTTCGGGAAGACGACGGCGGAATCGGCCTGAATCTCCAGCACCGGCGAATCCGGCGCGCCCGCCTGAGACAGGTACAGTCGGCCGATCGACACGTAGACCTGCTCGCCTTCTGGCGTGGTCGTCGAGTTAAGCCCGCCGGGCAGGTTGTAGGCGATGCGGCGCGGCGGCCGCGCGGCCTTTCGCGCCGCCGCGTCGCTGCGGCGGGTGACCTGCGGCGGCGCGGCCTCCGCGGGCGTCGCGTCGTCGGCCTGTGCGTACGCCTGCTCGATCAGCGCGCGATCCACAACCGCGCGCTGATACAGCGCCGAGTCCTCGACCGCTTCCGGGGCGTGCGCGTCGTGAAACTTGCTGATGCGGCCGCGGGTGCGCAGATTACTGACCAGCAGCACGGCGTCCTGCGTCGTGGTGCCGGCGGACTCGAGCACTTCCGCGTTGTCCGACAGGTACACCGTCATCTCGTAGTACTTCGAGCCGGTGTCGGGCGCGCGGCGCGGGGTCATCCACAGCACTGCGTTGTCGGCGGTCATTCGCCGCCGGCCGAAGTCCATGCGAAAACCGCCGTTGAAGAGCAGCACGAGGCGGCCTTCGTCCTGCTTCCACTGGCGGCAATAGCGGGCTCGCATTTCGACGTCGGCGTCGCCGACGGCGTCGGGCACGATGATCTCTTCTTCGCCTTCGCTCTGCGCTGCGGCCGGCGGCAGGAGCGCGCCCACCGCCGCCGCCGCGAGCAGCGACGGCAGCCAGGCGCAGCGCAACTCGCGGAGGCAGCGCGCGAGGCGAACGTAGATGCGGCTTAGCCGATTCGACAGAGTGTCCACGCGGATGTCTCAGAGGGGCGTCACTTTGACCGCGCTCGAACCGCACGCATTATCGGCGGCGCGCGGCGCGGGTCAACTTGCGAAGTGGAGAATCCGCGCGGTGGGGTGCAGAGTGCGGGCGGCGTTTCGCACGCCGGGCGCGCGGGTGCTCCGCGCCTGTGAATTTTGGGTTGGGGGCGGGCATTCTGTCCGGCCAAGGGGTTTGGGAACTACTCACGAAAGTGAGTGAGGCCAAAAAGTTCACAAGCTCTCCGCCCGCCGGCGGGGTCGCGCGCGGATCGTTCGCGGCGTGGCGGCCGGTCGGCTAGAATCCGGGCAGGAGCTTCCGAAGCGAGGGCTGCTTGAGCGAAGAAGTCCGGCACTACTGCGGCCTGTTCGGCATCGTGAACCACCCGGACGCCGCGCAGCTCACGTACCTGGGGTTGTACGCGCAACAGCATCGCGGCCAGGAGGCGGCCGGAATCTGCTCGACGGACGGCCGCGCGATCCGCCGCGAGATCGGCAGCGGCCTGCTGACCGACGCGATCAGCGACGCCGCGGTGCAGCGGCTCAGCAACCCGACAGCCATCGGACACCTGCGCTATTCGACGACCGGCTCGTGCAATGCGGCGAACATCCAGCCGTTTCTGGTGCATCGGCCGCGCGGCGACCTGGCCGTTTGCCACAATGGCAACCTCGTCAATGCGACCGCGATTCGCGATCAGTACGAAGCCCGCGGCAGCCTGTTCGCGTCCACCTCGGACACGGAAGTGATCCTGCACATGCTCGCGGACCCGGCGAACGCCGACCGCGACGACCCGCTGGCGAGCGTCCTGCGGCAGTTGACCGGGTCGTTCTGCCTGCTGCTGCTCCACCCGGATCGCATCGAGGCGGCCCGCGACCCATTTGGCAATCGGCCGCTCTGCATCGGCCGGCTGGGCGACGCCTGGATCGTGGCCAGCGAGACCTGCGCGCTCGACATCATCGACGCCGAGTATGTGCGCGACGTGCGGCCCGGCGAGATCGTCACGCTGGATCGCGCGGGGATCCACAGCCGGTTCTTCACGGAGGCGGCCCACTCCACCGGGCACTGCATATTCGAACTGGTGTATTTCGCCGATCCCTCAAGCCAGGTCTTCGGCGAGAGCGTGCACCTGGTGCGCAAGGCGTTCGGGCGGGCCTTGGCGCGTGAAGCGCCGGCCGATGCCGACCTGGTCGTCGCGGTGCCCAACTGCGCGCGGTGCGCGGCGCTGGGGTATCACGAGGAATCCGGAATCCCGATCGGGCGCGGTTTCACGACCAACCACTACGTCGGCCGCTCGTTCATTCAGCCGACGCAGTCGATCCGCGACCTGACCGTGCGGCTGAAACTCAACCCGATTCGCGCCGTCGTCGAGGGCCAGCGACTGGTCGTCGTCGAGGACTCGGTCGTGCGCGGCACGACCACGCGCGGCAAGATGCAGTCGCTGCGGGCCGCGGGCGCGCGGGAGATCCACCTGCGCGTCGCCAGCCCGCCCATCCGGCATCCGTGCCACTACGGCATCGACTTCCCGCGGCACGAAGAACTGATCGCCAATCAGCGGACGGTCGAGCAGATTCGCGCGTACCTGGGCGTGGATTCGCTCGCGTATCTCTCGCTGCCCGGCCTGCTATCCTGCACCCGCACGCCTTCGAGCGGGTTCTGCAATGCCTGCTTCTCGGGCCACTACCCGATTCCGATCGACCCCAGCTTCCAGAAAGACGTGTTCGAGCGGCGACAGTTGCGCTTCTTCGATCCGCAGGCCGCCTCGCCGTAGCCCGACGGCCCGGCACGCTCAGCGATCCTGAAACTCGTCCAGCCACGCCATCTGAATCGCCTCCAGCTTGCCCTCGCTGCTGGCCTTGGGATCGTCCGCGAAGTCCGGCAGCGCGCACACCCAGCGGTGCAGATCGGTGAAGCGCACCGACAGCGGATCCACCTCCGGGAATTGTGCGCAGAGCAGCAGGGCGATGTCCTCGGAATCCGTCCAGAGCAGTTTCGCAGACATGGCACACCTCCGCGGGCGGGTATCGCGGCGATGGCGTTGCCGCGGAGATCGCGGCGGCGCGCAGCGCAGCTTCCCGCACATATTGGAGCGAGCGCGAACAGGGATCGCAAGCAACGCTCAACCGTCACGTCGCGCGGGGGTGCGTCTCGCGAGCGTTGCGTTTTTCAGGGTATAGGTTGGGCATTCTGCCTGCCCGCTTGGGTCGCCTGGCCGGTGCGGGCCATGAATCGCGCTTCGGTCGGGGCCACGACGCGACCACGCGGATTGCGGTGCGGCGCGTCTCAAATCGCGCCGCGGAATGGGATCGGGCGTCCGCATATGCAGGAAACATTGTCGCATTTCGCGTTTCGGACTTGATCCGCGCTGCGGCGATCGGTTAGAAGCAACGAAGCGCCCGAAACCGCTCTCCGCCGCATCGGGACATCGCGTGCGGGCGTCTCTGGCTCTGCGGGCCGGCCGCTGCCGCGCCAGAATCCAGTCGATGAATCGAGCCCCTTTCAATGTAGCAGGACAAACTATGCGCCGCGGGTTCACACTCATCGAGTTGCTTGTCGTAGTCGCGATCATCGCGCTACTCATCTCGATCCTGTTGCCGAGCCTGGCGGGGGCGCGCTCGCAGGCCCGCAACGACGTCTGCATCAGCAACATGCGGCAGGTCGCGACCGGGTTTCTGCTCTACGGTTCGGATAACCGCGGCGAGCTGCCGGGCAGCACGTGGGACTTTCTGACGAGCAACCCCGGCGATCCGCAATACTTCAACAGCAGCCCGCTGTGCTGGCTCGGCTCGCTGAACGGCAGCGCGAACATTCCCCCCGCCGACGCCAGGAACAGCATGCCCTCCAAGGGCGTGATCTTCAAGCTGATCGGCCAGAACGACCGCGTCTACAAGTGTCCGGAAGACACGATCGAGTCGCGCGCGTTTCAGAACGCGCAGGTTCGCGAAAAGCCGCTTTACAGTTACACATCGCCGCCGATTCTCGCGGGTGCGCCGATCGAGTTGCTGCGGCGGACGCGCTGGCCGGACAAGTGGACCGGCGTCTGGGTCACCAACACGATGCGCAACCGCGCCACGGAGCACTCGATGCCGTGGCTGCTGGTCGAAGAGGACGCGGGCGAGTATCTGGCCTTCGTGCAGGACAGCGCCTGGTCGAACACCGACATGGTGACCGACCGCCATCGCGGCCGCGGCAACATCGCTCACGTGGATGGCAGCGTCGGCGGCCGCAAATTCCAGCGCAAGCCGTCGAAGTTTGATGCCTGGAAGGTCTATTATGAACTCGAGGATGGCCGAAACGTCTCCGCCGGAAACTGGGGCTCCACGACCACGATCTACGGCCGTCTTCGCAGTCCGCGCCTGATGCCGTCAATCCCGTAGTCTCCCACGGGTAATCCAAGCCTCAATCGCGCGAATCGGCCAGACCGTCGCGCACTTTGCCTTGAATCGCCCGTGCGCGGGTGGTAGAAGTCAGAGAAGAGCGCTCGTGTCCGGATAGCGCGTGCGGTGCACGTATCGACTTTATCCGGACGCCGTCGCCTGCGCGGCGATCGCCCGCCGCCCTTCCAACGTTCTCTGCATGGGAGACATCCAGTGCTGGGTTACTCGCGCTACAAACTGCGGACAAGCTGTTTCCTCGCCGCGACCGCGGCCGCGCTCGGCGGCGCGGCGTCAGCGGCGCTCGCTGCGGACCCCGTCAGCATCGTTCGGTCGTCGCGGACCGGGCTGGTGACCTTCGTATCGACCGACAACGCGGCGGCCGCCGCACCCGCACGCGCGGCGAATCAGCCGGCCGACGATCCGCTGGCGTATCTCGCGACCCACGCCGATCTGTTCGGGATCGTTGACGTCAACACGCAACTTCGCCTGGAGCGCATCGAGATCGACGAACTGGGCTGGACGCATTTCTCCTATCAGCAGATGCACGGCGACCTGCCCGTGTTCTCCGGCATTCTGAAAGTCCACCGCGACATCGACGGGCGCATCCGCTCGGCGAACGGCCGCTTCTACCCGCTGTCGGACAAGCTGACCGCCTCGCCCGCAGTCGGCGCGGCGGATGCCGAGAAGATCGCAGTCGACGCGCTGCAGACCGACGCGGTGTATGCCGAAACCAGCGAGCTGGTCGTGGTCGATCCGGGCTGGTATGGCGATCCGGCGACCGGTCCGCAGGTGGCGCATCACCTCGTAATGGTCGATGCCGAGCTGACGATTCGCGAAGCGTTCTTCGTCGAAGCCCAGACCGGCGAGATTCTCGACCGCTGGTCGATGATCCATGATGCGCGCAGCCGCAGCGTTCATGACGCGGGCGGCACCAATTCGCTGCCGGGGCCGGTGGCACGCACCGAGGGTCAGGGCGCGACCGGCAACAGCGAAGTGGATCGCGCGTATGACTACGCGGGCGACACCTATGACTACTTCTTCCGCGGATTCGGCCGCGACAGCCTGAACAACGGCGGGATGACGCTGATCGCGACGGTCAACTCGACCGCCGGCGGCTGCCCGAACGCCCGCTGGAACGGGGCGCAGTCGATGTACTGCACCGGCCTGGCGACGGACGACGTGATCGGGCACGAATTCACGCACGGCCTGACGCAGTTCACCGCCGGGCTGATCTACCAGAACCAATCCGGGCAGCTCAACGAGTCGTTCTCCGACGTCTTCGGCGAGATGATCGATCTCTTCAACGGCAACGCCGCGTTCGCCGGCCCGCCGGGCGGACCGGCGTGGCCGACGCATGGTTCGGGGCCGGGGCTGGACACGCCGAACAACCTGCGGACCACGTGCAGCGATTTCGAGGCGGGCTACCCGAATGGCGTGCGCTGGATGGTGGGCGAGGAGATCAACGCCTCGCCGCTGGTTGGCGCGATCCGCGACATGTGGGATCCGCCGTGCGAGGGCGATCCGGACCGCGCCAACAGTTCGCTGCAAACCTGCAATGCGAACGACGCGGGCGGCGTTCACAGCGGCAGCGGCATTCCGAATCATGCCTTCGCGATGCTGACCGACGGCAAGACGTTCAACGGTCAGACGATCAGCGCCATCGGCCCGATCAAGACCGGGGCCGTCTGGTACCGGGCGCTCACGGTTTATCTCACGCCGGCATCGGATTTCGAGGACGCGACTTACGCATTCAATCAGGCCGCAGCGGACCTGATCGGCACGACGCCGTCCGACCCGCGCACCGGCGGCCCGTCGGCCAGCGCCTTTACCGCGGGCGACGCGGCGCAGGTCGCGACCGCGCTGATCGCCGTCGAGATGAACACGGCGGGTGCGTGCGGCAGCGGCGATGACGTGCTGAACCCGAATACGCCGTCGCTGTGCGCGAATCGCACCACGATCTTCGCGGATGCGTTCGAGTCCGGCGTCAACGGCTGGACGGTTTCGAACTCCGCGCCGCTGACGCCGTTCAACTGGGTGCAGCTCGGCGGCACGCTGCCGTGGGGACACACGACGACGGTCTGGTACTGCGACAACCCGAGCATCGGCGATTGCGGCGCCAGCGACGAGTCGGGCTCGCACTCGCTCTTCAGCCCGACGATCAACCTGCCCGGCAGCGCCAACTTCCCGATGATCAAGTTCGAGCACTACCTGGAGACCGAGGGCAACTGGGACGGCGGAAACGTCAAGATTCGCGTGAACGGGGGCGCGTGGGAGCAGTTGCCGCGCAGCGCGTTCCTCAACAACCCGTATAACGGCCGCATGAACACCGTCGGGCAGGGCAACACCAATCCGCTGGCCGGCGAGAGCGCGTTCACCGGCGCGGGCGGGCAGTGGGGCGTGTCGATCATCGACCTCAGCAGCCTCACCAACCCCGGCGACAGCGTGCAGTTCCGGTTCGACCTGGGCAAGGACGGCTGCACGGGTCTGAGCGGCTGGTACGTGGACAATTTTGAACTCTTCAACTGCCCGGATTGCGACGGCAACGGCACGGCCGACGTGCGGCAGTATCGCTTCAACACCGCCTCGGCCGAGCTTGGCAACATCGGCAGCGGCTCGCCGCAGCAGTTCGTGGTAACCAGCCCGCCGCAGGCCGGCGGCGACGTGCTGCTGACCATTCACGCGATGGGCGACTTCTCCAGTACGGCGGAGTTCATCGACGTATCGCTGAACGGCGCCCCGCTCGGCAGCGTCCTGCAGAGCAGCGCCGCCGACTGCGGCTTCACGCCGGAGCGCGCCACGCTGCTCGTGCCGCAGGCGACGTACAACGCGGCGCTGGGCGGCGGCAACGCCACGTTCGACTTCGTCGCTACGTCCGACGTGAACGCCGGAATCGGATCGAACAACTGCTCCGGCACCACCTACGTTTCGCTGTACATCGACTATCCACGGACCGTGGCGGACTGCAACTCCGACGGCATCCCCGACGCCTGCGACGGCGGGCCGCCGGCGATTGTCACGCAGCCGCAGCCGCAGGCGGCGTGCGAGGGCGGTTCGGCGACGTTCTCGGTCGTCGCCAGCGGCGCCGCCGCGCTCGCGTATCAGTGGCAGCGCAACAGCGTGGACATCCCCGGCGCGACGGGTACGAGCCTGACGATCAACCCGGTCGGCGCCGGCGACGCGGGAACCTATCGCGTCCGCGTCAGCAACCCGTGCGGCTCGGTCAACAGCAACGGCGTCGCACTGACGATCCGCACGCCGGTGTCGATCACGCAGCACCCGACGAATCAGTCGGCGTGCGCCGGCGGTTCGGCGTCGTTCACCGTCGCGGCGACCGGCTCACCGACGATCGCGTACCAGTGGCAGCGCAACACGGTGAGCATCCCGGGCGCGACGAGCGCGACGTACACGGATAACAACGTGCAGGCGGGCGACGTTGGCAGTTATCGCTGCGTCGTGACCAACCCGTGCGGCAGCGTGAACAGCAATAGCGCTACGCTCAGCCTGCTGGCCGGCGTCGATCTCGGCGCGCAGCCGCAGTCGCAGACGATCTGCCGCGGTCAGCCGGCCACCTTCAGCGTCACCGTCACGGGCGGCGCAGCGCCGATCGCGTTCCAGTGGCAAAAGAACACCGTGGACATCCCGGGAGCGACGGCAACGTCGTACAACATCCCGGCGGTGCAGCCGGCGGATGCGGGTTCGTACCGCGTGATCGTCACCAACCCGTGCGGTTCGGCGACCAGCAGCGCCGCGGTTCTGACCGTCAACGAAGCGCCGGCGATCTCTACGCAGCCCCAGCCGCAGACGGTCTGCGAAGGCGAGCCGGCGAGCTTCAGCGTGACTGCGACCGGGACGCCCGCGCCGACCTATCAGTGGCGCCGCAACAGCGCGAACATCGGCGGTGCTACCTCAGCGACCTACTCGATTCCGGCGGCCGCGCCGGGCGACGCCGGGTCGTATGACGTGGTGGTCACCAACAGTTGCGGTTCGATCACCAGCGACACGGCGGTGCTGACGGTCGATCCGTGCCCGTCCGGCGGCGACATGAACTGCGACGGCAGCGTCGATTTCTTCGACATCGATCCGTTCCTGCTCGCGCTGTTCAATCCGCCGGCGTACCAGGCGCAGTTCCCGGCCTGCAACATCCTGAACGGCGACCTGGACAACAGCGGAGCGGTCGATTTCTTCGACATCGACCCGTTCCTGAATTGCCTGTTCAACGGAGTGTGCGGCTAGCGTCGCGGTCGAGCGCGTCGCACTCCGGGTGGAGCGGGCACGCTGCCCGCTCATGCCCGGGTGGAGCGGGCATTCTGCCTGCTCAAGGCTGGGTGTAGCGGGCATTCTGCCTGCTCAAGGCTGGGTGTAGCGGGCATTCTGCCCGTTCACGGCTGGGTGGAGCGGGCATTCTGCCCGCTCAAGTTCGACTCCCGGGCGATCCGGGTAACCACCCTCTCCTTCAGATGCGCACGCGCAGCGTGATCTCGCAAGCCGCAGCACATGCCGCGGCCTTCCAGAAACACGACGGGCGGCTGCCGGACTTCGGTCCGGGCAGCCGCCCGTTTTCGCAGGCGGGGTCGCTTCCGGTCTCCCGCTCCACTTCGAGCCTGACCCCGACCTACGGACAAGGCGCGCAGCCGCTGAACAGGCAGACGATGAACGGATCGATGTCGAAGAAGTCGACGCTCTCGTCGCAGTTCACGTCCACCGTGCAGAAGTCGCCGCCGCAGTACGTCGCCGCGTAGCCCGCGGGGTTGAACAGCGCCAAGAGGAACGGGTCGATGTCGAAGAAGTCCACCGCGCCGTCACAATTGGCGTCGCCGCGCGCGCTCGGGCACGGCCGGCGATTGCTGGTCAGGACGAACGCCAGATCCCACGAACCTTCCGGCGTCTCGATCGGCTCACCCGCCGCGTACTGCATCGGGATCAGCGGCGCGGTCGGGTCGAAGATCCGAATCGCGTCGTCGTTCCAGTGCGGCAGCCGCGTCTTCCAGCCCCACGGGTGCGACGGAATCGGCGGCACCGGGTGCGGGTACATCGCGGCGATCGTGATCCAGTGGATTGCGTTCACGCCCGGCCGCTGCTGGAAAAAGACGCCCGGCGGCAGCCGCAGGTCGTACTGGAAGCACGTTTCGAAGCCCCAGTTCGGGTGGAAGTCCATGGCGACGGCCCGTTCGCGCAGCTCCGGCAGCGGCGCCACGAACTCCCAGATCATCTCGCCCGGGTGGCTCCACGGCGGGTCGCTGCCCGGACTCGCCGGCACGTCGGTCCAGATGCCGATGTGGAACGCGATCGGTGCGTCCGGCGGCGGAACCTCGCCCTGCCAGTTGATGTACGAGCCCCACCAGTGGATGTCGCGAATCTTGCGTTCATCCGCGCACAGCCAGTCGTCGCCGGCGATCTGGTGCGAGCCGTAGATCGACAACTCGTTCCAGCCGTAGAACATGCGCGGTGGGGCAGCGGGGCTCGCGGTCGGCAACTGCGACCACTTGGCGAAATCGCAAATCACCGGCGTGGCCAGGCAGTTCGTGCCCGGTCCCTGCGGGATGCCGCCGTGCAGCAGGATGCAATCGATCGGGTCCACGTCGATGCACGCGCCGCCGGGCAGGCAGCACGCCTCGGTAACGGCGACCGTCATCGGCACATGTACGCGATAGCCCAGGCCGTCGGGCTCACCGACGTGATTTTGCGAACGATCGATCCACTGGGCGTTTGGATCATCGGTCGACGAGATCGTCGTGGTCCAGTCGCTCAAGGCGATCGGACTGGGGTTGGTGAACTGGAACCGGAACGTGCCGAAGATCGGATTGTCGCAATCCGGATCCCACCACGAAGCCCACCAATCCGAACCGACCTGATGCACCGAGAAGAGCCAGGTCGGGGGTGCGACCACCGCCGTGTAGTTCGCCGGGCTGGGGTCGAGAACCTTCACATGGAAGTCGCAGCGGCCAAAGCCGGGCGCCGGCGTCACGTCGTACCAGTAGATCGGCGGATGCGTCGGGTTTTGCGGCGCGCCCGGCTCACAGATCACCACGTCGCGAATCTCGCACGGATTGGGCGGACCGCAATTCGTGCCGTCGCCCTGGTAGCGGCCGCCGCGCTGCGCGCAGTCGACCGCCGTGGTCACGATGCAGGTCCAGCCGATGCAGCAAGCGCCTTGCGGCGGCGGTTGCGGCACGCCGATCAGCACGAACGACGCATCCCACGACTGGGTCGGATCGGGGAACCACAGCGGATCGCCGGCCACGAACATCATGCCGGGCCGCGGCGTGAGCGGCTCGAAGATGCGCACCGCGTCGTCCGGGTTGTTGTCGCGGTGCGGGCGCGTCTTCCAGCCCCACGGGAATGGCGGCGGCGGCTGGATGCCCGGGCAGCAGGCCGGATCGGGCCAGCCGGCGGCGAGCTGGCACTGCATGATGGTCAGGTCCATCAGATTGATCGCGCCATCGCCGTTCAGGTCGGCCTGTTCGCAGCCGGGCTGCGGCATGTTCATGCACTGAATGAAGAAGTTGAGATCGACCGCGTCGACGTCGCCGTCATGATCGAAGTCGGCATTGCAGCGCAGATAGTCGGCGGCGATGCTCAACCAGTAGATGTGCTGGCCGGGGTCCTGGCGGAACCACGCGTCCTCGGGCAGCTCGCACTCGAACAGGAAGCAGGCTTCGAGGATGCCCGGCTGGCGCGGATCGACGTCGTAGCCGACGAACTCCATCGAGTAGTTCTCGCAGAAATGCTCCCACAACACGACGCCGGGGTGACTGAACATCATCGGCGGCATCATCGGCACGTCGGTCCAGATGGCGAAGTGGAAGCGGAACGGCAGCCGCGGCGGCGGGATCGGATCCTGCCAGCCGATGAACGACCCCCACCAGCGGATCTTGGCGACGGGCACGCCGGTGGTGCAGACCCAGTCGTCGGCCGCGATCTGTGGGCCGCCATAGATCGACAGCTCGTCCCAGCCATAGAACTGGTCCGGCCCGATCATCTCGGGCGGCTGCTCCCACTTAATGACCTCCGGCGGCTGGAGGGCGGCGGCGCCCAGCGTGGCGACATCGTCGCCACCGGCGCCGCTGGGGCTGGCGCCGAGGTCGTTGACGGTGACGGTGTGCGCCGCGATCGTCAGATTGCGGACCAGGACGACCGCACGCTCCGACGGGCTGCTGTACATGTCCAGCCGGGCGACTTCGACGCCGTCGACCATCACTTGCGCGAGGCCGTCGTTTTCGTCGCCGTTGAGGTGGATCGACACGAGCGGCGTGGGTGTTTGCAGCGTCGTCCAGATGGAGTGGCCATTGCTCCGCATCCAGATCTCGTGAGTGCTGCCGTCGATCCCGGGGTTGTTGACGGACCAATCGTCATACCAGCCGGGGGCGTAGTCCGCGTCGCGCCATTCGATGATCGGATAGCCGAGAATCGTCTCGGTTCCGCTGAGCGGATTCTCAAACTCCACCTGGGCGAAGGTGAACCCGAGGTGGACTTCGGCGTTGGAAGCCGTGGATATGACCGTGATGGCCGCGAGCGGTTGCGCGCATAGCAGCAACACCGCGGCCAGAGCCAGGATCAGGGGGGCGGCCCGCATGAGCGACCCGCGCCGCTCATCGGCCGCATCACATTGTGACATCGCGGATCTCCTGTTCGTACGTTGCTACGAACACCCCGAGACGGCGCGGGCTCGCGGCTTGCGTGCTGCGCGCCGTCAATCCCCGACGATTTGCGGCTCGTACCCCGCCGCGCGCGCCGTGCGGGACGAACGCGACGCGGAACCCGACGTGGCGCGCGAGAGAACGCTCTCGCGGCGCGGCGTTGCGCTGCGTGCAGGCATGATGTGCAGAGGGCGAAACCGAAACAGCCCGCCCCCTGCAACAAACAACATGAAGTATAGCGCGCTTGGCGCGCTTCGCCAAAAAACACGCGGGGTTTCAATCAGTTTGCGCGCACGCGATAGGCAGCGAGAGCGCCGGTCGCCGCGCCGCTACGAGGGAGCGAGTGGCGGCGAGTCTCGGCGCCGCTCACGTCGCAACGCCGAATCGTCCGCCGCCGGCGCCGCGATGGCGCAGGGTCGCAACGACGCCGAAACCCGAAGACTCCGCGGCGCCGAGCGACGCTTCGCTCGTGCGCGCAGGAGTCTCCGGGTTTGGCCGCGGGTCGCGGGGGCGGAGGCGAGCGCTGGTCGTCAGCCGAAGAGCGCGTCCAGGAACGGGTTAATGTCGAAGAAGTCGACGCTTTCGTTTCCATCCAGATCGGCGTAACGGAGGTCGCAGTGGGGCAGTGCCGCCTGGTAGCCCGCCGGGTCGAACAGCGCCAGCAGGAACGGATCGATGTCGAAAAAGTCCACCACTCCATCGCAGTTCATGTCGCCGCCCAGGTAGACGTCGAGTTGCGCTGCTACCGTGCAGGTCTGGCCGCAGGCGTCGCTGACCACGCAGCGATAGTCGCCCTCGTCCGCCTCGGTGGCGGCGAAGATCAGCAGCGTAGCCGTCGCCGCGCCGAAGCGGCTCGGTGCATCGGCCAGCGGCACGCCGTCCTTCGTCCAGCGAAACAGCCGCGCGCCGCTGTGCGCTGCGTCGGTGGTGAGCTGGACGAAGAGGCCCTGCGGGACGCGCTGCGACTCGGGCTGCAGGGTGATTTGCGGCGGCAGGGCCGCCCACTCCAGCACCGAGTAGGCGCTGACGCCTTCGACATAGCGGGTCTCGCCGATCAGCCACAGCGAAGCGGGTTTCGCACCCGGACCGTCGTCGTCGTGCACGAGCATCTCGTCGACGAAGTTCGAGAACGGCGCCACCAGGCCGCCCCCGACGGGCGCATCCGTCGCTCCGTCCCAACTTCGCACAGCGATGGTCGCCGCGCCGCCGATGCCGTTGAACACTCCGGACGCGCTATAGAGTTTGGGGCCGCTTCCGTCATCGAACACCGTCATGGCGTTGACGCGAGTCAGCGGAAAGCCGGGGTTGAATGGGATGATGTCCCAGCTCGCGCCGTTCCAACGGCGAATCAACGTGTCGAGCCCCGGCTCGCGGAACCAGCCGCAAATGTAGAGCTGCGGTCCGCTGCCGCTGTCGTACACCACGGCGTCGCGCGCGTCGAAGCCTGTCGCCGGGCCGCCATTCAGGCAACCCGGGATCGCCGCACCGGCGACGCAACGCACCATCGGCCCGCCGGTGTTGGAGCCGACGGCGATCAGCGTTTCGCCCGCGGGTCCGCCGCCGTCGGCGTCGAACGCGACCAACCGGCGCATGTCCCCGCCGCCGGTACTGCCGATGCCGGTCCACGTTGATCCATCCCAACGAGCCACGGCATAGGTGCAGCCAGCGCCGCACGTCAGGAGGTTCTGCCCCGCGGCATACAACGCCGGCGGGATCGGCCCGGCGCCGTCATCGTCGAACAGCATCAGATCGTAGACCGTGCCCACGAACCCCGTCCCGACGGCAGTCCACGCGCCAAGCGCGGCATCGAACCGCGCAACGCGATTGATGGCGAGGCCGTTGATCTGCGTGAAACCGCCCCCAGCGTAAAGTTCAGCGGTCCCCGGGCCGGCGCCATCCCAGTCGATGCTCTCCAGCGCTTCGACGCCGCCGCCCGCGACCTGAGTGCCGGTCGTGGCGCCGGGAAAGAGTGACTCCCACTCGTCACCGTTCCACGCTGCGACGGACCCAGTCCGCTCGCCGCCGATCTCGATCGTAGCAGCGCTGCCGCCGACGTAGAGTCTTGGTCCCGAGCCGTCGTCGTGCACGGCGGCTGCGTTCAGCGGCTTGTTCTCGGATGATGCGCCGCGGCCCAGCGCCGCCCAGCGGCCGCCGTTCCAGCGGGCGATTCCGTACGGCCGGATGTCATCGACGTATTGCCACGGGCCGCTGGCATACAGCTCGCGATGCTTTCCATCATCGAAGACGCCGAGGCTCAACATCCGGGCGGCGCCCGCGGCCGGGAGGGGCGTCCAGCCGACTCCGTCCCAGAACGCAATGCCGTTCGCCGGCTGTCCGCCTGCAGATGTGTAGGGTCCGCCCACATACAGCGCCGATTGCAAACCGTCGTCATATGCGCGGAGCGCATCGACGCCCGACGATCCGGTTACTCCGCTGCCCAATGCCGAGAAGACACCACTTTGATACCGGGCAACGTTGTTCGCGTTCACGCCGTTGATCTGCGTGAAAGTTCCGCCGACGAAGAGGGCGTCGCCGCCGCCGTCGTCGAATGTCTCGAGTGCGCGGACCGTTGCGCTGGCGCCCGTTGAGATTGGCGTCCAATTCGAACCGTCCCAACCGGCCAGGCCGCGGGCGACTTGTCCGGCCGCCGTGCCGAAGGTACCGCCGACCACCAGGCTCTCCGAATAGACCTTCATAGCCAGCACGCTGCCATTCACGCCGTTGATCGGTCCGCCGACGGCGGTCCACGCCGCGCCATCCCAGCGCGCCAGATTGTTCACCGGGTTTCCGCCGGCGGTTGTGATGAAGCCGCCCGCGAACAGTCGAGGCGGATTGGGGCCGGGGCCGTCTTCGTCGAACACCTCGAGCGCGGCCACGGTGCTGCCGACCAAGCCGGTTGCGAGCGACTCCCAGCCCAGTCCGTCCCACCGCGCGATGCGCGTCGCGCTGAAGCCGCCGATTTGGGTGAAGCCGCCCGCGACGTAGAGCGCCTGCGGTCGAGGTCCGGCGCCGTCGTCATCGAACAGCGCGAACGCGCTGACCGTGCCGTTCGTGGGCCCATTGGTGAGGGGGCTGAACGCTTCGCCGTCCCAGCGCGCGATGTTCTGCAGCGTGTTCGGGCCGCCCAGGTTGCCGCCGGCGTCCGTGAACGCACCACCGATGTAGAGCGCCGGGCCGTTGCCGTCGTCCCAGGTCTGAAACGCGTTTGCGGAAGGCAACCCGCCGCTCATGCCGGGCAGCCCAAAGCGCCGCGACCAGCCATAGACGCACGCGCCGCCCGGATCGGCGGTCACTTCGAATGTCGCGACGATGTCCCAGCCGTTGCCGAGCTGATCGCGAGCCTGCAAGCGGTATTCGTGGGCGCCGAACACGTCTACGCCGGGGTTCGCGAATTCCGCCGCGTCGAAGAAGAAATTCGGGAAGTGGCTGTGACCGTCGATCCCGGGAAAGGGCGGATCGAGATTGCCATCCAGCGCGGGCACGGCGTAAGTCACGGGCGCGCTGAATGGCTGACCGCCCGCCAGAGACTCGATCGTCAGCTCGATCGGGCAGATGCTGTTCGGGATCATCAGGCCGCTGGGATAGTCCGGCGTCGCTCCGAGCGTGCCCAGGCCGCCGCCGAGCGGCACGACCATGAACGTCAGCATCACGGCGTTGCCCTTGGAGAATTGCGGCAGCGTGAATACAGCGGCGTCGGTCCAGCTATTCGCCGACAGGCCGTCGCCGATTTCGTGGTCGTAGGGCGGCGCGTGCGGAGCGCCAGGACCGATCCCGAGTTGCGGGTGCGGTTCGTGCTCCGGCGGCGGCAGAATCGCCGCCAGCGTGGGGAACACTCCCGGAAAGTCCGGGGCGGGTCCAATCGGGACGCTCACCAGGTGCAGATCTACAGGCTGCCACGACGGCGCGCCCACCGGGGTCACCGTGATTGCCGCGTCCGCGATTCCAGCGAGCGCGCCGCCCGCCAGCAACCAATGCGCAAGCCGAGCACGAAGCATGGGAAACTCCTCCAAATGAGAGACACGGGTCGATTCCCGCCGAGCCGCGGCGATCGCGGGGCGAGCAGCAGTTCGTACCGGCCGGCGGCGGATGCACGCTTTCTCTGCTGAGCGCTCGCAACTTCCGGCCAGCGCTCAATTCGCGACATCGGGTACCGGTTCGCGCAGTTGTTTTTCTCGCGCAAGCGGCCGACGCCTGCTGGTCCGAGGTGCATCCCGCCACGGCGCGGTCGGTTTCGGGCGAGAAACCGGCCGCAACCCGGTCGTGTCGCCGACCGCGCTGCACTGGCTGGTTTTCTTCGCGGATGTCCGATTTTTGTCCGGTCCGCCGCGCGTCGCTCCACAAGAGGGGAGCGAGGCCGGAGGTCGGCTTCCGGGTATTTGAAACTGGGAGAATCAGAATGAACTGGATGCGGGCAAATTTGCGGCAGCGCGGCGCGCTGCTGGCCGTCGCGGGCGCGGCTTCGGGTTTCTTCGCTTCGGGTACGCCGAGTCTGGCGCAGGTTTCAACGGATCAGAGCCGGAACTACCTGATCATCGGGATGGGACCGGAGAGCGATTTTGGCGGACGGCCCGGCGTCGGGCTGGCGCTGAGCGGCAACAGCTATGAACTGGGCGCGAATAAGGCGCCGGTGCCTGCGACCGGCGATTTCCTCTCGAACGGCAGCAGCGGCGGGCCGACGCTGATCGGCAACGTCCCCAACATCCCCCTGAATGCGCTGCCGGTCTTCTCCGGCATTTCGGGCGACGGCAACATCGCCATCACCAACCCGATCGGCCGCTTCAATCTGCAAGGCATGGGCGTCTACGGCACACTCGGCATTCAGGTGGCGCAATTCGCCGCCGTGGCCGACGCCGGGACGCAGGACTCGTTCTTCAACGACAGCCAGGGCTATCCCAACACGTTCTCGTCGACCGGATTCACCGACCCGGGCGTGAACAACAACACCGGCGGCGCCGGCTCATTCGTGTCGGCCAGCAGCGCCGACCCGACCGCGCGGATCGACGGCGGCGCCGCGGGCGTCAGCGGCAACGTCAATCTCACGGCCTTGACGACCGAACTGGACAGCGCCCGCGCGACCATCGCCGCGCTGCCCAGCACCCGCACCTGGGTCATTCCCGGCGGCGTGATCGATCAGAACACCACGATCGTGCTGGACCCGGGCCTCAACGTGATCGACATCGTCGCCGGCGGCGGCGACATTCTGGTGTCCAACGCCAACCTGGTCATCGACGGACCGGCGGGCGCGACCGGCATCTTCCGCGTGCCGGATGACGGCAACTTCCTGGTCAGCAACGCCAACCTGCTACTCGGCGCCGGCGGCCTGAGCCTGGGCAGCGTCTTGTTCATCTCGGACCGCGTCGATAACTCGACGCACTTCAGCGTGAACAACGCTGTGGTCAACGGCGTCGCGTTCTGGTCGCTGGGCGCTTCGGGCGGCGGCATCTCGGCCGGCAACGTGCAAGGCCGCACGCAACTGGTCGCAGACAAGGTCGAGCTGAACCAGGTTCGGCTGTCCGCCGCGCCGTTCGTCGCCGGCGGAGCGCCGCCGGTGCTGCGCGGCGACACCAATTGCGACGGCAGCATCGACTTCTTCGACATCGATCCGTTCCTGCTGGCGCTCTTCAACCCGGCCGCCTATCAGACGGCGTTCCCGGCTTGCACCGTGAGCAGCGCGGACACGAACGGCGACGGCAGCATCGACTTCTTCGACATCGATGCGTTCCTGCTCCTGATCTTCCCGTAGCACGCAGCGCGCGGACCCCCGCGCCGTCGCGTGCGGACGTACTTGCTTCCCCCGCATGCGCGGCGCGATACGCACCCCGCCCCCGCCCCCGGCAGCATCCGGCGGCGGGGGCTTCTGCGCGCCCGTCAAGAAACCGCGTCCGACGGGGCGTGTACGCTGCGGAACAGCGAGAGAATGGCGAATAGCGAATAGCGAATAGCGAATGGCGAATTGCGAAACTGCGAATAGCGAAGGGCGAATGGCGCGTGCATCCTGTGGCACCGGTCTCCGACCGGTGTTTGTTCTGCCGGGTCTCCGACCCGGCGTGCATCTCCCGCTTGTTCGGACTGATCCCACGTGCGTGCGAGGCCGAGAGATTTACAAGCTCGAAAGCACCAGTCGCAGACGGACTCAGGCGCGTCGCCGCCGGTACGCCCCGCGCGCTCGAAGGTGATCGAGACAATCGGCCCTATCGCTCGTAGCGGAAATCGACGTGCCGAACGCCGTGGCACGTCAGCGTGCAACTGCCCGCGAAGCGGCCGCGGTCCTCGAAGCGGCGCTCGCCGCTGACGATCGACACGTCGAAATTGACCAGGTGGCTGTGTTCGCGCTGCGATCCGCTCACGCCGTGCGCGGTGTGGCAGGCGCTGCACGGGGTGCGCGCGTCGACCACGTGAATACGATGCAGCGAGAAGCTCTCGTCGCCCAGGATCGAGCCGCGGTCGTGGCACTGATAGCAGAGTTGATACGCCTGCGGCGACTCGACCGTGAAATCGCGCGTTTCGTAGCGCGCGGCGAGCAGGAAGGGGTGCGGCGAACCGTGCGGGCCGTTCGGGCCGCCGCCGCCGAGTTGTCGCGCGTCCGGGTTGTTGTGGCAATCCTGGCAGTTCATCGAAGTCTGGGCGCGAGCCGCCGGGGTCAGGCTGGGCGTTTCGCCGGCGTTGCGGGCCGTGCGCGTCACCGGATGCGCGGACGCCGCGCTCGGCAGAAACTGGCGACGGATGTTACCGTAATCATCGCGGTCGCGAATGATCCGCCCCGGAATGGGCACCGGGCGGTCGGCGTGGCAGCGGAAGCACACTTCGTGATATTGCCGCGCACGGTCGACGGCCACGCCCCCGACCGTCACGCCGGGTACGAACTCCATCGTCGCCATGTACAGCGCGCCCTGGCGGTCGGCGATCGTCGTGTTGAACTCCGACAAACCCGACCTGGCGGCGTGCGGATTGTGACAATCGACGCAATCCACGTGCGGCGGCATCGTGCCGGGCTGTTCGGCGGGGTCGTGCCGCTCGCGGAAGCGCTCGGGCTTGTGGCCGTGGCGTTGCCCGGCGGCGCTGAGCACGTCGGTGGCGGTCGAGCCGTTGTGGCAGGCGATGCACAGATCATAAGCCCGGTCGCGCAGCAGGCGCTCCGGATGGGCCGCGCCGTGGGAGACGTGGCACGAGCCGCAGGCGTTGTCGGCCATCGAGCGGAACGGCAGCGGTTCGCCGCCGGTCAGTGCCGCGGGCGTCGGACGGGCGCTGAGGGCGTGGGCGCTTTGGCTCCAGCCGTCGAGTTTGTGACAGGTGAGGCACAGCACGCCTTCGCGCGTCGGGAGCCGCAGGAAATCGCCGAGTTCGTTGTTGTGAGCGTCGTGGCAGGCCGTGCACTCGAGCTCGCCGCGCTCGCCGAGGCGAATGCGGCTGTCCGCGAGTTGCGGGACGCGCAGCTGCGGATCGCGGCTCGCGAGCTGCCGGTCGAAGCGCAGTCCGACGGGGTGATCGTCCGAGAGGTCGGTGGTCAGGTTGCTCGGTCCCGTCGGCATGAACGGATGATTCAGCGGGATTTCCGCATCGCGGCTGCGCACCAGGCCGAGCGCCACGCTTCCGTCGTGGCAGCTCAGGCACATCTTGCTCTCGGGGCCGGGCTGGTCGATGCGGGCGTCGGTCGTCGAGCTTTGATAGATGCGATAGTGTGTCTGCGGGTTGTAGCGATTCCAGAGCGGCGCGGCCGGGCTGGCGTTGTGCGGCGTGTGGCAGAAAATGCACACTTCGCTCTCGCTCGTCGCGCGAATCGGGCCGGGGCCGAAAGTCGAGAGATCGTGCCTTGAGTTGCTCACGCGGTCGTCGCCGCGCGCGACAACCGCCGCCGCCAGCAGCAACGCGATGCCCGCTACGGCGCGCCTCACGCCTTTGTCGCTGCGTCGCTGCGTCGCCTCGTCGCTTTGCCGGCTGCTTTCGCGCCCGTCAGCACTCACCGCTGCGCCTCCTTCAGATACTGAAACACCTGCACCCGGCGGTTGCCGCTGTCCGCGATCCAGATGCGATCCTGAGCGTCGATTGTGACGCCGGATGGCAGACTGAGCCGGCCGCGCTCGGTTCCCTCGCCGCCAAAGGCCATCAGCAGCCGGCCGTCGCGATCGAAAATCTGCACGTTCTCGAAGTGCTTGTCGAGCACGTAGAGGTGGCCGTCGGAGTCCGCCGCGACGTCGCGCGGGAACGAGAAGTCGCCGGCGGCGTCGCCCTTCTCGCCGAACGCTGCGAGCGGTTCGCCCGCGCGGTCGAGCAGTTGCACCCGGAAGTTCATGGCATCGGCGATCGCCAGCATCGTGCCGCCGGGCGCAGGGAGGATCGCCAGACCGGCGGGGAAGTTGAACTGTCCGCCGCCGGCGCCGCGACCGCCGACGGGGGGGCGGGCGCTGCCGGCGCGATCGAATGCCACCAGCGCGTGCTGCCCGGCATCGAGCACCCAGAGCCACTGCGCATCGGCGTCCCAGGCCAGGGCGACGGGCCGCTGCAGCACGTCGCGGCCCCAGCGTGCGGCGACGCGGCCGTCGTTTTCGAGCAACACCACCTCGCCGCGCTCCGCGTCGGCGATCGCCAGACGATCATCAATGAAAATCAGGTCGAGCGGGCGCTTCAGGTCCGCGCGGGCTGTGCGAAACGTGCGGGCATCGAGGTCGATGAGGTGGACGCAGGCGTCCCCGCTGTCCGCGACCGCGACGCGCGCGCCGGAAACCGCCACGGCCGCGGGCTGGACAAAATCCGCGACCGGCCGCGGTCCCGCGACGACCTGGCCGAGCGCCTCGAACACGTTCAGCCGGCGGCGCAGATCGCCCTCGCCGCGGAGTTGACCGACGTACTCGATCCGGGGCGTGTCGGGCGGCGGCGGCCAGACGACGCGCGGAACGATGGGTGGGAAGAGCGGGCCGCTGGGGTCGGCGCAGCCGAGGACGCCGCTGAGGATCATCGC
>CAZVWB010000009.1:25687-147472 GCA_964631045.1 uncultured Planctomycetales bacterium
GGATCATCGCTGCGGAAAGACATGCCGACGCGAACAGCCGTCGGCATGGCACCCGCGCCCGAACGAACAGCCGTCGGCTTGGCGCTCGGCATGGCATCCGAACGAGCGGCCGGGGGCTTGGCGGCCGAGCGCGGCGCTCGATGCGGGCTGGCGGCGGCGGGCGAATCGCGAACAACATGCGATGACACCTGGGCGACTCAGCGCTGGCCGATGAGCGGGATGTTCCGCCGGATCTTGATCCACGCGGCCAACGTTCCGTCCTTCGAGGCTGAAAGCTCGAGCAGGTCGTACTCGACCTCAAAAAGCGCGGTGAACTGCCCGATCTTCCACTCCAACCCGCCGCTGAGGTCGACGCCGCGCGTCACGCCGAACAGCGAATCGTCCTCGTAGCGATACGCGGCGGCGGCGGTGGCTTCCAGATTCTGACCCAGCAAGAGGCGATACGAAAGCCCGCAGTCGAAAAGCAGCGTGTCGCGCGGGTCGAGGCCGTTCTCGCCGCGAAAGTCGAGGTAGGCCACGTCGGCGCGGGCGTCGAGCGCGTGCGGCGCGCGTTGCAGGAGCACCACATCCGCGGCGACGCGCAGCCCGTCATACGGATCGATCGAGTCGTCGTTGTACTCATATTCGCCGCCCGCCGACCAGCGCGGCTGCTGATAGCGCAGGCCGACGCGGTGGCGGTTCACGTCGCGCGGCGCGTAGGTGACAAAGCGATCGCGGTCGATCGACTCGAACTGCACCGAGCCGGCGTAGTAGGGCGTCAGCCCGCTCGTGAACCTCTGTTCGATGCGCAGGTCGATGCGGTCGCGGCTCAGCTCCAGTCCCTGTGAAGTCCGGTAGCGATACGAGAGTCGGACCGTCTCGCCATCGGCGATTCGCCCGCTCCGCACCCGCCGCAGGGCCAGGTTCCGCCCGGCCGGCAGCACGACATAGTCGCGTCCGGCCAGATAGACGCGGGTGCGATCGGCGGAGCGTACGATCAGGCTGGTGGCGATGGCGTCCTGCCGGGCGAGAAACGCCAGCGCCGGGTCGCGCAGCGTCAGTGCTTCGTCCAGCACCACGCCGTCGCCCTGGGCGTCGTCGCTGCGCAACTGGGTGCGCTCATACGAGAGCGAAGCGCGAAAGCGGCCGGCGCGGTTTTCGCGCTCGAAGGCGAGCTGCGCGCTGCCGCCCCATTCGCTGGTGTCGCCGCCGAGGTCGGCCTGCGTGACGAGGCCGAACAGATTGGCCGAGGCCCGCCAGTCCTTTCCAAGAGCGGAGTCCAGGCCGAGGTCGCCGCGAAAGAGCTCCTGATCGACGCCTTCGAACGACTCGCGCAGATACTGGAGCTTGTAGAGGCTCGCCAGGTCGCGGGTGTGCTGCAGGCGGAGCTGCGGCGCGACCTCGGTCGCGTCGCGGGCCAGGTCGCCGGTTTCGTCCTCGAACCGCAGCAGCGTTTCGAGCCGGCTGCGATCCTCGGGGCCAAAAGCCAGGCTGTGCTCGAGTTGCAGATCGTTCCGCGCGGTGTCGAAGCGCGAGCGCGAGCCGGAGTACTCCTCGTTGCGGTCGTTGTAGTTGTAGCTCAGCCGCAGGCGCTGCCGATCGCTGGGCAACCACGAAACTTCGTACTCGAAGTCGGTTTCGGAGCGGCGCTCGTCGTCCGCCAGGTCGCGCGTGCGGCTGTCGAGCGCTTCGTAGACATCCTCGAAGCGCAGCCGCATCGGCAGCTTCGCATCGGCATACGTCATCTCGACGCCGTAGCGCTCGCGGCGGCGGTCCAGGCTCGGCAGGAACGCGCGCGGAATGCGGTCATCGAGCTGCGAAGCAAAGAGCTGAGTCGTGAGCTTGCCGGCGGGCAGGAGCGTGCCGCGCAGGTCATACTCCAGCAAGTCGCCGTGCGGCCGTGTGTGCAGGTCGACGCCGGGCCGGGTTTCGTCGAAGCGCTCCTGCGACAGGCCCCAGCGGCCGGAGAGGTCGAACCGCAGGACGCGCGGATCGAAGAGCGTGCCGGCGATCCGCGCGCCGATCGTCTCCTCGAAGCGGCGGCTGCGGTTGGTCTGTCGATAGGTCGAGCGGGCGGGGTCGCTCAGCTCGGACTCCACCTCGCGCCGGTCCCACTCGGCGTCGAAGCCCAGGTCGAAGCTGAGCTGCTCCAGTTCCACCCACCGCACGGCCGGTCGCGGCGTCGGCGCGACGATGGCCGCCTCCGTCGCCGGCTGCGAGCTCGCGGGTTGCCCCGGTGACGGCGCGGCCTCCTGCGCCCGCGCGACGTTGTCGCCGCGAAGGCAAACCAGGACAAGCCCCAGGCAGAGCGAGCGGTTGAATTGCATGTTCAGTATCTAAGCCGCGCGGCGGTCGAACGGGTCCGGGCGAACATAGAAGCAACCGGGCGAACTGTCCATCGGCATGGGTGAATGCCGCATGCCGGTTGTACGCCGCGCGCGGCACTCGTATAGTGAACCCGACGAGGTTGTCTCGCATGCACGCTCTCATCTCCACGGCTCTGAAGCCGCCGCGCGCCGCGCTCTCGCTGTTGGCGGCGTGGGGACTCGTGCTGGGCGCCGGTGCGCTGGTCGTCTGGCCGGGGCGCGCCAGCTCCGCCCAGGACGCACCCGCCCGCGCGGCACAGCGCGATTTCAGCGGCGGGCTCCTGGGCAGCAAGCACGACTTCACGCAGGACGGCGGCGCGACCCGCGACCTGTGCCTGCCGTGCCACACGCCGCACCTCACCGCGGCGGAGGCCCCGTTGCTGACGCGCCGCGCTGCGCCGCCGCAGCGCGCCCAGAAGTACGGCGCGCTGGGCATCGAACTGAGCGCGGCGTCGCTGCTGTGTCTGGGTTGTCACGACGGCGTGGCCGCGCCGGATGTGTTCACCGGGCCGCACGCGATGAGTTGGATGGACGCTTCCGGGGGCGGGTCGCGCGTTCGAAAGAGTCGTATCACGAGTCATCCCGTCGGCATCGCCTATTGCGATGGGGTCGACGGCTATGCCGGCAGCAGCGCGGTCGTCGCCGCCGGGCTGCCGTTGCCCGAGGGTCGGATTCAATGCACCACCTGCCACGATCCGCATAACACGCACCGGCATCCGGGCATGCTGGTGATCTCCAATGAGCGCAGTCGGTTGTGCCTCGCGTGTCATCAACTGTGATCGGCCCGAGCCGCTTGCTGCTCCACTCCGCGGGCGTCGCGTGCGCGACGGCCGGGGGGGTGGTGCTGATCGCGCTGATCGCGTCGGGTTGCAATGAAGCAAGATTCGTGCCGCGCCAGGCCGTTTTGCAGGGGGCGTACGCCGCCCAGCCCGCGGTGGCCAATCGCGGCAATCTGGTCTTCGGGCGCGAGGCCTCCGTCCGCGAGATCGAGCTGGCCGAGTTCTTCTTCGGCGTCGCGCCGGAGCCGCCGGCGGTGTTCATCAAGCCGATGGACGTGGCCGCCGCGGGTGAGGCGACGCTGGTGAGCGATGCGGGGCACGGCGGGGTGCTGACGGTCAGCGGCCGCGGGTCCGACTTGGCGGGGGTCAGGCTGGATGCGCCGCCGAGCGCGCCGACGGTGCTGGCCCGCGCGCCCGATCAGTCGCTGCTCGTGGCTGACATGCACGGGGCGGTTTTGCGGTATGACGCGGCAGGCGTGCTCGCCGCCCGTTACGTATTGCCGCCGGACGCCGGCGCGTTTCGCCCTTCGGGTATTGCCGCGGTCGGCGGCGAAGTGTGGGTGTCGAACGCGGCGATGCACCGAATCGAAGTCTTCGACGCCGCCGGTGGCGCCTGGCGGCGCTCGATCGGCGGTCGCGGCCGGGGACACGGTCAGTTCGGCGTGCCGCTCGCGCTCGCGACGACGCCGAGCGGAAACGTACTGGCGGTCGACATGCTCGGGGCCCGAGTTCAGGTGCTCTCGCCGCAGGGCGAATGGTTGCGGGACATCGGCGGCCCGGGCGACCGGCCCGGGCACTTCGGCCGACCGAAGGGCGTCGCGGTCGGGCCGGATGGCACGATCTTCGTGACCGACGCCGCCGCGCAGTGCGTGCACGTTTTCGACGCCGACGGTCGGGTGCTTACGTCATTTGGCGCGGAGGCCGGCGATCCGGATCGGTTGGCGCTGCCGGCGGGCGTGGCGATTCACGCGGGAGACGTCGCGGCGGATAAGGAGCTTCCCGCGAGCTTCCAGCCCGCGTATCACGTGCTGGTGGTGGAGCAGATGGCGCGGCCGGGCGTGCGGGCCTTCGCCTGGCGCCGCATCGCGCCTCCTGCACCGCCGCTGGTCGAGCGACCGTCGGCGCGGCGCGTGGCGGCCAGCGTGCCCAACCCGCATTGGCGGCCGGACGGCTGCACGGAGTGTCACCCGCAGCGCGACGGTCGCCCGGCGGAGATTCCGCCGCAAAGTGTGGACCGCCTGTGCATCGGTTGTCACGACGGGGTGAAGGCCGTGGCCGATGCCCACCCGATCGGCTGGCCCGGCGTCTCGGAGCACACGCGCACGCCCGCCGACTGGCCGCTGGTGGATGGCCGTCTGGGCTGTTTGACGTGTCATGAAATCGCGAGACACTGCGATCCCGCGGCCCAGCGGCCGGCGCAGAATCCGGGCCTCGTGCGGAGCTATGACGCGGCCAGACCCAACGACTTCTGCGCGAATTGCCACAGCGCTGCGGAATGGCACGTAAACCCGCACACCGACAACCCGCAGATCGGTTCGCGGGCGGACACGTTCTGTGTGTTGTGTCACACGGCGTCGCCGCCGGTGCCGGCGGGCGGCGTGCGCAGCGGCCAGCCGATGTTGCGGCAGGCGACGACGGCGCTGTGCCTGAACTGCCACACCATGCACGCCGACCCGGCCCCGCAGGGGCACTTGGGCGCAGCCGTGGAGCGCGAAATGCTGGAGCGGATGCGCGGCCGCGCGGCGCTGCGCGGCGGGACCGGCGATGCGAGCGGGCATGGCCCGCTGCCGCTCGAGGCGGGTCAGGTCACGTGCGCCACGTGCCACAACCCGCACGCGCCGAGCGTCTTCGCGTCGCATACGCCGCTTGGCATGCGCTCCGCCGCGCCCGAGGACGCCCCCTACGCGCTGCGCCTGAACTATGTCGACCTGTGCCAGGAATGCCATGCGAAGTAGCCCGCACGCGCGATCTTCCGCCGTTTCAGCCGCAACCGGCGCGCTTCGATTCGCCATCGCGGCGGCCGGCGCCGCGCTGCTCGCCGGGTGCCCGGCGCCGACGCAGTCGACGGTTGGCGAGCGAAATCTGACCGATCCGACCAACGGCGGCGCCGGCTATCTCGGCAGCGGCGTCTGCATCACGTGCCACGCAGATGTGGCCGCCACTCAGGCGATTCACGCGCACGCGTACGCCCTGCAGCGCGCGGTGCGGGCTGCGCCGCGATTTCCGGCGGAGGCGCGGCTGGCCGGCGTTCCAAATCCGCCCGCCGGCGTCGACTGGGCGGCAGTCAGCTATGTCGAGGGCGGATTCGCCAAAGGCGCGCTGTTCGTCGATCAGGATGGGTTTCTGCTGACGAACGCGTCCACCGGCGTTGACTCGCAATGGCGGCAGACATTTCCAGTAAACGGCGTCGCGGCGAGTTTTGGGCCGTTTGGGTCGGACGCCGGCGTGCAGCTACGCTACGACTTCGAGCGCTTCCGCTATCGCACCACGGGCGCGACGCCGCCCGATGCCGAAAATCCGACGTTTCAGGAGAATCGGCCGGGAATCGCGGGGGGCTGGTCCGAGCCGGGCGTGCAGTGCGAAGCCTGTCACGGACCCGGCGACGCGCATGTGCGCACGACGGGTTCGAACGTGGTGATCGACCGCAGCCGCGTGTACATCGACACCCAGGGCGCCAGCACCTGCAACATCTGCCACTCCGGCGCGTTCGACGCCGAGCCGAGGCCGATCCTGGCCGCGGACGGGTTCATTCGCCCGCAGCAGCAGGCCGGCGAGCTGCGCGCCAGCGGCGGCCACGCCGATTTCACCTGCATGTTCTGCCACGAGCCGCATCACGGCGTCGCATACGATCGAGCCGCGGCGATTCGCAATGAATGCACGGCGTGCCACACGACGGAGAACATGGCCGGGCACGCGGGCGCGGTGTTCGTGCGCGGCGACTATCGCGAGCCGCTGACCTGCGAGAGTTGCCACATGCCCTATGCGGTCCGCACGGCGAGCAACGCTGACGCGGCGACGGTCGGTCCCGCCGGCCGCGTGGGCGACACGCGGGCCCACATCTTCCGCATCAACACCGACCCCGCCGGCGCTGCTGCGATGTTCAGCGCCGACGGGGCGCGCGTGCGGACCGATTCGCAGGGGCTGGCCGGCGTGTCGGTCGATTTCGTGTGCCTGCGGTGCCACAACGGCCTGGGCAATGTCTTCAATCTGACGCTTCCCCGCGCCGCGGAGATCGCGCCGAATGTGCATCGCCTGCCGTAGCGGCAGCGCGCCGCTTGACCGCGGAACTTGGGCGGTGGGGCGTCGGAGCAGCGCGGTCGCGCTGCGCCCGTCGGCGGCTCGCGGCCCGTGCTTTGCGCGATTTTCATAGAACCACAGCGGTGATTGCGATACGATCCTCTCCAATCGGGCGAGCGTGGGAACGGCGTCGCCCGCTGGGTGATGGCGCCGTTGCGCCGGCGCTGCTAACTAACTCAAAGGAAGGAAAGGGAGCGAAATGAACCGAGCGTACCTGTTTTGCCTGCTTGCAGGGGCGACCCTGCTGGCCGGCGTGGGAGCCGTACCGGCCGCGCGGGCCGGCGGGCCCGCCAACGACGATTGCGCCAACGCGATCCTCGTTACCGACGGGATTCTGAACTTCAGCACCGTCGGAGCCTCGACCGACGGCCCGGCCGAGCCCGGCGTTTGCAACTTCTTCGGATACACGCAGGTCGGGGCCGACGTGTGGTTCCGCTACATCGCCACCTGCGACGGCAACGTGGTCGTCGACCTGTGCAACAGCAACTTCGACACGAAGGTCGCCGTGTACGAGAACGTCGGCTGCCCGATCACGGTCCCGGCGATCGCCTGCAACGATGACGCCTGCGGCGCGGCCGGCATTCGATCGCGCGTGTCGTTCCCGGCCGTCATCAGCCGCGAGTACGTGATTCGCGTCGGCGGCTACAACGGCGCTACCGGGCCGGCTCGCATGGTGATTTCGTGTATCCCGGATGGTCCGGCCAATGACTTTTGCGTGAACGCGACGCCGGTCGGCAACGGCACGACGCCCTTCACGACCGTCGGCGCGACCACCGACGGCCCGCTCGAGGACGTAACCTGCAACTTCGCGGGCGATTCTCAGGTCGGCGCCGATATCTGGTTCTTCTACTCCGCGCCGTGCACCGACATCGTGACCGTCCGCACCTGCGGCAGCCTCTTCGACACCAAGCTGGCCGTCTACGCCGGTCCGACCTGTCCGACCGGACCGACCGCGCTGGCTTGCAACGACGACTCATGTGGCGGCCAGTCGGAAGTGCAGTTCAGCGCGACCGCCGGCTCGACATACTACATCCGCGTCGGCGGATACAACGGCGCGAGCGGCGCCGGCGCGCTGTCGATCACTTGCCCGTTACCGGAGTGCCCGGGCGAGAAGGGCGACGCCAACTGCGATGCGACCATCGATTTCTTCGACATCGATCCGTTCCTGTTGGCGCTGTTCGACCCGATCGCCTACGCCGCGGCGAACTGCAGCGGCAGCGTCTGCGCGGCGGATGTCGATTGCTCCGGGCTGGTCGACTTCTTCGATATCGACCCGTTCCTGGCGTGCCTCTTCGGCACCTGCCCGCCGTGCCCGTAAGCAGAGCTGACTAAGTTCTAAGCAACGCAGCGAACTCCGCGGCGTCGTAACCCCGATCGCGCTCGATCGAGGGTTGCGGCGGCCGCGGAGTTCTCGTGCGGGAAAGGTAGAGGATCGTTTCTCAATGCCTCAGCGGCCGCGCGCGGCGGGCGGCATCGCGCCCGCCGCGTGCGGCCTGATCGTGTCTTAGCCGAACAGGCACTGCAGGAACGCATCGATGTCGAAGAAGTCGATGGTCCCGTCGCCGTTCGCGTCCGCGCTCAGGATGTTGCAATCCGGGTACTGCGCCTGATACCCCGCCGGATTGAACAGGGCCAGCAGGAACGGATCGATGTCGAAGAAGTCGACAACGCCGTCGCAGTTCGTGTCGCAACGGGTGACGCTGCCGCCGCACACGCCGGGCAGGCAGAAGATGTCGTTGCCCAGGTATTGGCCGCCGTTGAGGTCGCAGACGACCTGCGTCAGCTCGATGCACTCGCCTTCGAGGCAGCATCCGCCGGTGGGCAGATCGGCCTCGTCGCTCTGCGAAACGGTCATGGCGGTGAGGAAGTTAGCCGCCATCACCGGGCCGGTCGGCGTCTGCACGAACGTCTCGTAGAACACGCCGTAGCCCAGGTTGCGGATGTCATACGGGAACGGCAGCTCGATCGTCTGACCCGGCTGGAGCGCGATCGGCGCGGGATCGACGAACGGGGCGTTCAGCACGAGCTCGTCATCCGGCATCAGGTCGGCCAGCTCGATCTCCTGCTGCGTGATGACGGCGCGACGCTGCAGGAAGACCAGGTCCTGGCTGCGGTTCTGGAGCACGTCGACCACGACCACCTGCGTGCCGTCCTGGGCGTCCACGCGCCAGTTCTGCACCAGGTCCGGGATGCGGCGGCAATCGACCCGCACGCCGTTGATCGTCCAGAACATATCCACCGCCTGAACCTGCGTATCGTCGATCACGGTCCAGCCGAAGTGGGCCACGCCGCCCTGCGGAACGCTGGCGCCGGTCCAGGTGATCTGCGCACCGCCCGGAACCGCGCTGATCGTCGCGTTGGGGAAGCTGCCGGTCCACGGCTGGCTCAGTTGCTGCGGCGAGATACCCTGGAACACCACGTGGAAATCATTGGCTGGCGGGAACGGCGGTCCCGGCGGCGGGCAGTACGGCACATCGATGTTGACGCGCTGCACCCACCAGTCGCGCCACTGCGGACCCGCGCCGTTCAGCGCCGGCTCAACATCCAGCGCGTCGATGTCGTCGGTCCGCAGCAGGCCCAGTGTGCCGGCGGTGACGTACACGCGGAAGAACCCGGTGAAGCCCGACACGAACACGTCCGCGGCCGAGAAGTCGTCCGCGGTGCCCAGGATGCCATCCGGACCAGCCAGCGACGGCGAACCCGCACGCAGCGAGAAGATCACCACGTCCGCGCCCGGATTGAGCACGCCGCGGGCCTGCTGGTCCCAGACCGCCAGGCCGTCGATGTCGTCATCCGGCGTCAGGCCCATCGTGAAGTGCGGCGCGTAGAGACCCCAGCCGGGGAAGCCTGGCGGCGAGAGCAGGATGTCCGCCATGCGGAAGCCCGCCGCGATCGGCGTGCTGCCCGCGTCGACCGTAAAGTAGATCGGCGTGTCGTGGATCAGATCGCCGGTCAGGTCGATCGGCGTGATCTCCAGCCCGTCCATGTTGTCCGGCGGAATCCACGCGGCGTTGAACGCCGGCGGCGGAATCGACGGAATCTCGTTGAAGCGCGTCTGGTTGGCGCTGAGCACGTGCGGCGGGAAGCCGCCGGGAAGCAGCGGGCTGGGCCCGCCGCCGCCGAGCACCGCCACCGGCGAAAGCGCCGTGCGGCCGTTGGTGACGTAGCGGTCGCCGGCGGCCTGGTTGCGGTTGAACTGGTTGCGCACGGGCGTGGCGGGCACACCGCGCGAGCCGAGCGCTACGCTGAAGTACAGAATCTGCTGCCGCTGCGGGAAGAGCTCGTTGTTCGAGATGCCGTCGGTGTTGTCGAACGGCGGCAAGCCGTAGTTGCCCGACAGAACGTGGTCGATCGGCCCGGGGCCGCCGACATCCCAACCGAAGCCGAGAAACACAGCCGGCGGGTTCTCGCCGAAGATGTCGGCCGTGCTCTCGCCAAAGATGGTGACCGAGGGGGAGACCCGATCCAGCGAGATGGGATCGGGCCGTCGCGGGGGCGGCGGATCAGCGAGCGCCGCGCACGCACCGGCGATGCCGGTCGCGGCCAGTGTCAGCGCGCGGAGTTTCCGAGTCGTTTGCATCGAACTGCTCCTTTGAGAGTATTCAGCAGAAGCTTCCGACAGCCGGTCGCGGACGACCTCGCCGCTTGTACTTCCTACCGCCTGTCGAAGCCTCTGACTTGCGCTCCACCCGTGAAGACGTTCGCCGGGAGATGTCGGCTGTTGTCAGAACGGCGAGCCGCGGCAGTTCACGCAATCCGAACCTGGCTGCCCAGCTCGATTACGGCGTCGGAACCGACGACAAACACGCGATCCGCGGCCGCCGGGCGCACGCAGCGCGTCCCGGTGAAATCCCCGAATGCCGGCAAAACCGCGACGGCGGGCTGGAAGTGGAAGCAGGGCATGCGCAGCGCCCCCGCCGCCGGATCGTACAGGCGCACCGCCGGGTGCAGATGTCCGCAGAGCGTGGGGCCGCTCGACGCGCGCTCGCCGGGTTCGTGCTGAAGCGTGAAATCGCCGAGCTGGAACCCGCCCTCGACGCACTCGATCTCCCACGCGGCGGGCGGGTCGCCGGCGGAGCGGTCGTGGTTGCCGCGGACGAGTGTGCACGCCAGCCGCCGATGCCGCTGCCGCCACGCGGCGACCGCGTCGACCACCGCGGCGCTCTGTCCGCTGCGCGCGTGCAACAGATCGCCCAGCACGATCAGCCGCGCGCAGCCGGTGCGCTGCACGACGCGATCGAGCCGCGCCAGCGTGGCCGCGGTGGCGGCCTCGGGCACCGGGATGCCGGCGGCGCGAAACGTCGCCGCCTTTCCCAGGTGGACGTCGGCGATGATCGCCGCCTGCTGCGCAGGCAGGTGCAGCGCCCGCTCGGGCAGCAATTGCATGAGGTTATTGGCCCAGCGCACCTCAAGCACGTGCCGCGACTCCTTTGCGGCTCTCGCGTGCGCGCCCGCGCCGCCGCCGCGGCGGGGCGGTCGCGGCGCGCTCAAGCTGCAGCGCCATGCGCTGCACGCGCTGCGTCCAGCGCTCGGAACTCACGTACTGCGCCCGCAGCCGCTCCGCACTGAGCGGAAACGACAGCGGCGTGAGCCGCTCGGGCCGCACCAGCACCAGTTCCTGCGCCGCGATCCGCTCCAGCGTCCGCCGCAGGCGATCGAGCTCGAGCTGTTGCTCCAGCACCTCGCGGCGGGCCTGATCCAGCAACAGGCTGTCGGGGTCGAAGTCGCGAAACACGTCGAAAAACATGTCGCTGGAGGCTTGCAGATGTCGGTTCGGCCGCCGCGCCCCGGGAAATCCCGGAACGATCAGGCCCGCGACCCGCGCGATGTCGCGAAACTGCCGGCGGGCCATCTGCGTGCTGTTCACGCAGGCCAGCAGGTCGTCGACCAGCCGCTGCGTGCCAAGCAGCGCCCGCCACTCGTCGGCGGTCAGCTCCAGCGGGATTTCGCTGAGCAGTTCAAAGCCGTAATCGTTCGCAGTGAGGTTCAGCGTGATCGACTGTCTCTGGGTGAGCCGCTCGGCCACGAGCGCCGCGAGGCCCTCGTGCACCAGCCGCCCCTCGAACGGGAAGATGCACCAGTGATATCCGTTCGCATCGACGACATACTCGACCAGAATCTCCCCCGGTCCCGGAACGCGCGACCACGCGCCCTGAAGCTCCAGCAGCGGGGCGGCCGCAGCCAGTTCCGGCGAACCGTCGGTGCTTGACGCGCATCCGGCCGCCAGATGGGCCCGCACGGCTTCGCCCAGTTGCGTCGAAAGCGGGAAGCGGCCGCCGGACCAGCGCGGCACGCGGCCGTCGCCGCGCCGCGCGGGCCGCACGATCGCATCGGCGCCGCGCACCATGACCAGTTCCAGCAGTTTGCCGGCGAAGACGAACCGGTCGCCTTCGCCGAGCCGGCTGATGAAGCTCTCTTCGATCGTGCCCAGGGTTCGGCCGCTGAGCGTGCGGACCAGCATGCCGCTGTCGCCCACGATCGTGCCGATCGACATGCGGTGCTGCCGGGCGATCTGCGGCGAGCGCACGTGATACAGCCCGTCCTGCTCCACGATCCGGGCGTATTGCGGATAGGCGGTCAGCGAGCGGCCGCCGTGCGCGGCGAACTGCAGCGCCCAGTTCCACGCCTCGTCGCTGAGGTTGCGGAAGGCGTGCGTGCCGCGCACCTCGTGCAGTAACTGCGCCGCGTCGAACGGCGCGGCCAGGCTGACCGTCACCAGGTGTTGTGCCAGCACGTCCATCGGCCGTTCCAGCGGCGGACGCGATTCGACCCGCCGCGCCAGCAGCGCCTGCCGCGCCGCCGCGAACTCGATCAGCTCAAAGGCGTGCGTCGGCACGCACAGCACGCGGCTGATCGCGCCCGGCTGATGGCCGGAGCGGCCGGCGCGCTGCAGCAGGCGGGCGATGCCCTTGGGGCTGCCGAGCTGCACGACCTGCTCGACCGGCGAGAAGTCGACGCCCAGGTCCAGCGAGGCCGTGCACACGACGGCCCGCAGCGCCCCGCGCTTCAGCATCTCTTCAACGCGGTTTCGCAGGGCGCGGTCCAGCGAGCCGTGGTGCAGCGCCACCTGACCCAGCCAGTCGGGGCGGGCGCGCATCAGCGTGCGGAACCAGATCTCGGCCTGCGAGCGCGTGTTCGTAAACAGCAGGGTCGTGCGGGCCTGCTCGATCGCCGCGGCGACTTCGTTAACCAGCCGCGAGCCGAGATGTCCGGCCCAGGGAAAGCGCTCGACCTGCGGCGGGATGATCGTGCGCACCTCGACTCGCTTTTGCAGGTCGCACTCGATCAGCCGCGCCCGTTGCGGGTCGTGTCGCGGCCCCAGAAGCACGTCGCGGGCCTCGCGCAGGTTCCCCAGCGTCGCGGAGAGTCCCCAGACGCGCAGTTCCGGCAGCCACGCCCGCAGCCGCGCCAGGCACAGCTCGGTCTGCACGCCGCGCTTCGTGCCCATCAGCTCGTGCCACTCATCGACGACCACGCACCGCAGCGAACGCAGATTCTCGCGCGTCTCCGGGTAGCTGATGAGCAGCGACAGGCTCTCGGGCGTCGTCACCAGCGCCGTCGGCAGCCGCTCGCGCTGCCGCTGCTTGACGCCGGCGGGCGTGTCGCCCATGCGGTGCTCAACCAGCCACGGCAGACCGAGCGCTTCGACCGGCTCGCGCAGCGCCGCGACCGTGTCGCCTGCCAGCGCCCGCAGCGGCGTGATCCAGAGCACGCGAATCGGCGCGGCGCGTAGGCGCTGCGCGGCGCTGGCTGCTCGCGGTCGGCGGCGGGCGGCGCCCGCGGGGCGTTCTGCGGCCGCGCGGCCGAGGGCAGAGGCTTGTTTGTTGCAGGTTAGTGCGGCGTCGACAGGTTGTTCGGCCAAACACTCCGCGACCGGCCCGAGCCATGCCGCCAGAGTTTTGCCGACGCCGGTGGGGGTGTGGATCAACCCGCTATCGCCCGCGGCGAACGCCGCCCACGCCTCCGTCTGATAGGCGAAGGGCCGCCAGCCGCGCTGCGCGAACCAGGCGTCCAGGCGAGGGTCCATGGCGCGGCGGCCTCAGCGTTGCGGCGCGAGTGCTTGCGCGGGGCGGAACGGCCCGCGCCGCGGCGACGCAAACGCGACGCATTGTACGCCTAACGCGGCGATCCCTTCGAGCGCAGCACGCTACCCCGCGCAAGGGTCACAGCCCAAGAAGAGGCAGTCCAAAAACGGATCGATGTCGAAGAAATCTACGCCGCCGGCGCAATCGACGTTGACGGTCTCCAGCGTGCCGCCGCAGTGCGCTGCGCGGTACGCGGGCGCATCGAAGAGAGCCAGCAGGAAGGGGTCGATATCGAAGAAGTCGACAGCGCCGTCGCAATTCGCATCGCCCCGCAGGATCGGCGGCAGAACCGTCAGGTGCACGTTCGCGATCGCGTCCAGACCGTTGGTTGCCGTGTACTGGAACGAGTCAAGGCCCTCATACCCCGGCGTTGAAAGATAGCTGTAGTCACCGGAAGGCAGGTCAACGAGCGCGCCATGCGCCGGCTGCGTCACCTGGATCACGCATAGCGCTCCGACGTCGTTGGCAAGCAACTGGGCTCGCGAAATCACCCGCGCCTCGCCGTCGCGGGCGAAGAACGCGTCGTCGTTCGCGCTGGGTGGAGCAAAGCCGCCGCCGGCGTAGGCATCGTAGAGGCAACTGAAACGATTGGTGGTCACTGTGGTGACGCCGTCGTTCTCGTCGCGCCAACCGAGATATACCGGCTCTGGGCCGGCTGCGCCGACGCGCAGATAGGGCGAACCGCCCGTGCCGAGGTGGACCACGCCCGCGCCGTTGACGGTCAGTCGGCCCAGCAGCACGCAGCGCACGCCGGGCGTGTCGATGTACTGTGCGTCGAGCATCCGCGCTGCCGCCGTGTCTGCGATTCCGGGCGTCGCTGGCGGGATCGCGAACATGCTGACGTTCTGGACCATGGTCGCGTTGAACGTCCCGGGTGAGAGCACCGCCCAGCGCGTCGTGCCGTTGTAGGCGTAGTTCCAGCACTCCCAGTTCAGGATCGAACCGCCAAGCGAGTCGAACCGGACCTGGAGCGAAACCTGCCGCCAAACCTGCCCGGAGGTACTGCCCGTCATCTGGGCCCAGACGTAGAGCGCATGCGGTTGCCCGTCGCTTTCGACCACCAAAATCTGGCCCAGTTCTGGCGTCGGGTCGACTGCCGCACTTTGAACATTCGCAGGGTCCGACAGTCCGATGGTCGAAAAGAACAACCGCAGACCGGCATCGGCCAACGCCGGCGCAGCGAGAAACGCGACGCCCACCCACGCCGCGCAAGTCCAAACCGAATGCGAACGGAGGATGCCGCGCGAAAGTCGCGCATACAGGCCTGACATGATGACGACCCTCCACCCTGTTGAGTTGCAACCGGGCGCGGGCCGCGCCGCGGTCGCCCGCAGCCAGGCCGCCCGCGTCCGCCGAACCCATTGTCACGATTGCTTGCAGACTTCTCAAGAAAAATCTGGCGTTCCGCGGCCCTTAGGTCACGCCCTGCCCAAGCGATTGCCGCGGCCCGCGCCTGGGTGCGACGGCACTTGTCTTCGGACGGGATACAATCCGGCAAGAGACCGCGTGTCCTCAACTGCGATTCAGATCATGCGATGCGAACTGCTCGGCGACCAGGGAATCACGCTGCACCTGGACGGCGAACTTACGCCGCAGTCGGTCGCGCGGGCCGCGGCGATCGCAGCGCACCTGGCGCGCGGTGCGCCGCCCGGCGTGGTCGACGCCTATGCCGCGCACAACAGCGTAACCGTGGTCTACGACGCCGCGCGCTGGCCGATCGAGCGCGGCGCACCGCACGAGCGGCTTCAACGCTGGATGGTGGAGCAGATCGCGGCGATGCCTGTGGAAGCACCGCCAACCGCCCGCGCGATCGAGATTCCGGTGCGCTATGGCGGCGAAGACGGACCCGACCTCGCGGCGGTTGCGGAGCGTGCCGGTCTGACCGCCGCAGCCGTCGTCGCGTTGCACGCCGGCGTCGCGTACTACGTCAGCGCTGTCGGGTTTCTGCCCGGTTTTGCGTACCTCGCGGGGTTGCCCGCAGCGCTGCACACGCCGCGCCGCGACACGCCCCGAACGCGCGTGCCGGCCGGCGCCGTCGGCATCGGCGGCGAGCACACCGGCGTTTATCCCGTGCAGTCGCCCGGCGGCTGGAACCTGATCGGCCGCACGACGGCGACCTTGTTCGACCCCGCCGCGCCGCGGCCGGCGCTGCTGAGCGTCGGCGATCGCGTGCAGTTTGTGCCGGTGGAACAGGCAGGGGGCGGCGGATGGAAATAGAAATCGTGCGCGCCGGCCTCTTCACCACGGTGCAGGATCAGGGACGCCCAGGATGGCGCGCCGCGGGCGTTCCACCGGGCGGTGCGGCCGACGCGGCGGCGCTGCGCACGGCCAATCGCGCGGTCGGGAACGACATCCACGCCGCCGGGCTGGAGTGTACGCTCGTCGGCCCGCAGGTGCGCTTCAGCACTGAGGCGCTCATCGCGGTCAGCGGCGCGGTCGCCGGCGACCTGCCCGCGGATCGTGCGATACCCGTGCCGGCCGGGCAGGTGCTTTCGCTGGAGCGCATCGCCGGCGGCTGTCGGGCGTATCTGGCCGTGGCCGGCGGCGTCGACGTGCCGCTGCTGCTGGGCAGCCGCAGCACCGACGTACGCTGCGGCTGGGGCGGATATCGCGGACGCGCGCTTCGGGCGGGTGATACGCTTCCGATCGGCGCGCCGCCGCCGATTCCACCGCCGCGATTCGCACAGACGCCGACCGCTCCGCTCACCGGCGCGCGCGTGCTGCGCGTACTTCGCAGCAGCGCCTGGGACGACTGCAAATCGCCGCCGTTGGGCGTGGAATACACGGTGTCTTCGCAGTCCGATCGCATGGGCGTGCGGCTCGCCGGTCCGCCGCTACGCATGCGGCGGGCGCTGCGCGCGCGATCGGCGGCGGTACTGCCCGGCGCGATTCAGTCCCCGCCCGACGGCCAGCCGATCGTGCTCTCGGTCGATGCCCCGACGATCGGCGGCTACCCCGTGGTGGCGTACGTGATCGCGGCCGATTTGTCGCGGTTGGCGCAGCTCCGCCCCGGCGATCGCGTAGCGTTTGAAGAGACGACGCTGATCGACGCGCGGCGGCTGGGTGGGGCGGGCATTCTGCCCGCTCCAGACAACGTGTAGCGGTTAGGTACAGCGGGCACGCGCCCGCTCCGGAAGACGCACAGCGGTTGGGTGGAGCGGGCATTCTGCCCGCTCCAGACAACGTGTAGCGGTTGGGTACAGCGGGCACGCGCCGCTCCGGAAGACGCACAGCGGTTGGATGGAGCGGGCATTCTGCCCGCTCCGCACGCCGGTCAAACTGCGCATCGTGCCGCAGGCGTTTTTGCACAGCGGAATGCATGTTTGCCCACGGAGCGACCCAGCGTGGCGGCGATTGATCTCAACTGCGACCTCGGTGAAGGCGGCGAAAATGACGCCGCGCTGATGCCGCTGATCTCCTCGGCAAACATCGCCTGCGGCGCGCACGCCGGCGACGAGCAGAGCATGCGCACGGCCGTGCGGCTGGCGCTGCAGTGCGGCGTCGTGATCGGCGCACACCCCGGCTGGCCGGATCGTGCCGCGATGGGCCGGGCGGAACTCAGCATCGATCCCGATGCCGTTTGCGAAATCGTGGCCGAGCAGATTCGGCGCTTGCAGCGAGTTTGCGGCGAGGAGCGCGCCGCCCTGCGCTACGTCAAACCACACGGCGCGCTCTACAACGCCGCCGCGCGTGACGACCGCGTTGCCCATGCCGTCGCCGCGGCCGTGGTTCGGGTGGACCGAGGTCTCGCGCTGGTCGGGCTCGCCGGCGGTCGCTCGCTTGCGGCGGCGGTTGCTTGCGGGCTGCGGGCGGTGCCGGAGGCTTTTGCGGATCGCACCTATCAAGCCGACGGCACGCTCACGCCCCGCTCGCAGCCGGACGCGCTGATCTCCGACCCGCAGCGGGCCGCCGAGCAGGCGGTGCAGTTGGCGACGGCGGGGCGGGTTCGCGCGCTGGGCGGAGAACGCATCGCGATAACCGCTCATACGCTCTGCGTGCATGGCGACGGTCGCGGCGCCGTGGCGGTGGCCGCGCAAGTGCGGGCGGCGCTGATCGCCGCCGGTGTCGAAATCCGGGCGTTCTGCTCATAGGCACGCCCGAGCCCGCAGGCCCGATGCGGTTTTAAGCACCCCCAGCCGATCATGCCGGCGGCTTCACGAACCCGCCACGGGCATTTCACATTTGGTCGCCCGGCGGCTTGTGATAAAATGCCGGTTCGCCGTGTGGTGCGAGGCTGGCCGGAGTTGCTTGTCGGTCCCCGAGGCAACTCCTCGTCCGCCGTCGCGCGGCGTTTTCGGCGGTCCCTTGTTTGGAGGGTCGGGCCGGAAACGCGTTCCGGGCGTAGCGGAGCTACGCCCATGCCGAATGCGCGATCATTGGGATCGCGCCCCGGCGGATTCACGGCGGAGCGGCATGGCGCTTAGGAGCGGAAGGAAGGCGCGACCGCCGGCCTGCGAACGGGTCGGCTTTCGGGCCGCAGCGCGCGGCGTGCGTCGCCGTGATGGTTGATTCCGCACCCACACCCATCCGCAATCGGTTTCCCCTGGCGGTGCTGGCGCGCCGCACGCGAAGGAGCAGGGGTTGAGTGTGCTTAGTGCCTGTCTGACCGCGGCCTTTCGGCGATTTGCGGGCGTATGTGCGGCGTTGCCCTTGCTGGGGCAACCGGCGGCGGCTGCTGCGCCGCCGGCATTCGACGGGCCGATCGCTGCCGGCTACGCGGCGATCGCGGAAGCGCCCGGCAATGCCGATCCGGAGCGCACGGCGGAGGGCGGCCGCGCCGGTCAGATCGCCATCCTGGATGTCGGCCAGCTCGCCTTTCTGGACCTCGAAGCGTCACCGCAGACCGAGATCGTTGTTCAAGCACCGATCGCCGGTCAGACGTGGACCTTGCGGCTCTGGCCGCACTCCGTGCGCGACCCACACGAGTATCGCATCCTCGAGCAGCGGGCCGACGGCCGCCTGCACCCCGTCGCGGCGGGCCCGATGCGCACGTTGCGGGGCGAAGTGCTGGAAGCCCCTGGCGCGCGAGTAGCCGGTTCGGTCATGCCCGAGGGGCTTCGCGCGCTCGTCGAGTTTGCCGATGGCTCGCGCTACTGGATTGAGCCGGCGGCGGCCGCGGGCGATTCGCGGCCCGCGCTCGGCGAACACGTCATCGCCGCCGACGCCGGCCCGGAGTTGCCTTGGCGCTGCGGCAACGGCGACGAGCCGCCTCCGACGGACATCGCCGGCGAAGCCGGTGAGATCGCCGGCGGCGGGCCGTGCGTGGCGCAACTGGCCTGCGATGCGGATCGCGAGTTCTTCGTCGCCTACGGCGGCACTGCAAACGTCGAAGCGCGGATCAACAGCATCGTCAACCTCGTCAATCTTCAATACGAGGCCCAGACCGACATCGTGCACGTCCTGACGACGATCATCGTGCGCACGGCCGAGCCCGACCCATACAACTCGAACGACAGCACCACGCTGCTGACGCAGTTCCGCAACGAGTGGCTCATCAATCAGGGCGGGGTGTCTCGCGATCTGGCCAAGCTGTTCACCGGCCGCGCGATTTCCAACGGCGTCGTCGGCCAGGCGTGGACGATCGGCGCGGTGTGCACCAACAGCGCGTACTGTTTTTCCTGGTCCGATTTCGCCGGCAATACGGCCTGCGCGACCGATGTGGCCGCGCACGAGCTCGGCCACCTCTGGGGCGCGGCGCACTGCGCGTGCGACAGCCCGCCGAGCACCATGAACGCCCAGATTCTGTGCGCCAACACCTTCGCGCCGATCTCGATCGCCGAGATCATCGCGCATCGCACGACCCGGACTTGCCTGAACTGCGGCGGCGCCCCGCCAAACGACGCCTGCGCAGCGGCCATCGCGATCGCCGACGGCGCATTTCCGTTCAGCACCGTGAACGCCACGACCGACGGCCCGAATGAGCCGTCCGCCTGCAACTTCTTTGGGTACACGCAGGTCGGAAACGACGTGTGGTTCCGCTACACCGCGGCCTGCACGGGCGCGGCCACGGCCAGCATCTGCTCCAGCAACTATGACACCAAGATTGCGGTGTACCTCGGGGCGTCCTGCCCGACCGCCGCATCGGCGATCGCCTGCAACGACGACTTCTGCGGCAACGGCGGGCTGCGATCCCAAGTGACTTTCGCGGCGACGGCGGGGCAGCAGTACCTGATCCGCATCGGCGGCTATACGGGCGAGACCGGCACCGGCACGCTGCAACTGGCTTGCACGCCGACAAATCTGCCGAACGACCACTGCGAGGACGCGACGCCGGTGTCCGAAGGCGTGGTCAACTTCTCCACAGTCGGCGCCACCACCGACGGACCGAGCGAGCCGGGCGTCTGCGCCTTCTTCGGCGATGCACAGGTCGGCAGCGACGTGTGGTATCTCTACACCCCCGGTTGCTCCGGATCGGCGACGGTGAGCCTGTGCGGCAGCGCGTACGACACGAAAGTGGCGATCTACGCCGGCGCCGTCTGCCCGACGCAGTCCGCGGCCATCGCGTGCAACGACGATTTCTGCGGATCGCCGCTGCGGCAGTCTGAGGTCACTTTCGTAGTCCTGGCCGGTCAGTCGTACCTGATCCGCATCGGCGGCTTCAACGGTCTGACCGGCACGGGGACGATGAGCATCACCTGCAGCGCCGTGGTTCCCGACAACGACGACTGCGCCGCGGCAACTACGGTGACCGACGGCGTCTACAGCTTCTTCACCGTCGGCGCGACGACCGACGGCCCCGATGAACCCGACGCCTGCCTGTATGCCGGCCAGTCGCAGATCGACAACGACGTGTGGTTCCGCTACGTCGCGCCTTGCAACGGCCAGGCCACGTTCGACATCTGCGAGAGCACGTTCGACACGCGCATCGCGGCGTACGATGGGCCGGCCTGTCCGGACGACGAGAGCGCGCTGGCCTGCGTCGACGACGCCTGCGGCCCGACTGCGCTTCAGTCCGCGCTCGTTCTCGACGTGCAGGTCGGCGGCGAGTATCTGGTCCGCATCGGCGCTTACGGCGGGCAGGTCGGGTCCGGTACGCTCGTCGTCACCACGCTCGGGCTGCCGCCCACGCTGCTGCTCCATCCGCAAAGCACCAGCGCCTGCCCGGGCGGCTCCGCGTTCTTCGCGGTCGTCGCAAACGGCGCGCCGCCGCTGAGCTATCAGTGGCGCCGCGGCGGCGTGGACATCGCCGGGGCGAACGGGCCCACGCTGATCGTCAGCCCGGTGGACGCCAACTCGGCCGGTCAATACTCCGTGCTCGTCAGCGATGCCTGCGGCGATACGCTGAGCGACAGCGCCACGCTGACGGTCAGCGCGCTTCCGGCGGTTACGACACAGCCCGTCGGCCAGAACGTCTGTCCCGGCGCGGGGCTGACGCTGACCGTCGGCGCGACCGGCACGCCGCCGCTCGGGTATCAGTGGTCGCGGAACCTCGTGGATATTCCGGGTGCGACCGGATCGAGCTACACGATCGTATCCGCCGCGCCCGGCGACGCCGGCAGCTATCGCTGCGCCGTGAGCAATCTGTGCGGCACGGCCGTGAGCAATGCGGCGGTTGTCGGCGTGCGGCAGAACGTGGGATTCTCTTCGCAGCCGGCCAACCGCGCGGTCTGCCCGGGCGCGCCCACCACATTCAGCGTGACCGCGACCGGAACCGGGCCGTTCTCGTATCAGTGGCAACGCAACGCGGTGAACATCCCGCTGGCGACGAACTCCAGCTACACGATTCCCGCGGTGACCCCGGCCGACGCCGGCGGCTATCGCTGCGTCGTGACTAATATCTGCGGCTCGGCGACGAGCAACACCGCCACGCTGACCGTGAACAGCCCCGTCAGCATCTCACAGCAGCCGCAGGGGCAAACCGTTTGCAGCGGTGCGGCGGCGGCCTTCTCCGTCGTCGCCGGCGGCACTGCACCGCTTGGCTACCAGTGGCAACGAGACACCGTCAACATCCCCGGCGCGACCAGCGCCACCTTGCTGATCGCGGCGGTCTCCGCCGGCGACGTCGGCAGTTATCGTTGCATCGTCAGCAACGCCTGCGGGTCGCAGACCAGCGCGGCTGCGGTGTTGACCGTCGAGGCCTGCGGTTGCGCCGCCGCCCCGGCCGATGCAGACTGCAACGGCGTCGTCGACTTCTTCGACATCGATCCGTTCCTGCTGGCGCTGTTCGATCCGGCGGCATACGCGGCGGCGTATTGCGGCGGCGACCCGTGTTCGGCGGATGCGGATTGCAGCGGGATGGTCGACTTCTTCGATATTGACGCGTTCTTGACGTGTGTCTTCGGGGGTTGTGCGGCCTGCCCGTAGGCGCGCGCGGTTTCTCGGGGGCGATGCCGTGAGAAATCCGGACTGGTTCCGGTTGCGTACGTGAATTTGCACGCGCGACGAAGATCGTGCAATCGGGCCGCGCGCCGGTGACATCATCACGCGAGGCCGGTCTGAGCCAACCGTGTCCTGCCTCCGCGCTCATCTTTTGCCGCGGTCTGCCGCCGCGCCGCGAGTCCGATCGTGCGCGAAGCGCGCGGTGCGGCGCGTGGCAGGGTTTCTTCCTTGGAGTTTACAAATGAAACGTAGTCACTTGATCGCAATCGGCGTGCTGGCCTTCGTGGCGGCGCCGAGTCTTGCCACGTTCCACTTCATGCAGATCGAGCAGGTTATCGGCGGCGTCGCCGGAGATACGACGGCCCAGGCGATTCAGCTTCGCCAACGGCTCGGCGGACAGAATCTGGTGGCGCAGTCCCGCATTCGCGTCTTCGACGCCGCCGGGCAAAACCCGGTGACCATCATCGACATGGCCAGCAATGTTGCCAATGGCGCGGGCGGTCGTCGCATCCTGATCGCCAGCGCGAACTTCGCTGCGAACACATCGCCCGCGGCCGCGCCGGATTTCATCATGACCAACCTGATCCCGCAGAGCTATCTCGCGGCGGGGTCGATGACGTTCGAGTCTGACGGCGGCATCGTCTACTGGCGGCTGAGCTGGGGCGGCGCGGCCTACACCGGTCCGAACACGGGGAATGTGACCAACGACGCCGACGGCAACTTCGGCCCGCCGTTCGCGGGTCCGCTGCCTTCGACGACGGATCAGGCGCTGCGGTTCATCAACGCCGCCAGCGCGCCGAGCACGAACAACGCGGCGGACTATCAGGTCACGCCGGCGGCCGCGGTATTCGTGAACAACGCGAACGCCAGCTTCACGGTGACGCCGCCGCCGCCGCCGGTGGGCGCCTGTTGCCTCGGCACGAGCTGCACCCCGCTGGTAACGGCGGCGGAATGTTCGACGCTCGGCGGCGAGTTCCTGGGCATCGGCAGCGGCTGCGACGCGGGCGCGTGCCAGCCGCCGGCGTGCCCCGGGGCCCGCGGCGACGCCAACTGCGACGGGAACGTCGACTTTTTCGACATCGATGCGTTCCTGCTGGCGCTGTTCGACACTCCGGCGTACGCGGCGGCGTTCTGCAACGGCGACGTGTGCGCAGCCGACGCCGATTGCACCGGCAATGTCGACTTCTTCGACATCGATCCGTTCCTCGCGTGCCTGTTCTCCGGCTGCGCGCCTTGCACGCCGTAGCCGCGCAACGGTAGCGCGCCGCCTCCGGTCCAGCCGACGGATTGGGAGTGGTCCAACGCTTGATTCTGGGACAAGTCGCCGAACGTCTTGCTTCGGATGGATCATCCGTTTGTTTGAGGTGCCGTGAGTGTGCCGTTCGAGTGCAATCCGGGGAGTGTGCCGCTCTTGAGCAGCGGCACACCCGTCAGTGCCACGCGCTGGCGACGGGTTTCGAGCAGACGCTCGGCCCGACGCATCCAAACTCGATGAGCGCCCTCGACAGCTTGGCCCAATGTCCGGCGAAGAAGAAGGACTGGGCTGTCGCGGCCGGCTGTCTGAAACGCATCCTCGAAGCCCGCCAATCGGCCGGGCTGCCCGAGGACATGGACGCTGCGCTGATCTTCAATCGTCTCGGCGGCTACCTCATGAACGCGCGGGATTTTGCCGCGGCCTGTCCGCCGCTGGAGCGCTGCATCGATGCCTGCACCGGCACGCTGGGGCCGAACGACTGGCAGCTGGCCGAAGTGACCGGCGAGCTCGGCGAGTGCCTGTCGTTCCTGGGCGAGCGGGCGGCGGCCGAGTCAAACCTGCTGGGCGCCTTGCAGGCCCTCCGCCGCGGCCAGCCGCAGACACCTCAACGGCGCTCGAGCGGTTGATCGCGCACTACGAGCGGGCGGGCCAGCCCGAGTATGCAGCCAGGCGCCGGGCGGAGTTGGCGGGGATTGCGAATTCGTAGTGAGGAGCATGGGCCTTTCGCCCGCGCGGCCATGGGGAATCTCGTTAGCACGATCGGCACGAAGGACACTAATAATCGCGGACTGCACGACAGTGCCACCAGCCGCTTGGCCGTCCGCGTCCGGCCCGACGCCGTTATTTCATGGGAACGTACGCAAAGCTCGACCAGTTTGGCGTAAGCGGGATCGTCGCCCACGGTACGCGCGCATTGTCAGCGTGATACACAAAACCCCACCCAGACCATATCCAAGAATCCGTGAAGAAATACACGACGCGCTGCTCGCGAAACACGCCCACGCCATCGACAAAGAACGTCCCAAACCGTCCCTCGTAGGGTTCGTTGATCGGTTTGTATTCCATGCCGTCAAAGACCGGATCGTAGGCGGCTGGGCCGGACGTCGGTGGGGCGGGCGTCGCGAGCAGGCGCAGCGCCTCGCGCTCGAGCGCCTCCTGAACGCCGGCGAACCGGTATCGCAGGGGCCAATCGGTCCAGGCGCAAATGACACAGAGCGCGGCCAAAAACGGCGTTGGTATCCAGCGCCAGGACTGCCAGCCTCGGCCGCCGCTTAGCAAGGAAAGGAACGCGCGCCGGCCATAGTCGATCGCCAGCGCCAGGGCCGCGATTGGCAGCACGACAGGTCCAATACCAATCAAACAGATGCCTGCCGCAAGCAGGGGCCCGGCATACGGCATCGGGTTCGACGATGCAAGGTGAAAAACGAGCGCCAACAGGGTCGCGGCGGCGATATGCCAAAGCGGCGGCGGCCGTACCGGCTTCGGGTGCCGCTGGGAAGCAACCGCGGGATCGTGAGTCCGAGCACCCGGCGATTCGAGCATGCCCCGAATGGTAGCGGTCCAACGGCATTGCGGCACGACTCGCGACCGTCGGACCTCTCCGCGTGGACGCAGAAGTACCCCGCATGGACGCGGCGCTCCCGCGCATGGATGCAGCAGAGCGCCCCTCGGACGCGGCGCGTGGACGGAGCGGCGCGCTCCGTGGACCGAGCGTCGCGCCGCGTGGACGCAATATCGCGGCGCATGGACGGAGCCGCGCGAGAAGTGGCCTGAAAACGCGCATGGCTTCTGCGATTCCGACAGGTTCGGCGATTCCCGGTCGATGCGATTGGAAGCGCATTCGCCCACGCACGTGGGGTGCGCGGAATGCATGCGACCCACACGTCTGGGCTGACAGAATCACGCACGAGCAAATCACCGGCTGGAAGCCGGTGCCACGCATTACGGGTTGGAAACACGTGCCACACACAAGTTACACATGGAAGCCTACCCGGCCACCCCGCGGGTCGCGTTTCTGCACCGCTGATGGCCGGAGGTCGGGCTTCAGCCGACCAGTGTTTGCCACCAGCTTGAGCTGGTGGTTTGCGGCCGTGATCCCATCCACTCTTCATTCAGCTTGTTGGGAGCCGGCTTCAGCCGGGCTTGATCCAGCTTCAGCAGTTCCTTCGCAAGACCCCGGCCGGACTTGAAGATGGCCACCCGCATGGTCCGCGCTGGCGGCGCACGGAGTCGAGCACCCAGTCAAGATTGGGCTTGCCGAAGCCGAGCACGCGATAACCCCCGTGCCCCGGCAGTAAGTCCGGCCGAAGCCGGCTGAAGAGTAAGAAAAAAGCGAGTCAATGAAGTCGGGCCGTGTACCACCGGTTGAAACCGGTGGCAAACACCGGCCGGCTGAAGCCCGGCCGTGCGCGCCGCTGCGGTGCTGCCGAATGGGAATGGGACCGCAAAGCGGTCGAAAGCGCGCGTCTAAGGCGCTCGATCGTCGGTAAAATCCCGCAACCGCGCGGGCAAGTCGCTGCCGGCTTGCCCGCACCATTTCTGGCAACATCGAATTGTCGAAAGTTGGAGCAAGACCGATGGTCATCGACGATCAAGACCTGTATCACGGTGCCGCACTCGCGCAAATTGCACGTCATCCCGAGTTCACAGCTATCAACGTGATGAAGCTGAACGGCGAGCCCTCGCGGAGCGCTTTCTTCATCAACGACGACATCGGCATTTACCTGAAGTACGCGACCAGGCCGACGGCCGCGTACGATGAGTACGCATTCACATTCTCGGCGGAACATTTCGACGAGATCGATGAATTGTGCGCCAAGCGCGATCGCTGCTTCGCGGTCTTGGTGTGCGTGAAAGACCGGCATATCTGCTGCGTGCCGGTTGCCGACCTTCAAAAACTCCGGAAACGGCGCGAGAAGGCGGTCGGGCAAGCGGAGGACGTGTTGACCTTGCTCGCGGTTCTGCCGACTGGAAAGCAGTTCCGTGTCTACGTCAACGAACCCGGTCGCAAGGGCCAGATTCTCGGATCGGCCATCAAGGTTCCGCGAACGTCGTTCCCTGACCGCCTCTTTGCAAAGCGGTAATTCCAGGCGTCTGGTCCTATCCATCCCACGCGTGGGTCAACATCTGCACGCGCAAGCGCACGCCCGGCCAGTTCATGGGCAGAGACTGCGGCTACCACTACGCCCTGAACTACGCGGATTGCTACGGAACGAGCGGCGCGGAATGGCGCGTCGGCTGCTAGAAGTGAACTTCCCCACGCTTGGTAGGCGCGGGCTTAAGGGAGACCGTCAGTCGTTCTTTCGTACTCCGCCGGGCTGCGGTGGTCCGGCGTCGAGTGCTGGCGTTGCCGGTTGTAGAACACCTCGATGTAATCGAAGATCGCCCGGATGCCCGCTCGGTCGATCTGGCGAACCGCGCCTGATCGCAGCTATGCTGCCGATACGCCGCGCGCCGGATCGCTTGGCGCGTTCGAGCGTGTTGCGTCGGTCGCGGCAGGCTGACACATGTCGATTCCATACCCACCCGGTGAAGCGCTGACCGCGCAGCAGATCCGCGAACTGGACCTGCTGGCGATCGAGCACGTCGGCATTCCCGGAATCGTGCTGATGGAGAACGCCGCCCGAGGGGCCGCGCAGTTCCTGTTCGGTCTGCTCCCGAATCCGGCTCGCGAGCGGGTGGTCGTGCTCTGCGGCCCGGGAAACAACGGCGGCGATGGGTTTGCGGTGGCGCGGCACCTGACCAACGGCGGCGTGAGCACGACCGTCGTGCTGGCGTCGCCCGCCGCGAAGATCGCCGGCGACGCCGCAGTCAACCTGCGCATCATCGAGCGCATGTCGATCCCGATCATCGACGCCGGCGCCGATCGCCCGGCGGCGGAGCAAGCACTGCGCACGGCGACGTGGATCGTCGATGCCCTGCTGGGCACCGGCGGCAGCGGGTCGCCGCGCGGCGTCATGGCTGACCTGATTCGCGCGGCGAACGGCGTCGCGACGGCCCGCCGGGTGGCGATCGATCTGCCCAGCGGCCTCCAGGCCGACAGCGGCGATGTGTTCGATCCGTGCTTCCGGGCCGACGCGACCGTGACTTTTGTCGCGGCGAAGACGGGCTTCGTGCAGCCCGCGGCGGCCGAGCGGGTGGGGCGGATTCACGTCGTGGAGATCGGGATTCCGCGCAACCTGATCCCCGGTCGCGCCCCGACCGGAAATTTCGCCGTCGAGAGCTGAGGAGCACTTGACAGTTAGGTATTTGTTTGTATCCTGACGAGTATGGATGGGAAAGCGCCGCCGCGGCGCGGCCCGCCCGTTTGCGGCGGGCCGCGCGTGGCGAGTTCGGCCCGAGTGCCATTCAACGCGAGGATCTTCAATGGCCGACGAACGCGAAGGCAATCGCAAGGAAGCCCTGAGCCGCGCCTTGCAGCAGATCGAGAAGTCCTTCGGCAAGGGCACCATCATGTATCTGAACGGCCCCGGCCTGGAGATCGAGGGCATCTCCACCGGGGCGCTGTCGCTCGACCTCGCGCTGGGCGGCGTGGGCGTGCCGCGCGGCCGGGTGATCGAGGTGTTCGGGCCGGAGTCTTCGGGCAAGACGACGCTGACGCTGCACATCATCGCCGAGGCGCAGCGCAGCGGCGGGTTGGCCGCGTTCATCGACGCGGAGCATGCGTTTGACCCCTCCTGGGCCAAGCGGCTGGGCGTCGACCTGGAAGACCTGATGGTCAACCAGCCCAGTTGCGGCGAAGAGGCGCTGGAAATCTGCGAGACGCTGGTCCGCTCCAACGCGCTGGACATCATCGTGATCGACTCGGTCGCCGCGCTGGTTCCGCGCCAGGAACTGGAGGGGCAGATGGGCGACTCGATTGTCGGCGTGCAGGCCCGCCTGATGAGCCAGGCGATGCGCAAGCTCACCGGCATCGCCTCCAAGAGCCGCACCTCGATCATCTTCATCAACCAGATCCGCGAGAAGATCGGCGTCACCTACGGCAGCCCGGAGACCACGCCCGGCGGCCGGGCTCTGAAGTTCTATTCCTCCGTGCGCATCGACGTTCGCCGCATCGGCGCGATCAAAGAGGGCGAGACGGTCATCGGCAACCGCACCCGGGCCAAAGTGGTGAAGAACAAGGTCGCCCCGCCCTTCCGCGAGACCGAATTCGACATGCTCTTCGAGAGCGGCATCAGCCGCGAGGGCGATCTGATCGACCTGGCGGCCGAAAGCGGCGTGCTGGCCCGCAGCGGAACATGGTACAGCTACGGCGACACGCGCATCGGCCAGGGCCGCGAGAACACGCGGCAGTTCCTGCGGGACAACCCGGACATTTTCGAGGCCGTTCGCGCCAAGGTGCTCGAAATCAGGAAACCCAAGCCGCCGGAAGACGCGAAGGCCGGGCCCGCCGCCGGGAAGTCCGCCGCGCCTGCTACGGGCGAGGCGAAGCGCCGCCGCGGCGGCGATGAGGAGCCCCCGGCGGAAGCGCCGGCTGCTCCATCGGCGCCGGCAGAGTCCGAGGCGCAGGAGCGCGCCGCGCCGCGCCCGACCACGGTCGGGGCGACACAGAACCAGAATCACAAGCGCGCCGGACGGCCGCTGGTGGCTGCCCGCAAGCGATAGTGTGGTCGCCGCTTCCGGATTGCGTCTCGGTTCGGTTCGGTTGGGCGGGGTGAGAGTGAGGGTGAGGGCGACGGTGATGGTAGGGTGGGCATTCTGCCCGCCCGGTGCGGCCGAGACTGCGGGAAGCGCGGTCGCCTCTTCCTGAGAGTTTCTGTTAAAGCGCCCGCCGCCGCCCGATCGCTCCGGTTTGGGCGAGTGCATCAGCCACTTCGCCTGCGGATCGGTGCTTGTGCGCCGCACGGCGGACTGGACGCCCGCCGTCCTATTCGGCGACGATACCGCGCGTGGGTCCGCGACAGAAACGGGCAAGCCGGCTGGCCTATGCGCTGGGTATCGCCGCGACGGCGGTGACCCTGGCGGCGTATCTGTCTGACCGGTTGAACTGGATCGAGTATCGCACGCTCGACTGGCGCTTCCGCGTCGCAAACTCCATCCCCCAGCATCCCGACCTCAAGATCATCGAGATCGACGATGCATCGCTGCAGAAATTCGGGCGCTGGCCCTGGCCGCGCGATTTGCAGGCGGCGCTGATCTCGATCGCCGCGGAACTCGGCGCCCGCCGCCTGCTCATCGATCTGAACTACGTCGAGCCGGAGTCGTACCGCGCTGAGACGCCGAGCGATCTGGACATGCTCTTCGACGTACTGGAGCTGGCGGACGAGATTCCGCCGGGGCAATTCTCCGACGAGGAGCTGCGGCTGGCCATCGCCGGCGCCGGCAACGTGTATCTGGCGGTGTACTACGACGACGACGCGTGGGAGCATAGCGCCGACTTCGCCGCGGCGCGGGCTGCGGTCGCCGCGGGCGCTGCCGACGTGCCGACGCTGGTCGCCGAGCGCGGCATCTCCACCCGGCGGGCCCGCGACCTGATCGACGCGGCCCGCATCGCCGCCGTTCTCGAAGAAAACATCATGCTGGACGGCGATGCGGCGGCGAAGCAGGCCGGCGTAGATCCCGAGTTCGCGCTGACGGTCTTCGAGCGTTGCCGCCACGCGACCATTCGCAGCTTCGTGCATCAGCGGCTTGCGGATGATGCCTCGCTGCGGGCGATGCCGGTGCCCGAGATCACGCGCGAGCTGTACCAGGCGCTGACGGGGCGCAACCCGGAGAACGAAACCCCGCAGCGCGCCGCGCTGGCGAGCACGCTGCGCGAGCAGCTGGGATACGAAGCGACCATTCGCGGTGCGTTCATCGCCGCGGAGGCGGTTCGGCCGGTCGCCCCCGAGGCCGACCGCATCGTTCCCGTCTATTTCCCGCTGGCCCGCGCCGCGCGACGCTGCGGCTTCGTCAAGTTCGAGCCGGACAGCGACGGCGTCATGCGGCGGCAGGCACTGTTCACCACCCACGGCACGGCGACCCTGACACAACTGGCATTCGCGGTGGCGCTGGACGAACTTGGCGTGCGGCCGGGGCGGATCGAGATCGAGCCCGGGCGCGTTCGCGTGCGGCTGCCGGAGAGCGGGGGGGGCGGCGTGCTCGACCTGCAACTCGACGAGCGCGGTCGGGCGGTTGTTCCGTGGAGCGCCGAGACCAATTGGCAGCGGCAGTTCGGCGTGCACCTTCCGGCCGACGCGCTGCTGCAGGTGCACGATCGCCGCACCAAGATCGAGCACAATCTGGCGCGGCGCGCGGCCGAGCGCGACGGCTTTTTCTCCAGCAACATGGTCGAGGCCGACCCGGCGCACCGCGAGCTGCTCGAAGCCCGCCGCGCGGCCGAGTTCAACCTGCTGAAGACCCGCTACCGCGGCGACGAACAGCAGCGCGCCGCCGCCGCCGATCTGCTGCGCGCCATTCGAGATGAGCTTGCGGAGCGGGAAAGCGCGTTGCTCGAGGCGCGCCGGGCGGAGCTCGCCGCGCTGCGCCGCACGAATGACCCGGCCAGTTCCGCCCGCATCGCCGACATGCAGTACTGGTTCGAGCAGCTTCCGAAGATCGAGGCGGGTTCTGCGGAAGTCGATCAGGCCAACGCGCGGCTCGCCGAAGAGATCGAGCGCACCCTGGCGTGGCTGCGGCCGCACATCGAGGGAAAGATCTGCCTGATCGGCTACACGGCGACGGCGCTGGCCGACATGACGCCCATCCCGACGAACCCGCGGGCCCCCGGCGTCATGGCGCACGCGGCGATGCTGAGCGGAATGCTCACCGGCCGCACCGTGGCGTTCACGACTCGCTGGCCGAATTCGATCTTCCTGGTGCTGGCCGGGGCCGCCATGACCTTCGTCAGCGCCAACTACCGCCCGCGCACGTCGCTGCTGATCTTCCTGGGCGTGATCGCGCTGCTGCTGCTCGCGGCGGCCGCGGCGTTCTACCTCTGGACGCTGCACGTGGTCATCGCGCCGGCCGCGATCGCGATGTTCGCGGCGTACACCGCCATTGCGTTCTATCGCTATGTGTTCATCGACCGCGAGCGCCGGCAACTGGCCACGTCGCTCGGGCAGTACACCTCGGCGGCGCTGGCGCGGCAGATGGCGGAGAATGCCGATCTCTGCCGCAGGGCCGAAACGCGCGAAGTGACGGCGATATTCACCGATCTGGCGGGCTTCACCTCGATCTCCGAGCAGATCGGTGCGGAGCGCACGCAGCGCGTGCTGAACGTCTCGCTCGGCCGCATCAGCGACGTGATGCTGCGGCACGAGGCGATGATCAACAAGTTCATCGGCGACGGCGTGTTCGCCTTCTGGAATCCGCTGATCTACCCGCAGGCGGATCACGCCGAGCGGGCCTGCGCCACGGCCGTCGAGTTGCTGGAGGAGATGGACGCACTGATCGACGAGCAACGCCGCAGCGGCGGCGACCCGACGTTCCTGCTGTTGCACCTGCGGATCGGACTGGCGTGCGGCCGCGCCGTGGTCGGGCCGTGCGGCTCCGAGCAGAAGTACGACTACACCTGCATCGGCGATTCGGTCAACGTCGCCTCGCGGCTGGAGTCGGCCAACAAGGTGTTCGGCACGCGCGTGCTCACGAACGACGCCACCCGCGATCGCGTCAACGGCGCGTTTGCGTTTCGCGGCCTGGGCAGCGTGCGCGTGAAAGGTCGCAGCCGGCCGGTCGGCGTCTATGAACTGCTCGGCCGCCGCGATGCAGCGCCGCCGGAACTGTGCGCGTACGCCGAGCGCTTCGGCGAGGCTGTCAGCGACTTTCAACAGCGAGGCTGGGATGTCGCGATCGCGAAGTTCGACCGCTGCATCGGCGAGCGGCCGCAGGACCGGGCGGCGGAGCTGTATCTGCGGACCGCCCGCGCCTACCGCGCCGCGCCGCCCGGCGCCGACTGGGAAGGCGAGATCGAACTCGCCGAGAAGTAGGCCCCCGCCGCTCGCCGGCCGCGGATGCCGCTATGATGTCGCCGGTATGAGCGGCCCACACCCGGCGGAACATCGGCTCGAAGATCTGCTTCCTGTGATTCGCAGCGCTCGGCGCGTGGCGCTGATCGCGCATGTGACGCCGGACGCCGACTGCATCGGCTCGATCGGCGCGCTCTGGCTGGCGCTGCCGGAGCTGGGTATCGCGCCCGAGGCGGCGCTGCCCGAGGGGACGGTCTCGCGAAAAATGTCTTACCTGGCGGAGCACGCCGGGCTGCGGCCGGCGTCGATGGAGGCGCTGCGCCGCTGCGATCTGGCGCTGGTGCTGGACACGGCCAAGGACCGCCGGGTCAACCTGCCGGGCAAGCTCGAGGCGCTGCCCGAGACGCCCGTGATGAACATCGACCATCACACCACCAACACGCGCTTCGGCCGCTGGAACTGGGTGGACGCGACCCGCAGCAGCACCAGCGAGATGGCGTACGAGCTGATCGCCGCGCTGGGTTGCCAGGTCACGCCGACCATCGCCACGCTGCTCTACGCCGGGATCCATAGCGACACGCAGGGGTTTTCGCTCTCGAACGCGACGCCGCGCAGCCTCGCGGTAGGTCATCTGCTGGCCGCCGGCGGCGCCCGCGTGCACGAGGTCTGCGAGCGGCTGCACCGCAGCTACAGCCCGGGCGAGTTCGAGTTGCTGAAGATGGTGTACGCCAACACGCGTCTGGGCGCGGGCGGCAAGCTGGCGTGGAGCACGCTTACGTCGCAGGAGATCGCCCGCAGCGGCTGCAGCGCCAACGACATCGACGATCAGGTCGGGGTGCCGCGCAGCATCGAGGGCATCGCGATCGCCATGCTGCTCAGCGAGGCCAATACGGGAAAGGTGCGGATCAACTTCCGCGGCGAGGGCGAGGTCGACGTGCTGAGCCTCGCGCAGCAATTCGGCGGCGGCGGCCACACCGCCAGCGCCGGCGCCATGATCGACGGCGACATCGGCGAAGTGACCGCTCGCGTGGTCGCCGCGGCGGAAGCGTACGTCAGCCGCTTGTAGCGGCCCGGCGCGAATTCTCGCGCCGCGCGGGCCGCGCCAGCGATCGCAGGCGGCGCAGATTCACGCGGTCCCACTCCTTGCCGCCGTCGTCGGCTCCCTTGGGCGTTTCGAGGATCATCGGCAGCCCGACGAATTGCGGCACGGCCAGGATGTTGCGAAAGCCCGAGGCGCCGATGCAGCCGCGGCCGATGTGTTCATGCCGGTCGATGCGCGAGCCCAGCGCTCCCTTGCTGTCGTTCAGGTGCAGGCAGCGCACGCGCTGCAGCCCGATCGTGCGCTCCGCTTCGGCCAGCATCGTCTCGACGCCCGCCTCCGTGCGAATGTCGTAGCCGGCCGCAAACACATGACAGGTGTCGATGCACACGCCGATGCGCTGCGGTTCCTGCACGTCCGCGATGATCGCCGCCAGTTCGCCGAACGTCCGCCCCAGCGTCGTGCCCTGGCCGGCGGTGGTTTCAAGCAGCAGCCCAGCGCGCAGTTCCGGATGGTCGCCGAAGATGCGGTTGAGCGCCACGGCCGCGCGGCGACAGGCCGCTTCCGGAGCCGAGTCGACCGCCGCGCCCGGGTGAAGCACCAGGCCGCCGATGTTGAGCGCGTCGCAGCGCTGCAGCTCCTCCAGCAGCGCGGCCTGGCTGCGATTCCACAAAACGTCATCGGTCGCGGCAAGGTTGATGAGGTATGTCGCGTGTGCGACCACGTCGCCGAATCCCGGCGTTTGGCGCAGCGCGTTCCATTGCTCGATGTCGTCGGGCTTCAGCGGCGCGGCCCGCCACTGACGCTGATTCTTGACGAAGACCTGCACGGTCTGCATGCCCAGCCGCAGCGCCTCGGCGATCGCGTTGTGCATCGCGCCGGCGATCGACAGGTGCGAACCGAACCGGTGCCCGCCGGGCTCCGGGCGCACCGCGCGTTGCGGGCGCGGCGCGGCCGCGGGTTTTTGCGTCGCGGCGGTCCTCTGACGGGGAACTTTGACGCCCTTCATCCGCGTGGTTCTAATGACGCGGCCCAACGGCGTCAAACGAACGAGCGGCCGCTCTCGACCTTGCGTGAACCGTGTCCACACCCGCCCGCCTGGTGCTGGCCTCCGCCAGTCCGCGCCGCCGCGAGTTGCTCGCGCGGCTCGGCGTTCCGTTCGATGTCCGCGTCTCGCCGCTGCCGGAGCCCGAGCACATGCCGGCAGGTTCGACGCCGCGGCGCTGGGTGATCGCGCTCGCCATGTTCAAGGCAAGCGCGATTCGCGCGGCGGAACCGGCGGCCTGGCTGCTCGGTTCAGACACGATCGTCTGGTGCGCCGACACCATCCTCAACAAAGCAGCCAGCGCCGACGAAGCCCGGCGAATGCTGCGGCTGCAAGCCGGGCGCGAGACGCGGGTCATCACCGGCGTGGCGCTGCTGGGGCCGGCCGCGCCGCACGCGGATGCAGCGCAGCGCTTCACCGCCGTCAGCGAGACGCGCGTGTACATGCGCGACGACCCGGAACTGATCGAAGCGTATGTGCGCAGCGGCGACTGGATGGGCAAAGCCGGGGCATACGGCATTCAGAGCGGCGGCGACCGCCTGATCGAGAAGATCGAGGGGAGCTTCAGCGGCGTCGTCGGCCTGCCGCTGGCGCTGACGGCCCGATTGCTGCGGGCGGGCGGCTTCACACCGATAGACGCGCGGGATTGACTCCCGCCGCGGGCCGAGCGACTGGCTCGTGATTCAACGCATTCAAGGGCCCGGATCGACCGGCGCCGTCGTCGCCGCACGGTTGAACTCATACGCGCCCATGTCCACCACCGGCGGCGGGCCGACGCCCGTGTCGGGCGTGAACGGATCGTCTAGGAAGCGCGGCTGCTGCGCGAGATCGAGCATCATGTTCTCGCCCGCGACGCCGCCGATGATCAGGAAAGCGGAGTTGTCCGCCGCGTCGATGCACGGCGAATTCGGGGCGAGCCGCAGGTCGTCATCCTGATTTCCGGCGACGTTATCCGCGCCGCTCGGATCGCGGAATTGCGGGTTTGCGTTCAGATTGCCCGGCCCGTCCGCGCCGCCCTGCACCAGCGTATAGGCGATGTCCAGGATGTTGTCCTGATTGGTGTGCAGTTGCGGACCGACGTTCCCGGACTGATCGACATTGCGCCAGATGATGCTGTTTCGCATCATGAACAGGCCGCCGCTCTCGAGTGAAATCGCGGCGCCCAGCCCGGCGGAATTGGCGGTGAATGTGCAGTTCATCAGCCGCGCGCCGCCCGCCTCGACGATCAGCACCGCGCCGCCCTGCGGGGCCGAGTTCGCGTTGAACAGACTGTTGACCAGCGTCGGCAAGCTGCCGCCGGCAAGCGCCGCCGCGCCGCCGCCGCCGCCCGCGCTGTTGCCGACGAACGAGCAGCCGTGGATGCAGCCGAGGGCGCTGCCGGCGAAGAAGACCGCCCCGCCGGCGCTGCCGGCGCTGTTGCCATAGAAGCGGCAGTAGCGCACCAGCGGGCTCGCGTCGCCCGCGACCGCCAGCGCGCCGCCGGATGCCGCGGCATTATCGATGAATGTGCACTCGTGGAAGAGCGGCGCGCCGCCGTCGACGTACACGCCGCCGCCCCAGCCGCTGGCGTCGTTGCCGGCGAAGCGGCAGTTGCGAATGGAGGGGCCGGCGCCGACGCACAGCAGCCCGCCGCCGTCCTGGTTGGAGTGCGGCAGGGGCGACTGCGCGAATCCGCCGATGATGCTGAAGCCGTCGAGCACGGCGCTGCGGTTGTTGCCGATTGCAGTGACGACGTGCCGGCTGCGCACGCCGTTGCCGGGCCCGCCGGTCGTTTCGAGCCAGCCGCTCAGCACCGTGCCGTTGGTCGCCGGATCGGGGTTGCGCTGCCGCCGCGCAGTCTCGTCGCCGCTGAAGCCGCCGTAGATGGCGACGCCGTCGCGCAATGCGAACGTCGCGTCGACGTCGGGCGCGCCGAAACCGGGGCGGTAGAAGCCGCTCGCCACCCAGATTTCCACCGGTCCGGTGCGCTGGGCGGCATCGAGCAGGGCGAGGCTAAGCGAGGGATACGCGAACCGCCAGCAGCGGCCGCTATAGGGGCCGACGGGTACGTCGGCATCGACGAAGATGATCGTGCCGTTTCGCGGCAGGGCGTATCCGTCGGGCGTGGTCGGGCACTCATCCTGATTGGTGTGCGGCCCGGCGGGGCCCACGGGTGTGCCCAGCGGCGTATCGATCACCTCGCCGCCGAGTGGAATGTCGTAGGGCTGGCCCATCGCGACGGCCGCCAGCACGCCGCCGGCCGCCAACAAGAACGCGCACCGCATCATCCGCGAGGTATACGCACTCATGATGATCCGCCTAAGCCGAAAGCACCCGCGCCGCCCGGAAGATCTTCCATCCGGTGTCGCGGAAGGACGGAAAGCGCCCCATCGCGCCGGTGATCAACCGCTTCTCATCTTCGTCGAGCACGTACGGCAGGTCCAGCCCGGTCGTGTCGACGAGAATCTCATGCAGGCGATACTGCATCGAGAAGACGCGCTCGCGCAGCGCCCAGTTGTTCATGCGATCCGCGATTTCCAGCGCCTTGTTCGCGAAGACCGCCATGCAGTGCTGCAAGTTGCGGCCGGACAGGTGCCGCAGGGCGATGTTGGCCCCGAAGATGCACCACCAGCCGAAACTCTCCAGCCAGTCGCCGATCGGCTGCTGCGCCGGATCGACGACGGCGTCCAGCCCGGCCAGCAGCGCGTCCACCGCTGCTTCCGGCTTCTCCGCGCTCAGTTCGACGTTCACCTCATAGAGCGCCCCGCGGCACGTATTCGCGATGCCGCTCAGCCGCTGGTCGTTCAGTTCCTCCGCCAGCGCCTGATAGCGCTCGATGCACTCGGCCAGGTCGGACCGCGCCGCGGCGGCGTGCACGCGGCACTGGTCCGGCTGCGTCGCGGCCATGCAGCGCAGCGTCTGTCCGCGGACATAGAAGGCGAAGGCCGCGTTCTTGCGGTCGATGCGCTCCACCGGCGGCGTGGCCGTGTACGACTCGATCACCAGGTGCGCGTGGGCCTGTGCGGCGGAGAGTTGCCACAGCGCGTAGTGCATGTTCGCCAGATTGGTCTGCAACTGAAAGCGACGCGACGACGGCAGTGGGCATTGCTGCAGGCCGCGATGGGCCGCCTCCAGCGCATTCGTGTAGCGGCCCAGGCCGTCCCACGCGCCCACTTCGCGATTGCAGGCGCGGGCCCGCTCCTCCGGCGTCGCGGCGACGCGGTACATCTGCCGGGCCAGCCCCACGAGGCGATGAAAATCGCCCGCGGTGTGGGCCGCGAGCGCCTCCTGATCGAGCGCTTCGAACGATGCCTGCCCGTCGCGGGCGGCGCCGTCGCCGTCCCACAAATACTCGACCACATCGCTCACCGACCAATCGAGCACCTCGGCGAGGGCGACGAGCATGTCGAGCTTGGGGTTGTCGGTGGCCGGATAGAGCTTGGTCGAATCGCGGTTCAGGGCCGCGGCCACCTCGGTGCGTTTCCAGCCGCGATAGACCCGCGCGAAGTCGATCAGGCGATGCAGCCGCTCGCGTCTCCCGTCCTTCCGAGTCATGGCGCGCCTCGATTCACCGCGAAGCGTACGTACGGCGATTCGTCAAATTGCGTTGCAGTCGAAGTGACTGGCGTGAATTCTGGACGATCCTACTCCGAGATGCTCCATGTTGCCAAAAAATCCTGCGATTCGCCGCAGAAGCAAGAAATGGGTCCCGACGCGGCCAGAACCGAGACCGATCCTAGAAGATTAGCGCCACGAACGCGTCGATGTCGAAGAAATCCACGCCGCCGTCGGCGTTCGCGTCGGCCCGCATGATGTTGCAGTCCGGGTAGAGCGTCGGATACGTCTCCGGCATGAACAATGCCGTGAGAAACGGGTCGATGTCGAAAAAGTCGATCGAGAAATCGCAATTCACATCGCCCGCCAGCCGCGGCTCGACCTGCGCATCGACGTGATCGATCAGCACGCGCAACGACACTTCCGTCGCCTCGATCGCGTCCACCATCGACATCGCGTAGCCGACGTGAATGTGTCCGGCGGCGACGTTCCACGCCGGATCATCGAGGCTGGCGTGCAGCGCGTGGTACCAGCAGCCGTGGTAGCCGATGTAATTCGACAGGAACGCGCCGGCGTCGAGCGAAGTCTGGTAGGCGAACAGATTCGGCACCTCGGCGTTGACCGCGGTCACGATCGCGGTCATCGGCAGCGTCGAGTTGCGGACGTTCAGGTGGGGTTCGTTGAAGCTGGGCAGCTCGGGCGTCGGCCGCGTGGGGGCCAGGTAGTCCGGCGTCCAGGAACTGGCCTGGTAGTAGCGATTGCCGCCTTCGCATTCCCAGTCGAAGTCAAAATCGGCGCGGCTGAACGTGATGATCGCGATCGGCTCCATCGCGGGGATGATCGACCACCAGTCATTCGACGTGTCCTGATAGTCGACCTCGAAGTCGCCGGTGCCGCGGCCCCAGTTCGGTCCCGGGCCGGCGAATTCTGGGAAATACGCGTAGATGTTGTAGCCGCGGCCTTCCCAATTCTCGCCGATCCAGCCGCCGGGGTTCTGCACCGGGTTGTTGCTCCACTGCCGCACCATGTTGTTGGTCGGAGGCCAGTAGCCGGTGATGACGATGGTGTTCGTGAAACCGACGCCGTTGCCCAGGCGGGCGCGGCGCGTAGACGGGGCCAGGTTCACCTGCGGTGCGGGCGATGGCTGCGCGCGCCGCAAAAGAAACTCGCCCTGCCACTCATACGGATTGTCGGGGGTGCGTGTGTCCTGGGCGCTGGCAGGCATCGCCGCGGCGACCAGAACCAGGCCGGCGAGAACCAGCGTGCCGCGGCGGATCGTCTGCACAATCATCGCTGAAGGCTCCGGATTGACGAGTGTGAACGCCGTCGGCTCGGCGTCAGAATCGGAGCCTGTATTCTACTGCCGCCGCCCCTCATTGCGACGGGATTTTTCACTCCGCCTGAAAGAACGGGGCGGGGCCGACCTGTGGATCGGCCCCGCCCGCGCAGCGACCGGTGCGGTGTCGCACGATCGGCGATCTAGAACAGCGCGTCGAGGAACGCGTCGATGTCGAAGAAGTCGACGCTGCCGTCCTTGTTCACGTCGGCGTTGTTGCGATCGCAGTCCGGGAAGGCCGCGTCGTACCCCGCGGCGTCGAAGAGCGCCAGCAGGAACGGATCGATGTCGAAGAAATCGACCGTGCCGTCGCAGTTCACGTCCGCGCGCGGCGGCAACTGCACGACCATGAAGGCCTGCGCGCCGAGCGCCACGCCGGCGTCGTCGCGCAGATCGGCGAAGAAGAAGTAGCGGCGATCGTCGGTCAGGAACGAGTCGTCGTTGTTGAAGACCGAGAGGTTCGCGTTGTCGTCCGCAACGCCGTTGCCATCCACGTCGATGGGGTCGCCTTCGCGAAGCACTTCGATCTTGCCGTTGAGCATGAGAACCGCGTTCGCGTTGACGTCGACCGCGTTCGTCACGCCGCCGATCACGATGTCCCCGCAGCTGTTCACGGCATTGATGAAGAACGTGGTGGAGAAGATCGCATCGTCATACAACTCGGCGCTGCCGGGCTTGATCGGCGCGTCGGTGGCGGCGGCGACGACGCCGTTCTTTACCACGAAATCGACGGTCGTCGTGATGTTCGAGCCGCGGAACGCCCAGTGGCCGTTCGAGTGCGAGACCTGCTGAGAACCGGCGTCGCCGCTGAGCGCGGTGATGTTCTCGCCGAACGGCCCGCCCGGCAGCGGCGAGCCTTCCTGCGCCACGATGCAGTCGTTCACGGCGACAAACAAGTCGGTCGCGGTCGGGCCGTTCAGGTCGCCGTGGTAGATGATGGTCGACCCGTCGGAATCCGACCGGGCGCGGCCGGTGGTCAGCACGTCGATCGACTGATCGGGCGCGGTGAGCTGATTGCACGGGACGGTGGTGTCGGTCTGATAGAGCACGCTGCCCGTGTCGATCGCCGTGTTCTTGAACAGCGCCTGCTGCGAGGTCGCGCCGGTCAGGGTGGCGCTGCGGAAAATCACCGTGTTGTTCGCGTCGTTCAGGATGTTCACGGAATCGGAAGTCGAGCCATAGCCGATGCCCGGCCCCTGCCCGACCGCCTGGGTTCCTTCGCGAGCCATCAGTTCGAAGCCGCCGCCGGCGGTGAAGCGCACGACCACTTCGTCGGTCGTGGTCGTCGCGGTCGTGTCGGCGTTAAACGCATAATTGCCGGCGTCGTTGATACCCATGTAAGTGTCGATCGGCCCCCAGTTCACGGCGGCGTCGAAGAATGTGACCGTGCCTTCGCGCACCACGGTCGCCGCGGTCGTGCCGTCGTTGCCGCCGCCGACGATGATCACTTCGTTCTCGGTTGACACCAGGTTGGTCGACGCGGTGAAAATCCAGCGCTGCCCGTCGGGACTGCTGTAGGGGCGGTCAAACTGGCTCGCGGTGCCGGGGTTGAACTTCGTGCCGGGCAGGCTCGGCACATCCGACGTGGGCGATGCCGCCAGGTTCGAGAAGATCACGCGCGGCAATGCGGCGGAGGCCGCCGCGGCGCACGCGCTGATCGCGACAAACCCCAAAAACCGTTTCGTGTTTCGTTTCATAGCTTCGTCTACCTCCTGTTCGTACGCGGCACGAGAATACGCGCGTAGGGCGCTTGGCCCCGAAGTGTGAATAGACCGACCGGCGGCCGGAGCGGTGCGGCGGAGGACCAGCACCATTGCAATCCCCCGATCGCAGCCGCAAACGTCAGCGTAGCGGCTGGTCTGTTAACAAACAACGCGGGAAATCGCTACGGCGCGAATCCGATAATGCGAAGTCGCGAACGACGCCCCCGCGCGATCGACAACCGGTGCAAACCACGAGATCGTCAGGGAAGCCGGTCGTCGCGCGCCAACCGCGAATCGAGGCTCTTGCAGCGTGACGTTCTGCGGGCGACGCCGCCGTCGCCAGCGCCAACCACATGAGACGCCGCGGCGGCCGCCCACCGTTCCTCCGCAGTCCCAACTTTCGGCGCTGCGCCGGGTCTGCAACTTCCTACAATTGAAACGGAGACGTCGACTCCGGGAAACGGGAGTTTTGATGCTGCAAAGGTCACTCAGAAGTCGAAGAATCCTCCGGTATGCCGCCTGCGCGGGGGCGCTGGGCGCCATCGATCCATCCGGGTTCGCGGCGGTGCGGGCGCAGCGCGTCGCGACCGGCTTGAATCTGCCCGTATACGTCACGCATGCACCCGCGGACACGCTGCGTCTGTTCGTGGTCGAGCGGCGCGGCGCGATTCGCATCCTGCACCATGATGCGCCGCTGGCGGCTCCGTTCCTGGACCTGACGACGGTCGTGCTCTCGAATTTCTCCGAGCGCGGCCTGCTTGGCCTCGCGTTTCATCCGAACTACGCGCAGAACGGACAGTTTTTTGTCAATTACACCAGCAGCCCGAACGGCGATACCGTGATCGCGCGATTCACGGTGACGGCCGATCCGGATGTCGCCGACCCCGCGTCCGAGTTTCAGATTCTCCGCATCGCTCAGCCCGCAGCCAACCACAACGGCGGCTGGCTCGACTTCGGCCCGGACGGGCTTCTCTACGTCGCGCTGGGCGACGGCGGCAATCAGGGCGATCCTGACAATCGCGCCCAGAGCACGGACGCGCTGCTCGGCAAGATTCTGAGAATCGACGTAAACGGCGACGACTTCCCGGCCGATCCGGAACGCAACTACGCCATCCCGCCGACAAACCCGTTCGTCGTCGGCCCCGGCGCGGACGAAGTCTGGGCGCTGGGCCTGCGCAACCCGTGGCGCTGTGCGTTCGATCGTCAGACCGGCGACTTGTGGATCGGCGACGTGGGATGGGGGCAGCGCGAGGAAGTCGACTTTCAGCCGGCCGAATTCGGCGGCGGGCGCAACTATGGGTGGCGCTGCCTGGAGGGCACACGCTGCACCGGCCTGAGCGGGTGCACGTGCAGCGACGCGGCGCTGGCCGCGCCGATCCACGAGTACGATCACAACGCGGGCGCCGCCATCGTCGGCGGCTACGTCTATCGCGGTGCGGCCATCCCCGAGCTGCAAGGCGCCTATGTCTTCGCCGACTTCGCATTCAGCCGTTTCTGGTCGCTGCGTTACGACGGCACGATCGTCAGCGAGCTTCATGAGCGCACCGCCGAGTTCGCGCCGCCCGGCGATCTGGCGATCTTTAACCCATCCAGTTTCGGCGAGGACGCCGCGGGCGAACTCTACGTTTGCGACTACAGCGGCGGCGAGGTTTTCAAGTTCGTGGCGGTTCCGGCGGCGTGTGCGCCGCGCGGCGACGCCAACTGCGATTGCGCCATCGACTTTTTCGACATCGACCCCTTCCTGATCGCGCTTTTTGACGCGGCCGGCTATGCGGACGCGCAGCCCTACTGCGCGCTCGACCGCTGCGACCTGGACGCCGACGGCGGCGTGAACTTCTTCGACATCGGTCCATTCGTCGAGTGCCTGCTGAACAGCGTCTGTCCGTAGGCGGATCCCACGGGCAAGCGCAGCCGCGCGGCGCACGCCCGCGCACCCGCCGGCCACGGGCGGTAAGCTACGCCCGGTGCCGCCATGAACCTGTCGCAGGTGTTCGCACTCGTCGCCGCCGTCACGATCACCGCCTATTGGGGCTGCGTGGTCGCGATGGCGATCAAGGTCCGCCGCCGGGCGCGCGGCCTGCGGCGGGTTTTTGTGCCGGCGCAGCGGCGCGAGCAGTTAATGTGGCTCGTGTGGGCGCCGCTGATTCTGGCGTGGATCGGCCTGCCGTGGCTTGCGGCGCTTCGCCCGCAGGCCGCTGTGCTGCGTTCCGCGCTGCCGGCGGTCGTGCTCGACTTCGGCGGAGTTCGCTGGTTGCAGGCTGCGGCCGGGATCGCGGCGGTGCTTTGTCTCGCAGGCTCCATCGCCTGTTGGCGGCGGATGGGCAAGCATTGGCGGATGGGGATTGATCCTGCCCAGGAAGTGCGGCTGATCGAGGACGGGTTGTTTGCGTACGTCCGGCATCCGATCTACGCGCTGAGCGTGTCGCTGATGCTTTGCACTGCGATCATCGTGCCCGCGCTGTTGCTGTGGGCGATCGCTGCGATCCACATTGCGTTGATGAATCTGAAAGCTGCGGGCGAAGAGCGCTTCCTGCGGGAGCGGCTCGGCCCGGCCTATGAGCATTACATGGCCCGCACGGGCCGCTTCGTGCCCCGCGCCCGCGGCGCCTCGCCCGCGCGCGGCGCTGGAACCGGCGCGTGACGAACGCCCCTCCGTCCGCAGCACCGCGCGAGTGCATCGCGGCGCCCGCCGTGACTTGCCCGCTGACCTCGTTCCAGCGCGCCATGCTGACCTGGGAGCGGCTGCACCCGTACAACGCGGTACATGCGCTGTGCTTGCGGGCGACGCCGGATATCGATCGCCTCGCTGCGGCAATCCGCGCGGTCGGCACGCGCGTGGGCATCGGCGAACTGGAAGTCGCGCCCGACGAGCGCTCGTTGCGATACGCGCCGCTTCGCGCCGTGAATGTCGCAAGCGGCGTCGAACTGGCGGCCGCTGCGGAGGCCGGCCTGAACGCCGCTTTTGACACCCGGCCGGGTTCTCCCTTTCTGTGGTCCGTCGCGGGCGCAGCGGATGGTGCGGCGCATTGGCTCGTGCTGGCCTATCGCCACGTCGCGGCCGATGCGCATGCCATCCAGGCGTTTCTGGCCGCGGTAGTGAACGAGTACTTGGCGCTCGCAGCGCCGCCCGCGCCGCTGACGATCGAAGCGCCGCCGGCCGCGCTGGCGCTCGACCCGCCGCTGGGCGCCGCGCGGCTGGCGGCCGGGCTTTGGCGCACGCTCCGCGTCTTCCGTCGCATGAAGCGGGCTCACAAGATGCCGGACGAGCGCGACCAGGGCGACGCCACCGGCGTCGTTCTGCGCCGGGCGTCCGCGGGTCTGATCGACCGCCTGCGTGCGCGCTGTCGGGCGGCGCCGGCAGGTCTGAACGACGTGCTGCTCGCCGCGTTTGGCGCGGCGATCGCCGCACGCACGCCCGACCGCCACACCAGCCGCCGTCGCCGCAAGATCGCCCTCGGCAGTGTGATGAATCTGCGCCGCGCCGCTGCCGCGGAGTTGTCGGACTATTTTGGCGTGTGTCTGGGCGACATGCTGGTGCTTCTGGACGAGCCGGACGCCGGCATGGACGTACTCGTCCCGGCCGTCGCGCGGCAGACCCGGGCGCGCAAGGCCCAGGCCCGTGCCGGCGTGGCCGCGTCCTCCACGTTTTTCGTGCGCCGCGTATGGCCGCTCTTCTTCATTCCGCACACCCGGCGGAGCTATCGCAAGCTCCTGCCGTTCTGCGGCGGTGTCAGCACGTTTGTCGCCGCGCCGCAGCGCTTCGGCCCGGCGGAGGCGTACATCCAGCGATACGTGCGGGCCTGCCCCTGCGGCCCGGCGACGCCGCTGCTATTGGGTCCGACGGTCTGGGGCGATCAGCTCGAACTCAGCCTGGTTCACCGGCACTCGTGCATGCGGGCGGACGCGGCGGCGGCGCTGCTGGCGGATGTTGAAGCGCGACTGGAACAATGGTCGGGCGGCGCGGCGGCCGTCGTGTCGCCGCCGGGCGGGTCAGCGCTCCAACAGTCTTGAGTCTACGAACTGGGGACCATCGGCTTCCAGCCGGTGTGTACCGCCGGGAAGCCGATCCTCCCCGAAGATTGGGAAACCTGAGTTTCACGGCAACATCAGTATCATTGCGGCCGCAGCGCGCTGAGCTTGATCTGATGCCAGATCGCCGGCGTGCCGTCTTCCTGGCGGATTTCCAGGTCGATCGTCGGGTCCGGCGCTTCCCAGTCGATCGAGATCAGGCCGAAGTTCGCGTCGCGGTAGTTCGATCCGTGGCGGTGGTGGTTGATTTCGTTGTACCAGCCGCGGCTCTTCTGGTTCAGCGCGCTGCTCGTTAGGTCATAGATTTCGTAGCCGGCGTCGATTCGCATCCGCGACAACTCGGCCAGGTGGCGGTCGCCGCTGATGAAGACTACGCCGGCGGCGCGCGTGTCGCGGATCAGGTTGAACAGCCGCTCGCGCTCGCGCGGCAGATTGCCCCACTTCTCGAAGCGGTGATCCTCCGCGATCACCTGAATGCTGGAGACGATGATCCGCAGCTCGGACTCGATGCGCAATTGCGCTTCCAGCCAGGCCCACTGCTCCGCGCCCAGCATCGTCGCCGCCGGGTCTTCGTTGGGAACATAACGACCCAGGCGGCCGTCGCCCGGCCGGCCCTCCGGCCCTCGGCTGAGCGGGCTGCGGAAGTAGCGTGTGTCGAGCAGGATGATCTGCACGCGGCGGCCGGCCGGGCCGAACACGCGGGCGTCATACACGCCTTCGCGCTGCCGCCGTGGGCTGTCCGCCGGTTCGCCGAAAAAGTCCAGCATGACCTGCTGCGACTCGCGCTTCATGGGATACTCCGCGCCCGCGTCGTTCTTGCCATAGTCGTGGTCGTCCCACGTCGCGAGCAGCGGGCACGTGCTGCGCAGGGCCGCGAAGCCGGGGTCGGCGGCCAGCTTGCCATACTTCGCCCGCATCACCGCCATGTCCTCGGTGTCGGCGTAGATGTTGTCGCCAGTGAAGATGAAGACATCCGGCCGCGCGGCGCTGATGGCCGGCCAGATCGGCTGGGGCTGGCTCTCCTTCACGCAAGAGCCGAACGCGATGCGGTGCAGTGTGCGCTCGGCCGAAAGTGCCGGTGCGGACGCGGGCGGCGCGGTCTGAGCCAGGCCAGCCGGCAAAACGCCAACCGCGGCGAGCCCCAGCGACAAGATGATCCGATGACGTGCGAAGCGCAGCATGCCGGTTGCCTCCAGAACGGATTCGCCCGCACGGACGCAATCTTCGGATCATACTGGGGCATCATGAGGATTCGACCAAGGCGTGTCCCTACGGTTGGGTTGGGAATTCTGCCCGCTCGATCGCAGGATGGGGTGGGCATTCTGCCCGCTTGATCGCCGGGTGGGGTGGGCATTCTGCCCGCCCAAGCGCACGCCGAGTCCGACGCACCGGTTGCCCGCACACTGCGGCGTTTTGCAGATGAACGTGCGCGGCACGCGCCCAGCGCGCACCGCGCTTGATGCAGCGTCGCGAGCACCCCCGGGCTGCTACGGCCGGTCTCCGCCTTGCTCGGCGCGGCGGATCATTTCGCGGGCGATGCGCTCCGCCCGCGCGTCATAGTTCTCGCGAGAATTCGCGAGCCGCTCGCGAAACTGCTCGATCTCCGCGTCGATCCGTCGGGCCACGCGCTCGTGCAGTTGCGCCCGAATCGCCTCGCGCTCGGAATCCTCCGCCGCCGCGCGATGCCGCTCCGCAAGGGCCTGCAACTCGCCCTGCGCCTCGGTCTGCTCCGCCGGGGCGCTCAGCAGGGCGTCGACCCGTTCGGCGATGCGCGCATCGCGCGTGTCGACCAATTCGGTCACGTGCAGGTCGAGCGCCTGCTCCTCGATCCGCAGGCGGGCGCCGATGCGCTGGCGAATCGCCTCACCCAGCGCCGCGCGATCGCGACCCTCGCGGACGCCGCCGCGGCGATACGCGCGCAGCGCTTCATTAATCCGCAGCGTGGCTGAGATGTGCTCGACCAGCACGCGCCCCAGCCGCGGATTGCGCTGAAACGCGCGCCGCAGAAACCGCAGCCGCGGCGCGGCGTCGCGCATCTTCTGGCGAAACTCGCCCGGCGCGCTGCGTTTGAGCCGATCGAGCCGCATGAACGCGTCCGGCACTTCCGACCGCGCGAACTCCAGCAACTCGGCGTCCTCGCCCGGCTGAAGCGGGCCAAAGTCCGCACGCGTCGGCTGAAACGGCAAATCTCCGAACATCCGCGAGCGGCCGCCGCGCGACCCGGGTTCCCGGCTGCCCGTTTCATCGTCGCCCCCGCCATCGTCGTCGGTGCGCGGCCGCGCCGGGCGCTCGGCGCGCCCGCGGCTCGGGCGCGAATTCGGGCCGTCAGACTGGCTGATTCGCGGTTCGCGGCGGTCGCGCGACGGCGCCGGCTGCCCGTCCGCAGGCGCGGGGAACAGCACCAGAACGGCCAGCGCCCAGACGACCCGCGCCGCGGTAGCGCGATCCGAAATGTATCCACCCGCGTTCACGGATGCGATTCCTCGCCGCGACAGATCGGTGTCGCGCATCACGCCCCGATGTCCTGAAGTGCGTCGAAGCTGAACAGCCAATCCTCAAACGCCTCGGCCGCGTCGCCGCCGGTGGGCAGTACGGCCTCGTCATAAGCCGCGTCGTTCGCGATCAGCCGCGCGACGGACGCGCTGCTGGAATCGGCCGCGTCCACCCACTCCGACAAGCGCGCCGCGTCGGCGGCCGCGGAGAGTGGCGCGCTCGTGGCGAATCGGCCCACCCCCCAGGCGACAAGCAGCGCCGCCGCCGTCCCCAGTGCGATCAGCGGCCGCCGCCACGCCAGCCGCTGCTCGCGCCGGCGGCTGCCGGCGGCCTCCGCTAGCACTCGGGCGTTCAGCGCCGCCAGCGCTTCGGGCCGCATCGCCACAGGCGGCAGCGCATCCAGGATGCGCATCTCGCGCGCCACGCGCTGCTCCAAACTCGGCAAGCCCCCGGTCATGGGTTCTCCTCGCCGCCCATCGCCACCCGCAGGCGGGTCAGCGCCCGGTGGCTGCGAGCCAGTGCAGTTCCCAGCGGCACGCCCAGGATCGCTGCGATCTCATTGAACGATAGCCCGGAAAAGTGCCGAAGCAAGATCACCTCGCGTTCGCCGTCCGACAGTTCTGCCAGGCACTCCGTCAACCGCGCCTCCGCCTCGCGCTGCTCCAGCGCCGCGTCCGGCGCGGCGTGCCCGATCGCCGCCGGCGCTTCACGGGCCGACTGTCCATCGCGCCCCACGTCGTCCAGCGAGAGCGTCGGTCCGCGGCGTTTGCGTTGCCGCCCGCGATCACGGGCCAGGTTCGCCGCAATGCGGAACAGCCAGGCCTCGAAGCGTCCATCGTCCTGATACGAGCCAATCGTGCGGACGACGCGGACAAACGTCTCCTGTACCAATTCCTCGGCCGTGTCCGATCGCCCGGTCAGCCGGTAGAGCAGCCCATATACACGCGGGCTGTACCGCCGCACCAGGTCGGTCAACGCGGCCGCCTCGCGGTCTTTCGCCCGTCGGAGGACGTCTTCGAGGCTCACCTTCTCCACGCCGTCCTCGCAGACCGCCAAACGTCCAGACCGCCTGGGCATTGCCGATTTCGGCAAGGATAACCCCCAAGCGCTGCTGCCGCGCAGAGGCCGCCGCACGAGTTATCGGGCACAGGGGCCGGTCGCCACGAGGCGGTCGCCGCAACGGGGGACGCCACCGGCTGCCAACGTATTCGCTGCGGCCGCGGAGAGATTGCCGGGGGATTGTCGCGGCCCGCGGGCGCTTGAGCATCGCCCGATCGGCTGGGGATCGGGCCGGGTTGGAATCCTAACGTTTTGTTTACAAGCAGCCGTGAGGATACCCGTGCTACGAAGCGCGGCAGCGGAGCCGCCGGATCGTTCTCGCGGGTGCACCCCGTTGCAGGAGACGCCCTTGCTAGCCTTTGCGATGCCGTTGATCCTGATGACAGTCTCGCCGGCGAGTCTGGAGCCGAACCTGAGATTGTATCCGGAGCTCGTGACATATCTCGACGCGCGCCGCGCGGAGTTCGCCCAGATTCCCGCCGAGCGGCAGGCCGCCCTGCGCGAGATTGCCGTTCACGTCCGCAATACCCGCGCGAGCGGTAAGCCCGTGCGGCTCACGTTCATTTGCACGCACAACTCGCGACGCAGCCACATGTCGCAGATCTGGGCGCGGGTCGCCGCGGAGGCATATGGCGTGGCCGACGTGCAGACCTACTCCGGCGGCACCGAAACGACCGCGTTCAATCCGCGCGCGGTGGCCGCGCTGCGACGGGCCGGCCTGCGCATCGAACAGACCACGCCCGACGAGAATCCCATCTACCACGTCCGCTACGCCGACGCCGCTGCGCCACTGACGTGCTTCTCGAAAGTGCACACCCAGGCGCCCAATCCGCGCGGCGACGTGGCCGCGGTGATGACGTGCTCGCAGGCGGATGCCGCGTGTCCCACGGTGCCCGGCGCGACCGCGCGCTTCGCGATCCCCTACGAAGACCCCAAGGTGTCCGATGGTCAGCCGCAGGAAGCTCAGGTGTACGACGAGCGCTGCGCGCAGATCGCGCGCGAGTTCCTGTTTGTGTTCTCGGTGGTTGCGGCGGGGGATGGCGCGTAGCGCCGCCGACGGTTCGGTTTCGGGAGGCGCGCGCGGGCAGCGGCGCAGTTAGCGCGAGACGGCGCCGGTCAGGGCCAGGGGCAGCGCGGCGCGCGTCCGCTGAATCTCGCTGCGCCACGCCTCCTCGTGCTCCAGCGCGACGCGTTCGAGCAGATCGGTGAAGTCCGGATCGAAGTGCCGCCCCGCTTCGGCGTTGATCTCCGCCACGGCGCAGTCGAGCTCGCGATGCGGGCGGTACGCGCGGTTGGAGGTCATGGCGTCGAACGCCTCCGCGATCGCCAGCATTCGGGAGCCGATCGGGATGTTGGCCCCGGCCAATCCATCCGGAAAGCCGCTGCCGTCGAAGCGCTCGCGCAGGTGGCGGATGATCTGCGTCTCGGTCTCGAAGAGCCGTAGCGGCTCGAGAATCTTGCAGGTCATCAGCGGCACCTGACGCAAGATCACCGCCTCCTCCGGCAACAGCGGATACGGCTTTTGCAGGATCGAGTCGGGGACGCCGATCTTGCCCAGGTCGTGCAGCATGGCCGCGTTCGCCGTCGCCGTGCGCAGCGCCTGCGGCCAGCCGGCGGCGCCCGTCAGCGCATTGACGTACATGGTCACGTTGCGACTGTGCGACGCGGTGAACGGGTCGCGAGCCTCCAGCGCCTGTACCAGCGCCCAGACGCTTTGCAGGCACAGCTCCTTCGACTGCATGCTGAGCGCGACGACCTGCTTGCGCAGCCGATCGATTTCGTCCACCTGCAGGCCGGCTTCGCAGTCGATCGAGTCGATTTCCTCGCCGCGAATCACCCGGTTGCGGCCGGCGCGCTTCCCGATGTAAAGCGCCTGGTCGGCCAGGTTGATCATGTCGTTGACCGAGTGAACCCGCGGGTCGTTGGCGCAGACCACGCCGATCGACGCGGTGACCGGGAAGTTCGGGTGATCCGGCACGTGGACCTTCTGCGCGAGCTGCACGCGCAGCCGCTCCGCCAGTTGCACCGCCTCGGTCATGTCGGTCTGCGGACAGATGACGGCGAACTCCTCGCCGCCGTAGCGGGCGACGATGTCGATGTCGCGGCAGCTTTGCAGCAGCAGCCGGGCGGTGGCCTTCAGCACGCGATTTCCGGCTTCGTGGCCAAAGGTGTCGTTGACGGCCTTGAAGTGGTCCAGGTCGATCATCAGCAGCGAAACGGCGCCGCCATAGCGCCGCGTGCGGGCGAACTCGCGATCGAGCAGGCCGCGAAACTGCGTGTGGTTCCAGAGCGTGGTCAGGCCGTCGGTCAGCGCGGCGCGCCGCAGCCGCTCCTGAAGCCGGTTGATGCGCAATCCGTTGCGGATGCGCGCCGCGAGCTCTTCGTTGTCATAGGGCTTGAACAGGTACTCATCCGCGCCGGCGTTCAGCGCGCGGTTCTTCTCGTCGCGCGAGTCGCAGGCGGAAACGATGATGATGTACGTGCCGTCCAGCGTCGGATCGGCGCGGACGTTGCGGCAGACTTCGACCCCGTCGGCCCACGGCAGGCGCAGGTCGCAGATCAGCACGCGCGGCCGGTGCTGGCGGATGATCGCCAGACCCTCCTCCGCGTCCTGCGACTGAACGACGCTGTACTGCCAGCGCACCAGCCGCTCGAACAGCAGCGAGCGCTGGCAGGCGTCGTCCTCGATGATGCAGATGTCGACCGATTCGTGCTGCATCGTCGCGCGTCTGACCTCGCCTGGGCCCCGCCGGGCGCCATCGGAAGTGCGGCCACGGCGCACCGACTCCCGGTGCGTGCGCCCGTACGTATTTTTCACATCGGCGTTTCCGGCAGGCGCGTCGATTCGGCCGTGCGATTTCAGGTATGCGCCGCGTCCCGAATTTGTTGCGTTTTCGGCCCGCCGGTTTGTACGTATGATGCAGAACTCGCAGGCGGGTCGGCCGCGCTCGCTGCGGAGGCGTCGGAACGCACCACGGTACGGACCGCTCGCGAGAAACCCGGCATGACTCCACCGCCCGAACACTACGATCTTGCGTTTTTTCGGGCGTGCCGCGCCGCCGGCCGGCGCTTCGCCATGCTGACGGCGTATGACTTTCCCACGGCCGCGGCCGCACAAACGGCCGGTGCGCAAACGCTGCTCATCGGCGACTCGATGGGCGCCGTCATCCTCGGCCATGACAACACCCGGCAGGTTCCGCTCGATCTGATGCTGATGCTCGGCGAGGCCGTGCGCCGCGGAGCGCCCGCCGCATATCTCGTCGGCGACATGCCTTTCGAGGCGATCTCCGGCGGGTATGACGCGGTGCTGCATGCGGCGGAGCTCTTTCAACTTCAAGCCGGCTGCGACGCGGTGAAAATCGAGGCGTCCGGCCGCGATGTCGATTTGGTGCGAAGGCTGGTCGAGCGTGACATTGACACCATCGTGCACCTCGGCCTGCGACCGCAGGAAGTGCTGCATCCCGACGGCTACCGGGCACAGGCCCGCGATCAGGCCGGCATCGCGGCGCTGGTCGCGGAGGCCCGCGCGCTGGTCGCCGCCGGGGCGCACATGGTGCTGCTCGAGGCGGTCCCGAACGAGGCGTCCGAAGCGGTCGTGGCGGCGGTCGATGTGCCGGTGATCGGCTGCGGCGCCGGGCCGGCGTGCCACGGTCACGTAGTGGTGACACAGGATGTTCTCGGCTGGGGCGCCCTGCGGCCGCCGCGGTTTGTGCCCGTGCGGGCCGATCTGCGCGGCGTGATCGGCGCGGCGCTCCGCGGATATGTCTCCGACGTGCTGAGCGGGGCGTATCCTGGTCCCGAGCATGCGTACGGCCTGCGGCGCGGCCCGGCCGGCAACGAGTAGAGGATTGGCGGATGCATCGGCCCTTGCAGGACTCGGACTTTCTGTCTTGCGATTCGCTGGGGCGCGTCGGGTCGCGCATCGAGCTGCTCGCCGAAGTGGACAGCACCAACGCATATCTCGCGCGGCGCGCCGCCGAACTGCCGGACGGCGCCGCGGTCTTCGCGGAGTATCAGAGCGCCGGGCGCGGCCGGCTGGGGCGGGCGTGGCTGGCGCCGCGCGGCTCGTCGGTGTTGTGCAGCGTCCTGCTGTTCGAGCCGGTCGCGGCGGTCGACGGCGGGGGGCTGCTGGCGCCGCACGCGACGATGCTGGCGACCGTCGCAGCCTGCGAGGCGATCGAAACGGTGAGCGACTGCCGCCCCGGCGTGCGCTGGCCCAACGACGTGGTGATCGCCGGCCGCAAGCTCGGCGGCGTGCTGGCGGAGGTCATCGCGCCGAAGGCGGCGGAGGCCGACCGGTCGCGCGCCGTGATCATCGGCATCGGCATCAATTGTCTGCAACATCCCGGTCACTTCGAGCCGGAGCTGACGCAGCGCGCCACCTCGCTGGAGATCGAGTCGCGGCTGCCGGTCGCGCGGGCCGGGATCGCCGCGGCGCTGCTGACGCGACTGGATGCGTGGGTGCGCGCGCTGCAGGCCCGCGCCGCGGCGGTCGCGCGGCTGCGGCAGGAGTGGCGCTGCCGCTCGGCCGATCTGGGGGCGCGCGTCGCGCTGCAGCACGATGCGACCGTGTTCACCGGCACGGTCGTGGACATCTGCGATACGGGCGATCTGGACGTGCAGCTCGATTTCGGAGGGCGCCGCCGCTTTGCCGCGAAGACGACCACGCGAAGCTGGTAAGCGCGCCGCGCACACTTCCGTGCCGCTCGCCCGGTCCGCGCCGCTCGGCCCCCGACAGGCGCCGCCCGGCTCGAGCCGCAGCGCGGCGGGGTACGTCGCGCCGCGCACCGCCGCGACGCCTGCGTCTTCGCCTGCTCCGCGGCCGGCATCCCAGCGCCCGCAGGCCGCAAGCAGCGCTCCGCGCGGCGCCGGCCCGCCTGCATTTTCGGCTGTCATTCCCTGCGGTGTCGGCGTCCTTGTAGCACTGTGCGCCGCCGCCGCCGGAGTCTCAATCCTGCGCGAACTGACGTTTCATACCACCGACGGCGGCGCGCCGTTGAGATTGGGTGTTTGCACGCTTGCTGGCGGGATGCTGAGCGGCGCCGTGCTCGCGCGATGCTGGCGCGATCTCCGCGGCTGGCTGGCGGCGCTGACCATCGTGGTCGTCTGCGGCGGCGTGCTGGCCGCGGCGCTGGAGGATCTCAGACATAGCGCCTGCCAGCGACTCCTGCTGCCGCTGCCGATGATCGAGCACGGCCTGCTCGCCATCGGCTCGACGCCGCTGGCCGCGCTGTTTGCGGTTCTGGCAGGAAGCGCCGGCCGACTGTTCGCCGCGACCGGCGCTTCGCGGACTGTGCTGGCCGCCGCGCTGCTGGTGGGTGCGGCGATCGGCGGCGCAGCGGCATTCGTCGCGCCCGAGGCACGGCTCGTCGCGCTTCTGGCTCCGATACCCGGCGTGCTTGCGCTGCTCGTTTCAATGCGGGGGCCTTCGGTTCGCGGTGCGGTTTCCCGTCCCCGCATGACGATAGCGCTCGCATTGGTTCTGGCGCCGGTCGGCGTTGCGGCGGGGGTCGTCGCGCAGCGCAATCCGGCGTCCGCGGCGAGTCCGCCGCGGAACGACGCGCGGCTGTTTGCTGCATCGCCGGGTTCCGTGGCGTTGCTGACCGACGTGCTGTGCGGCATGGCGGACGCGGCTGCCGCACCGGGGCATACCTGGTTCGACGCCGCGGAGGCCGGCAGTCGATCGCCCGTATGGCGCGTCGACTTCGGCGGCGCACGGCATGATCTGCTGACCTTGCGTGTCGCCCTGCAGGCTGGTGCCGCCGACGTCGCGCAGCCGCGGCTGCGTCGCGCTTTGCAGCGCTGCCGCGCCGCGCTGCTGCGCCGCGGTCGGCTGGCGATCGTGGCGGCCGATGGGCGTGCGGAGAGCGTGTCGCAGGTTGCCGGCGCGCTGCTGTCAGAGGCCGAGCGGTCGCGGGCCGCGCGCCTCGATGTTCACGACGCGCGCGGCGCGTGTTCAGTGCTGCTGGTCGGACCCGGCGTGCGGGAGTGGCTCGCGCGCGTGGCGTTCCCGTCCGGAGCCGCGGCGGCGCTGCGCCCCCTCTCTTCGCCGGATGAGGTGGTGTGGTTGCAGGGCGGGGGACAGCCGTTACCTTAGATATCAGAGCGGCGCATGCCTTGCGCCGCCTCGGTTTTCATTCGATTCCGGGCGAGAGGAAAGTCCATGTCGTTACTGGTCACGGGTTCAATCGCGATCGACTCGGTGGAAACGCCCAGCGGCCGTGTCGAGGGCGTACTCGGCGGGTCGTCGGTCTACTTCTCGCTCGCCGCCGCGCTCTTCGCGCCGGTGCGGCTGGTCGGGGTCGTCGGCGAGGACTTCGACCCACGCCTGCTCGAACCGCTGCGGGCCAAGGGGATCGACACCAGCGGCGTCGAGGTGCGCCGCGGCAGCCGCACGTTCCGCTGGACCGGTAAGTACGTCGGTGCGATGAACGAGGCGGAGACGCTGAAGGTCGAGCTGAACGTGCTCGCGGAGCGCGGCGCGAGCATTCCGCCTGCGTTTGCGGACAGTCAGTTCGTCTTCCTCGCCAACTCGCATCCGGCGCTGCAGCGCGAGACCGCCACGCGCATGTCCGCCGCTCGGCTGATCGTCTGCGACACCATGAACCACTGGATCGAGCACGAGAACGCCGAGCTGCGCAAGACGCTGTCGGCCGTTCACGGGTTGGTGCTCAACGAGGGCGAGGCGCGGCTGCTGACCGGCAAGGCGAATCTGATCTCCGCCGGGCGCGAGATTCTGAGGCTCGGACCGCGATTTGTGGTCATCAAGAAAGGCGAACACGGCAGTCTGCTCGTGTCGCACGACGATCTGTTCGTCATGCCGGCGTACCCGACCGAAAAGACCGTCGACCCGACCGGCTGCGGGGACACGTTCGCGGGCGCGATGATGGGCCATCTCACCTCGCTGGGCCGCTTCGACCGTGGGGCGATTCGTGCGGCCATGGCGCGGGGTTCGGTCGTGGCGTCGTTCGTGATCGAGTCCTTCTCCATCGAGGCGCTGGCGGGCGTCGCCGCGGCGGACGTGGACCGCCGCTACCGCGAACTGGTCGCGATGACGCACATCGAGTGAGTCCTCGCCAACGGGGCGTTGAGCTTGTGAGCTTCTGGGTGGGGCGGGCATGCTACCCGCCCACAGGGCTCGCGAACCGCTCACGAGAGTGAGTGAAGCCAATAGGTTCACAGGCTCGTTCACGCCATCGCCGCCGAGCGCGATTTTTGCTATCGGGGGGCGGCCTGCGGGGTATAACTATGTAAGACGGAGTTTCCCAATCGGAGACGAAATATGCGCACGTCCCGCAGCGCTCGGGTCCAAGTCGCCGCAAGCGTGATCGCGACGTTGTTCGTCTGGGGGCCGACCGCGCTCGGCGACGAACCGGAGTACGTCGATCGCGACGGCCGGCGCGTTCCCACGAAGATCGTCCCCCCAACCGGGCAGCCGGCGCAGCCGAAGGCCTCCACCGCCCAGCCGGCTGCGCAGCAGACGCAACAGTCGGAGCCGGCGGGCGACGCCGCCCAGCCGGATGCGCCGGCGGCATCCGAGTCCGATGGCCGCGGCGCTGCCGTGCACCCGCCGCGCGACTCCCGCGCGCTTCGTCGCCGCGGGCCGGTTCGCGAGTTTGCACCGAACATCTACGGATATGGCCGCCGTGGATGGCGCAGCCCGCTGGGCGTGCGTCGCTCGGTGGACGACGCCTACTGGGCCGGACGACTCGACGAGCGCGACGCGGCGCGGCAGCAGCTCAACCTCGAAGACACGGACGCCCGCCGCGATCGGCTGCAGGCGGCTCACGCGCTGGCGCTGGACGACGGTCTGTCGCACCTGGCGGCCGGCAGCTATCGCGAGGCCGCCATCGCACTGACGCGCGCCGCCCGGCTGGATCAGTCCGACCCGGCCTGCCGCATTCACCTGGCGCAGGCGCAGCTCGCGCTGCGGCACTATCGCGACGCCGGGGCCACGCTGCGGCGGGCGCTGGAACTGCAGCCGGAGCTGGCGCTCTACCCGCTGGGGCTTGAACGCGTCTACGGCGATCCGGCGGCGCTCGATGCCCAGGTGGCGACGCTGGCGTCGCACGTCAGCTCCGGGCGGCCCGGCGTGGACGAGCTCTACCTGCTCGGATTCATGGAGTTTCAGCGCGGCAACGACGCAGCGGCGCACGCGGCGCTGGTGCGCGTGGCGCAGGCGCTGCCGCGCGACCAGGCTGCCGCGCAGATGCGCGACCTGTCGCAGCCGGCGGGCCGATGACGGCTTCGGCTGCCGCAGACCTATCGCAGGGTTCGCACGTCGAGCGGCTGTTCTGGCCGCTGGCTGCACTCATCGCCGGTGTCGTCGTCGCGGGACATCTGCCGTCGCTGCGGCAACCGCATTTCGAGGGCGACGAGGTCGTATTCATCTTCATGGCGGAGCGGGCCCGCTCGCAGCCGCTGCACTACTCGTTGCGCGGTCCGCTGATGGGCGCGGCCGCGCAGCGCTTCGTCGCTGATGCGTGGCTGCCGCTCGCGCTGTTTCAGGCGCAGCAGGCCGGGGCGCCGCCCGAAGCGCTCGCCGACATCCGGCGGGCATACGGCCGGTTGCAACAGGCGGAGGTGCTTTTCAAGCCGTTCGTGAACCCGCGCGAGTACGCCTACGATCCGGTTGTCTACGATCGGCCGATGTTCTTCCATCCGCCGGCGTATGTCGCATCGCTCGCGGCGTTTCGCGCTGGGTTCGGCGCGATGGGCGGTCCGCTGCTGTCGATCCTGTCGCATGCCGCCGGCGTCGTCCTGCTCGGAGTGCTGGCGCGGCGCCTGTTCGGGGCGCTGTGCGGATTGCTGGCGGCCGGGCTGCTTGCGGTCGACCCCGTGGCGTGGATGGCCGGGCAGCGCGTGTGGATCGACGGTTTGCTGCAGACGGCGTGCATCGCCGCCGTGCTCGCGGCGCTGGCGGCGCTGCGCGGCGGCGGAGTGCGGGCGGCGTTCCTGGCCGGCATGGTGCTCGGCGCGGCGTGTTTGGCGAAGTTTCCCGCGGTGCTGCTGGCGGCGCCGATCGCGCTGCTCGGGCTCTTGCATTCGCCGCGGCCGCGCTGGGTGGCAGTGGGGGCGTACGGGCTTGGCGTATTGCTGCTCCTTGCGCCGTGGCTGATTCTGACGCGCGTGTACTACGGTGCGTGGCTACCCGCGGCGTATCCTAGCGCGTGGCTGATCGACAATTACCCGTATGTACGCATGCTGGTGAATCGGCCGGCGCACTTTTATCTCACCGGGTTGCTGGCGACGGCGCCGGTTCTGCTGTTCGCGGCGATCGGTGTGGTTCGGACGCTCATCGTCGCGACGCCGGCCGCGCCCGGCGTGGCGTCGGTCGCGCGACCCGCTGTCGTCGCGCTCGCGTGGGCGCTGGCGTTTCTCCTGACGCTCACCTTCATGGGTGTGGCGGGCCAGGGCTTTCAGTTGCGCTACCTCGCGCCGGCGACGCCGGCGTTGTGCCTTCTGGCCGCGGCCGGCGCGGCCCCGCTGCTGGCCGGGCGCGTTCACTCTGCGGTGCGCTGGCCGTGCGCGGCGCTCCTGATCGCGCTTGCCGGCGTCGGCGGCGTACATGGCGTGTGGTCCGCCGCACAGCCCCCCGCGGCCGAACCGTTCCCGATCACGCTGCTCTGGCTGAGCGATGCGCTGAGCGTCGATTTCTGGAAGCTGACGCCGGGAATGTGGCGGCTGGGTGATTGATGCGACGGGGTGATGCTTGCTCGATTCCGGAAGCGACGCTTTATCCGGTTTCGGCTGGCACGCTCACCCCGGGGGTCGGAGGCGTGCTGCTTGAGCGCGCCGGCCGCGCCGAGTCCTGAAACCGCCGCCGGAAGTCCAGCACGCGGTCGAACGTCCCCTGCACGAGCAGTTCCTGCCGCGCTTCGAGCGGCGTCTCGGGCGGCGGGAACAGGCGCGTTTCGCCCGGGCCGCAGCGCTGCTCCACGACCGTTACGCCGAACTCGCGCAGCAGATCGGCGACGGTCTTGCCTGCGAGCGGGCCGTCGCGCTTGACGAGCCAGCGCTGCGTGACGATCAGTTGGTCGCCGACCACGAAGCTGTTGACGATGGTGCGGTCGATCGCGGCCATCGCGAACGTCGGGGCGGAGATGGCCGACTGCGACATCGAGAGGTGGATGTTGAAGCCGTCTCGAATCTTGTCGGCCATGGTCTGATCGAACATTCGCAGCACCACGCGGATTCGCGGGTTGAGCCGCCGGGCGTCGAGCGCGATTTCCAGATTCGCCAGGTCGTCGCTGGTGGCGATGACGATGCTGCGGGCGCGGGCGATGTTCGCGTCGACCAGCAGCGACTCGCGCCGCGCGTCGCCCATCAGCAGCGGCGCGCCGTCGCGCCGCACCTCTTCGAGGAACTGCTTCTTTTCGTCGCACTCGATGACGACCACGGCTTCGCCCAGCTTGCGCAGCAGGCGATAGGTCTGGTAGCCGAGCTTGCCCATGCCCACGACGATGATGTGATTGTGAAGCGCCTGGCTCATCGTTCTGCACCAGCTCCGTTCCGAATTGCGGCGCTCGCGCAGCAGCAGCGCCGCATCCACGATCGTCTGCAGGATGACGGTCAGACCGATCACGGGGACCAGGAAGAAAAATACGCGCAGCACGTTGCTGCGCGGAAACTCCTCCGGCGCCTGGCCGAAGACCAGCGACCAGGTGTAGTACATGCCGCGGACGAAGGTGTGCCCCCCATCCGGCTCGCACCACGCGAACAGCCACGACCCGATCACCAGCAGCAGCGGTATCGCCAGGAAGCGCCCCCAGAACTCGCGCACAATGGCGCGGGCGAAACACCACTCGCGCCAGAACCGCGTTCCGACGACGCTGCGCCGCCGGCCGCGCGGCAGCTTCAGGTCGTCGATGCGGAGTCGGTACAAGCGCCGGTTCCTCCAGCGGAATTGTGCCGCGCGCGGCCGCCCCGGGCCATTAGAAATGCACGCCAATCGCGGAACGCGGCCGGCCGCCGCGGGCGACTACTCCACCAGCACCGCCTCGTCGATCGGTTTGCGCTGCTCCACAAAGTCGACGAACCGGCGGAACATGTAGTCGGCGTCGTGCGGACCGGGGCTGGCCTCCGGGTGGAACTGCACGCACACGATCTGCTTGTCGCGGTGCAGAAAGCCCTCCAGGCTGCCGTCGTTCAGATTGACGTGCGTCACCGTCCCGCCGACGCGCTCCAGCGACCTGGCCTCGACCGCAAAGCCGTGATTCTGGCTGGTGATCTCGACCCGGCCGGCGGGGTGGTTCATGACCGGCAGATTGGCGCCGTGATGGCCGAAGCGGAGCTTGTAAGTGTCCGCGCCCAGCGCCAGGGCGAGCATCTGGTGCCCCAGGCAAATGCCGAAGATCGGGTAGTGACCGATCACGGACTTGAGCAACTCGATCGTGTGGGTCACGGCGGCCGGGTCGCCGGGGCCGTTGCCGACCAGCAGCGCATCGGGCTTCATCGCGCGGATGTCGGCGGCGGTGGCGTCGGCCGGGGCGATCGTCACCTTGCAGCCGCGCTCGGCGAGGTGCCGCAGAATGTTGTGCTTGATGCCGCAATCGATCGCCACGACGTGCGGCCCGCCGTTGCGGCGCGTGGTGGCAGCCTGCTCCAGCGTCCAGAGCGGCTCGCTCCAGCCGCAACTGTCGGTGCGGGCGACGAGCGGCACCAGATTCGCGCCGGACATCGACGGCGACTCGATCGCCGTCCTGACGAGCTGAATCTCGTCGCCGATCTCGGTCGAAATGACGCCGCGCAGCGCGCCATGAATCCGCAGGCGGCGGGTGAGCGCCCGCGTGTCGACCCCCGCGATGCCGATGACGCCGTGCTCCCTGAGAAACGCCGGGAGTGCGTCGGTCGCGCGGAAGTTGCTCGGTCGCCGCGGGAGTTCCTTGACGACGAAGCCCGCGAGGAACGGCCGGGTGGACTCGAAATCGACGGGGTTCACGCCGTAGTTTCCGATCAGCGGGAAGGTCATCGTCACGATCTGACCGCAATACGAGGGATCGGTGAAGATCTCCTGGTATCCGGTCATCGACGTGTTAAAGACGACTTCGCCGGCTTTCGTTCCGACGGCGCCGAAAGCCTCGCCGGTGAACACGCTGCCGTCTTCGAGCGCTAGCTTGCAAATTTGCGTCATGTTCTTTCGATTACCTGAGCGATTCTAACGGTGAGCGCCATGCGTCCCTATCCACGTCGAAACACGTCCCGAATGTCGCGGCTTCCGTGAAGAACCCGCACGATGGTAACGGTCTTGCCTCTCACGCGGTAACCGATCAGATACCTGTACACCACAACGAAGCGGTAGGCAGGATTCGCCACGTCCGCGCGCCGGTGGCCGCTCCGCGGGTAGCGGCACAAGTCACGGCATGCCTGGTCGATCGCTGCCTCGACGCGGTCGGCCGCCGCCGGGCTGAACTGGGCCAGGTGCGCCCAGATCTCTTCCAGGTCGCGCTGCGCCCGGCGCGAGATCCGGCATTTCATTTCCGCGCTTTGCCAGCGCGCGCCCGCGCGCGATGGCGCAGAGCCCGGGCCGCCTCGAAATCGAGCGTGCCCTGTCGGCGAATGCTCGTTTCGCCTTCCGCCAGCAGACGGTCAAGCTCGCCGGCGTCGAATGAGAGCGCAGACTCCTGGCGCTTCATGATTGCGAGCGCGGCTTCGACGACGGCCTCGGGCGAATCGTACTCCCCGCGGTCGACGATGCGTTTGATGTAATGCTGCATTCGTTTGGTCAAGGCGACAGTCATCGGGTGAACTCCTGCGTCTGTGTCGACTCGCACCGGTACGCGCGAACTTCCGCATGGCGACCGCAGCGTCTCTAGCGCCGTCCCCCTTCCGCCAGATAATCCTGCAACGCCCGCACGCGCAGCGCGTTGGTCCGCATCGCCCGGATCGCGCCCACCGCCGCTCGCGCGCCCGTCAGCGTCGTAATCAGCGGCACGTTCCGCTGGATGCTCGCCACCCGCCAGCGGCCCTCGTCGCTGGCGCTGCCCGTGTGGATCGGCGTGTTGATCAGCAGACTCAGCTCCCGGCGGTGGATCATGTCCAGCAGGAAGGGCGCCTCGTCGGTCGGCTGCTTGCTGACCAGCTCGGACGGCACGCCCGCGGCCGCCAGCGTCTGATGGGTGCGCAGCGTCGAGTAAATCTCGAAGCCCAGCTCGATCAACTCTCGGGCGATCGACGCGATCCGCGGCTTGTCGGCGTCGTTCACGCTCACCAGCACCTTGCCGCCGGTCGGCAGCCGCACGCCGGCCGCCAGCATCGCCTTGGCGAAGGCCGCCGGGTAGGTGTCGTCGATGCCCATCACTTCGCCGGTGCTGCGCATTTCGGGTCCGAGCACGAAGTCGCAGCCGTGGAACTTCTTGAAGGGGAAGACCGGGGCCTTCACCGACATGTGCCGCGGCGTCAGCACCTCGCGGATGCCCATGCCGTGCAGCGCCTCATCGAGCGATTCGCCGAGCATGACCTTCGTGGCGATCTTGGCCCACGGCACGCCGGTGGCCTTGCTGACGAACGGAATCGTGCGGCTGGCGCGCGGATTCACCTCGATGACATAGACGGTCCGGCCCTGCACGGCGAACTGCACATTCATCAGACCGCAGACGCCCAGCCGCCGCGCCAGCAGCTTCACCTGGTGCTTGATCTCGTCGACCAGCGACGGCGAGAGCGAGTAGGGGGGCAGCACGCACGAGCTGTCGCCCGAGTGAATGCCGGCCTCCTCGATGTGCTCCATGATGCCGCAGATGTCGCAGCGGCTCTCGAGCGGGTCGCGGCCGGGGTAGCCATAGTCGCTGATCGCGTCCACGTCGATCTCGATGGCGTCCAGCAGAAACTTGTCGATCAGGATCGGATGCTGGCGGTCGATCGGCGCCTCGCGGTCGGTGGCGCGCAGGGCTTCGTCGATGTAGCGCACCAGGTCGGTCGTGTTGTTGCACACCTGCATGCCCCGGCCGCCGAGCACGTACGACGGCCGCACCAGGATCGGGTAGCCCAGCTTCTCGGCGATCTCGACGGCCTCGGCCCGCGAGAACGCGATGCCGTTCGGCGGCTGCCGCAGCCCGAGCTCGGTCAGGATCTTCTGAAACTCCTCGCGGTCCTCCGCCAGGTGGATGCTGCCGGGCGAGGTGCCCAGGATCGGCACGCCCGCGTCGCGCAGGCCCATCGCCAGGTTCAGCGGCGTCTGCCCGCCGAACTGCACGATCACGCCGCGCACATGCCCGCTGGGCGGTGCGTGCGGCTGGCCGGCTTGCCGCTTGAACGGCCGTGCGTTGAGCCGCTCGCAGATGTTGAACACGTCCTCGTGCGTCAGCGGCTCGAAGAACAGCAGGTCGCTGGTGTCGTAGTCGGTGCTGACCGTCTCCGGATTGGAGTTGATCATCACGGTCTCGAAGCCCATTTCGCGGGCCGCCATCGAGGCGTGAACGCAGCAGTAGTCGAACTCGATGCCCTGCCCGATACGGTTGGGGCCGCCGCCCAGAACGATCACCTTGGGCTTGTCGCTCACCCGCAGTTCGTCGTCGTGCGACTCGACCAGCAGATGCTCATCGTCGAGCGGACGGAAGCGGAACGGCGATTCGATCCCCAGGCTGCGAATCGCGGGGCCCAGCTCGCTGCGGCCGCGCGTCTGCTGGTGCACCCGCACCTCGGCGACCGCCGCCGGATTGCGCACCACCTGCGCCAGCGGCTTTTCGTGGGTCGAGTAGTAGTAGGGCGTGTAGGCCTCGAACTCGGCCGCGCACGTGTCCACCAGCTTGTACTTCGGGCGATCGAGTTGCGACTTGATCCGCCCGAGCGTCTCCGCGTCGACCCGCCAGATGCTCCGCAACTGCGCGTCGCTATAGCCCAGCGCCTTGGCCTGCACGAACGCATCCGCGATGTCCGGCGTCAGCCGCAGGTTCGCGCCGTTGCGAATCTGCACGTGGGCCAGCCGCTCCTCGAAATCCACCAGCTCCTTCATCTGGTCGAGGAACCACGGATCGATCGCCGAGAGGGCGTGAACGCGCTCGACGCTCCAGCCGAGCTTGAACGCATAGCGGATGTAGTAAAGCCGTCCCTGGCACGGCTTGGCGATTTTTTGCGTCAGCACCGCCTCGGGGATGGGCCACTCGCGGCTGGCCTGCTCGCGCCAATCCGCCGGCGGCTCGCCCAGGGAGCTGCCCACGATCGCGGGCGTCCGCTCGCGGGCCTCGACGCCGTACGCGTCGATCCAGACGCTGTCGTCGCCGGCGTCGCTGTCACGCTCGCGGTGGACGTGCTCGAGCCACTTGTCGTCGCCGGCCAGCCCGTAGCCGGCCCGCTTGATCTCCATCGAGCGAATGCACTTCTGGAACGCTTCCTTGAACGTCCGGCCGATCGCCATGGCCTCGCCGACGCTCTTCATGCTCGTCGTCAGCGTCTCGTCGGCTTCCGGGAATTTCTCGAACGCGAAGCGCGGCATCTTCACGACGCAATAATCGATCGAAGGCTCGAAGCACGCCGGCGTCTCGCGCGTAATGTCGTTCCGAATCTCGTCGAGCGTGTAGCCGATCGCCAGCTTGGTCGCGATTTTGGCGATCGGGAAGCCGGTGGCCTTGCTGGCCAGCGCGCTGCTGCGCGAGACGCGCGGGTTCATTTCGATCACGATCATCCGCCCCGTCTTCGGATCGGTCGCGAACTGGATGTTCGAGCCGCCCGTCTCGACGCCCACCGCCCGCATGATGCGGATGGCCGCGTCGCGCATCCGCTGATACTCCTTGTCCGTAAGCGTCAGCGCCGGCGCCACGGTGATCGAGTCGCCCGTGTGCACCCCCATCGGGTCCAGGTTCTCGATGCTGCACACCACCACCACGTTGTCGCGGCGGTCGCGCATCATCTCGAGTTCGTACTCTTTCCAGCCGGTCAGATCCTCCTCGATCAGCACCTGACCCACCGGCGACTGCTGCAATCCGTCGCGGATGTAGAACTCGAACTCCTGCAGCGTCTTCGGCATGCCGCCGCCGCTGCCGCCAAGCGTGAACGCCGGGCGGATGCATGCCGGCAGCTTTACGTCCTGCAGGATCAGGTGCGCTTCCTCGAGCGAGCGGGCGATGCCCGAGCGCGGCACGTCGATGCCTGCGGCCACCATCGTGGCTTTGAACACCCCGCGATCCTCGGCCCGGCGGATCGTCTCGCGGTTCGCGCCGATCAGCCGTACGCCGTGCTTTTCGAGAATGCCGGCTTCCGCCGAGTCCATCGCGGTGTTCAGGCCGGTCTGCCCGCCGAGCGTCGGCAGCACGCAATCGACCGGCGTGCCGCGCTGCGCTTCGAGCTCCAGGATCTGATCGACGGTCTGCGCGGAAATCGGCTCCAGGTACGTTCGGTCCGCCAGTTCCGGATCGGTCATGATCGTCGCCGGGTTGCTGTTGAGCAGCACGACGCCGATGCCCTCCTCCTTCAGCGCTCGACACGCCTGCGTTCCGGAATAGTCGAACTCACATGCCTGCCCGATGATGATCGGGCCGCTGCCGATGATGAGCACGCGCTTGATCTGAGGGTCTCTGGGCATTCGGAGCGGACTCGCTGTTGGCTCGCACCCGCGGCGCTGCGGGGAAACTCGTTTGCGCACAACTTCCCCGCGCCGCCATTGGTCGTTCTCCCGGCGGGCTGCTCACACGCGGCAGTCTTGGGGCGTTGCTGTTCGCCGATGCGATGCGCCTGCGGGCAGTATATCCGATTCGCGCCGCCGGCTCGAATGACCGCGCCGAGCGCCGGCGTGTCATGCAACTCCCGGATGCTGCGTACGTTGCATATGGAATCGGTCTGATTCATCCGCCGGCCGCACGGCGGGTTTCGCGGGAGCGGCGGCGCGAAGAATTCGCGGACTCCGGCGTTCTCTTTGACAGGCGGTCATCGTGCCGAAAGAATAGAGACGCGCGGAGTGCGCCGCGGCAGATGTTCTGGCCGTGGGTTCGAACTTATCAGACGCCGCGGGCGCAGGCCCGCGAGCGGAAGATGCCCCTGGGGGCTAACCCCCGGAAAGGGGATCGAAGATGCTCGCTTTCCTGAATGCGCTCAGCCCGATGCACATCCTGCTGATCCTCGTCGTCGCGCTGCTGCTGTTCGGCAACCGGCTGCCGGAGGTGGCGCGCTCGATCGGGCGGGCGTTCAACGAGTTCAAGCGCGGGCTGCGCGACGTAAACGACACAATCACCGAAGAGACGCCGCCTCCGCCCGCGGAGAAGCCGCGTCTGCAAGCCCCCGACCAGAAGCCGGCGGAAGGCGCCCGTCCGCCGGAAAAGGCCGTCGCGCAGGACGACCGCAGCGCGCCGCGCTGACGCCGCAACCCCCACGGCGGAGACTGGCCGCACCGGCCCTCCGCGGAGTCCGTCATGCAGCCGCAGAATTCGCATGACGATCGCGAGACGATTCGAGCGCTGGAGGTGCTCAGCGCCTCCGCCGAGCCGCCGCCGCTGTTGCATGGCGTGAATCCCGCCGCGACCCGCGCGACCGGCGATCCACCCCGTGCGCACCCGTCCGCGCATCCCGATCAACCGCAGCCATCGCGCCCGCAGTCATCGGCGCACCCCCCGCGCGCGGCGGACGCGGATTCACCGCGAGCATCGCGCGCTCTCGCCGCGCCCACGCCTGGGAGCGATACGCGCCATTTGCCGGACGGTCGAGTCGGGCCGAGTGCGGGCGGCACGCCCGATTCGCTCGCCGCCCCCGCTGCGGCTGCGCCCGGCGCAGACTCCGGCGCGACCGACCGCGGCACATCCGCACAGAACGCAGCCGACGGTGGATCGCCGCGCGCTGTGGCCGATGCGCGGGCGCTCGCCGCGCTCGCCGTCACGTATACACGGCCCCCGGCCCGCAGCCCCGTGCCGCCTGTTGGGCCGGTGCGACCGGCCCCGGCAAAACCCGCGTCCGGCTTCTCACCCGTCGGCGGCTCGCGAGCCGGCCCGCCGCCGATCGGCGCGCAACCCGCGCGCCCGCCGGCGTCGCACGAACGTGCATCGCCACCAGCCGCGCCGGCGCGAACCAACGCGGCGACCGGCGCGCCTCCGGCTGCCGATCGCAGCGGGCCGGTGAACCGCCCGCCGCCGCCCCCCGCCGAGTCTCATCGCGCCGCGCCGCCGACCGTGCTCACCGAATCACAGCGCGCCGCGCCGCCCACGTTGCCCGCAGGGTCGCGCGGCTCCGCGCCGGTAACCACGCGCGGCGAAACCGCCCGCTCCGCTCCGGCGTCACCTGCCGAGCCAAACCGCTCTGCGCCGATGCCCGAAGGGGCAAGCCGCTCCGCGCCGATGTCCGAAGGGGTAACCCGCACTGCGCCGACGTCCGAAGGGGCAAGCCGCCCTGCGCCGTCGTCCGAAGGGTCAAACCGCCCCGCGCCGACGTCCGAAGGGTCAAACCGCGCTGCGCCGCCCCCGACCGCCGGCCTCGCCGCCGGGGCTACGGTGGCGCTTCCGGCCACGAAGGACGCTCCGGCGGGCGGGGTCGCGCCGCCGGGGTCCGGGGACGCTCCCCCGGCGCTACCGCCGCGCGGCCGCGGCCGCCCGCCGGCGACCGCGTCGAGCGAAGTTCGGGGCGCGCCGTACCGCTGTCTGCGGTGCGGGTACCCGCTGCTGCCCGAGAGCGGCTGGCGCTGCTCGGAGTGCGGCGCGGCCCATCAGGAATCGGTGCTGCGGCATTGGTACTCGGCCGACGAGCGGCTTCGCGCGTCGCGTCTGCAATGGATCTGCGGTGCGGTGCTCTTCGCGCACGTCTGCACATTGCCCAGTGCGATCGGCCTGCTGCAAGCCGGCATTTTCGACCTTCTGCGGATCGCCGCGCTCGTGCTGGCCGGGTGGGGGGCCTGGGAGGCCGGCCGCCGGCGCTTCTCCACTCCCGCGGGAACGTGGGCCATCGGCGGCATGCTCTGCCCGGCGGTTACGGCGTGGTGGGCCCTGGCTTCCGGCCGCGGCGGCTGGGATGTGCAGATGGGCGTCGCCCTCGGCGAGATGGCGGCGGCCTGGCTGTTGCTGGGCGCGTTTGCTTCGCCGGCCGATGGCGTCGCGCACTGGGGCAGCGTCCGCGGCCGGCGGATCGCGCTGATCGGCCTGTGCCTGTCGCCACTGGTGTTCGTGGCGATTTCGATCGCGGGCGCGTTGCTCGCATCCTCCGCGAGCGCCGCGCGGGCCGCGCTCGCGCTCTCGGGCCAGGCCGCGGGCTGGGGCGGCGGCACGACCCTCGGCCCCGCCGCGCTGCTGCTAATCGCCGGCCTGCCCACGGTTCTGCAACTGGCCGCCCGCGGATTCGTCTGGCTCTGGATCACGGCGCAGGGCCGCGCTCTTTACGGCACGCGCGGGCGGTAGCGGACGCGCGGCTGTCGTCGGCGTCGGTGTGACCCGAAAGTCATCAAACTCTGCAATCAGCCGAACGGTGAAGAGTCCGATCCTGCCGCGCGGAGCCACTTGCGCTGGAGCGGAAATGTGGACAACCAGGGGATCAGCTTTGTCGTTCAGGTATAGGGCGGAGCACCGCCCCCTAACACGAAGGTGCAAGACAAATCCGTCCGGCTTCAGCAAGTCCTCCCGAGCGATGCTCGCGGTCGAGTCCGATGTCTCCGTCATGAGCGGCGTCAGTGCGAAGTGCACATCGCGATCGCGCCCGAGGATGAGTGCTGCGAAACGGCAGATCGACGCCAGCGGCGGCGAATCGCGATTCGCTGACAAAGAAACGCCCGCCCACGCGCCGCCGCCCCACGCGGCGCCGGGCGGCGCATCCGCCTGCAAGTGGAACGCGATGCCCACGGTTCCGCGCTCCGACTCGAACACGAACGGTGCGTAGGGTTCCGGGTCGCCTTGCGGCGCGAGCCGAATCCGAACGCTCGCGTCAAAGTCGGCATACTCGCCGGCGTCGAAGCGGAGTATCTGCACGCCGGCGTAATCACTGGCGTTCCGGTGACTCACGCGGAGCCCCGACGAAAATGGTGTACACCGGACAGTTTTGAACCGCGACGACGGTTCGGGCGCCGCGCCAGACCACCATGCCCAGTAACCGAGCGACGTCCAGGCGCTTGATTCGTAGGGATTGAAGCCGTCGCGCAGGAGATCGCTTCCCGGGAGCACGCTGGGCCACGCGGAGTCGGCAACCGCACCCGGCGTGACCGCCCCGACGGCACGCGGCGCGACTTCTTCGGGAAGGAACTCGGGTGCGTCCACGCGCGCGAGAGGCGTCGTGACAGAGGATACAGCACCGTCGAGCAGCTCGATCTCTCCGTGCACATCATCCGTGCCGGAGGCGATTCGTACTCGTCGGAAGTCCCCGGCGGACGTGTTTGTCGCGATTCGAAGCACGAGCGGTTCCGCGGCCGCGCGGGCCAACGGCCATAAAGCAAGCGCAACTCCGTCCCGCTCGCGGGCCACGCGCACGACGTACTCGATACCGGGCTGGGGGTGGCCGCGGATCGGTCCCGCGGTGCGACGCTCGCGACCGTCATCGTAGGTCAGCCTCGTGGTCAAGCCCGTGCCGTCCGGCTGCCCCTCAAACTGTGCGCTGACGCGAGCGCCGCGGTCCTGCTCGGTCGCAAGCTCTAGCCCCAGGGAGCCCCACGCACGCTGCGAGCGGATTCGGAAGTCGAGCACGAAGTTCTCAAAACTCGTATCTGAAGGCAACGCACACTCGACGATGCCCGGCGGCAAAAACTGGCCCGCGAGTGTTACAAAGTGATGCATCGGGCGGTCGGGCGACTCAACGGGAGACCAGGCGCTCGTTGCTCGCGGCAGTGAGAACCGAAACGGCTCCGGCGCGTCACCTTGGGGCTGCCAGGTGCACAGCCGGATGATGCCGAAGAGCATCACGGCGACCCCGACCGCGAGGCCCGCCGCTGGTGCGATGATCTGGTGTACGCCGGTCCTTCGGAGAGCGGGCTTCGCCGGTCCGGGAGCAGCCTGAGTTCCGTCGAGCGAGTCGATCCGCTGGATGGCCGAGATGAACTGATCGCACGTCTGAAAGCGCGCCGCGCGATCGTTGGCGCACGCCCGTTCGACCAGCCGTCGCACGTCCTCGCCCCCGCGTCGGGCGGCGAGCTCGAAGAGAGAATCGCGCGGCATCGCCGGATCGGTGTCCCCGCACAGCATCTCCGCCAGGGTCACGCCCACGCAGTAGAGATCGTCGGATTGATCGTTCACACCTCCATCGGGGGCGTAGCGCTTGGTGCTCGCGCTGGCGAGAATCGACCTCTTGCGCGTAACCAGCCCGACATCGCTTAGTTTCCACACCCCGTGCCGACGGATGACGTTCGCAGGCTTCACGTCGCGATGCAGCAGGCCGCACACATGTAAGCAGTGCAATCCCGACAGCAATTCCAGCAGGATGCTCGACGCCGCGGCGAACGGCAGCGGTCCTTGTCGGCTCAGGTGCTCAGTGAGTGAGTAGGCGATGTACCCGTCGGCCGGCGCCTGAACGCCGAACCCGCGGGCGTCATCGGCCAGTTCCATCGCGTAGTAGAAGAAATCGGGTTGTTCGTCTGCGTGGAGAATGCTGACGAGATTGGGATGCTCAACGCGGCGATCGGTTTCATAGCGACGCAGCCCTTCCAACTCAATGCGGTCAGGCTCGGCGTCACGCTCGAGGTCGTTCGTCGCGGCGCCAGGCGAGAACGTTGTGCTCGCCGCCCGAAAGATAACTTTTAGTGCACAGAAACTCTCAGTAAGCCGCTGCTGCGCGAGCCAGACATCGCCGAATCCGCCTCCACCGATGCGCTTGATAAGGGTGTAGCCGGGAATCTCCGGCATCGGTCGCGCGCGGGCAATGGCTCGGCGCGTTCTGTTGTGCTCGCCGATCGGCGGCGCGGGAAGCGGGACTTTCGGGAGCGTGGGCGCGGAGGGAACGCGGCGACCCAGTCGCGTGCGGCACGCGGCGCACGTCTCAAGATGCGCCCGCAGGGCTTGCTCGCTGGCTTTCGGCAATTCCATCAGCAGATGCTGGTCGAGCTGCTCATCGCTCGGACAGGGCGACATCGCGGGCAAGCCTCATTATCGGGTTGCCTCTCCCGTTGCGGGTCGCCGGACGTGTAGAGCCCCGGCAGAGGACGGATCATATCTACCCCGAGAATCCGCCGAAAGACTCGGCTCGCGAGTTTTTCCATCGCGCGCAAGACTTGGGCGACCTGCCTGTACCTCTCAGTGGCGGCGCAACGGAGCGTCTCCGGCGACTTGACGGCGTGAGAGATCATCACAGTCGCCGATCTTTCGGCGGATCGACTCAATGGAGTGCAAGCAGTGCGTCTCAATCAACTCAATGTCGCGTGGTGCATCGCCGCCGTCGCGGTCGCGAGCGTCACCGCGCGCGGTACGGCGGACATCCAGACCGGCCTCATTGCATACTGGAGTTTCGATGCGCCCGGCGGCGCGACCGTGGCGGACTCAAGCGGAAACGGCCACGCTGGTGAGATCATCGGCGTGGTGATCCCCTCCAGTGACGCGTGCCCGTTTCCGGCATCGCGGTACTCGCTGGACTTTGGCGATCTCGGCGGATTCGTCCGCGTACCCGATCACCCCGCGCTCGATCCGACCGGCGACTTCACGTTGGCGGCGTGGGTCAAGAACCGGGCGAGCGCGACGTACAACGGCGGCGACTTCATCCTCGACAAGCACTTCGGCGGGATCAACAACGACGGCAGTTGGTTCTGGTGGCTTGCTCCGCTGAACACCCCGCACAGTCCTACGAGTGCACGACAGGGGTTTATCGCAACGCCGTGGGCGCTCGAGTACGAGGGCGGCGCGGCGTTCGGACTGAATGAGTGGCACCACGTCGCGCTCGTGTATGAGCGCAGCGCGGATCGTTGTCTCATGTACGTCGACGGTGTCGCTCTCGGCAGCACGCAGGTGTGGCGAATCGCCGACAATCCCGCGCCCCTCCACATCGGCGGACAGGATGGCGCGGCCGACTTCGCCGGCTTGCTCGATGAAGTACGGATGTACAGCCGGGCCCTGGCGGCGGCGGACATCCACGAACTCGTGCACGGGCCGTGCATCCTGACGCACGTGGAGTCGTTTGACGGACCGTATCCGGGAAGCTGGACGCCGATCGGTAACGGTTCGTGGAGCTTCGGCGGCGGCGTCGCGTGCCAATCCGTCGGTGCAGACGACGACCTCGCGCTCCTGAAGTTCGAAACCGACCACCAATTCACCGACTTCGATCTGACCGTACGCTGGCAACAGACCGGCGGCGGCGAGATCAGCTCCGGGCTGCTCCTGCACTTCCGCATGGGCGACGATCCCGGCCCGGGCGCGGACGTACCCGGAGTGGGACCGCATTACGCACTGAGCTGGACGCGCACGCCTCCGCACTACGGGTCGCCGGACATGTGCCTGACGCGCAGCGCCGGCTATCGTCTCGAAAGTCCGAATGCCTACCGCCCGATCGGCGAAGTCCTGGCGTGCACGACGCTGAACGAACAGCAGACGTGGTTTCAGCTTAACGATTGGCGTCGCACGCGGGTTCGTGTCGTCGGGAATCGTATTCGCGTGCTCGTGGATTACGACAGTTCGAACCCCGGCGCCGACGCCGAAGCGGACTTCGTGCCAGTCCTCGAAGCGACGGACGCTGCCATCGAATCCGGCGCCGTGGCGATCAACGATCACTTCGGAACATCCTGCTGGGACAGCGTGATCGTTCGGCCTATCCGCCGCGGGGACGTGAACTGCGATTGCATGGTCGACTTCTTCGACGTCGATCCGTTTCTTCTGGCGCTGTTCGATCCGGCTGCATTCGCGCTAATCCAGCCGAACTGCAGCCCAGCGAACGCGGACTTCGATGACAACCTGATCACCGACTTCTTCGACGTCGATCCCTTCCTGGAATGCCTGTTCGACACTCTGTGTCCGTAGTCGAGTGGGTGCCTGCAACGCCTGCGGCGCGCCCTGCATGCTCCAGGGGTAGTGCAGGGCGCCCGCCTCTTATCTTGCGACCCGCGTCAACCGATCCATGCGTCATGTTGGGCGAGCCGTTCCTTCAGCCGCACGGTCACCCGGTGTTTGGCGGTATGGACTTGCGCCTCAGTCATGTCGAGCGCGCTTGCGACTTCACTCGCGGATAATCCCCGCAACAGCATTGCGAACGAATCCGGGGTTTTGGCGTTCCTGAATTCGCAACGAATCTGGCGCAGATAGTACTGCATGAGCGCCATTTGCTCGATTTGATCGAGCGCTTCGTCGGGCGGCGGGGTCGGATCGGCGGCATCCCTGATCACACCGCTGCCAAGCAGCGCCTCGCGTCGCCTGGCAAGCAGATTGCGTATGTGATTGTTCACGATGGTCCGTAACAGTCGTCGAAACCCGCCAGCGGCGTCATACGTGAACGTCGGCATAAGCTCGATCAGCTTGACCATGCAGTCCTGGACTACGTCGTCGGCGCTGACCGGCGGACGCCACGCTGCCGCGAAGCCCCGAATAATGGGGCGGTAGATCGCGTCAAACTCCTCCCAGGCCTGCTTGCTGTCCGGCGCACGCAGGCGCTCCAGAAGCGTCACGCCCGTCGACATCGCGAACTCCCGGTCGTCACGAGTCGCAAAAGCGCAGAGACTCGCGGCGTCAGACTCTCCCCAACCGCTCCAGCACTCCGCGCAGCAGCAGCGGCCACGCCACTGTGGCGTCGGCGTACACCTCCGCGTGCCGCCCGCCTTCTTTCTCGCTCACGAACTTGCCCCACGACACGCCTTCGCTGTACGTGCAGCCCGACAGCCCGCCCCAGTGCACCGGCTCCGGGCAGATGCGGATCGCGTAGTTGAAGCGGATGAACTTGCCGTGCTTGCCGTCCGTGCGACGCTCCAGAATCTCGCCCAGCGGGCCCACCTGCTGCGCCCAGTTCCGCGGCAAGCCGCCGCCGATCGTGAAGATGCCCATCCGCTCGGCCGCGGCGCAGCGGTCGTAAAAGTCGCCGATGTCGCGCAGCAGGTCCACGCGGATCGGCTGCCGTCCGCCTTCGGCCGCCATTAGATTGTGAACGTACACGTCCAGCCCCAGCTCGCTGTCGGTGAATCCCGGAATGTACACCGGCACCTTTTTTCGAAATGCCGATTGCAGGATTCCGCGGCTCTGACCGGCGCGCAGGATGTGCTCGCCGATCCGCCAGTTGATCTCGTGGCTGCCCAGCGGCGTGCCGCCCGGCAGCTCGTCGAGCACGCGGTCCATGATGACCGCCGCTTCTTCGAGGTTGCGCTCCAGCTCCAGCGTGTCATACACCCGGCAGTAGCCCTGTTCGTAGAGCTTCTCGTCGCTCCAGTTCGCGTCGTGGCGGAAGTGGGTGTGGCCGCTCTGCTCGATCAGCCCGTGGCACATCAGCGCCCCGGTGCTGACGACGGCGTGGATCATGCCCTGGTCGATCATCTCGGCGATCATCAGCCCCTGCTTGGCGATGGTCATCGCCCCGCTGAACGTGCCGACGACGAAGCACTTCTTGTCGCGGCCCATCTCCACCAGGATGTCCGCCGCCTCGCCCAGGCTGCGGCCGCTGAACGCCGTGCGGCTCATGGCCGCGAGCAGCTCAGACGCCGTCCGCGCCCGCGTCACGTCCATCGGCTCCAGCGGCGTAAAGTGGTGCGACCAGCCGTCAGCCAGGTCGTTCATCGGGCGGCTGATGACAAAATCGCCGCCCGCGGGCGGCGCGGTGTGGCCGTGTTTCGCGCCAGCCCCGGCCGGCGGCTTGTTTCCGAGCTGCGGCGAGCGATGCGTGTTCGCCCGGGCGGCTTTTTGGGTTGCGGGCGGCGTTGCGGCGTTCTTGCCGCCGGCGGGGGTCCGGCCGGTCTTCGTGCCGGCGGGCTTCCGGCCGGCTTTGGCGGTTGGGGTGGTGGGGGTTTTGCGTTTCACGGATATCACGCTCCTCGCCATGCTGGGCGGGTCGGTGGATTCGAGCGCAACGAATTGGCGCGCGACTGCGGTCGCCTTGGGGGCGGCATGATGCAGCGTAGCGGCGACTCGGTCAACGCGATATTGGGACCGCGGGTGGCGTGACGGGTAACTCTGCGAATCAGCGGGCGTGCGTCGCGGCGGTCATCGTTCGACTTCGACCACCACGGCCGTGACGTCGTCGGCGGGATGCAGCGATCCCTCCTGGCGGTCCAGGTGCGTGGCGAGCGCCTCGATCATGCCGTCGGCGCTGAGACGCGACCAGTCGCACAACCGCTGCGTGGGAATCGGCGGCGCGTCGGGCTGCTCCTGCGGTGTGAGCAGCGCTTCCTCGATGCCGTCGGTGTACATCAGCACCTTTTCCCCCGGCTGCAGCACCAGCCGATGCTCGGCGAAAGAGGCGGGCACGTCTGTAAGGCCCAGCAGCGGACCATCCACCGGGATTTCCTCGATCGCCCCGTCGCCGCGAATCAGCAACGGCCGCGGGTGGCCGCCGCGGGCGATGCGCAGCTCGCGCGTGGCGCTGTTGACGATCGCATACACCGCGGTGACGAACTGGCAGTTGGGCAGGTTCTGCTTCACCAGCGAGCTGTTGAGGTTGGCCATCGCCACCGCCGGATCGACGATCGAGTAGTCCGTGTCCGTGATGTCTTTGACAACCAGCGCCTGGCGCAGAAACATGGTCATCAGTCCGGCGGCGATGCCGTGGCCCATCGCATCGGCCACGTACAGCCCGATGTGGCGCTCGTCGATGCGGAAGACGTCGTACATATCGCCGCTGACCCAGGTCGCCGGGCGATAAATGGCCGCGAACCGCAGCGGTCGGACCTGGGGCAGGCGCGTCGGAAGGAAGTCGCGTTGCAGGCGACCCGCCAGCCGCATCTCCTGGTCGATCTCGCTGAAGTAGCGGTTCAGTTGCTTGCCGAGCCGCTGCAGGTGATCGAACTCGCGTTCGAAGCGGCGCAGCAGCGGCGCGTAGTGGCTAAGTGTGCTCAGACGACCGACGATCTCGTCGACCGTGCAGTCGGGCGGCGCCCAGTCGACCAGCGGACCGGCATACGGCCGACCGTCCGCGGGCCAGCCCCAGACCAGCGTCGCCACGTGATCGTCGGACAGCCGCGAGAGCAGCGTGTTGACTGAATCCCCGTGCTTCTCGACGTCTTCAGGATCGAGCAGCAGCAGCGCCAGATCGGCCCGCAGCGAGTCCGCCGCGCGGGCGACGTTATCCAGCGCATGATCGACCGCGCGAACGCCCAGACCGTCCAGCCGCGGCCGCAGGCCCGCCGCCTTCGCGGAATGGCCGTGAATCAGAAGCACTTCCGGAGGCATGCTCATGGACAGCCGCTCGATTCGCTCGACGGAGTTGGCGCGGAACACGGCCGCGGCGGCGCAGGCGCTGCCAACGGCGGCAGCCCCGGCGCTGCTGTCCTGAGCTTCGGCGGGTTACGGCTCGGTCTTGAACAGTTCCTGGGGGATGATCAGCGTGTCGCCTTCTTTGAGTCCGAGTCGCTCGAAAGCGCCGGCTTTCATCTCCAGCGCAAAAAGCGCCGGCTCGATCGATGGGAAAGTCTGAATCGTCAGCGGCGGCATGCGCCACGTCTTCACAATCGTGCCGTCGGTCCGCGCGAACGCGATGTCCAGCTCGGTCACCGTGTTCAGCATCCAGAACCCGAGATACTGCTCGCTCGGGAAGACGAACAGCATGCCCTGATCGTCGGCGATCTGATCCGCCGGGACGAACATCAGCCCTTCCGTCCGCGTGTCGTCGCGATTGGCGACCCAGACGCGAATCTTCTGCCCGTTCGCGGTGATTTCCGCCTGGGGCAACTGGTCCAGCGGCGTCTGCCGCCGGGCGCTGTCCGCTGCGTCGCCGGTTGCCCCCGCGCCGATGCATCCGAGGAATCCGCCGGCGGCGACGATGAACGAACCGGCCATCGCGATCACTTTCAGGACGAATTTCGGCTGCGCCACAGATGTCTCCAGCAACGTCTCGCGTGAGCAGCGTACCGCGTCGCACGCCGCTACGCTATGCACCGCCGCGATGCGTGTTTGAGTGCGGCGCTCGCCTTGTGCTTCGGAGCGATTCTTGGACGGCATCATCAACCTGTACAAGCCGCCCGGTATTTCCAGCGCGAAGGCGCTCTACCGCGTCCGCGCGATCACCGGCGTCCGCAAGAGCGGCCACGCGGGCACGCTTGACCCGGCGGCCGAAGGCGTGCTCCTGCTCTGTCTGGGCCGGGCGACGAAACTCGTCGAACGGCTGATGAACCTGCCGAAGACCTACCGGTCGGTCGCGCGCTTGGATGTCACGAGCGACAGCTTCGATTCGGATCGGCCGTTGAAACCGGTTCCGATCGCCACAGTCCCGACCCTCGATGCGCTAGTTGCTGCGTTTGCGACGCTGAGCGGCGCGATCGAACAGACGCCGCCGGCGATCAGCGCCATCAAGATCGGCGGGCGACCGGCGTATCGCATCGAGCGCGCCGGCCAGATTCCAGCGTTGAAGCCGCGAACTGTGCACGTATACGCGCAAAAGGTCGTGCGATATGACTGGCCCGTCGTAGAGTTTGAAACAACTTGCGGGCGCGGCACTTACATTCGCGCGATCATTCGCGATGTCGGGACGATGCTCGCCGCTGGCGGCTGTCTCACGCACCTTACGCGACTCGCGGTCGGTCCGTTTCGCGCCGAGCGGGCCGCACAACTGTCCCCGGCTACGTCCGCGGAGTCGCTAGCGGCGGCGTTCCATCCGCTGACTGACCTGCCAGCACTGCTCGCTGAGTAACAGCCGTTCGAATCGCATCATGACGATAACGCCTTGTCTAATATAGAATTACAAGCGATCTGTGAGCTTGTCACGAAGCGCGCCGCTATGAGTATTGTGTTAGAAACAGGCCAAGTGCGTGGGCCGTCATGGATTCAGGCTCCCCGTCTGCTATAACTACGGTTCTTGGAGCGGGTCAAAGCCCCAAGTACGCATCTTCGTCGTCGCGGCGATTGGCGCCGTCGGCGGCTAAGCCCCCGATTCTGTCAACGTAGGAGGTCAGGTATGAAGCCCACACTCGGACGCGGTATCGCGGCGTTTTGTACGCTGCTGGCAGCGTTCACCGCACCCCAGATGGCCAGCGCGCTCAATCCCGGCGACATCGCGATCATCTGCTACAACTCCGACGATCCGGACGAGTTGAGCTTCGTGGCTCTGGTCAACATCCCGCAGGGCACCGCGATCCGCTTCACCGACTGCGGCTGGACCGCCGCGGGCGCGTTCCGCCAAGGAGAGGGTGGGATCACTTGGACGGCGTCGGCGAACTACCCGGCGGGCGCGGTGATCAACCGCAGCTCGCCGTTCAATACCGGCGAGTGGACCGTTGACGCCACCGGATTGAACACCACCACCACCACCTCGGTCGCATTCGCCACCGCTGGCGATCAGGTGTTCGCCTTCGAGGGCAATGCCGCGACGCCGAACTTCCTGTACGGCCTGAATATCGATGGTCCGCCGGCCTGGGGCGCCGATTCGACCAGTTCGAACAACACCTCGCTACCGGCTGCGCTCGTCGACGGCTTCAGTGCGGTGGGTCTCGCCGGCACGACCGAGTTCGACAACGCCTTTTACAGCGGCCCGACCAGCGGCACGCGCGCCGCGCTGCTCGCCGCGATCGGCAACCCCGCCAACTGGACGCAGAGCGATACCCGCCAGACCTGCCCCGGTCTCACGTTTACCGTCGAAGGACCGGCCGGCACCGGCGCCTGCTGCTACGGCAACGGCTTCTGCGCCGTGACCACGGCCGCGGATTGTGTCGCCACGTTCAGCGGAACCTATCAGGGCGACAACACGGCTTGCGCCGGCCAGTGCCCGGGAACGCCCGGCGCATGCTGCCTGTCGGACGGTTCCTGCCAGGATGTCGCCAGCGAAGCGGCGTGCGTGTTGCTCGGCGGGACGTACCAGGGACCGGGCACCAACTGTGCAACCGCGAATTGCCCACAGCCGACCGGTGCCTGCTGCGTCAGCGGTGTCTGTTCGCAGCAGACCGCCGCGAATTGCGCGACGGCCGGCGGCCTCTTCTACGGCGTCGGCAGCCTGTGCGCAAACGTCGTCTGCCCGATCTTCGGCGCGCCGCAGTGCATCATCATCAGCGAAGTGGTCGACGGCGACTTGCCGGGCGGCAATCCGAAGTACGTCGAACTGACGAACACCGGCGCTACCGCGATCACCTTCGGCCCCAGCGACTTCATTCGCGTCTACAACAACGGCGGCGTAACGGTATCGGCCAGCGTGGCGCTGGACACGGTCAGCATCGCGCCGGGCGACTCGTTCGTGGTCGCCTCGAACGCCAATGCCGGCAACACGCAGTTCTTCGCCGCCTACGGTTTCGACGCCGACCTCTATACGCCGGCGTTTTTCGGCAACGGCGACGACGTTGTGACGCTGGAGAACGGCGCGACGATCATCGACATGTTCGGCCAACTCGGCGTCGACGGCACGGGTCAGGCCTGGGAGTACACGGACAGCTACGCCCGCCGCAACGCCCCCGCCAATCAGTCGAACTCGACGTTCAACCTGGGCGAGTGGACCTTCGGCGGCATCGCCGCGCTGGACGGCCCGGATGATCCGACCCGCATCGCCCTATTGCTGGCGAACACCAACCCCGGCGCGCACGCGTTTGACCCCGGCTGCGGCGGCGTGCAGACGGGCGCCTGCTGCTATGGCAACGGCTTCTGCGTGGTTACGACCGCGGCGGAGTGCGCCACCACCTTCGGCGGCGCGTACCAGGGCAACAATTCGACGTGCGATCAGGTCAACTGTCCGGCGACGCCGGGTGCGTGCTGCCTGCAGAACGGCACGTGCCAGGACGTAGCGAGCGAGGCGGCCTGCGTGGCGCTGAACGGCACGTATCAGGGCCTGAACACCACGTGCGCGACTACCGTCTGCCCGCCGCCGGTCGGCGCCTGCTGCACCGCCGGCGTATGCACCGATGCGACGGAAGCGGATTGCCTCGGCGGCGGCGGCGTATGGCTCGGCGGCGGTAGCAACTGTGCCACCACCAACTGTCCCGCGCCGGTTCAGCCTGTCGCAGTGCTCGACATCGCGTTCGGCCTGAACACCGGCTCGGCGCTGACAACCGCCGAGCAGGTTCGCGGTTGCGCGCTGCTGGGCAAGTGGCAGTCGGCGACGTTCCTGCAGTCGATGGAGTTCGACAACGCCAACGGTCCGTTCTCCCACGCGGCTGACGGCAACCTGCTGTCGCTGAACTTCGGTCCGCCGCCGGCCGGCCCCGGCCTGCTCGTGAACCTGAGCACCGACGGGTCGGACAACTCCGAAGTCATCTTCACGTTCGACATCGCCGGCGGACTGAGCGCCTCGGCCCGCGTGGTAGGCCTGGGCGTCAGCCCCGACAACGAGAAGCTGTCGATCATCGGCAACAACACCGGAGCACTGTACATCCTGAACTACAACGCCGGTCCGACGGTCGGCACGGGTGCGGGCGCTTCGGCGTCGCTGCTCGAAGAGACAGTCGGCTTCGCGCCGAACGGCTCCTTCGGCACTACCTGGTTCGACGCCAACACGGTGATCGCCGGCACCAGCGATCCGCTCTTCACCCCCAACACGGTGGTAGTGCAGCGCAAGCCGATCGGCGGCGCGGCCACGCAGGTGCGAACGGGCATTTCGGTAGTCGGCAATCCGAACAACGTCGACATCGAGTACAACCCGACTATCTCGCCGTTCGCTTATGTCATGATCGGAGTCTTTTCTGGGACGACGACCAATACGCTCGTCGTGCTCGATCCGAACACGCCGGACACCGATCCGCTGCACCTGGGCGAGTGGTCGGTCGTCGGCACGTTCGACTACAGCACCAGCATGCAGACCGTGCGTGAGATCGCACTTGGTAGCGACCGCAAGTTGTACGTCTGCCAGTTCAGCAGCATCATCGACACGATCGACATCGACGCGATCGCGGCGAACACAAGCGTGAACTGCTACACGTCGTCCACGAACTCGTCGTTCTCTGGCATTGACGTGGCGCTGAGCCTCGCTCCGGCGTGCCCCGGCGAGCGCGGCGACACGGACTGCAACGGCGGCGTCGACTTCTTCGACATCGATCCGTTCCTGCAGGCCCTGTTCGACCCGGCCGGCTACCAGGCGACGTTCTGCGGCGGCTCGCTGTGCGCTGCGGACATCGATTGCTCGGGCGCTGTCGACTTCTTCGACATCGACCCGTTCCTGACCTGCCTGTTCGGCCCGATGGGCTGCCCGCCGTGCGCTCCGTAACTCGGCCGCACGACTCAGCAGCATCCTGACCTGAAGCAAGCCGGGCCGGCGGAGCAATCCGCCGGCCCGGTTCTTCTGTTTATGATCTCGAGCGGTGTGCCTCCGCTGCGGCGGGTCATGCGGGCGGGGCGTGTCGGGCGGCGCGGCGCCGAAAACGCCGGTAGAGGGTGCGACAGTGCGTGGTGGGTTTCGCTTCGCTCAACCCACACTACGAGCTACGATCTGCGACGCTTCATGGTGGGTTTCGCTTCGCTCAACCGACCCTACGAGATACGAGCTACGAGCTATTGCGAGCTACGTGCCCGAGCTGCGGCGAAATGGAGCGCGGCACGAATGTCGTCGCGCGTCAATTGCGGGTAGCTGGCCAGAATCTGCTCGTGGGAGTCGCCATCCGCCAGGCTGCCCACAATGACGCTGACGGAAACGCGCGTACCGGCAATGCAGGGATCCCCAGGGTGGATCGCGGGGTCGATGCGGATCCGGTCGCGCCACGCATCTTCGAGCGTCATGGGCAGCTCTCCGAACCCGGCAGCTTTCGAAGTCGATAACAGCGACTATCGTCAGGAGACCGTGCGTCTCGCGGCGTTGCCTGCGGCCGATGTTCCGCTACTCTCTCCCGCGAACTTCCGCGGACCGGCGGCGATCCGGGCTGATCGCCGCCGCGGCGGACCCACCGCAGAAAGGCAGGACGGATGAAAATTGTGCGTTTTCGGGACGCCGCCGGACGGCTCGTCACCGGGCGGCTGATCGGTGCGGACCGGGTGCAGCCGCTGCGCAGCGGCCTGTTCGAGCCGCTCGTATTCGACGACCGCGACGTGCCGCTGGGCGCCCTGCACTTCCCCGTGGACCCGCCGAACATCTTCGCGATCGGCCGCAACTATGCGGCACACGCCGCCGAGACCGGGTCGCAGGCGCCCGAATCGCCCCTGGTCTTCCTCAAGCCGACCACGTCGCTCTGTGCGCCGGAGCAGCCGATCGTCATCCCCGCTGCGGCGCCCGACGAGGTCGACTTTGAAGCCGAATTGGCGATCATTCTCCGGGCTACGCCGCCGCGCGACGTCTCAACCGCCGCCGCGCTGCGATACGTGCTGGGCTACACGTGTGCGAACGACGTGTCGGCCCGCGACTGCCAGCGCAACGACAAGCAGTGGGCGCGGGCCAAGGGCTTCGACACGTTCTGCCCGCTCGGGCCGTGCATCACGATCCACCCGGATTTCAATCCCGACGCCTGCGCGATCCGCAGCCGCCTGAACGCAGCGCCGATGCAGAGCGCGAACACGGCGAGCATGATCCACGGCTGCGCGGCGCTGGTGGCGTACCTGGCCCGGCAGTTTACGCTGCTGCCCGGCACGCTGATCCTGACCGGCACGCCGGAGGGCGTCGGCATGGCCCGCAGGCCGCCGGTCTTCCTGAAGCCCGGCGACTGCATCGAGGTCGAAGTCGACGGCATCGGAACGCTGCGCAACACCGTATCGGGCGGCTGATCGCGTCCGCGCGCTGCGTGATCGCGGCGTCGACACGCACCGGACCGATTCCTATACTGAATCACTCGCCCAAGGAGTGTCGTTGATGGCCGCCACAGACATGCCGCCGGTGTCCCAGCTCCGCAATCGCCCGCTCGGCCGCATTCTGATCAAGATGGGCAAGGCCACCCGCGCGCAGGTCTCCGACGCGCTGGAGATTCAGAAGACGAAGCGCGGCCCGCTCGGCAAGCTGCTGATCGAGATGGGCGTCGTGACCGAGGACGACGTGAACCGCGCCCTGGCGGCGCAGGTCGGGATGGAGCAGATCACGCTCTCGGCGATCGACATCGACAAGATGGTGATCGACCTGATTCCGACGCAGATGGCGCACACCTACCGCATCGTCCCGACCGAGTTCGACCGCGAGACTAACACGCTGGGCGTGGCGCTCGATTCGCCCGGCAACTTTCACGCCACCGACGACCTGAAGACGCTGATGGGCTTCAACGTCGTCGCCCGCATCACCTCGCCCAAGGATCTTAGCGAGTCGCTGGAGCGCTACTATCCCGAAGAAGGCGTGCAATCGATCGGCGACATCATCGCGGAAGTCGGCGACGACGAGACGCTCTCCAAGTTCCAGAACCGCGGCGAGAGCATCGACCTCAACGACCTCCGCGAAATGGCCGAAAGCACCGGCGTCAAGAAGCTGATCAACCTGGTGCTCCTACAGGCGATTCGCGACAAGGCGTCCGACATTCACTTCGAGCCGTTCGAAGACGAATACAAGATGCGCTACCGCATCGACGGCGTGCTCTACGAAATGGTCCCGCCGCCCAAGTACGTGGCGCTGGCCATCGCCTCGCGCATCAAGGTCATGTCGAACCTCGACATCGCCGAGCGCCGCCTGCCGCAGGACGGCCGCGTCGAGCTGCTGGTCGAGGGCCGCCCGGTGGATTTGCGCGTCAGCGTCCTGCCGACCATGTGGGGCGAGAGCGTCGTGCTGCGCGTGCTGGACCGCGGACAGGTGAATCTCGACCTGGCGCAGATCGGCTTGCGCGAAGAGGAATTGTCCGTCGTCCGGCAGCTCATCAACAAGCCGCACGGCATCGTGATCGTGACCGGGCCGACCGGCTCCGGAAAGACCACGACGCTCTACTCGGCGCTGCGCGAACTCAATACGCCGGACGTGAAGATTCTCACGGCTGAGGATCCGGTCGAGTACGACATCGACGGGATGGTGCAGTGCCAGGTGAAGCCCGACATCGGGTTGACGTTCGCCCGCTGCCTGCGCTCGTTCCTGCGTCAGGATCCGGACGTGTGTCTGGTCGGCGAGATTCGCGACCTGGAAACGGCGCAGATCTCGGTGCAGGCCTCGCTGACCGGCCACCTCGTGTTCAGCACGCTGCACACCAACGACGCGCCGAGCACCATCGCGCGTCTGATGGACCTGGGGCTGGAGCCGTTCCTGATCACCGCCACGCTCGAAGCGATCGTGGCGCAGCGGCTGGTGCGGCGCATCTGCCGCAACTGCAAGGAGGAGTTCCAGCCGACCGAGCAGCAGCTCATGGAGCTGAATCTGCGGCCGGAGAACGTCGTCGGCCGCACATTCTTCTATGGCAAGGGCTGCGACTACTGCAACAACACGGGCTACAAGGGCCGGCTGGCGATCTTCGAGATCATGGTGATGGACGACGAGCTGCGCGAGATGGTGATGAAGCACGCTTCGACCGGGCTTCTGCGCACCGAGGCCCGCAAGCGCGGGATGCGCACGCTGCGCGAATCCGGGCAGTTGGCGATCTACGACGGCACCACGTCGATCGAGGAAGTGGTGCGCGAGACGCTGACCGACGAGCTGTAAGCGGCGCTGCCCGCCCCGCAACCGGGGTGCAATTCGGGGCCGATAAACTGTCAGGGTTTGTCTAGCCACTTGGTGAACCGCAATAATTCAGGCGAAAACCGGCCGGGCGGAGTGCGCCTCGTCGCCGCGCGCACGCCCGTCTAGGTAGTAAGTGCTTGTAGCCGTTAGGGTTGGAGCGAATCGAATGTCGATCTTCACTTACGAAGCGCTGAATGCTCAGGGCCAGGAAGTCAAGGCGGAGCTGGAGGCGCCAACGAAGGAAGAGGCGGTTGCGAAGGTTCGCAGCCTCGGCTACTTCCCGACCAAAGTGGTCGAGAAGGCCGACAAGAAGCGCGGCGTTCGCAAGGATGGCGCTCCGGCTCCGAAGAAGAAGGCGGCGGGCACCGGCTTCGGCTGGGTATCGACCAAGCAGCTCACGACGTTTACGCGGCAGCTCTCCACGCTGCAGGACGCCGGCCTGCCGATCCTGCGGAGTATTCGCATTCTGGAGCAGCAGCAGAAACCCGGAATGCTCCGCGCCAGCCTGAAGCAGGTGACGGAGGATGTCGAAGGCGGCTCGACCCTGTCCGAGGCGATGGCGCGGCATCCGAAGGCCTTCGACCGGCTCTACACGAACATGGTGGCCGCGGGCGAGGCGGGCGGCGTGCTCGATGTGATTCTGCAACGCCTTGCAGACTTCATGGAAAAGGCACAGCGGCTCAAGAGAAAAGTCATCGGCGCGATGATCTATCCGATCGTGGTCATCACGATCGCGATGTCGATCACGCTGGCCATCGTGATTTTTCTTGTGCCCAAGTTCCGCGACATCTTCAAGGACTTCGGCGCCAAGCTGCCGGCCGTGACCGAATTTCTGATCGCGATCTCGAACTGGCTGGTCGGCGGTTCGCCGCCGGGCTGGGCCATCATCCTGATCTCGCCGATCATCGTGATCCTGCTGTTCAAGCTGATCCGGCAGGGTAAGAGCGGTCGTTACGCGCTTGATGTGTTGTGGATGAAGATCCCGGTGATCGGGCAGATCATCGGCAAGTCCGGCATCGCGCGCTTCACGCGCACGTTGGGCACCCTGATCTCGGCCGGCGTGCCGATTCTCGAGGCGCTGACGATCACGCGCGATACGACCGGCAACGAGGTCTACGCGGCCATGCTGGGCAAGGTGCATGACTCGATCCGCGAGGGCGATTCGTTCGCCAATCCGCTGCGGGCCAGCAAGACGGTCGATTCGATCGTGGTGAACATGGTCGACGTCGGCGAAGAGACCGGCGAACTCGACAAGATGTTGATCAAAGTCGCGGACAACTACGACGAAGAAGTGGACACGCTGGTCGATTCGCTCGTCGCGCTGCTTGAACCCGTGCTGGTCGTCGTGCTCGGCGTGATCGTCGGCTTCATCGTGATTTCGCTGTACATGCCGATGATCAACCTGATTCAGTCGCTGACGCAGGGCTAGCGGACGGTAATCCGCGAGATTTCGGGTGGGGTGGGCCTTCTGCCCGCCCCGCCCACGCGAAAGACGCGCGGGGCCTTGTCGGCGCGTGGCGGCGGGCCGGGTGGCCGCGGAAATCCGCCGGCGGCAGCTTTTTTCGGCTGCGATTGGGCAGAAACCGCCGATCGCGGCGGGTACACTATTTGCAGTCGGGCTCGGCGACCGCAGGGGCGCGCGAGCCGGCCCGGAGCGTTGGGTGATCCGCAGCAGAAACTCGCGAGGACGTGTCATGCCGTGCTGCAAGCCGCGCCGCAGTGCATTTACGCTGGTCGAATTGCTGACGGTGGTCGCGATCATCGCGCTGCTGATCGGGATTCTGACGCCGTCGCTTCAGCAGGCCCGCAATCAGGCCAAGGCCGGCAAGGTGCAGGCCATGTTCGGCAGCCTGGACCGCGCCTGCGAGATGTTCAATACGGATTTGCAGTACTACCCGATCTCGAGCGGCCGCAACCCGTTCGAGGGCAGCAGCACCGCCTACCTGACCGGGGCGCAGTGGTTCGCACTGCAGATGGTCGGCGCGGACCTGCGCGGCTTCGTCAGCCCGGAGCGGGCCAACGACATGCCCACCGTGGCCAATGGCGGCGGCGACAACATCATCGACCACCGCGACTGGCTCGACTGGTACTCGCTGAATCCTGTCCGCTCATACAAGCGTCAGGGCAAGTACGTCGAGCCGGACGGCATCGCGTTTTCACCGGCCAACTACAAGAAGGCCAACTCGCGCGTCGGTGCGATTCCGACCCGCATGGCCGCCGGGTCGAGCATCTGGAAGAACGATCAACTGCCGTTCTTTGTGGACGCATTCAACCAGCCGGTGCTCTACTACGTGGCCAACCCCTACGCGAAAGACCCGTATTCGACCGGCAACGGGCAGAACCTGGTGCAGGGCGTCTACGACCAGTCCGACAACGCCTACCTGACCGGCAACGACAATGAACTGGGCGCCATGCCCGGCCGCAACGAGCCCGGCTGGGATCTGGGCGGCGGTCTGCCCCACAAAATGAAGCTGTTCGGCTGGGACGCCACGGGCAACGCCCGCGACGCCCGCCCGCTCAAGGACACGTTCGCGTTCGCGACCTATGACGCGAAGGTCTTCGACACCACGCAGCGCAACAACGTCAACCGCGGGCGCGTCTGGCCGCACAACGACAAGAAGTTCCTGCTGATCTCGGCGGGTAAGGACGCCCTGTACGGAACGGACGACGACATTACCAACTACGTCAGGAAGTAGAGATCGATTCGCGTTCGACGCGCCGCCGCCGGGCGGCGCATTCATCGGCTGGTCTGCCAGCAGGAGTTGCCGGGATGGTCGTGCATCACTCGCACCGAAGCGCACGTGCGGTCGCTCCGCGGCGGTCGGGCTTTACGCTGCTCGAGCTGCTCGCGGTGGTGGTCATCATCAGTCTGCTGGTCGCGTTGCTCGTGCCCGCGGTCAGCACGATCCGCAGCGGCGCGAAAAAAACCGCCAGCCAGGCGACGCTCTCAGCGCTGGCCACGGGGCTGGAGGCCATGCGGGCCGATGCACGCTTCGGCGGACAGTACCCGCCGTCGCGCGCGGACAAGGACAATCGCCGCGTGGCCAATCCGTATCGCGGCCAGATTTACCAGGGGTTGCCGTCCCAGTATGAGATTTCGGGCGGCGGCCTGCTGGTGTGGGCGATGGTGGGCGCCGACCGACTCGGCACGCCGGGCTTCCAGCGGCTGCGGCCCGGCAGTCAGGCCTGGTCGGACGACACGGACAACCAGTACAACAACAACGTCGATCAGTGCGGCGCGTACGCGCTTTACCCCGACAGTCATCCGAAGTCCGGGCAGGCCGTGCGACCGCGCAGCCAGCCGTACATCGAGCTCGACAAGGTCGAGATCGCGCCGTTCAACGACCGTCTGCGTCGCTTCGTGACCGAGGCGGAATTGAAAGCCCGCCGCGGCCAGACTACGCCCGATCGCTACTACCCGATGTTTCTGGACAAGTTCGGCTTCCCGATTCTCTATTGGAAGGCCGACCCGGCGGGGCAGCGGCTGGCGGACCAGGATCCGTCGACGCTGAGCGATCCGGCGCAGCGCGGTATCTACCACTGGATCGACAACGGCGATCTGCTGACGGGCAATAGCGCCTTGGCGCTGCGCGGCGGCGCCGGGGCGCATCGGCTGGATTGGCAGGATGTGGCGGGGCGCAATGCGACCAACCCGCCGCCGCCCGGCTTCTTCCCCGGGTACATCCGCAACAACGACGTGAAGGCCAAGCTCGCGCCGCACCGGTCGGATTCGTATCTGCTGGTCAGCCCGGGCGAAGACGGGCTATATGGCACGGCGGACGACATTACGAACTTCCCGCACAACGGGCAGTAGCCCAGGCGTGTACGACGGTCGCACGTTGACGGTCAGGAGCCGCAGCATGGACGGACAGCAGCGCGGGCGGCGCGCACACGATTTGCGACCCGCGCGGGGCTTCACGCTGGTCGAGCTGCTCGTGGTCATCGCGGTCATCGGCCTGCTGACGGCGATTGTCGCCTGGGTCGCCTCACGGGCCGTCGGCAACCAGAAGGTGGCCGCCACGCAGTCGATCATGAGCAACGTGTCGCTGGCGCTGGACCAGTTCCGCGAAGAAAACCCGCTCAAGGCGCTGTACGACAAGCGCGGCGCGGCCACATTCGGGGCGTTCCCGCCTTACCAGCTCGATCGGCCTTCCGCTGCGAATAACTCGGTGGCCGCAATCCTCGAGAGCGTGACCGTTCAGCCGGCCGGCAACAGCGGAACGCTCGCCGATCGTCTGGCCCGCGACCTTCTCAACAATCCGTCGGCTGCGAGCAACAACCAGTTGGTCGCGCTGAATTCGGCAGGCGACGTGGTCGCGAACACGCACGACGACAACCGCGCGCTGTTCACGTATCTGCGGGTGCACGCCGCCAGCATTCTGGCTCAGGTGCCGCCGACGGCCATCAAGCCGCTCGGCAGCGCCGCGGAGTTTGTGAATCCCAGCGGCAACGTCGCGCTGGAGGATCGCCGCGTCGAAGTGCTGGGCATCCACGACGCCTTCGGCGTGCCGCTGGATTACCTGCTGCACGTGAAGCTCGATCGCGGCATCCTGGCCGATGGCAACACGGGCTTCCGCGTGGTCGATCGCGTGCCGGTGCTGCGTTCGCGCGGCGTTTCTCGCGAGCATTTCGACTCTCAGATGCAGGCCTTCCGCCAGAGCAACGATCCGAAGTTCCTGGAGAAGGCCAACTGGATTTGGTCGCCCGCGTTCCCGTCGCCGGCGGCGGCGGTGGACGCGCAGGGCGTGCTGACGGGTAGCAATTCTGCAGCAAGCGGCTGGGTTCGTGCCCGAGCGCTGGGTGAATCCTACGGGTACGTGCCGGATCAGGACAACTAGCACCAGCATACAATTCGTGTGCTGATGAGCTTTTGGAGCATAGCGGTGCGGATGGCAAGCGCTGGCGTTCTGGGTTTGCGCGCGACCGGCGGCGGCCGGGTGCGAGCGTCGCGCCCTGCGCGGGCGTTCACGATCGTCGAAATCGCGATCGTGATCGCCGTGGTCAGCCTGGTGCTGGCGATCGCGGTTCCGGCCCTGCGCAAGATCAGCGAGGACACGCGCTTCAGTTCGGCGCTGCAGACGCTCAGCGGCGCGCTGACCCGGGCGCACGCCACGGCCCTGGCCGACAAGAACATGACCGCCATCCGCTTCGCGCCCGCCGCGTGGGAGCTGGACGAGAAGAACAACGCCGTCGGCGAGCCGGGGCGTCAGGGGCTGGCCAGCTACCGCTACGTCGCCGCGTCGCTGCGCGAGAATTCCGCCAACGGAACGCTGATCCCGGAGATCAACGAATACTTCGAACGGCGGCCGAGCGTCGAGCCGATCGTGCTGCCCGTGGATGTGTGGGTAGCGCCGGTCGAGGCGTGGCGCGCGACCGGAAGCGCGCCCGACCCGATCGATCCTGGCAACAACGCCCGGCGGCCGGTCGATCTGTCGATCCTGGGGGGCACGATCAACTCGTTCCGGCTGAGCCCGTTCGCCAGCGGCGAAGAGTTTCTCGAGGCCGACGATTTCCTGATCGTCTTCGACCCGCAGACCGGGCTGCGCGCCACGCGCGAGAGGTACCGGCTTCGCGGCTATGATCCGGTTCGCAAACGCGACGCGCTGGATGACGGCTCGAACAACTGGAACACGTCGGAGAAATTCGAGCGGAGCAGTTCGGAAGGCCTGGTGATCTACCGGCGGGAACCGTTTGCGGCGCTGGGTGACGCCGCGACGGGCGCGACGCGCCAGGAGCGGCAAAACCTGTTGCGCCGCTTCGGCCGGCCGTATTTCGTTCACCGCCTCAGTGGTGCGCTGGTTACGGGAACAATCGAAGAGTGAGGTTGGCGATGGGCAACAACCACCCGATGGAGACGGGCCGCAGGCGACGGCGGGCGCGTGCGGCCTTCAGCCTGCCCGAGCTGATGATCGCGCTGGTCATCCTCGGCCTGGGGCTGCTGATTATCGCGGCGGCGCTGCCGGCGGGGCTGCGCTACAACGAGCAGACGGCCAACCAGGCCAATGGCGCGGCGGCCGCGGCGTATGCGGTGGAGATGATCGAGTCGCGCGTGCGGCTCTCGCAGCGCGCGGATCGCGATTCGCTCTTCCGCCCGCGGGCGCTGGATTCGCTGATCGACACGAACTACGACGGAAACCCCACCAACGATCCGGAAGATTTCATCGACGCGGACGCGGTGGGCGGCGTGGACGATTTTGGGTTTCATCGTTGGTATGAGCCGCGCATCAAGATCCGCCCGGGAATCGCGTTCAACGTGGACGTGACTCCCGGTGCAACCAGCCCAACCAAGCTCCCGGACGACAATCCGAGCGCCGTAATCAAGCTCTGGCTGCAGAAACAGGGCCACGATCCCAACGATACGCTCGAAGCGAGTCAGAGCCTCGATGGGTGGCAGCGCAGTCTCTTCGGGCCGGGCGGCCGGGTGTATCCGCCTGTTCTGCCGGACGACGCGTATACCGTTTCGAGCTTCGTGGTCAACAACGGCATTGCCAACGACAACGCCAACATGGCGGAGCAGCCTGCGGAGCTGCGCCGCGCGGCCGAGTCGCGCCTGGCGTGGACGACGTTCTATCGGCGGGTGCGCTACCTGGCCGCCGATCCGGGGCCGGATGGAAACTACGGCGACGGCGGCGAGACGGGATTGGGTACGGACAGCGCGCTGGGCGGGGCCGGCACGGCGCGCGACACGGTCGCCGATCCGCTGTTGTACGAGGTAATTGTCCTCGTCGCGCGGCGGCCGACGGCGGAGCATGTGTTTCTCGTGCAGGACCCGACGGTCTCTCCGCTTTCCGCTGCGGTGGCGGCGCCGTTTGCGTCCGGGCCGGCGCGCGTCGCACCCGTGCCTTGGCTGGTCACGTTTACAAGCGTTCCGCAGCTTGTTGCGGGAGCGGGCGGCGCGTATCAGAGTACTCATGAGCGCGCGCTGAACCTCGGCGTGGCCGAGCCTGCGACACTGACATTTACATGCTCGCCGGAGGTCAGCAAGCTGCTGCCGCGCGGTGCGATCTTCCTCCCGGCGGTGAATGACGATTGGCCGGGGCTGCTATCCGTCGCCGGCGACCCAACGCCGACGCGGCGGGCCGGGTTTGTGCCGCACTCGCCTTCCGCGCTGCCGATCTACACCGTCAAAGAGCGCCCGGACGACGAGACAGTCGTGGTGGAGAACAACGGTTTTTATCCGTGGCTGGCCAGTGGCCAGGACGCCGAGTCGTGGCCGGTCTGGGTTATTCCGCCGGCGGCGCGGTTGGATTCGACGCGGCCGAGCAACGACCCGTGGGAGCTCGATCGGTCTTCGCCGGTGGTGGCGGTCGAGCGGCGCTTCGTTCGTTTTCGTGAGATTCCATGAGCACGCGGCGGCAACTAGTAGATACTCGTGCGGCTGTGGCGGCTGCAGCGGCGTCATGTGTCGGCGTTGCCGGGCCGGCGCGGCGTTCGACACGGGTCGGCTGCTCCAGACCCGTGCCACACACCGTGCCACATCCCGTGCCGCACGCGGCGCGGCGGCGGGCGTTTACGCTGGTTGAGATGCTCGTGTCCCTGGCTGTGATCGTGGTGGCGCTGGCGGTGGTCGTTACGGCGTTTACGATTACGACCCGCACGGCGCGGCAGGCTGCGGCGTTCGCGGAGCTGCAGGGCTGGGTGCGACAGTTCACCTCGCAGGTTCGCGAGGATCTGCGGGCGTGCGAGCCGTCGCGCAGCGTCATGGTGATGGTGGGGCGCACGCAGCGGGCGGCGCTTACCGCCGACGATTTGGCGGCGCAGCGGCGCGTGCAGTTTCTGATCGGCGACCGCGCCGCGGTGCCCAGCACGTACGATCCGGCCTATGCCCCCGGTCCGAACGCTGAGTACAGCGATCCACGGGCCGACATTCTGATGTTCTTCACTAACCGACCGACCGTGTCGGCGGGACCGGCGCTCGATCCGGGGTCGGCGAATGCGGGCAATGACGCGATCCAGCGGGCCGTCGCCAGCGGGGCGAAGATTTCGCCCGTGCAGGTTGTGTACGGACACGCGGCGGTGGGCCAGGCCAATCGACTTTCGGACGGCACTTTTGGCTGGTCGAGCGCGCTGACGCATATCGGCGATCTGAATGCGGCGAACTTCAGCCTGGTTCCCGCCGGCTCGTGGCACCTGGCGCGGCGCGTGGCGCTGCCGCAGATCATCAATCGGAACCAGCCGAACCCGCCGGAGTTTGCCGCGTCGGACTTCCCGCGGCTGGTGCGTTGTGCCCCGGAAGATGACTACGCGGCCGACGTGGTCGATTTTGACTACGACGCCTACCTGGCTTGGCTGAATCAGGCGTTTGCTGACGAAATTGCCGGCGGCTCGGGCCAACTGTTGAGTCCGTATACCGACTCGCCGGCGGCCCCGGGCCTTTATGAGGCGAACGCGATCCAGAACGCGATCGACGGCATCCTGTACGCCGACAAGTCGAAGCTGCACATCGCGACAGTTCTGGAGAATCCGCCGGTCGATTTGCGCCGCAACCTTGGCGTTCAGTTGCTGCCGGGCTGCGCGTGGTTTGAGGTCGAGTTCCTGATGCCGGAGGACGCGCGGAACAGCCTGGACTACGATCCGGTTCCGCTGGGGCAGAATCAGAACGGCTCTTCGCAGCGCGGCGCGCCTCTGCGGTGGGTGGGCGTGGCTCCTGGCGAGACGTACGTGTTTCTGCCGGATACGCCGGAGAATCGGCAGCGAATCGCGCAAATGCCGCTTTCTGAGCTACTTAGGCGCTACACGCGCATCAATCCGGATCAGAATCTGGCGTCCGCGGCGCTGGAGGATCTGCGCATCCGGCTGTGGCCCTACGCGATTCGCGTGACAATTCGGGCGTATGACCCACGCGGCCGGCTGAATGAGCCGATCTACCGCACGATCATGCACTGCTTCAACTAGGCCCGCGGGCGCCTCGTGGGGAATCGGCGGCGGGTACCGCGGCGCTTGCGCGATGCGCCGGCCGGGTTGCTCGCGGCGGCGGTCAGCGTGCTCTAAGTCTTTCCGCTCCAAGCGGTTCAAGCCAGCGGCGGGAAACTTGGGACGGTTGACCCCCGGCGACATAATGGGGTTGAGGAAAGACCGCGGAGTGCTCGGCGCCGCCGAATTCGTCGCTAAACCCTTCTTGGGATAGGGTTTGCGGATGATCTGCGGTGGTGCTTCAGGCACGCGGTACGCTGGGAGAAAGGGTACGTCATGGCCCGTCCGAATCAGACGCGACGCCGGGCGACCATCCTGCTGATGGTTGTCGGATTGCTGTCGATGCTCTTTGTGATCGTCACGGCGTACCTGGCGCTCTCGCGGCTGGACCGCGACACGATTACGCAGTCGGTGCGGGCGGGTTTGACGGATCAGGTGATTTCCGGTCTGAACGACCAGGTGCGGACGCTGCTGCGGCAACAGTGGGAAGACCGGGATGGCGAGATTCTGACCGGGACCGAGGGCGGGTCGTACGTGGACATCGCCGGGGTGGGTCCGAGCGCGGTAATCGGGTCGACTGAGCCGGTCCGCGATACGTCTGTGCCGCTGACAGAGCACAACTCGCAGCGCTGCGTACCCGGCAACTTTCGGTGGCCGGCGGTTCCATCGCTCGATTCGGATATGCCGCCGGTGCTCGGGCAGTCGCTCGATGAACTGATGGAGATCGACATCAACACGCGCTCGGGCGCGGCCTATGCGGCGAAGCTGCGAGCGGTGGCGCGCGATCCGCTGTTCGATTCGTCGGATCTGGCGAACGTGGATCCGATCGACGGCGTGGCGGATGCGCGCATGCTGGATGCGGACGGCGACGGGATGCCGGACAGCCGGCTCGGGCTGATGGCGTGGGCAGCGGAAGTCGCCAATGCGATCGCCGGGGTGCCGGTGCGAGTGCCGAGCGATCGGAACCTGAATGCGTTTTTGAACATGTACGACTCGTCAAACCCGACGGCGCAGGAGGCGCTGATTTCATCGGCGCGGCGCTATGACGAGCGGGCCGTGTATGACCCGGCGATCCGCGTGGTCTCCAACGGCGGCAAGGTGAGCCTCTACGCCCCGGATCAGTCCAACGGCGATGCGCCGTGGAACCGGCAGTTCGCGGCGATCATGTTCAACTGGATTCGCCGCGACGGAGCCCAGGTGCCGCTGCATCCGACCAACGATGCAGATATCTTCAACGACGTGGGCGCCAACGCCTCGGCGATCGAGGCGTTGCTGGCACGGCGCGGCGGATCGTTGGCGAGTTGGCTTTCGCCGGGCAACCAGGCTGAGCGCCGCGTCGTCGAGGCGCTTCGTCAGCTAGAGAGGGATGTTCGTTTTCGAGACACGCTGGCATCCACGTTCCGGGATAGCAGCAGCAACGAGTTCAAGATCGACTATTCGCAACGTTTCAACCTGGCTTCGATTCGGGCACCCGGCGAGATTCCGCCGCCGCCCGGGCCGACGAGCGTTGACGAGTTCGACGCCTGGACATTTGCGATGACGCTCGACCCGGCGGCTTTTAACGCGGCCGTCTTAAGCGGCAATCTGCTTAATCTGTGGTCGCGCTACGACCGGCGGCACCTGCTGACGGCGGTCAGCTTCAGCGACGATCTTGCCCGGCACATGGAGCCGCGCGACGTGCGTCTTGATCCGGCGAATCTGCCTCCGGGGGTGCAGCCCCCGGCGGTGTTGCCGGCCGTGCCGGCGGCGCTGATTAACGACGGCAATTCGGCGAATCTGACCGAGCCGTACTTCCTGGGGATCGAAACGGGAGCGATGAAGTTTCCGCTCGCGAATCTGACGCGCGAGTCGGCCCGCGGCGGGCCGTTCAGCGCGATCAACGGGCAATTCGACCGCCGCAACGGCGCGCGGCTCGTTCGGCAGTTGGCGGGCTACTACTACGACATGCTCTCGGCGCATGAAGACTGGGCCGGGGGCGGCTCGGGCAACGAGGCCGTGACGCGGCGGCAGCAGGCGTTCATGCTGGCCGTGAACACGCTGGGCTGGACGGCGCCGCGCGTGCCGCTGACCGGCGAGGTCGACATGGTGCGCTACGTCGACACCGATCCGGCGACCAGCATCAGCACGGAGTACGTCGGCTACGGGCCGCAGCCGTTCTTCACGCAGGCGATCGTGCACTACGACGGCGACGGCGACATCAAAGACGTAGCGCTGGGCGTCGAGCTCTACAACCCGAACGACGATCCGGGGCAGAGCAATTACACGCTCGCACTATCGCAGTTTGCGATCAGTTTGAACGACGCTGTGCCGCCCGACCCGAACTTCGTTAACCCGCTCAACGATCGTTATTTCGTGGCGATCAGCAATTTCGAGTTTGGGGCCGGCGCGCGGCTTAACGGGCGCGGCTTCGCTACCTTTTCGTGGCACACCACGAGCAACCAGTCGTTCGCCAGCCTGGCGGGCGCACCGCTCGGGCGGATGAACACCGGGACGCGACCGAGCGACCTGGCGGTGCCGGGGCCGGATGACCCGCTGCCGACTTCGCTGGGGAACAGCAGCACGCTGCCGAGTGAGATCAAGGTCAAATTGTGGCGGCGCGGCATCGCCGCGCGCGATTCGTCGCAGACGCTGCCGGAGCTGGCCTACGAGTGGGTGCTGGTGGACGAGATCCAGGTGCGGATCACGTCGCCGACGATCGACAACGATCCGAACGGCGAGCCGACGCCGCAGTGGTACGAGAACGTCAAGCGCGACACACGCGGCGAGCCGTTCTGGGGCGCGGCGCCCGACGGTCTCGGCAATTTCGTGCCGGCGCGCTGGCGCATGCTGACCGCGATCGAGCCGAACGAGCCGAATTACAGCGCCTTCCATTCGACTGCGAGCGCAGCGCCCACGGCGACGTGGCTGGGAACGCCCGCCGGCGTTCTGGATACGGACCCCGATCGGCTGCCGACGAACATCGCGCTGCCGGCGATTCCGCTGCCTACGATGAATGCGCCGCTGGGCACGGTGACGTTGCACGGTGCAGCGCGTCCGCTGGCTTTCCCAACGACTGGCTTCATGCTGTATCTGCCGCGTTTCTCGCACACCCAGACCGTTGACTTGGGGGTCCTGCCCGATCGGCCGACGGTGCTCAGCCGCCGGCCGCTCACGCGCTGGACGCGGGAGCAGCTTGCGTCGCGCAACTATTCGCTGGCGAGCAGCGGGCAGTTCGCGCTGCCGACGGCCGTTCCGGCCGACTTCGGCCACATGCCGATTTTCGATAACAAGCAGGGCGCGAGGTCGAACGGGATATTCGGAAGTAATGACCAAGCGCGGTTGCCGTGGGGTCTGCTGGTGTTCGACTACTTCACGACACACAACCCGCGTGGCGCGGATGATGTGCCGGGCACGCCTGACGACGTAGATCCGCGGCAGATTCCGGGCCGCATCAACATCAACGCGGCGCCGTGGTTCGTGCTGGCCGGGCTGCCGCTGATTAACCCGCAGTTGCTGAGCGAGGCCAATCTCGGCTTCACGATCGCGGGTTCGCCCTCGTTCTGGAATACGGATGCCGGCCTGATCGTGGGGCAGGGTCTTGACGGCACGCAGCGGTTCTCGCCGCAAAGCCGTTCGGGCTATGTCTCGGAGGCGGCGGCGCTGCTGCCGTTCCGTTCGGCGCAGGACAATGTGAATCGTCTCGGGGCGAATCTCGGGCAGGCGGTGGCCGCCTACCGCGACCGCGTCGCGTATGTGCCTGACAGCGGTGCGGGCGCCTCGGCGTACGCATCGGCGCACCTGCGGAACGTGTCCTTCCGAGATCCGCTCTACGGGCCGATCCGCTCGTTGACCGCCGCCACGCCGCCGGCGAGCGCCACAGGCTTCCTCAGTCTGGGTGAGCTCGTGAACGTGATCGGCTTCGATTCGACCGAGCCGGATGCGCCGGGCTCGCCCGCGTTGACCGTTCCGACGGTGCTCAACAGCGGCGACTTCCTGAAGAGCGTCTCGCTCATGGCGCTGCTGGACACGCATTTCCTGACGACGCGCAGCAACACGTTTACGGTGTATACCAGCGTGTATGACCGCCGCAATCCGGAAGCGAGCATCCGCTCGCAGACGACCGTCGATCGCAGCAACCTGGTTCCGCAGTTGCTGCTGGACAACACCGGCAATCCGCGGATGATCAACCGCCGCAACGCCGACGGCACGATTCCGCTCAACGGGGCCAGCCCTGATGACAGCATCGCGGAGACGCCGGTAGTTCTTCAGGACGACGGTTTGCCGCGCGTGCTGTCGGAGCGGCGCATCGGCTACTTCAACGCCCGCTACGACGACTAGCGGAGCGAACCTGCAACGCCGGGCTGTGTCCGGTCGCCGCGGTGTGCGGCTCGCACAGGCCAGAGAGCTTGTGAAACTTCGGGTTTCACTCGCTTTCGTGAGCCGTTCGCGAGCCCCTTGGGCGGGCAAAATGCCCGCCCCACCCAAAAAACTCACAGGCCAGAGGCCTATGCTCCCCCGGCGGGAAACGCGCCGTGAGTTTGAGGCCTATGCCCCCTTCGGGAGACTCGCGGTAATTCTGAGGCGCGGCGCTAGCGGCCCGCGTGCCGTTCCTGGCGGCCGCCGCACCGGGCGCGTTTGAAGCGCCCGGTGCGGCGGTCGCCTCGTTTCCACTTCGCTCGCGATCGAATAAAATTACCTGATGAACGCACGGTTCGTGCGGCGCGGCGGCCGACGGATGGCGGCCTTGCAGAGCCTGCGAACTTTTTGGCTTCACTTACTTTCGTAAGCGGTTCGCGAGCCCGTGGGCGGGCAAAATGCCCGCCTGAGGACTTTGGCCCTTAGCTACTCAGGGGCGGGCAGAATGCCCGCCCCACCCGAAAGATTCACGAGCTCGCAAGGTCGTCGGCGGATTTGCGGTCGCCTGGCGCGCCGCCGGCCGCTCCGCAGACCGCTGACGTGCACCCGCCGGAGGCTTCATGAGCGACGTAGGTACGCCGCAGCACATTCCCACGCCGATCGCCCGCGAGATGGAGGATTCGTACCTCACCTACGCCATGAGCGTCATCATGGCGCGGGCCCTGCCCGACGTGCGCGACGGGCTGAAGCCGTCGCAGCGCCGCATCCTGGTGGCGATGAACGACCTCAATCTCGGCCCGCGCGCCAAGCACCGCAAGTGCGCCAAGATCTCCGGCGACACGAGCGGCAACTATCACCCGCACGGCGACAGCGTGATCTATCCGACGATGGTGCGCATGGCCCAGGAATGGTGCATGCGGCACCTGCTGATCGACCCGCAGGGGAACTTCGGCAGCATCGACGGCGATCCGCCGGCGGCGATGCGCTATACCGAGGCGCGGCTGACCGGCCCGTCGGAGCAGATGCTCGAAGACCTCGACAAGGAGACGGTCAACTACGAGGACAATTTCGACGGCACGCGGCAGGAGCCGGTGGTGCTGCCGTCGAAGTTTCCGAATCTGCTGGTCAACGGCAGCGAGGGCATCGCGGTCGGCATGGCGACGCGGCTGTTGCCGCACAACCTGGGCGAGATCTGCGACGCGATCATCGCGGTGATCGATCACCCGGAAATCACGGTCGACGAACTGATGAAGATCGTGCCGGGTCCGGATTTTCCGACGGCCGGCGTGATCTGCGGGCGCGACGGCGTGCGCGAGGCATACGCGACCGGCCGCGGCTCGATCACGGTGCGCGGGGCGATGCACGTCGAGACGCTCAAGAGCGGCCGCGAGCAGATCGTGGTCGACGAGATTCCCTACGGCGTGCTGCTGCCGACGATCAAGGACCGCATCAAGGAGGGCGTCGAAGCCGGCACGCTGAAGGGCATCGACGACTGGCGCGACGAGTCCGGCCGCGACGCGCTGGTGCGGCTGGTGATCACGCTGAAGAAGGACGCCAACACCGACGTGGTGATGAACCAGCTCTGGCAGTTCACCCCGCTGCAGACCAACCTGCACGCGATCAACATCGTGCTGGTCAACCGCGTTCCGAAGCAACTGACGCTCAAGCAGCTCATCGAGCACTTCATCCTGCACCGCGTGGAGGTCGTGCGGCGGCGGACGATGTTCCTGCTGCGCAAGGCCCGGCAGCGGGCGCACGTGCTGGAAGGCCTGATCCTGGCGATCGCCGACATCGACGAGATCATTCACATCATCCGCCATTCGCCGGACGTGGACACCGCCCGCGAGCGGCTGATGGCCAAGGCGCTGCGGCTCAGCGAGCAGGCCACCGTCCGCAAGCTGCTGCCCGAGGCGTTCGTGCAGCGGGCCGCCGGCGGCGACCAGCGCCTGACGCGCACGCAGGCCGATGCGATCCTGGCGATGCAGCTCCGGCGGCTGACGGGGCTGGAGATCGAGCAGCTCGCGAAGGAGTATGGCGGCCTGGTCGACGAGATCGCGGATTTCGAGCTGATCCTCAGCGAAGACCGGCGCGTGCGCGACATCATCGCCGAGGACATGCGCGAGCTGAAGGACAAGTATGCCGACAAGCGCCGCACGAAGATCATGGGCGCGGTCGAGGACCTGACGACCGAGCAGCTCATCGAGCAGGAGGACGTGGTCGTCACGGTCTCGCACCAGGGCTACGTGAAGCGCGTGCCGACGGCGACCTATCGCAACCAGGGCCGCGGCGGGCGCGGCATCAAGGGCACCGACGCCGCCAATGACGACTTCATCGAGCACCTGCACGTCGCGTCGACGCACGATTACCTGCTCATTTTTACCAACCGCGGCCGCGTCTACTGGCTGCGGGTCTACGACATTCCGAACATGCAGCGCACGGCGCGCGGCCGGGCGCTGGCCAACGTGCTGACGATGCAATCGAACGAGCGGCACATGGCGATCCTGCCGGTGCAGCAGTTCGAGGAGCGCTTCGTGTTCTTCGCCACCGAGAAGGGCGTGGTGAAGAAGACGCCGCTCTCGGCCTTCAGCAATCCGCGGCCGTCGGGCATTCAGGCCATTACGCTCGATCCCGACGATGCCCTGATCGGCGTGGCGCTGACCGCCGGCGACGAGCAGATCGTGGTGGGCACGCGCGGCGGCATGGCCTGCCGCTTCCGCGAGGACGACGTGCGGCCGATGGGGCGCACCGCCCGCGGCGTGCGCGGCATCGAGCTGGCGGATGACGATCGCGTGATCGACATGGCGGTGATTCGCCCCGGAATGAGCGTGCTGACGGTTTGCGAGCGCGGCATGGGCAAGCGCACGGACATCGACGAGTATCGCCTGACGCGTCGCGGCGGCAAGGGCGTCATCAACGTGCGCGTGACCGACAAGAACGGCCCGGTGGTGGCGGTTCGCGCGGTGACCGACGAGGATCAGCTCATGCTGATCACCGCCAAGGGCGTGCTGCTGCGCATGTCGCTGGCGCAGCTCCGGGAGATCGGCCGCGCGACGCAGGGCGTGCGGTTGATTCGCGTCGAGGATGAGGACGATCGCGTTGTGGCCGTCGCCAAGATGGCGGTGGACAAAGAGAACGGCGACGAAGCCGCCGGGGCCGAAATCGCGGCGGGCGGCGGCGCGACGGCGGCGCCGATGCCGCCGGCAGACCGCGGTGCGGAACCCGGCGATGACGCGCCGGGCGATGGCCAGCCGCCGGAAGACGGCCCCGTCGACGCCGCCGGCAGCGACGCGGACGCGCCGCCGGGCGCGTAGCCTGCGCAGCAAGGAGCAAGCGATGGCGGCGGCGAACGGTCGGCTGGAGGTGCTGTGCGGCAGCATGTTCGCCGGCAAGACGACGATGCTGATCGACCGGCTGGAAGCGGCGCGGCGGTCGGGGCTGCGGGTCGTGGCGATCAAGCACGCGATTGACGACCGCTATCACGATGCGCGACTGGTGACGCACGACGGCCGCGGCATCGACGCGGTGAGCGCGACGGGGCCCAGCGACGTTTTGGAACGCGCGACCGGCGCGGACGTGGTGGGGCTGGACGAGGGGCACTTCTTCGGCCGCGGGCTGGCGGCCGTGGTGCAGAAGCTGTTGTCGCGCGGCGTGCGCGTCATCATCGCGGGGCTTGAGAACGACGCCTGGGGCCGTCCGTTTCCGCCGTTTCCGCAGTTGCGAGAGCTGGCGGCGGAAGTGGTCGAGCTGCGCTCGCCGTGTGCGATCTGCGGCGCGCCGTCGCCGTATTCGCAGCGGATGGTTCCGGTGACCGACGAGTTCATGGTCGGCGGCGTGGGGGATTACCAGCCGCGCTGTGCGGCGCACTTTGAGCCGCTGCCGGAGCCGGCGCCGCAGTATTGATTGATTGCGCAGCGGGGTTGGGGCTACAAGCTCAGCCGCATGTGAATCTCGGCGAACGACTCGCCGCCGATGCGGAGCGCGTCCGGCTCGCGGCCCCACGCGACGAAGCCCAGCGACTCATAGAGCAGTCGCGCTGCGGTCGATTTCTCGCTGACCGACAGCAGCAGGCCGGCGACGCCGGGCCAGGTGCGGGCCGTGGCGATGAGCAGCGTGAGCACCTGGCGCGCGAGGCTGCGGCGGCGGGCGGCCGGGTGGGTGTAGACGCTGACGACCCAGGCGATATGCGCGCGCTTGGGGTTCTTCTCGCGAATGAGCACGGCGGTCGAAACCAGCCGCTGGGAGTCGACCACGCCGGCGATCGCGTATCCGGGCGAGGCGAGCGACGCGGCGACGCCGGCGAGATCGCTGCCGCGGTCGTCTTCGGGCACGGCGGTGAAGGCCCAGGGGGCGTCGACGAGCATCTCGCGCCGCAAGGCGACGTAGAGCGGGGCGTCGGCGGGTGTGAGGAGGCGGAGCATTGCGGCATGATACGCACGGCGCGGCAGCCGCGCACGGTCGCTTCGCCGCAATCGCGGAGCCTGGCCGGGCCTCGAAGGTAAATGCACGCGGGCTGACTACAGCGCTTCGCCGAGGAGTCATTCTTCGGCGTGTGAACGGCCGCCGTTTCTGGGGATCGGTTTGGCATCGCGAACGATGACGTCCTTCCGGCGATAGACGGCTGCCTGCGCCAGTTTCCTGGCCGCCTGCTTAACGCCGAAAGTGTGGGTGCGGCCGCCTCCGCTTGCCCCGGCTGTGCTCTTTTCGTACTTCCAGTCGGTCTTGTGCAGGAAAACCACGTCGACGCGCCAGATCACGACGGGTCGGCCCGCTTCAAGCGTCTCGGTCGGGTCGACCAGGTAGCGCCAGACGATGTACCACCCAGGATGGTCGTAGTGCGACTGGATCGCCCACGGCCGCTTACTTCCTTTGCTCTCGAGAGACTCCCGCGGCTTGGGAGACTTTCCGGAACCGCGGCGGCGTAAATCCGGAAAGCGCTGTTGAGCGACATCGGAGTGGCGGTGCTTCTCATAGTTGCTGACGGCGTCGAGCGCTTTGGTTCCGAAGATGCCGACGATCGCGATGAACACATTCGCCTGCTGGAAGTAGATTTCGACCAGCTCCGCCAGTTCCCGCTCCATGTACTCGATCGCGCGACGAATCGCGGCGATCTCCAAACCCGGCGGCAGCCGCACTGACGTATCGAAGTTACTCGTCCGGGCCATGGCGATCCTTGATGGTCAGCGCGGCGAGCTGCGGAATGGCCGTGCGGGCGAGGTCGAAGTACTCGTCATGGCACTCGACGCCGATGCTGCGCAACCCAAGCGCGGACGCGGCCGCGATGGTCGCGCCCGAACCCATGAACGGATCGAGGATCACGCCTTCACCCAGCGGCAACGACGCCCGGACGAGCATTCGCATGAGTGTTTGGGGCTTGAGCGATGGATGCGGGGCGATGCGGCGTTCGACGCCGCGGGCCGGCGCGGCGAAGATGAGATCTTTGAAAGGTTCGTCCGCCGAAATCCGGCGAAGGCCGCCGGTCTTCCATTTGCGGAGATTGTCCTGCACGCGGCCTTCGCAAGGCTTGCGGAACAAACCCCACGGTTCCCAGCAAGACTTCGGCATCACCGATACTTCGTCAAACTCCCGGTGCGCGTTCTTCGGCCGGTCTCCGCCGCGCAGGGTGTGGACGACGCGGATGATCTCGCCGCGCTTCTCGAAGCCGGCGGCGATGATCGGTTCGTATACCAGATGGCAGACAAGCGGGTTTGTGGCGACGAACACATGAGCGCCCGGCACGAGCACCGGATAGAGTCGCGCGGCAAACTCGCGAAAGAAGTCGCGCAGTTGAGCGCGCTCGGAGTCTCGCAGCACCGTGAAGCGCGGCAGCGGGCTGCGCCGATGCCCATCGAACGACGGCGGAATCCGCCAAACGCCGCCGCGCCCGGTTTTGCGCTTGGCGAGTTCTTCCGGCCGGTACTCGACCATGCCGTAGGGCGGGTCGGTGACGACGGCGTGAATCGAGTCCGGCGCGGCGCGCGTCAGCCATTCGAGCGCATCGGCGTGCACAAGCTCGTATCGACCGGGCCCCGCCCCCGAACGCAACCCGGGCAGCCACTGCTCCTGACGGTTTTGCGATCTGGATTGCCTGATCCGCCGCGCATGCATCCCGCAGAGCGTACCCGATCGGCCGGGGGCGAGAAAAGTCTCATGACCGCCGCGGAGGGGTTACGGGCGCATCTCGCAAGCGGTTGCATTTCGCAGGGTGGGGCGGGCATCCTGCCCGCCGAACGGGGTTGCGTGGCCGGAGCGGGCAGAATGCCCGCGTCACCCGGTGCGCCGCAACCGAATCCGAGATGCACCCAGGGGTTATTCGACCAGTCAAGGCGCCTTCCGCAGGATCGTCGCATCCAGCGACGCCCGCAGGGCGAGCGCCGCCAGCGCTGCGATCAGCCACGGGCCGGCGAGGTCGCCGTAGCGGGTGTAGGCCCGCTCTTCGACCCGCGTGCGCTCCAGCTTGTCGATCTCTTCGTAGACCTGCTCCAGCGCCTTCGCGTCGCGAGCAGAGAAGTGCTTGCCGCCGGTCTTGGCGGCGATGTCGCGCAGGTCGGAATCGTCGATCGGAATGTGCCGGCCGCCCATTGCGGCGCCGGTGCCGGCGGCGATCGTGTAGACCTTGATGCCGAATGTGGCGGCGAGCTCGCCGGCCTTGGTCGGGCTGAACTCGCCCAGGTTGTTCTCGCCGTCGGTCAGCAGGATGACGATGCGGCTTTCGATCTCAAGTTGCTCGCCGCTGCCGGCGGTTCGCTTCAGATCCTTGAGCCGTTCCACCGCCAGGGCCAGCGCGTCGCCGATGGCCGTGCCGTTGTCGGGCGAGTTCTCCGGCGTCAGCGGCAGTTGGGCGAGCATCTCGATCAGGTTGCGGCGGTCCAGCGTGAGCGGCACGGCGCTGTCGGCGTAGCGGGCGAAGCGAATCATGCCGATCAGGTCGTTGGGCCGGCCGGGCAGCTTGTCGTCGCCCATCACAAACCGGCGAAACACGTCCTTCACGACGTCCAGCCGCGTCATGCGCTTGCCGCGCGGCGAAAGGTCGTCGTCGGACATGCTGCTCGACGTATCGATCACCATCTGGATCGCGATGCCGCGGGCGAAGATGCGGCTGGACTCATCAGCGCGCTGCGGCCGGGCCACCGCGACGATCAGACAGGCCAGCGCGATCGTCGTGAGCAGCGGAATCAGCAGCCGGGCGCGGCGCGGCCACGGACCGGCGAGCGCCCGCAGGCCGTCGAGGCTGGAATAGCGCAGCGCCGGCCGGCGGCTGCGGTGCAGCCACAAAACCCACGCCAGCGGCAGCAGCGGCAACGCGAGCAGCGCCCAGACCCACGGTTCGGGGAAAAAGAGCCACTCGGGCGTGAACGGAAGCTGCCTCATGGCGTCGCCCCCGCGGTGCTTGCGGCGGCGCGATCCGCGGCGGCGGCCGTGGCGTGTACGAACGCCCGCGCGGAGGCGAGCGCCTCATCGGCTGCTTCGCGCCCCGGCGCGTAGGCCGCGTATTTTACGATGTCGCACGCCTCCAGAAAGCCGCGGAGCCGCTGCGTGTCGTAGGGCAGCCGGGCGATCGGCTGGTCGAGTTGCCGAAGAAACTCCTCGGTAGTCATGTCCGGCGCGGCCAGCGCGAACTTGCGCTCGACGTAGCCGCGCACGATTTCGCTGAGGCGGTAGTAGTAGTCGCGCTGCCGCCCGGCGCCGATCAGATCGCCCGCGGCGAGTTCTGACATCGCCCGCAGCGCCCACACCTCGGCCGCGATCGGCGGCCTGGGTCGCCGCAGGCGGGCGCGAATCAGCAGGATGGCGGCGAACAGCACAATGACGCCCGCGAGCGCCGCCGCGGCCCAGGCGAGGCGCGTCGCCAGGCTCACCGGGATGTCTGAAACGATCGGCCCGTGAATATCGCGCGGGGTTTGCCAGGCGTCCTGCGATGTCAGCGCCGACTTCACCGCGATCGTGAGCGAGCCGGTGACCAGCTCCTGATCGAACTCCGGCTCGGCGTCCGGACTTTGCGGCTCGCGTGCATACTTGACGGCGACCGGCGGGATCTCGAGCGAGCCCGCGGTCAGCGCGTCGATCGTCAACACCTGCCGCCAGAGACGAGTTCCGTCGGCCTGCTCCGCGGGCGGCTGCGGCGCGGCGGCGGCAGCCTGAACGCCGGGCAGCTCCGACGGCGACGGAAAGCGGACGCGGTACTCGCGCGGAGCGCGCAGCGTCAACTCGACGTGGATCGTGTCGCCGAACCACGCCTCGGCCGGAGTCGCGGTCGCTGTCAGCGTGAGCGGACCGCGATCGGCGGTGTCGCTCACCGATGCGGGCGGCGGGGCGGGTGACTGGCGGCGACAGCCGGCGGGGCTCAGGAGCGTTGCTAGCGCCAGCACCACAAGCACGGGGGCGCGAACGCGGCCGGACGCGGACGGCCGGCGGCGCGCGAGCGACATTTTCGGTTGCGTCGAGCCGAACTCGCGGGTCGCACGGGCCGGAAGCCCATGCTCCCCGCTTGGCGCGGGACAGACATGCCGGCCGGCAAGGGGCGCGGTGGGTGGGTTGGGAAGCGCAGCGGCTGTCACCGTCGCTGCCCCCGTTTGTGGAAAAAGCGCCGCAGCGGTGTGACGAACGACTCGCCGGTCTGAATGTCGAGCGTGTCGATTCGCAACTGGCTGAATTGCGTGCGAAGATCAGCCAGGCGCTGCCCGGCCCAGCGGGCGTAGCGCTCGCGAAAGCGGCGCGAGCGCGTGTTGACCAGCACCTGCTCCCCGGTTTCCGGGTCGATCAGGTCGAGCAGGCCGCCCGGCGGCAGTTCGCTCTCGCGCGGGTCGCGACAGATGACCGGGATCAGATCGTGGCGACGCCGCATGATCCGTAGCGGCCCGGAGAACGCCGGCGTCTGAAAGTCGCTGACGATGAACACGACCGATCGGCGATTGAGCGTGTGGCTGAGGAAGCGCAGCGCGGCGGCGACGTCGGTGCCGCGCCCGGCGGGCTGATGGTAGAGCAACTCGCGCACCACGCGCAGCACGTGCCGCGTGCCTTTCAACGCGGGCACGAAGCGCTCGACGCGGTCGGTGAACAGGAGCAGGCCGACCTTGTCATTGTTGCGGATGGCGGAGAAGGCGAGCGTCGCGCCGAGCTCGGCGACCAGCTCGCTCTTGAGGTGCTGACGCGTGCCGAACTCCTGCGACGGGCTGACATCCACCGCCAGCATGACCGTCAACTCGCGTTCCTCGCGATAGCTCTTGACGAACGGGCGGCCGGCGCGGGCGGTGACGTTCCAGTCGATGGCGCGCACGTCGTCGCCGGGCTGATACTCGCGGACCTCTTCGAACTCCATGCCGCGGCCTTTGAAGGCGGAGTGATACTGCCCGGCGAAGAAGTCGTTCACCAGCGCGGACGTGATGATCTGGATTCGCCGAACCTTGCGGAGTACATCGGTGGGGATCATGTTCGCGAATGGTGCCTCAGGCGCGGCTCGCGCGCCGATAATACGAGTGTCGGGGTCGCATTTGGCCCGCGCCAGCCGGACGCCATCGATTGTACAGACGATTTTCGGATCGCGATCCCGTCGCGGAGTGGCCCCGGCGGCATCGGTCCGCGTTTTTCCTTGAACGGCCGCGCCGCGCGCGGTACGTTTTACCGGATGGAGGCCAGTGCCGCCGGGTTCCGGCGGGCTGCGATGGAGGCGAAGGGAGCTGGATCGGCGGGAGCGCTGTCGCGCGCGAGCGGGCAGGGCGGTTCTCCGAGACACCACAATTCCGACTGGTCTCATGCGGCTCGGACGGGCGTGACAGCCGCGGTCGGTGCTGCTGCGTCATCTTCTTCGCTGGGTCGGCCCTGCGCGTGCGCGCAACGCGCCGCCGCGGCTCAAACATGCGCACGGGAGCAGCACGATGTACTTGCACATCAGCTTGCGCGGTATGACTGCGATGGGCGTGTTGCTCGCTGTGGCGGCGCACGCAACCGGTCAGGACGCGCGACGCGGACTGCCCGGTGCGTCCGACCCGCACGCGTTCGTGCCGGGCGGACCGGTCGCAGCGGTGCTCGCGGCTCCGCCGGACCCGGTCGCGAAGACACCGGGCGACCCGACCGGCAGCGCCGCGCTTGGCGTGCCGCCGGCCAACGACGTCTGCTTGAATGCACAGGTGGTGTTCGGCTTCGGGCAGATTCCGTTCGACACCAGCAACGCGACTCCGGACGGTCTGATCACCGCCGCGTGCACGTTCTTTGGGACCGCGGAGTTCGACGCCGACCTCTGGTACTGTTTTACCGCGCCCCAGACGGGTCAGGTGATTGTCGAGACATGCGGGCTGACCGCCGTCGACACGCGGCTGGCGGTGTACGACGCCTGCGGCCCCTGCCCGCCCGACGAGTCGCGCGTCATCGTGTGCAGCGACGACAACTGCAACTTGCAGACGCGCATCGAGTTTCCGGCGGCCGCCGGGCAGTCGTATCTGATTCGCGTCGGTGTTTTCCCGGGTGCTGCGCCCGGCCCGGGAACGTTGAGCATCAGCGCGGGTGTCGAGGCTATTCCGTGCCCGTCGAGCTTTAGTTGCCAGCTTGCGGACGCGCTGGGTCACGGCGGCGTGCTGGCGGCGACGAGCGATCGCAATCCGTCGGCAAACTTTCGCGTGGCCGAGTCGATTCGCGCGCGGCAGCCGGGCTTCATCACCGCGGTGTGCTGGTGGGGCATCTACTTTGATTTTGCGATTGGGGCGGCGTGCGGGCCGGGACCGGACAACTTCGAGATCACCTACTACAACGACGATGCCGGGGGCGAAGTACCCGGCACGCTGCGCGACGGACCGTTCACGGTGTTTGCCGATCGGTTCGCCACCGGGCGAGTGCTCCCGGTTGCGGGCATTCCGGAGCATCAGTACGAGGCGTTTCATCCGCCGGTGTTCATCGCGCCCAGCGAGTGTCTGTGGATCGAGATCACCAACAACGTCGGCGGCAACTGCTTCTGGTTGTGGCAGACGGCGCCGGCGGGCGACGCGCGCGGGGCGCAGTCCGTCGGCGGCGTCTATGACGCGACGGCGTATGACCTGGCGGTGTGCCTCGACATCTTCTTCGCGTCGAACGGCTGTCAGCAGAAACTGCGACCGCCGAATGACGCCTGCCGCGACGCGGAGTTTGTGACGGCGCTTCCATTCTTTACGGCGGGCAGCACGCGGTTCGCGACGGGTGACGTGCCGCCCGCGACCACCTGCGGTACGCCGGTCAGCGCGCCGGGCGTCTGGTACTCGTTCCTGGGCGACGGGACCACGGTCACGATTACGACCTGCGGCGTCGAGACGGACTATGACACGCAGCTAAACGTGTATTGCGGCCCGTGCAACAGCCTGATCTGCGTGGCGGGCAATGATGATGAACCGAGCTGCGTCGGCGATCCGCAGGCGTCGCGGGTCACGATCTGTACGCAGGATTGCGTGCTGTATCACGTCCTGGTGCAGGGCTTCGGCGGCGAAGTCGGCGCCTTCAGCCTGGAGATCAGCAACAACGGCGTGCCGTGCGCGCCGACGCCGCCGACCTGCCCGCCTTGCGCGCTGACCTGCCCGGCAGGGTCTATTCCGGAGGCGGAGCCGTGCGGCGCGAACTTCAACGGCGGCTGCGACAGCGTTCCGCCGCGATTCCAGGCGATCAACTGCGGGCAGACGGTCTGCGGCACGGCGTTCGCCAATGGGGGCGTGCGCGACACGGACTGGTACACGTTCAACGTGCCGGGGCCGGGCACCTTCGGAGTGAGCTGGACGGTCCAGGCCGAGTTTCCGGCGGTGGTCGCGCTACTGCGCGTAACATCCTGCTCGCCGCCGAACTTCGAGACGCTCTCGATGTTCGAAGCCGAGCCGTGTGAACCAACCGCCGCCGCGGCCGTCCTGGGTCCGGGGACGTACGTCGCCCTTGTGGCCCCGGGGCGGATCGGCGTTCCGCTGCTCGACGGCTATCCGTGCGGCTTCAAGGACCGCTATTTCGGTACGCTGACGTGTCTGCCGTCGCCGACGGCATGCGAACCGCTGGACGCCCCCTGGTTCTGCATCGATCCGAATTCGCTGATCGGCAATCTGAGCGGCCTGAGCGCGGCGGATGTTCTTCAGATCCCCGGTCCATCGATTGCGATTCCGGCGCAGAACCTCGGCCTGCTCTTCCGCGGCGACGAACTCGACGCACTCTCGTTCGACAACCCGGGCATCGGACCGGGGCAGACGTTCCTGCTGCGCTTCGGCGTGAATCGCTCGACCGCCGGCGGCGTGCCGCCTGATCCGCAGTTCGCCGGTCTGGGGCTGCCGTACAACGTGCAGCATCAGGCGACTCGGCGGCAGGCGGCGGCGGATGAGTATGTTTCGCTGACGTTGTTCAATCGATTCGGGCCGCTGCTGCCCTTCGGCGGCGGCACGGCGGAGAACAACACCAAGACGCGCAACCAGAGCGACGCCGGCGGAGTCGACTTCTATCTGGAGCCGGAAATCGCACCCGACGACTCGAACGCCGGCGACGAATCCGACGTGAAGGGCGAGGCGAAAGTGCCGCCGGCGATGCTCGGGCCGCCCTCGTTCATTTTCTACTCGCTGCGGCGCGGCAGCGCGTCGCTGGATACGTTGCCGGGGACGGGCAGCGCCGCGGACATCTATGTGGACAACAACACCAACGCTCCCGGCAGCGAAGTGCTGTACGTCGCGCCGGCGCAGATCGGACTGCTGCCCAATGACGATCTGGATGCGTTGATCGTCCTCGACAACGGCGACCGCATATTCACCCCTGGGCAGGACCAGGTGATTTTCTCGCTAGCGGCCGGGTCGCCGTCGCTCGGCAACGGCGCGCCGCGCTCGCCGGCGGATCTGTTCCGCAGCAACGGCGGCGGCGTGTTTAACGTCTACGCGACGGCTCAGAACCTGGGCCTCGCGCCCACCGACGAGCTCGACGCATTGGAGTTCTCGCTCTGCGGAAACGTGCTGGATTGCGCGCTGCGCTGGGGCATCGGCTTTGTAAACTGCGGCGGCTGCCCCGGAGGCACGGGCGACGCAAACTGCGACGGCACGGTCGACTTCTTCGACATCGATCCGTTCCTGCTGGCGTTGTTTAACTCGCCGGGGTACTTAGAGGTCTACTGCGGCGGGTCGCTATGCGCGGCCGATGCGAGTTGCGACGGCAGCGTCGATTTCTTCGACATCGACGCGTTCCTGGCGTGCCTGTTCAGCACCTGTCCGCCGTGCCCGTGAGTCGCGAATGAGTGCGGATCGCGCGTACGTTTGTCGCATCTGTCAGAAGGCCGTGGCCTACGAGGGCCGACTGCCCGAGGCCTATCCGTTTTGTTCGCCGCGCTGCCGGCGCGTGGACCTGGGGCGCTGGTTGCGCGGGCAGTATTCGCTGGAGCGCGAGCTGACCGACGAGGAACTGGCCGAATTGCCGCTACCGCAGCCCGGCGAACGCGCGGAGGCCGAACCGGCGTGAGCGCTGCGCGATTGCGAGCGGCCGGGCGGCGCGAGCGCGCGGGCCATGTCGGGGCCGCGGTCGCATGAGCGGCGTGGCCGAGCGGCTGGTGCTGCGCCCCGCCGAGCCGCGCGACACGCCGGCGATTCTGGCGCTGAATCGCCGCTTCTATGGCGGCGAGGCGTGGGTCAGCGAGCGGTTCTTCGCCTGGCGCTTCGGCGACACCGCCGCGGGTGGGCACATCACATGGCTGGCGTTTGACGGCGACACGCTGACGGGCACGTATTCGGTGTTTCCGCTGCGTTTTTCGGTGGGCGGCCAGGAGCGGCTGGGCAGCGCTTCGTGGGCGACGCTGATGAACCCGGATTACGCGCGGGTGATCCTGCGGCGCGACGGGCGGCTCAAGTCGATCTTTATCGCTCTGGCGGACCTGGCCTTCGACGAGTGCCGGCGGCGCGGGGTGGAGTTCGCGTACACGTTTCCCAATCAGAAGAGCTATGACGGGTTCGTCAAACACCTGAGCTTCGAGCGGCTCGACACGCTGCGGTTCCGCGTGTGTCCGCTGAGGTTCGGTCCGCTGCTGGCCCGCAAGTTTCCGCGACTCTCCGTGCTGAGCAGCGCGCTGGCCGGGCCGGCCAAGTTCGCGTATCGCCTGCTCAAGCCGCGCCGCGCGGCGGATGCTTCGGTGATCGTGGAACCGGCCGCGTGGGACGACCCGCGGCTGGATTCGCTGTGGCAGCGCTGTCGCGCGGGCTGGCCGATCCTGCAGATCCGCGACCGCGGGTACTACCGCTGGCGATTCGCGACAAACCCATTCGCCGAATACACGCTGCTGCTGGCGAGCGAGCGCCGCAGCGATGGACCAGCCGCGGCGCAGCCGCTGGGAATGCTGGTGTACACGCGACAGACGTTTCAGGATCGGGAGCGCGGCACGCCGCTGGACGCCGGCGCGATCGCGGACTGGCTGACGACCAACGACGCGCGCGGCGCCGTGGTGCTGCACGCGCTGCTGAACGCCGCGGTCGACGCGCTGGCGAAGAAGAAAGCGGCCGCGGTGATCGCCGCGGACAATCGCGATGAACTGTGGACTACCGCGTTTCGCGCGGCGGGCTTCGAGACGTTCAGCGGACCGGCGGCGCCGAAGCAGTTCCCGCTGACGTTGCGGACTTTCGGCGACGCCCCAGCCGGCGTGAATCTGCGCGATGCGGCGCAGTGGTTCCTGACGTTTGGGGATAATGACGTCGTATGATCGATCGCGGGCGCTTCAGGCCGCCGGCGGACAGCGGAGCACGTCGATGTCCTGGCGAATCTGATTCGCGAGCGCGGCGGCGGCGGAGGCAACCGGGGAGGACATCGAGTCGCCCGCTGTGAAGTTGCCGGCCGCGACCGCGTAGAGCCAGACGGTCGGCGGCAGGAGGCATAGCTCGTCGGCGACGCGCAGCGCCGTCGCGACACCGAGCGTGTGAACTGCTGCTTCCGCGGCTTCAAGCACGGGGCTGAGCCGCAGCGCGCGACCGGTCGCCGCCCGCGGGGTGTCTGTCTCGGCGGAAAGGTCGAGTCGCCGCCACTCTCCGGGCGGAAGCTCGGCGGTCGCGGCGCAGGCGTCGACAATCAGCAGCGCGCGGCGCTGCTCGCACTCGGTGAGCAGGTCAATTCCCGGAGCTTCGCTAAGAAGCACTTCAACGTCGTGCGGCGGGTCGGCGGCGAGCGGTTCGATGGTGCGGATGCCGACCTGGTCATCGCTGCGGTGGCGACGACCGCACCCGATCACCAGGATCGGCCGCCGCGGCGTGCTCACACCAGCTCCAGGTCCAGGAAGTGCGTTGCGCAGGAGATGCAGGGGTCGTAGGCCCGCACGAGCATCTCGAGCTGCAGCGTCATTTCCTCCTTGCCGAGCTGCGCGCTGAGCAGCCGCGGCAGCATGGCGCGCATGTCCTCCTCGATGTTCGCGAGGTTCTGACCGGTCGGGATGATCAGGTTGCAGCCCGCGATGCGGCCGTCGCGGTCCACTTCGTACTCGTGGAAGAGCAGACCGCGCGGGACTTCCACCGCGCCGACGCCGCGGCCGCCGTGGTTGAGCGGCTGAGCGAGCGGCTCGGGGTGCAGACCGTCCGAGAGCATGCGGTCCAGCAGGGCGATCGAGGCTTCCACGGATTCCACCACTTCGACGAGCTGCGCCGCGTTGTTGTCGAACGGGCGATCGCTCGGAGCGGTCAGGCCGAGCCGCGCCGCGGCGGCCTGCGCGGCGGGCAGCAGCCGGTCGTGGTTCAGATTGAAGCGAGCCAGCGCCCCGACGGCGTACGTCGGCGAATGCGGCGAGCGGCAGTGCTTGGCGGCCGAGTGCGGCACGATCTCTTCGACGACGCGCGTGCGGTAATCCGCCGCGGGCGTCGGGTGCGGGTCGAGCGTGGAGACGATGTCGCCGTCGTAGAAGTCATAGCCGCCGACCGGGTGGCGCAGCGCGACGAATTCGGTTGGGCGCTGCAGGCTCGGAAACTTCAGGGTGGCGAACAGTTCGATCGTCTGCGCCAGATCGTGGCGGGCGGCGACAAGCTGCTCGCGCAGGTCGCCCAGCTCTGCGGGCGACGGCAAGTGCGTGAATCCGCCGACGCGCATCGCGACCGGGTGGATGTGCCGGCCGCCGAACACGCGGCAAATTTCGTTGGCCAGGCGTTTCATGCGCAGGGCGCGGCGGACGACGTCGGGATGGGTGCGGGCCAGCGGAATGACCGATCCGACGCCGAGATAGTCGGGCGCGGCGAGGAAATAGAGGTGCAGGACGTGGCTCTGAATGATCTCGCCGTAGAGCAGCATTCTGCGCAGCAGCACGGTCTGCGGGCTGGGCACGATGCCGCAGGCGGCCTCGATGCCCTTCACGGCGGCGGTGGTGTGACCCACGGAGCAGATGCCGCAGATGCGACAGGTGATGTGCGGGGCCTCGTCGTAGCGCCGACCGCGCAGGAACGACTCGAAATAGCGCGGGCTCTCGACGATCGCGAGCTGCAAGTGGGTGACCTCGCCGTCGCTGACGCGCACCGAGATGTTGCCATGTCCCTCGACTCGCGTGATGTGCTTGACGTCGATCGTGACGTTCCGCATTTGGCCGCTCCGATGCGCGTCAGGGCAGCCTGGGGCCCTGAAACGCGCCAAAAAGCCGCAGCCCCGCGAGAATCTCGTCGGCCGACTTGCCGTAGAGCTCCTGCAGGTTGGTCGCCGCGGCTTTCAATGCGTCTCCGGAGAGGCAGCCGCGGCAGGCCTCGCACTTCGAACCGTACGTCGGGCAGATGGCCGCGCACCCGGCCCGCGTCAATGGGCCGAGGCACGCGAGTCCCTGCTCGTACAGGCAGGGGTTTCCGAGTTTCTTGCATTCGACGCAGACGGCGTAGTCGGGCAGGTGGAAGGGCCGGCCGTCGAGAATGCAGGTAAGAAACCGCAGGAACTCCTCTTTGATCATCGGGCAGCCCGGCAGCTCGTAATCGACCTTGACGAAGGCCGAGATGGGCTGCGCATCGGTGGTCGGGAAGAGCTTCGCGCGGTCGCCGTAGACGTACGGAGCGTAGCTGTCGACACCCTGGTAGTTTTTGAGCGTGTTCAGTCCGCCCAGGCACGCGCACGCCCCGATGGCCACGACGACGCGGGCCGCCGAGCGGATGTGGCGAATCTCAGCTTCGTCTTCGGGCGTCGAGACGGCGCCGTCGACGAAGGCCACGTCGATGTCCCAGTCGCGCTCGGTCGCGCCCTCGCGGAAATTCACGATTTCGACGCGCGCGAGGATGTCGAGCAGGCGATCTTCGAGTTCGAGGATCGCCAGCGAGCAGCCCTCGCAACTGGTCAGGCTGAAGATGCCGATGCGGGGCTTCGGCGGCGACTTGGGAATCATCGGAAGCACGGCCATGACACACCTCGCGGCGGGCGCGGACGAACGCCGCGGCCGTCAATCGAGCGCTTCGCGCAGGGACTTCAGTCGGCTGTACGCGAAGACCGGACCCTCCAGGCAAACGTACACGTTGTTGGCCTGGCAATGTCCGCACTTGCCCAGGCCGCATTTCATGCGCCGCTCCAGCGAGCAGAACACCGCCGCCTGCGGGATGCGCCGCGCGAGCACTTCGAGCAGCACGAACTTGAACATCACCGGCGGACCGATGATGACGACGCTGGTGCGCTGCGGATCGAGCGGGGGCAGGTCGCGGAAGAGAGTGGTCACGACGCCGCTGCGGCCGCGCCACTGGGCGTCGGGGCGGTCCACCGTGGTGAGCAGATTCACGCGCGGGTCGCCGCGCCAGAGCGTCAGGTCGTCGCGGAAGAGCATCTCGGCCGGCGAGCGGGCCCCGTAGAGCAGGTGGAACGCACCGAACTGCTCGCGCTCGTCGAGGATGTACTGAATCAGCGACCGCGCCGGCGCCAACCCAAGGCCGCCCGCGACGAGCAGCACGTCGCGGCCGGCGAAGTCGGCGATGTCGAAGCCGTGCCCGAGCGGGCCGCGGATGCCGACGGCGTCCCCCGGCAGGAGGTTGTGAATCTGGCCGGTCACCTCGCCGACACGACGGATGCACAGTTCGAAGTGCTCGGGTCGCGTCGGAGACGAGCAGACCGAGATCGGGCATTCGCCGACGCCGACGATCGAGACCTGCACGAACTGCCCGGGCTGATGGGCCAGCGGGCGACCGTCCTCGCGCGCCAGCTTGAAGAGCTTCTCATCGGCGGTCAGGGGTTCGACCGCCAGTAGGCGGGCCGGAACCGGGACGTAGAGATCCGGATGCGGGGCGGAATCGGTGGCGGCGGCGCTCATGGCTGGGCCTCCTCCGCGAGCTGGTTGTATACATCTACGGAGCTGATGCGGGCCGTGCAGGCCCGGTCGCAGCGCGCGCACCCGACGCAGCCGGCCAGCCCCGTCTGCTCGAAGAGCCACTTGCCCTTGCGAAACAGCCGGTGTCGCAGCCGCTGCGCAGGCTGCGCGCGGAAGTTGTGGCCGCCCGCGACTTCGGCGAAGCCGCGGAGCATGCAGCCGTCCCAGGTGCGCTCCCGCGCGCCGCCGCCTTCGATTCGGCTCTCGTCGCGAATGTCGAAGCAGTAGCACGTCGGACAGACCAGGTTGCAGCTCCCGCACGAGTAGCAGCGCCGCGCCGTCGCCTCCCACAGCAGCGAGTCGTATGACCGGCCCAGCAGCGCCGGCAGCTCCTCGAAGCTGCTCGACAGAATCGAGCGCATCGCCGCGTGTTTCGCTACGCGGTACGCCGTAAGCGCTTTCTGATCCTCCGCCGTCGGCCGGCGGCAAACGGCGCCGCCGGGGTCGCCCAGCAGCCACTTGCGCCCCGCGGGCGTGCCGAAGCGCACGCCGAAGAGCGCGGACGCATCGATCGCCGCGGGCCGCGCCCGCTGGCGATACGGGCCGGCGGGGGCGGTCTCTTCCGCGTAGGCCGGATCGTTGATCGCGAGGCCGTGACGCGCGCCGAACAGCGGATAGAGCATCGCGTCGAATCCGTGTTCGGCTTCGTTGCAGTGCATGTCGTGGCAGAACACGCCGGACGCGCACGGCCGCGGGCAATCCAGACCGACGATCAGCGCTTGCTCGCGCCGCGCCAGGTATTGTTCGTCGCGATAGCCCTGTTCGAACACGCGGTCGAGAAGCAGGATGCCGTGCAGATCGCAGGGGTGGACGCCGATCAGCGCCAGCGGCTCGGGGGCGGCGGCCGGGCGCAGCGCGAAGCGGCCTCGCGCGCCGTTCTCGCCTTTTTCATACACAAAGAGCGTTTCGCGCGGCGGCAGGAGCCAGGCCTTGGGACTCTGCTCGCAATACGGGAACGTGAGATCGAGTTCGGATGCCGAGTGAACCTCTTCATAGAACCAGCGGACGGGCGGGCGGCAATGCGGCAGCCGACGAGCCACCGGACCTACCAGCCGTCGCCGCGGCGTCAGAAGGTCGATTCGGGCGAGCAGGTCGGCGTGTCGAATGACGGCGTCGAGCATGACCTATCTCCCGAGCGGCGGCTGGGCGTTTGCTGTCAGCCGCCGGATGGTCGCGAGCAGCACTCCGGCATCCACGGGTTTTTCGAGGAATGCGTCCGCGGGCAGGTAGTCCGTGCCTACGGCGCTGTGCAAGTCGAGGCCCAGGTCGCGCGAGACGCCGGTGAGCACGATGATCGGGACGTTTCGCAGGCGCTCGTCCTCGCGCATGGCGTATTTCAGGTGCAGGCCGGCGGGGAGCGCTTCGAGCATGATCTCGGTGATGACCAGGTCGGGTTGCTCGATGTGCATCTCCTCCCAGGCGGCCGCGGCGCTGGCGCAACAGCGGACGCGCAGGCCATGCGGTTCGATGATTTCCCTCAGGCGCTGGCGCTCGGCGCCGCTGTCTTCGATCAACAGTATGTTCGGAATTGGCGGGTTCATTAACAATCTCCAGGAGACTCATCGCAATCCGTGTGCCACTGCGGCGGCGAGTCGCCGGCGCCGGGCGCTGTATGAGACCGGCGATGCGGGTTTAGCACGGCGGCATTGGGGGCCCGTGGCGTTGTGCGGACGGTTGTTGCGGAAACTGCCGTGTCGCACCCGCTCCCGCAGCGGCACGGGTGCGAAAAACTACGCACAAAGAGTGCGCACCGCCGGTCCAGCCGCATGAGATTCCGTAAGAAACTGCAATTTCTCGATATTTTGACAAGATTGTGCGGCTTGACGCGTGGTTATGTGGAACATTAGAGCAGAGGCGACCGAGTTCCACCCGATGGCGACGTCGGGCTCGAAGCCGCGGGTGTGCGCGATGCGAGGAATGGCGATGTTGGTTGGGCCAGCCGGGATCAGACCTGCGGACGGAGCAACCGCCGCACCTGCGTTACAGACGCCTGCGGCGGCGGTTCTCTATCCGGTCGCATACTCGTGGTTCATCCTGCTCGCGGCATTCGACATCGTGCTCACGGCGGTGATTCTGTCGCCCCTGTTCGGGGATCGGGGCAACGAGCTGAACGCGATCGCCGCGTGGATTATTCAGGTGTTCGGCCTGCCGGGGATGGTGTTCTACAAGTATCTGAACGTTGCGATCGTCGTCGTGATCTGCGAGATCGTCGGGCGTCGAAGGGCCAGGATCGGCCGCCGGCTCGCGGAGTGGGCCGTCGCCGTGACCGCGGTGCCGGTCGTGGTATCGATCGTGATGATGGCGGTTGATCTGAGCGACGCGGCGCTGCCGGTTGAGCCGATCATGGTGCTGCCGTAGTCTGCGGCGCGTGGACCCGCGAGTCGCCCGAATCCTCGACGCCAACCTGAACCGCGCCGGCGAAGCGGCGCGCGTAATCGAAGACTACCTGCGATTTGCGACCGACGACGCGGCTTCCGCCGCGGCAGCCAAGGCGCTGCGGCATGATCTGGCGACGCTGCGGCGGCAGATTGGGGAGCCCGACCTGCTCGCAGCCCGCGACGCAGACGGCGACGTGGGGGCGGCGAACAAGACGGCCACGGAACTTAGCCGGGAGTCGGCCGAGCACGTCTCGGCGGCGTCTTTCGGGCGGTTGGCCGAGGCGCTGCGCTGCGTCGGCGAGTTCGCCAAGCTCGGCGCACCGGCCGCCGCCGCGGCGGCGGAGGCGCTGCGCTACCGGGTGTATGCGCTGGAGCAGCGCTGCCGGCTGCGGACGCCGCTGATCGAGCGATTTCGGGCCGTGCGGCTCTACGTGCTGCTCACCGCGGCGGCGTGCGCGCGGCCCTGGCTTGAGGCGGCCGAGGGGGCACTACGCGGCGGGGCGGGCTGCCTGCAGCTTCGCGAGAAAACGCTGGGCGACGCAGAGTTACTGCGCCGCGCACGTCGATTGCGGGCGCTCACACAATCATTCGGGGCGCTTCTGATCATCAATGATCGTGCAGACATCGCACGGCTGGCGGGGGCGGACGGCGTGCACGTCGGGCAGGATGATCTTTCGGTCGCCGAGGTGCGGCGCATCGCCGGCGGCGGTCTGCTGGTCGGGAAGAGCACGCACACAGTGGAGCAGTTCGACGCCGCGACGGCGGAAGCGCCCGACTACATCGCCGTGGGACCGATGTTCGAGAGCGCGACCAAGCCGCAAGCACACATCGCCGGGCCGGCGACGCTGCAGGCGGTCGCAGCGCGCTACCCCGCACCGCTGGTGGGCATCGGCGGGATCACGCCGGACAACGCCCGGGCGGTGTTCGCGGCCGGCGCGAGCTGCGTGTGCGTCTGCGCGGCGGTGATCGGTTCGGCCGATCCACAGTCCGCGGCGGCGCGCTTCGCGCGCGCGTCGGCGGCGGCCGCAGCGCACGAGGTATAGTGATAGCGATGGACCTGACGCGGGAACACCCGGATCGATACTGCGGCGATCTGCCGCCGCTGGTGGTGGATCGGCAGCGCGTGCTGCACTCGTCGGCGTTTCGCCGCTTGCAGTACAAGACGCAGGTATTCCTCGCAACCGAGGGCGACCACTTCCGCACCCGACTCACGCACACGCTGGAGGTGGCGAACTTCGCGCGGCTGCTGGCGGATCGGCTGGAAGTGTCGACAGATCTCGCAGAAGTCGTGGCGCTGGCGCACGACCTCGGACATCCGCCCTTCGGCCACGCGGGCGAAGAGGCGCTGCGGCGCTGCATGCTGGAGCACGGAGGCTTCGAGCACAACGCCCACGCCCTGCGCGTAGTCGAGTACCTCGAGCACCCATATCCGGAGTTTCGCGGGCTGAACCTGACGCGCGATCTGCGCTCCAGCGTGGCCAAACACACGACGCGCTTCGATCGCCCCGGGCCGCATCCGCTGCAGGACGGCCTGCCGCCGCCGCTCGAGGGGCAGATCGCAGCGCTGGCCGACTGGTTGTCTTACATCCTGCACGATTTGCAGGATGGGTTGGTGGCCGGGCTGGCGACGGTCGAGCACCTGGCGGATTGCGAGCTGTGGCGGGAGCACTTCTCGCCGGGCGAGAACTGGCGCGGGCGGGTGCGGCCGGCGATCGACCGCATTCAGCAGGAGGTGCTGCGCGACGTGGCGGCCGAGACGAGCCGCCGAATCGCCGATCCGCCGCCGGGCGAGCCGCTGGTGGCGATGGGCGCGCGGATGCGTTCCGCGATTCAGGCAATCGAAGCCGTCGTCACGCAGTATGTTTATCGCGACCCGCTGGTGGCCCGAATGGACAGCAAGGCCCGGCGGATCGTCACGGCGATCTTCGAGGCGTATGTCAGCGAGCCGCAGCTCCTGCCCCGGCGATATGCGGCGCGGGTGGCCGAGCAAGGCGTGCAGCGCGTCGCGGCCGACTACATCGCCGGCATGACCGACCGCTTCTGCCTCGCCGAGCATGCCCGGTTGTTTGATCCGAGGATGGAAGTCTGACCGCGGGCGTAAGGTGATTTTTGCCGGCGGCGCGACACCGGCTGCTGCCGGGATCGCCGGCTGCGAGCAGACCCCGTAAGTGATAACCTTTCGCCGACCCCGAGAATTCCGGCCGCGGGGGTTCCAAAAAACACACGTTCGCGGAATGCGCGCCGACCGCAACTTTGAGCGGCGACGTGCGTCTTACATATTGCGGCGTCGCCTGCTGGCGCCGGCAGTGTGGAAGCGGCTGGGGAGCCCTGCGACCAACTGCCCGCCCCGGTTGACCCCGTGCGACGCGGGTTGCGTCGCGTAGCCCCTCCGGCGCGGTCGCGCGTCGGACCCCATCCGAGCAGCACCGCCGATTGGGACCCGGCGGTGCTGTTTTTGTTATGTAAGCACCTCTGGCCGCACTGTGGGAATCGCACAGCTGCCGGCCCGTCGGCCGCGCCCAGGCTGCCCGTACAATGCGTGCCGCGCAGCGGCGCGACCGCGCGTGCGACTGGAGCCGCGCTTGTTGCAGTTCTCGAATCCGTGGCTGCTCCTGGGGATTGCCGCGGCGGCGGCCCCCCTGCTGCTGCATCTGATGATGCGCCGGCGTGCGCGGCGCGTGCGATTCCCGGCGATTCAACTTCTGTGGCCCGCTTTGGAGCAGGGGCGGCGCGCCAATCGACTTCGAAACATCAGTCTGCTCGTAGTCCGCATGTTGCTGCTGGCGGCGGCGGCGCTGCTGCTGGCCGGTCCGCGGTGCGAATCCGCCGACCAGCGCGCGACCGGGCCGAGCGCCACCGTCGTGGTAATCGACGACTCGGCCAGCATGCAGATGCGCGGCGAGCGTTTTCCGATGCTGCTCGACGCCGCCCGGGCCATGGCCGCGAGCGAGCTGTCGCGCAGCGCCGCCGGGCCGCAGGATGTCGCCGCGGTGATCTACGCCGGTAGCGACGACGACGGCGGGGAGTGGCTGCCGATCGAAGATGCCTGTCGCGCGTTGCGCAAGCCGCCGACGCAGCGCTGCCACGCCCGCGCGCTCGGCGCGGCGCTGCGGACGGCGGCGGAGCTGCTTCGCAGTAGTCCGCGGCCCTCGAAGCGACTGCTGCTGGCGACGGACTGCACGCCGCGGGCGTTCTCGGATGTGTCGCCGTCGCTGCTGGTCGGAGAATCGCGCCCGAGCATCCGACTGCTTGATCCCCTCGGCGACGAACCGCGCGGAAACATCGCGCTTCGCGCGTTGCAATCTCCGCTGGGGCGCGCGCCGGCGGGTGCGGCGTGGAACATCGCCGCAGAACTTGAAGCGCAGGACGCGGATGTCGAGGTGTGGCTGAGCGGCCGCCTGGACGATATGCCGCTGCCGCGGCTCGGGCCGATTGCGCTGGCGCGGGGGACGCGCGTAACGACGGCCGTGCCGTTGCCGGCGGTGGGCATTGGGCCGCACGTGCTGGTGTTGCGGATCGAGCCGGGTGATCGGCTCGACCTGGATCAGACGCGCTGGCTGGCCTTCGAGGCAGCGCCGCGGCCGCTGGTCTGGGTGGTGTGCCGTTCGCTTGCGGATGCGGAGGCCGATCTGACGCTGCTGATCCTTCGAAACCTGTTGGCCCCAAGCGTGACGCCGGAGGCTGAGCACCTGGTGCGCGTGCGGCTGGTCAGCGAAAGTGAGTTACCCGCGGTCGACGCGAGCGAAGCCCCGGCGCTGGTGATCGTCCCGACCGGCATCGGTGACGACGGCCGGGCGACGCCCCGACTTCTGGCGCTGGCCGACGCCGGCGCGACGCTTCTGCTGGTTCCGCGCGGCGAAATGGACGGCGCCGACTGGCCGGGCTTGCGGATGCTGCTCGCATCTACGCCGCCGGTGGCGCGCAAGAGTGCTGTTCCCGAGCAGATCGTACTCGCCGCGGGCGCTGTGCCGACGGTCGCTGACTGGCAGGAGATCGCCGTTCGGCGCTGGTTGGCGCTGGGCGAGTTGAGCCGCGATGTGCGGGTCGCGGGGCGCTACGGAAGCGGCGGCCCGGCGATCGTCACGGCGGCGCGCGGCGCCGGGCGCGTCGCGCTTCTGACGACTTCGCCCGATCCGCTCTGGAGCGATCTGGGGATCGATGCGGGGCCGCTGCTCGTATGGTTGCATGCTTTGATCGGCGAGGCGCTCGGACCGCCGGGAGGCACGGCCGAGTTCGCCGTCGGCGATGC